>NZ_BEWG01000057.1:125751-182341 GCF_002723835.1 Mycobacterium sp. shizuoka-1 | reverse complement strand
CCGGGGCCGCGGGCTTGGGGGCAGTCGGCACCGGGCGCGCGGGCGCGGCGGCGTCGGCCGTGACGGGTGCTGCCGGCTTGGCCGGCGCGCCGTTGCCTACGGCGCCGGCCGGTGCGGGCTTGGCGGGTGCCTTGTCGGGCTTGCCGCCGCCGAATGATTCGCGCAGACGGCGGGCCACCGGGGCTTCCACCGTCGACGACGCGGATTTGACGAATTCGCCCTGATCGCTCAGCCGGGCGAGGACTTCCTTACTGGTGACACCGAGTTCCTTGGCCAACTCGTGTACGCGTGCCTTACCTGGTGCTGCCACTACATCTCCTACTCAGAGAGGCGACAGCGGTGGTAGGCCGCGCCTCGGGTTTAGCTACGACGCATGGTCATCGTCGGGACTTCACGGTGTGCTCATGTTCTTCGCTGCCTGTTCTCGTGCCGGGCTGGCTGAGTCGTTCAGCGCCGCCTGGGCGTTGACGTACTCGACCACCGCGGAGGTGTCCGGTGAACCGGTGATGCGCAACGCTCGGCCGAAAGCTCGCCGCCGAATCGCTGCCTGCAGGCACCGATCAGTGGGATGCAACCACGCACCCCGACCCGGGAGGTTACCGGCTTGGTCAACGGATACGGTGCGATCACCGTTCCCGTCCGACACTGCCACCACTCGGAAGAGATCGACGGCCAACTCTCGCTTCCGGCACCCGACGCATGTCCGCACCGGACCTTCGGTACGTCGATGCGGTTTCCCGGGGGCCGGAGTCTCGCGCTGGATCACGGCACAGTCTACCGTCATCACGGCACCACTCCGAACCACCCTTGACTGCCGGCCGCGAATGTCGCCCCGCTCGGGTTGTCAGCCGACTTTCTCCTGATAGGTCGAGTATTCGTCGCGCCCGACGACACCGGAATGCCCGGCCGGCATCGTGGCGACGCGTCGGCCAAGCCGCATCGCCTGGTCCAAGTTGATGTAGATGCCCGCTCCTTGCCGCCCCGTACTGATGATCCCGTCGCCGAACCGGATCAGCGCCTCGTCGAGGGCGGCGAGTTCCTCGGCCGAGGCGTCGAAGTTCGCGTACGCGTCGGTGGCGACCTCGGAGCCCAGGTAGTCGACGGTGCCGCCGGGAAGCAGGATCGACATGTCCGTGCGCACCTGGGCTGCGACGTCGAACGTCTCGCCGGACGGCACGGTGTACTCCAGACCGATGACCCCGAACGGGCAGTGCAGGCTCTGCCACTCGCCGTAGTTGTTGAACCGGTGTGCCCGGACGCCGGCGTCGTGGGTGTACAGCCACTGGTAGCCGTGCCAGCTGGCCGGGCAGTCGCGCACGTGCACCACGCCGACGAGCAGATCGCGCCGCCCCGAACGCTGTGCGATCACCGCGCCGAGGTCCGCCAGGCCCAGGCTGACCGCCAGATCCTCCGGTCGTCCGGTCGAGATGATCCGCCCGCACGACACGGTGACATCCGATTCGGGGCCGGACACGATGACCGAGAACCGGCCGTCGCCCTGTCGGGTGATCGCCCGCACCTGGGAGTCGAGGAACCAGGTCACGTGGTCGCCGAGCAGCTCGGCCAGCCCCGACCACAGCACGCCGACGCCACCGCGGGGGTAGACGAAGCGGTCGATCACGTCGGCGGGCCGGCCGGTACGCCCCGGCTTGGGGATCGCGGTGGCCAGCACCGATCCGAATCCCGGGGACAGAATCCGCTGCGCAGCCCACCCCGCGGGGATGTCTCTGGGGTCCACTCCGAAGACCTTGCGGGCGTGCGGCGCCATGAACGTCTCGGCGAGGAACGGCCCGTACCGGTTCTTCACCCAGTCGTCGAGGTTGTGGTCCACCCGGCCGCTGGGCGACCGTAACTTCCAGGCGGCCAGCGACGCGGCACCGCGAGCGCGCACCGACCACGGCACCGCGTCGCGGAACTGCTGGGTGTCGAAGGGGTAGGCGACGACGTAACCGTCGCGCAAGATCCCGCTGCGCCGACCGATATCGGACATCGGGATACCGCCGAGCCGGGCGGCGAAGTCGAGCCAGGTGCGCCGCTGCTCCGCGGTGGCCGACAACAGGCGGTGACCGCCCAGGTCGATCTCGTTGCCGGCCACGGTCGCCGAGCGGGCCAACCCGCCCACCTGCCCGGAGCGCTCCACGATCGCCACCGACCGTCCCGCGGCGACCAGACAATCGGCGGCGGTCAACCCCGTGGGGCCGGCACCGATGATCAGCACATCGACGAAGGGGGCGCCTTCACCTGATTCAGCCGCGGCCACCGACGACCATTCCGTCGAGAAAGCGCTGAAGCCACAAATGGCGGCGCGACGAAAAGTTTGCCGTCGAGCGAATACCGAGCGTCACCGCATTCCCCCCATACGACATGACCCTACCGTGCGGGCATTGTTCTGAAATGCCGAAAGCGGTTATCCAGCGGGCGGTCGCATCACATCTGACCAGCGCCGGCGCGAGAGTTGCGGCGCCCACCAGCCGCTTTCACGCCCCTAGGAAACCCCAGTGACAATTCGCTCCGAGTGTGGGTACCTGCAATTTATGCATTTCATGATTCTCAGGACGGGCGTTGGAGAATTTGCTGAATAGTTCTCCGATTACCACGCGAATGGGCAATGCGTCAGGCTTCCGGGCCGCCCTCGGGCGGCGCCGCATCGCTACGGATATCGATGCGCCAGCCGGTCAACCGGGCGGCCAGGCGCGCGTTCTGCCCTTCCTTGCCGATCGCCAGGGACAGTTGGAAGTCGGGCACCACGACCCGCGCCGCACGCGTCCCCGCGTCGATCACCGAGACCGACACCACCTTGGCCGGCGACAGGGCGTTGGCGACGAAGCGGGCCGGGTCCTCGTCGAAGTCGATGATGTCGATCTTCTCGCCCGACAGCTCGCTCATCACGTTGCGGACCCGCTGGCCCATCGGGCCGATGCAGGCGCCCTTGGCGTTGAGCCCGGGCACCCGTGAGGCGACGGCGATCTTGGACCGGTGCCCGGCCTCGCGTGCCACCGCCACGATCTCCACCGACCCGTCGGCGATCTCGGGCACCTCCAGCGAGAACAGCTTGCGGACCAGGTTCGGGTGGGTGCGTGACAAGGTGATCAGCGGCTCGCGCGCCCCGCGGCTGACGCCGACCACGTAGCAACGCAGCCGGTCGCCGTGCTCATAGGCCTCACCGGGCACCTGCTCGGCCGCCGGGATGACCCCCTCGGCCCCCTTGGTCTCACTGCCCAGCCGCACCACCACCAGGCCGCGGGCGTTGGCGCGGGCATCCCGCTGGATGACGCCGGCGACGATGTCGCCTTCCCGCGCGGAGAACTCGCCGTAGCTGCGTTCGTTCTCGGCGTCTCGGAAGCGCTGCAACATGACCTGGCGGGCCGTGGTCGCCGCCACCCGGCCGAATCCCTCCGGGGTGTCGTCCCACTCGCTGATCAGGTTGCCGTCGGCGTCGGTCTCGCGGGCCATCACCTGCACGACGCCGGTCTTGCGGTCGATCTCGATCCGCGCGTCGGGCTGGTGGCCCTCGGTGTGCCGATAGGCGGTCAACAGTGCCGACTTGATGGTGTCGAGCAACTCGTCGACCGAAATGCCGCGATCGATCTCGATCGCGTGCAGGGCGGTCATGTCGATGTTCATGCTCCGGCCTCCGTTCCTGCTGCTCCCGCCAACTCCAACTCGCGTGGCTTTGGCGGTGAAAACTCAACCTGGACAACGGCTTTGACAATCTCGGCGAGCGGAATCCGGCGCACCGACCAATCGCCGCGTTCGCGCACGACAAGATCCACGGCGCCGTCGGACACGGTGCCCAACCGGCCTTTGACGGTGCTGCCGTCGGCGAGGTCGACGTCGACCATGCGGGCGTGCGCGCGGCGGAAATGCTTCTCCGCGGTCAGCGGCCGCTCCACCCCCGGGGACGTGACCTCCAAAACGTACGCGTCGTCGCTGTCCAGACTGTCGAGCAGGGCCGAGGCCGACCGGGACAGCTCGGCGACGGTGTCCAGATCCAGCGGTCGGTCGCCGTCGGCGATCACGGTGATCCGCGGCGGTTGGGTGCGCTCGTCGATCACGACGTCTTCGATTTCGTATCCGGCGCGCACGAACTCACCACCGAGTAGCTCGATCACCTGCTTCTGGGTTGGTAGCCCCGTAGAACGGCCAGCCACGGCGAGCTCCTCATCTTGAGTTGTCCTGATCTGCCGGATCGCAGGGCTCCCCGCACGAGAATCGCAGAGAGCCAGCCCTCAACGATACGCCAGCGCGGCGCACCGCAATGGCAGGATGTTGGCGTGCTGAGCCCAGAACCCGGCCCATCCGGCGGCATCACCCGGCGGCGGGTCCTCATCGGCGGCGGCCGCGGGCTGGCGTTGGCCGCCCTGCTGGGGGCCGCCGGCACCGGATGCGGCACCAGCTCACCGCCCGGACCCGATCCCCTCGAGCAGCAGGCCGAGCTGGCCCGCCAGGACAGCGCGCTGGCCGCCGCGGCGGCCAAGGCCGCCCCGCCGGCGCTGGCCCCGGCGTTGATCGAGGTGTCGGCCGAGCGCGGACGGCACGCCACGGCGCTGAGCGACGAGATCGCGCGGGCATCCGGTGCACCGACCACGACGAGCTCCACCACCAGCACGTCGGCGGCACCCGCCGGTCCCCCGCCGACGGTGGCCGATGTGGTCGCCGCCCTGCGCAGCTCGGGTGAGAGCGCCACCAGACTGGCACCCACGTTGTCCGGCTACCGGGCGGGTCTGCTCGGGTCGATCGCGGCGTCCTGCGTCAGCGCGTACACGGTGGCGCTGCCATCGGGGAAGGCCGGGCAGTGACCTCACCGGAGCCGACACCGTCGACCACACCGAACCCCGAGCGCCCCTCGGATGCCGCCGCGGCCGCGCTCTTCGACGCCGTGGCCGCCGAGCACGCCGCGATCTACGGCTACGGCATCGTCTCGGCGCACAGCTCCCCCGACGAGAACGATCTGGTGTCGACGGCGATGGCGCAGCACCGGGAGCGCCGCGAGGCGGCGATGGCAATGCTGGCCGCCCGCTCGGTCACCGCGCCGCTGCCGGCCGCCGGCTACCAGCTGCCGATGCCGGTGAACACCCCGACCGATGCGGCCAAACTCGCGGTGCGGATGGAGGACGACGGCGCCGTGGCCTGGCGCGCGGTGATCGAGCAGGCGAGCTCGGAATCCGACCGCGCGTTCGGGGTCAGCGCACTGACCGAGTCGGCGGTCACCGCGGCACGCTGGAAACAGATCCTGGGCGTCGCGCCGGTGACGGTCGCGTTCCCCGGCGGCACCGAGTAACGAGCGATTTCGGCGCGAAAACCGCCGCTGGGCGAACGAAAGCGCGCCGAAATCGCTAGGACGCGAGCACCGACGCGATCTCCGCCACCGCGGTGTCCACTGCGAGTGCCCGGTTGTCGCCGCTGAACCGGTTGCGCAACTCGACCACACCGTCGGCCCAGCCCCGGCCCACCACGACGATCCACGGCACCCCGATCAGCTCGGCGTCCTTGAACTTCACCCCCGGCGAGGCCGTGCGGTCGTCGAGCAGGACCTCCAGGCCCAACCGGTCCAAATCGCGGGCCAGCTCCTCGGCGCCGGCGCGGGCCGCCGCATCCTTGTTGGCGATCACCACGTGCACGTCGAACGGCGACACCGACGACGGCCAGCGCAAGCCCAGCTCGTCGTGCTGCTGTTCGGCGATCACAGCCACCAGCCGGGACACCCCCACGCCGTAGGAACCCATGGTCAGCCGTACCGGTTTGCCGTCCTCGCCGAGCACGTCGGCGGAGAACGCGTCGGTGTATTTGCGGCCCAGTTGGAAGATGTGGCCGATCTCGATGCCGCGGGCCGACACCAGCGGGCCCGCCCCGTCCGGTGACAGGTCGCCGTCACGCACCTCGGCCGCCTCGATGGTGCCGTCGGCGACGAAATCGCGACCGGCCACCAGGCCCACGACATGCTTGCCGATCTCGTCGGCACCGGTGATCCACGCCGTCCCGTCGACCACCCGCGGGTCGACCAGATAGCGAACACCGTTGGCCAGTAAGGCTTTCGGGCCGATATAGCCCTTCTTGAGGAACGGGTGCCTGGCGAAGTCGGCGTCGTCGAGCATGGCGTAGTCGGCCGGCTCGAGCGCCGCGCCGAGGCGCTTGTCGTCGACCTCCCGGTCGCCGGGCACCCCGATCGCCAGCAGCTCCCACTCGCCGCCGGGCGCTCGGACCTTGAGCAGCACGTTCTTCAGGGTGTCCGCAGCCGTGATCTCCCGCCCCAGACCCGCGGAGTTCGCCCACTCCACCAGGGTGGCGATCGTGGGAGTGTCCCCGGTGTCGTGCACCGTCGCCTCGGGCAGGCCGTCGAACGGCAGCGCCTCCGGGACCGCGGTGACGACGGCCTCGACGTTGGCCGCGTAGCCGGATTCCAGGCAGCGCACGAAGGTGTCCTCGCCGACCTCGCTCTCGGCCAGGAACTCCTCGGAGGCGGACCCGCCCATCGCCCCGGACACCGCCGAGACGATCACATAGCGAATCGCCATGCGCTTGAACATGTTCTGGTACGCCTCGCGGTGCGCGTGGTAGGCGGTCTTGAGGCCGTCGTCGTCGACGTCGAAGGAATACGAGTCCTTCATCACGAACTCGCGCCCGCGCAGGATGCCGGCGCGCGGGCGGGCCTCGTCGCGATACTTCGTCTGGATTTGGAACAGCACCAACGGGAAGTCCTTGTAGGAGCTGTACTCCCCCTTCACCGTCAAGGTGAAGAACTCCTCGTGGGTGGGCCCGAGCATGTAGTCGTTGTCCCGGCGGTCCTTGAGCCGGAACACCCCGTCGCCGTACTCGGTCCAGCGGTTGGTGGTCTCATAAGGCGCCTTGGGCAGCAGCGCAGGGAACAGGATCTCCTGCCCGTTGATCGCGACCATTTCCTCGCGGACGATCTTCTCGATCTTGCGCAGCACCCGCAGGCCCAGCGGCAGCCAGGTGTACAGCCCCGGCGCCACCGGCCGGACGTAGCCGGCGCGGATCAACAGTTTGTGGCTGGGCACTTCGGCGTCGGCCGGGTCGTCACGCAGGGTGCGCAAGAACAGCTCGGACATGCGGGTGATCACGGTGGAACAGCCTAGCGATGAGCGCTCAGTCGCGACCCTGCCAGGTGCAGATGCAGACTTCGTTGCCCTCCGGATCGGCCAGGACCCAGAACGCCGGCGCGTGCGCATCCGAGCGCAGCGTGCCACCGGCGGCGATCGCCGCGGCGATGCGGTCGGCGGCGGCGTCGTGCGGGACGTCGACGTCGAGGTGGATGCGGTTACGCTGCGGCCGCGGGGCGTCCATCTGCTGAAACCAGATCGCCGGGCCGCGCCCCGACGGGTCGATCAGCCCGTCGGACAGATCCGACGGTCCGGGCTCGTCGACGTAGCCGGTGACGGCCTTCCAAAACGGGCGGACTCCCGCGATGTCCAGCGCGTCGATGGCGATCTCGACCGCCTGCACCGTGCCCGGCCCCAGGCGCAGTCCCTGCTCCCGCAACGCCGCCGAGATGGTCTGCGCCACAGCGATATCCACGGCTGTGACCGCCCACTGGTCGGCTGACTGCAGGCGCAGGACCGCGCGCTGCGCGCGGATGTCGACGCTGAGGTGTCCCTGCCCGTCCTTGCCTACGGCTCCGATGGCGAGCAGAGCCGCGTCGCCGGCCTGGGCCAGCGACGACACCGGGACCTCGGCGTAAAGGGCGCCGAGCACCAGTCGCCAGCCCAGCGTGCCGACCGCGTCGGATATTTCTTGTCGGCTCGGCAGGTCGGGCGCCCCGGTCACCCGTCGAGCCTAACCGGGTTGCGGCGCGCTGTCCGGCGGGTAGGTTCGGCCGCGCGTGGGCGGCGCGGCGTGTTGTGATGTGCGGGCACCGATGAGCGGGAGGGCACAGTGGAACCGGAATCGCCTCAGAGCCACACCGACGACATGGATCCGCCCGCGGTGGTCGCGCGGGGCATCCGGATGCGCGGCCCGTGGGGTCCGGTCTACGGACCGGTGGACCTGGCGATACCCGCGGGCGGGGTCAACGTCCTGGTGTGCCCGGCCGGATCGGGACGTACCGCATTGTTGATGACGATCGCCGGACGGATGGCTCCGCAGTCCGGCGAGTTGTCGGTGTTCGGGGCTGCCGCGGCCGACGACATCTTCGCGAAGTCGGCCCTGGCGGGTATCGACGAACTCGACACGGTCCCCGAGTCGGTGACCGTATGTGATCTGATCACCGAGCAATTGCGTTGGGACGCACCGTGGTACCGGCTGGTGCGGCGAGCCGACAGCACCGCGTTGGCCGCACTGTGCGCGCCGGTGTTCGGCCCTCATCCGCTGCCGCCACTGCACGAGTATTTCGAGGAGCTCTCCGAGCTCGACCGGCTGCTGCTGCGGATCGCCCTGGCCAATACCAGGCGCCCGCCGCTGCTCGTGGTCGGCAACCTGGATTTCGTCACCAGCGACGTCAACCGGGATCTGCTCATCGAGCGCCTGATCGACCTGGGGCGTGAACAGACCGTCGTCACCGCAACGGTCAACGGGGTCACCGGCCACGATGTGCGATCGCAGATCGAGGTCGCCAACACCGACCGCGCCGAGCTGGCGCAGACGCAGAAAGGCACGGGGTGAGAATGCTCGCCGGAATGTCGCTCGGCACCGATCTCAAGCGGTACTCGCGGGGCGTCCTGCCCCGGATCGCGCTGATCACGATCGTGCTGATGCCGCTGCTGTACGGCGCCATGTACCTGTGGGCGTTCTGGAATCCGTTCGCGGCGGTGAACAAGGTGCCCGCCGCTCTGGTGAACTCCGACCAGGGTGCCGATGCCGCGGGCAAGCCGCTGCGCGCCGGCGACCAGGTGGCCAAGGCGCTCAAGGATTCCGGCCAGCTGTTGCTGCACGAGGTGTCGGCCGACGATGCCGCCAAGGGGCTGGCCGACGGCACCTACTACTTCACCATCACCATCCCGCCCGATTTCAGTGCCGACATCGCCTCGCCCTCAGGCGGCGACCCGACCCAGGCCAACCTCCAGTTCACCTTCAACGACGCCAACAACTACCTCGGCTCGATCATCGGCCAGAACGCGGCCCGCGAGGTGATCAACCAGGTCAACTCCAGCGTCGGGGAACAGACCGTGGGCACCGTGCTGACCGGCTTGACCGACGCCGGCGCAGGTCTGACGGCCGCCGCCGACGGCGCCGACAAGCTGTCCGCCGGGCTGGTCACCGCCGACGGCGGCGCCCGGCAGCTCGCCGCCGGATCGAGCACGCTGGCCACCAGCATGGCCACCGCCCGCGACGGGGCGGCCCAGCTGGTTTCGGGCACCCGGCAGTTGAACGCCGCGATCACCACGGCCACCGATCCGCTGGTGCACGTGCTGGAACGCGTCGACAGCCTCGGGCTGGACCCGGCCGAGGTGGGTGCGGTCGCCCAACACCTCAGCGGCGCGGTGCGCTCCACCACCGACCGGATCGCCGCGCTGCACGTCGACCAGACGCAGGCCGCGGCCCTCGTCGACCAGGCGGTGGCCACGTTGTCGGCCAATCCCGACCCCACCGTGCGCGAGGTCGGCACCGTCCTCGCCGGCGCTCAGCGGCTGCTGCGCGCGCAAGGGATCGACCCCGCCACCGACGACGGCCTGGCCCGGCTGCGCGACAGCGCCGCCCGCCTCGAAGACGAACTCGGTGATCCCAACAGCAAGATGCGGACGTTCCTGTCCGCCGCGGTCGACGGCACGCTGCGCGCCGACGTCCTCAAACTTCGCAGCGGCGTCCAGCAACTCGACGCGGGCACCCAGCGGCTCAGCAAAGGGCTGGTCGCCCTGACCGACGGCAGTCGCCAGCTCGCCGCGGGCGCGCAACGCCTCGCCGACGGCACCGGCCAGCTCAAGGCCGGCAGCCAGGAGCTGGCCGGCAAGCTGCGACAAGGCTCGACCCAGGTGCCGTCGTGGACGCCCCAGCAGCGGCAGGTCGTCGCCAAGACGGTGGCCTCGCCGGTGAACCTGGATCTGGTCACGCACAACCCGGCCGCCACGTTCGGCACCGGCTTCGCACCGTTCTTTCTCCCGCTGGCGCTGTTCATCGGTGCGCTCATCATCTGGATGCTGTTGACGCCGTTGCAGTCCCGGCCGATCATCAACGGGCTCGGCGCGCTGCGGGTGGTACTCGCCTCCTACTGGCCTGCCCTGCTGGTCGCGGTGTGTCAGGTCGTGGTGATGTACGTCGTGGTGCACTACGGAGTCGGCCTGAAGGCCCGCTACCCGCTGGCGACGGTGGCGTTCCTGATCCTGGTCATCGCCGCGTTCCTCGGGATCATCCAAGCGTTCAACGCGCTGTTCGGGGTGGCGGTCGGGCGCGTGGTGACCTTGGCGTTCCTGATGCTGCAGCTGGTGTCGGCCGGCGGGATCTATCCGGTGGAGACCACCGCGAAACCATTCCAATGGATCCATCCGGCGGACCCGATGACCTACGCCGTCAACGGATTACGGCAGCTCATCAACGGCGGGATCGACCATCGACTGTGGATCGCGGTGGCCGTGTTGTCCGGCGTGCTGGCCGCATCGCTGGCGGCGACCGCGTGGGCAGCGCGGCGCAACCGCCAGTACACGATGGAGCGGCTGCACCCACCGATCGAGGTCTGAGCCCGGCTGCCACTAGGGTGGGTGGGTGACACGTGATTCGTCGCCCACCGGGCCCGCGGGATCGTCTCTGGCGTCCCACACCTACGCCGGCCGGATGCCGTCGCACGTCGGCGACATGGCCGTCGAGACGCACGGCATTGCCCCGATCCCTCCGGACAACCGATACGGGTCCGCGCGACGGCTGTTCACGGTGTGGTTCGCCCCGCAGGTCAACATGACCGTGGTGTTCACCGGCACGCTCGCGGTGGTGCTGGGGCTGGGTTTCTGGCTGGGTCTGCTGGCGATGGTGATCGGCACGGTGGTCGGCTGCCTGGCGGTGGGCTACCTGTCCACCTGGGGGCCACGCACCGGCACCGCTCAATTACCCAACGCGCGCATGGCATTTGGCGGCACCGTGAGCGTGGTGGCGGTGATCCAGTGGTTGTCGTCGATCGCCTGGGACGGATTGGTCGGGCTGTTCGGCGGCGAGGCGCTCGCCGAGTTGCTCGGCATGCCGTTCTGGCTCGCGGTGGTCATCGTGCTGGCAGCCCAGGGTGCCGTCGGAGTGTTCGGCTACGAGGTGATCCACCGGGTGCAGGCGGTGATGACGGTGGTGCTGATCGTGACCTTCGCGGTGTTCGGCTGGAAACTGATCAGCGGGCACCAGGTCATCACGCTGCCCACCCTCGCCGGCGCGGATCTGGCCGGGGCGTTCGTCCTGGAGGTCACCATCGCGTTGAGCCTGGCCATCTCGTGGGCCAGTTACGCCTCGGACTACAGCCGCTACCTGCCGGTGACCACCTCGCGCACGGCGGTGTTCGGCTACACGTTCGGCGGGCTGGCGGTGGCCTACATCGCGGTGCAGGCGATCGGGGTGGCCGCGGCAGGCACGCTGACCGATCAGACCGCCGCCGGGGTGCGCGAGATCATGGGCGGCGGTGTGCTGGGTGCGGTGGCGCTGCTGGCCATCGCGGTGGGCTCGGTGACGTCCAATGCGATGAACGACTACAGCGGCTCGCTGGCGCTGCAGACCGTCGGGGTCCGGGTGCGGCGGCCGGTGTCGGCGGTCGTGGTGGTGGTGATCGCGTTCGCGCTGATCATGTGGCTGCACTCCGGCGACCTGGCCGCGCGATTCCAGGGTGTGCTGCTGTTCGTCAGCTACTGGATCCCGGCGTTCGTCGCGATCGTGGCCATCGACTGGCGCTACCGCAGCGCCGGGCGCGACACCGTGGACCCGGCCGCCGAGCTGACCGGGCGCACCGACGCGCTGGTCGCACTGGGCGCGTTCTTCGCCGCATTCGCCGCCGCGATTCCGTTCATGCACACCAACCTGATCGTCGGCCCGGTGGCCACCGCGCTGCACGGCGCCGATCTGGCGTACTTCGTGAATTTCCTTGTCGCGGCGGCGGTGTACGGCGGTTACCGACGGTTCCGGGGGCAAGCGCAGCGGCGCCGCTGACGGCTCAGAGCTCGCCGGCCTCGACGGCTTCGCGGGTGTGCTGGGCGGCGGCGATGTCCTTGGTCGAGAATCCGATGCCCAGCGCGGCCACCCCGACGAGCAGCGCGATGCCCGCCACCCAGAGCAGTGAATAGGTGTAGCCGTACCCGAGCGCGTCGAGCTGGGCCGGGGTCATGTACTTCACCGGCCCGGTGGTACCGCCCAGGTAGAGCGTGCGCGAGGTCTGCACCGCTTGCACGATCACCAGGACCAGCGGCCCGCCGAGGTTGAACACCATCAGCGTGATCGACGAGACCGGACCGATCTCCCGCGGGCCGACATTGGCCAGCGTGCACAGCGGCAGGATCACCGAGATCAGCCCGATGCCCAGACCCCCGACGACGATCGGGACGAACAGGTCCGGGAAATACGGGATGGACCGGTTCAGTGTCGAGCCGTACAGCATCGCGGCCAGCACCAGCAGTCCGCCGCCGAGGATCAGCCAGCGCGGCGGCACGCGCAGCGCCAGCCGGGTGGCCGCGACGTTGCCCACCACGAACGCGGCCGCGAACGGCATGAAGCAGATCCCGGCGCGCAGCGGCGAGTAGCCGAGCACATCCTGGACGAGCAGGCCGATCATCACGCTCAGGGTCAGCATCACGCCGCCGGCCATGAAGTACGCCGCGAAGGAGGCCACCCGGCTGCGGCTGTCGAACACCGAGAACGGCACCAGCGGGTTGTCGGCGCTGCGCTCGACGATCAGGAAGGCGACGAAGAAGCCGACCGCGGCCACCCCCGCGCCGATCACCCACGGGTCGATCCAGCCGCGCGGCGGACCCTGGGTGAAGACCAGCACCGCGCAGGTGCACGCGAGCGTGGCGAGCAGCGCGCCGGTGACGTCGAGTTTGAGGCGTTCGTGCCGGGTTTCCTCGAGCCGGACGAGTGCCACGACGATGATGAAGATCCCGATCGGCACGTTCACCAGGAACGCCAGCCGCCATGACAACCCGGTCAGCGCGCCGCCCAGCACCAGGCCCAGCACCGAGCCGAGGCCCTGCATGGCGGCCGAGACGGCGAGCGCCTGATTGCGGGCATGCCCGACGGCGTAGGTGGTGGCGATCAGCGCCAGGCCGGTCGGCGCGGCCACCGCCGCACCCACCCCCTGGACCGCGCGGGCCACGATCAGCGTCCACTGGTCGTTGGCCAGCCCACAGGCCAGCGAAGCGATGGTGAACACGCCGACGCCGGAGATGAACGCCCGCTTGTGGCCCACGGCGTCGCCGACGCGGCCGCCGAGCAGCAACAGCCCGCCGAAGGTCAGCACGTAGGCGGTGATCACCCAGCTCTTGGCGGCATCGGACAGGCCGAGCTCGGCCTGCATCCGCGGCAGCGCGACGATCACGATGGTGCCGTCCAGCGTGGACATCAACTGCATGCCGGTGATCGCGACGATCGCGACCCCCAGCACGCGGGAGGCAAGGGGTCTGGTGGCCGGTGCGGGACCGCTCACGCCAGACATGGGTAGCAACCCTACCGCCACGAATGGGCCGCGCTTTCAGGCGCGCAGCGTGCGAAACCGGGCCGAAACCGGATCGAGACTAGAGCCCGACTCGAGTTCAGAGCTCGCCGGCGTCGATCGCTTCCTTGACTTCCTGGGCGTGGGCGACCTGCTGGGCGGTGTAGCCGATGAACAGCGCCACCACGCCCACGATCACCGCCACCGCGGCGACCCACAGCAGGCCGTAGGTGTAGCCCTGGTCCAGGGCGTGCAACTGCGCCTCGTTCATCTTCTTCACCGGCCCGGTGGTGCCGCCGAGGTAGAGCGTGCGGGAGGTGATCACGGCCTGGATGATGGCCAGCACCACGGGACCGCCGAGGTTCTGCAGCATCAGCGCGATCGCCGACACCGGCCCGATCTGGTCGAAGCCGACCCCGGCGATCGCCGAGACGGTCAGCGGCACGACGATCATGCCGATGCCGAGACCGCCGATGGTGATCGGCAGGACCAGGTTCGGGAAATACGGGATACCGCCGTTGAGGGTGGAGCCGTAGAGCATGGCGCCCAGCACCAGCACACCGCCGGCGATGACCAGGATCCGCGGCGGGAAGTACGACACCAGCTGCGAGGACAGTCCCAGGCCGATGCCGAGCGCGATCACGAACGGGATGAAGCCGATCCCGGCGCGCAGCGCGCTGTAGCCCATGATGTCCTGCACATACAGGCCGATCAGCACGGTCAGCGTGAACATCACGCCGCCGGCGAGGAAGACCGCGGCGAAGGTGGCCAGCCGGTTGCGGTCGCGGAACAGGCTGAACGGCACGACGGGGTTGACGGCGCGGCGCTCGACGAAGACGAACGCGACGAAGGCCACCGCGGCCGCGGCGGCCGCCGCGAACGTCACCGGCGAGGACCAGCCGTTCTCGGGGGCCTGGGCGAAGCCGAACACCGCGGCGGTACAGCCGACGGTGGCCAGCAGGGCGCCGGCCGCATCCATCTTCATCCGCTCGCGCTGGGTTTCCCGCAGGGTGTTGCGGGCCAGGTAGATCATCAGCAGGCCGATCGGCACGTTGACCAGGAATGCGAACCGCCACGACACCTCGACCAGGGCGCCGCCGACCACCAGGCCCATCACCGAGCCGATGCCGGTCATGGCGGCGAACACCGCGGTCGCGGCATTGCGTGCTGGGCCCTTGGGGAAGGTGGTGGCCACCAGGGCCAGGCCGGTGGGTGAGGCGATCGCCGCACCCACACCCTGCAGCAGCCGAGCGATCACCAAAGTGGCTTCGTCCCAGGCGATACCGCACAGCACCGAGGCGATGGTGAACAGCGCGACGCCGGCGATGAAGGTGCGCTTGCGGCCGATGGTGTCGCCGAGGCGGCCGCCGAGCAGCATCAGGCCGCCGAAGGTCAGCACGTAGGCGGTGATCACCCAGCTGCGACCCGCGTCGGACAGGCTCAGCTCGTCCTGGATCTTGGGCAGGGCCACGATCGCGACAGTGCTGTCCATGGTGGCCAGCAACTGCATGCCGCCGATCGCGGTCACCGCGGCCAGGAACCGCCGCGACGGCAGCCAGGCCGGGTAGTAACTCGTCCGCGCCAGCGCCTTCTGGTCAGTCGTCGACTCAAGGCGCATCGGGACAGCTCGCTTCGAACTGTTGGCGGCGCGATCGCTCGCTCGCTCAGCATCGTTGAGGGCCGTCATACCGAGCTACCCTACAGTAATCTTAAGAAGATGTTAAAGGCCGAAAGTCGCTGGAAGGCCCGCAACAGGGCCGATCACGATGATCGCCGGCGGTCTGATGTCCTCGGCGCGAATGCGTTGCGCCGCTTCCTGCAATGTGGTTCGCACCGTCCGTTCGGCGGCGGTGGTGCCGTGCTGCACCACGAGAACCGGCGTCTGTGCAGGTCGGCCGCCCGCGATCAATGCCTCGGCAAACAATTCGATGCGTTCGACCGCCATCAGCAAAACTATCGTTCCCGACAATTGCGCCAGCGCATTCCAATTCACTAACGATTCCGGATGCTGTGGTGCCAAATGGCCGCTGACCACCACGAATTCGTGATTCACCGCGCGGTGGGTGACCGGAACTCCAGCAATGGCCGGCACCGATATGGCACTGGTCACACCCGGCACGACTGTGACGGGGATCCCGGCTTCGGCGCAGGCGAGGACTTCCTCATAACCACGGGCGAACACGAACGGGTCGCCGCCTTTGAGCCGCACCACGAAGTGCCCCGCGCGGGCCCGGTCGATCAGGACGTTGTTGATCGCCTCCTGGGCCATCGCCCGCCCGTACGGGATCTTGGCGGCATCGATGACCTCGACGTGCGGCCCGAGTTCGGCCAGCAGCTCGGGCGGCGCCAGCCGGTCGGCGACCACGACGTCGGCGCGGGCCAGCAGCCGGCGCCCGCGCACGGTGATCAGCTCGGGGTCGCCGGGCCCGCCACCGACCAGTGCCACGCTGCCGGGTACCACGTCGCCGGGCCGCTCGGGGCTGTCCAGCGCAATCAATCCCTGCTGAAATGCCTCGTGGATGGCCGAGCGGATCGTCGCCGAGCGGCGATGCTCGCCACCGGCAAGCACCCCCACCACCAGCCCGTCGTGGCCGAACGACGCCGGCGTGACCGCGCTGCCCTCCCTGGCGATGTCGGCCCTGACACAGAAGATCTGCCGACGGTCGGCCTCGGCGACGATGGCGGCGTTCACGGCGGGATCGTCGGTGGCCGCGATCGCATACCAGGCGCCCTCGAGGTCGCCGTCGCGGTAGTCGCGCAGCGCCAGCGTGATGCCGGGCTTCTGGGTGGCCAGCACCTCCACCGCCGGCGTCGCGGCCCGGGTGATCACGTGCACGTCGGCGTCACTGCCGATCAGCAACGGGAGGCGTCGTTGCGCCACGGTGCCGCCGCCGATCACGACGACCTTCTTGCCTGCCAGACGTAAGCCGACGAGGTAGGCGTTCTCGGTCACCCGCCGAGCCTAGTGAATGAGGCGGCGCGAGTGACAAACCGCGCGAGCGAGCGTGGCTGGGCCGCGGGATGGGTGTGCAGATACGACGCGTGCACCCCGGCGCAGACCGCACCATCGGTCGCCGGGTGGCCGTCTCGTTCCCGGAACGCCCACGCTGGTGCCACGTCACCGATGAAATCAGCTGTGGTGCGGTGGAATTCGTGGCCGACAGCGCGCTCCCCCGCGGCGTACAGCGACGAGTCGGACAGCGCCACCGCCTGGCGGTAACCCAGGGTGAGCCGCGGCGTGAACCGGGCCGAGCCGGGCAGCACCCCGCACATCGGATGGCCGTCCAGGTCGTCCATCAGATAGGCCAGTCCGCCGCATTCGGCCTGCACGGGAGCACTGCGGGCCAGGTCGCGGATCTGGGTGCGCAGTGCGGTGTTGGCCGACAGATCGGCCAGATGCTGCTCGGGGAAACCGCCCGGCAGCACCAGCGCGGCGGTCCCGGCGGGAAGCGTCTGGGTCAGCGGATCGAACTCGACGACGTCGGCGCCGGCGGCACCCAACAGCTCGGGGTGCTCGGCATAGCCGAAGCTGAACGCCTTGCCGGCGGCCACCGCCACCACGGGCCGCCCGTCGGCGGGCGGGCCGACCACGTCGTGCGGCGACCACGCCGCGGCGCTCACCCGCGCGGCACCCAGTGCGACGACGGCCGCCAGGTCGACGTGGCGGGCGACCAGCGCGGTCATCGCCGCGACCGCGGCGTGCGCCTGGTCGCCGTGTTCGACGGCGGTCACCAGGCCCAGGTGCCGCGAGGGCACCGCCAACTCGTCATGGCGCGGGATCGCGCCGAGCACCGGCACGCCGGCGGCCTCGCAGGCTTGGCGCAGCACCTGCTCGTGGCGGGAAGTGCCGACCCGGTTGAGAATCACCCCGGCCACGTGCACCCCCGGGTGAAATGTCGAAAATCCCTGCAGCACAGCGGCGATGCTGTGACTTTGACCGCGCGCATCGACCACCAGCAGCACCGGGACGCCGAGCAGTTCGGCGACGTGCGCGGTGGACCCGCGGGCCGGAGTGACCAGGTGCTCGTCGATGCGGCCGTCGAAAAGCCCCATCACCCCTTCGATCACGGCGATGTCGGCGGCGGCGCTGCCGTGCCGGTAGAGCGGTCCGATCAGTTCCTCGCCGACCAGGACCGGGTCGAGGTTGCGGCCGGGCCGGCCGGCCGCCAGTGCATGGTAACCGGGGTCGATAAAGTCCGGGCCCACCTTGAACGGTGCGACCCGATGCCCGGCCGCTCGCAGCGCGCCGATCAAACCCGTTGCCACCGTGGTCTTTCCACTTCCGGATGCGGGGGCGCCGATCACGACGGCGGGGACGGCACTCACCATTCGATCCCGCGCTGGCCCTTGCGGCCGGCATCCATCGGATGCTTGACCTTCGTCATCTCGGTCACCAGGTCGGCGGCGTCGATCAGCCGCGCGGGGGCGTCGCGTCCGGTGATCACCACATGTTGGTGACCCGGTCGCGCCAGCAGGGTCGCGACCACCTCGTCGGTGTCGATCCAGCCCCACTTGAGCGGATAGGTGAACTCGTCGAGGACGTAGAAGTCGTGGCGCTGACCGGCCAGCCGCTCGGCGATCTCGGCCCAGCCCTCGGCGGCGGCCGCGGCGTGGTCGACGTCGGAACCGGCCTTTCGGCTCCAGGACCAGCCCGAGCCCATCTTGTGCCACTGCACCGCGCCGCCGACGCCCTGCTCATCGTGCAGCCGGCCCAGCGCGGCGAACGCCGACTCCTCGCCGACCTTCCACTTGGCACTCTTGACGAACTGGAAGACCGCGACGTTCATGCCGGCGTTCCAGGCCCGCAGCGCCATCCCGAACGCGGCGGTCGACTTGCCCTTGCCGGGCCCGGTGTGCACCGCGAGCACCGGGGTGTTGCGGCGGGCCCGGGTGGTCAGGCCGTCGTCGGGCACAACGGCCGGTTGGCCCTGCGGCATGGACGGCTCCTTGTCGTGTCTCGGGCGTCGTGTCTCAGGCGGCGCGGCGCACGGCCTGCGCCAGATAGTCTGCGCGCAACTGCTCCAGTTGCAGCAGCGGGGCGTCCAGATGCTGCGCCAGATCAGCGGCCAGACCCAGCCGGACATAGGACGTCTCGCAGTCCACCACCACCGCGGCAGCACCCTCGGCGACCAGGCGGCGGGCCGCGGAACGGCTGCGACCCAACGGGTCCGGGCCGCCGGTGGCCCGACCATCGGTGAGCACCACCACCAGGGGGCGCCGAGTCCGGTCGCGCACCCGCTCCCGCAGCACCATGTCGCGGGCGGTCAACAGTCCCTGCGCCAACGGCGTGGTGCCGCCGGTGTCGAAGCGGGTGAGCCGACGCGAGGCGATGTGCGCCGAGCCCGTCGGCGGCAGCAGCACCCGGGCGCCGTCCTGACGGAACGTGATGACGGCGACCTTGTCGCGGCGCTGGTAGGCGTCGCGCAACAGCGAGAGCGCGGCCCCGGACACCGCCGACATCCGGTCGCGGGCCGCCATCGAGCCGGAAGCATCGACGACGAAGATCACCAGGTTGCCTTCCCGGCCCACCCGCACCGCCCGGCGGATGTCCTCGGGCTGCGGTCGGCGCCGGCCGTTGGCCGCGGCACCCAGCACCGTGGCGAACAGGTGCAGCCCGTGCCCCTGCTCGGGGGTGTCGGCGGCGGTCACCACCGCGCCGGATCGGTTGCGCGCCCGGGAGCGCCGGCCGGGGTTGCCCTCCCCCACCCCGGGCACGGTCAGCGCCCGGGTCCGAAACGTCGCCGCCGGCGGCGCCGACGGTTTCGGGGACGACGACGAATTGCCCTGCGGTGCAGTCATTTCGGATGATCCATCGACGGACTGGCCGCCACCTCCCGGTGGATCCGGATCGGGGTCGGGGTCGGCGTCGGCGGAGGCCAGTGCCTCGTCGAGCTGCGCGGGGTCCAGGCCAGGGTCGTCGAACGGGTCGCGGCGGCGCCGGTGCGGCAGCGCCAACTCGGCGGCCACCCGAATGTCTTCCTGGCCAACGGTTTCCGCGCTCCGCCAGGCGGCGTGCGCCACCGCGGTGCGCGCGACCACCAGGTCGGCCCGCATCCCGTCGACGTCGAAGGCCGCGCACAGCGCCGCGATCCGGGTCAGCTCGGCGTCGGGCAGCACCACGTCGGCGACCCGCTCACGCGCGGCGGCGATCCGGCGGGCCAGGTCGCTGTCCTGCTCGGCGAACCGCGCAGCGAACCCGGCCGGGTCGGCCTCGAAGGCCAGCCGCTGACGGATCACCTCGCTACGCACCGCGACGTCGCGGGAGGCCGCCACGTCCACGGTCAGCCCGAACCGGTCAAGCAGCTGCGGGCGCAGTTCTCCCTCTTCGGGATTCATGGTGCCGATGAGCACGAACCGCGCCTCGTGCGAATGCGAGATCCCGTCGCGTTCGATGTGCACCCGGCCCATCGCGGCGGCGTCGAGCATGATGTCGACCAGGTGGTCGTGCAGCAGGTTGACCTCGTCGACGTACAGCACGCCGCCGTGCGCCCGGGCCAACAGTCCCGGCGAGAACGCGTGTTCACCGTCGCGCAACACCTTCTGCAGGTCCAGCGACCCGACGACGCGGTCCTCGGTCGCCCCGATCGGCAACTCCACCAGTCGCGAACCCGCATCGACCTCGGCCAGGATCGCGGCCAGGGCACGCACCGCGGTCGACTTCGCGGTGCCCTTCTCACCCCGGATCAGCACCCCGCCGATCTCCGGGCGCACCGCACACAGCACCAGCGCCAGCCGCAGCCGGTCGTGGCCGACAATCGCGCTGAACGGGAAAGCGGGCGCGCTCACGACTGTTCGACCGATGACGGCGCGGCCGGACGCAGCATCGGAACGTGCGGGATGCCGTCTTCGACGAATTCGTCTCCGTCGGCGACGAATCCGTGCCGGGCGTACATCTCGGCGAGGTAGGTCTGGGCGTTGATCCGACAGGCGTGGACGCCGACGTCGGCGAGCGCGGCCTGCAACAGCCGGGTGGTGTGGCCCTGCCCGCGGGCGGCGCGCTGGGTACACACCCGGCCGATGCGAAACGCCTTCTCCCCGCCGCCGTGCTCCTCCATCAGCCGAAGCGTGGCGATCACCGTGCCGTCGGGCTGCTCGAGCCAGAAGTGGCGGGTCTCGGCCAGCAGGTCGCGCCCGTCGAGCTCGGGATACGGGCAGGCCTGTTCGACGACGAACACCTCGACCCGCAGCTTCAGCAGCTCATAGAGGGTGGCCGCGTCGAGGTCCTTGGCCCAGAAGCGGCGCAGGGCGACCGTCACACCACCCCCGCGGGCTCCGGGTCACCGGAACCCGGGGTGAGCGACGTGGTGTCCGCCCCGGCCGCCAGTGCGGCGCGGCTGCCGTCGGCACCGCTGTCCAGCCCGAGCACCTCGGTGCCGTGCGCCCACACCTCGGCGAACAGCTCCGGGTTCTCCGAGAGCTTGACACCCAGCGAGGGCACCATCTCCTTGAGCTTGGGCAGCCAGCTCTGGTAGCGATCGGCGAAGCAGCGCTCCATCACCTCGATCATCGCCGGAACCGCGGTGGAGGCGCCCGGCGAGGCACCGAGCAGACCGGCGATCGAGCCGTCGGCCGCGGCCAGCACCGTCGTGCCGAACTCCAGCACACCCAGCTTCTTGGCGTCGCGGCGGATCACCTGCACCCGCTGGCCGGCGATATCCAGCTCCCAATCGGAATCGACTGCGCTGGGGGCGAATTCACGCAAGTTGTCCACGCGGTCGGCCTCGCTGAGGGCCAGCTGGCCAATCAGGTACTTCAGCAGCCCCATCTCGGTGAGCCCGACGCCGATCATCGACGCCAGGTTGTTGGGCTTGACCGACAACGGCAGGTCGGTGACCTTGCCTTCCTTGAGGAACTTCGGCGACCATCCGGCGAACGGCCCGAACAGTAGCCACGAGCGCCCGTTGATCACCCGGGTGTCCAGGTGCGGCACCGACATCGGCGGAGCGCCAAGCGGCGGCAGGCCGTACACCTTGGCCTGGTGCGCGGCGGCCAGCTCGGCATTGCCGGTGCGCAGCCACTGACCGCTGACCGGGAACCCGCCGTAGCCCTTGGCCTCGGCGATGCCGGCCTTCTGCAGCAGCGGGAGCGCACCGCCGCCGGCGCCGACGAACACGAACTTGGCCGACAGCTTGCGCTTCTGGCCGGTGCGCCGGTTGTGGATCTTGACCGTCCAGCCGCCGTCGGACTCCTTGTGCAGGTCGAGCACGTCGTGGCCGAACAGGGTGGTCATGCCGCGCTCGGTGCCGTAGCCGAGCAGCTGGCGGGTCAGCGATCCGAAGTCGACGTCGGTGCCGTCGGTGGTCCAGTTCAGCGCGACCGGTTGCGAGAAGTCCCGGCCCTTGGCCATCAGCGGCAGCCGGCGGGCGAACTCGTCGCGGTCGTCGATGAACTCCATCGTGGCGAACAGCGGGTTGCGCACCAGGGTCTCGCGGCGGCGCCGCAGATAGTCGACATGCTCGGCGCCCTGCACGAAGCTGACGTGCGGGATCGGGTTCAGGAAGCTGCGGACGTCGGGCAGGATGCCGTTGGCGTGCGCGTAGCTCCAGAACTGGCGGGTGACCTGGAACTGCTCGTTGACGTTGATGGCCTTGGCGATGTCGATGGTGCCGTCGGCCTTCTCCGGCGTGTAGTTGAGCTCACACAGCGCGGAGTGGCCGGTGCCTGCGTTGTTCCACGGATCGGAGCTCTCGGCGGCGGCGGCGTCGAGGCGTTCGACCAAGGTGATGGACCAGTCCGGTTGGACCAGCCGCAGCAGCGCCCCCAGCGTCGCGCTCATGATTCCCGCGCCGACCAGCACCACGTCGGTCTTGGTGTTATCAGACACCGGCTCGTCGTCCTTTACTCGCACTCGATAACAGCTGTACAGATAGTCAGGTTATCCCGACCGGCACTCAGTTATTCGCGAGAGTCGCCAGCACCACACCCCCGCAGCGTCGCCCACTAAGGTAAGGCCTTGTGACGGCAGCGCAGGCCGAATGGGCCGACGATGTCCTTCCCGGCTACCAACAGGCCACCATGGCTCTGGGGCCGGACCCCGACGGCGAGGGCGAACTGTTCGCCACGCTGGTCCGGCGCGCCGATGAGGCGCCCGCCGCGCACACCGTGCTGGCGGTGCACGGGTTCACCGATTACTTCTTCAACACCGAACTGGCCGAGCACTTCGCGGCGGCCGGCTTCCGGTTCTACGCGCTGGACCAACACAAGTGTGGCCGGTCCTGGCGCGACGGCCAGACCCCGCACTTCACCACCGATCTGGCCCGCTACGACCGGGAACTGGAACGGGCGGCGGCGGTCATCGCCACCGAGAACCCCGGCACGCAGATCCTGGTGTACGGCCATTCCGCGGGTGGTCTGATCGTCTCGCTGTGGCTCGACCGGGTGCGCAGGCGTAACGCGACGGGCTCGCTGTCGCTGGGCGGCCTGGTGCTCAACAGTCCCTGGCTAGACCTGCACGGCCCGGCGATCCTGCGGACCAGGCTGACCTCGACGGCGATCGGCGCGATGTCACGGGTCCGCAAGACCCGAGTGGTGCGCGGCACCAGCAAGGGCGGCTACGGGCTGACGCTGCACCGCGATTATCACGGCGAGTTCGAGTACAACCTGCAGTGGAAACCGCTGGGCGGGTTCCCGGTGACGTTCGGCTGGATCCACGCCATCCGCCGCGGGCATGCCACGTTGCATCGCGGCCTGGATGTCGGTGTGCCCAACCTGATTCTGCGGTCCGACCACAGCGTCACCGAGGGCACCGTGCCGGAGGCCATGCAGCGCGGGGACGCCGTGCTCGACGTCACCCAGATCGCGCGCTGGGCCGGCTGTATCGGCAACCGCACCACCGTCGTCCCGGTGCGCGACGCCAAGCACGACGTGTTCTTGTCGCTGGCGCAGCCTCGCGCCGCGGCGTATCGGGAATTGGCCGGCTGGCTCGACGACTACCGAGCGCATCACACGGCCGGATCGGCCACCGGCCGGGGATAAGGGGAATGCGTTGGAGCACTACGACATTGCGATCATCGGGACCGGGTCGGGCAACTCGATCCTCGACGAGCGCTACGCCGGCAAGAAGGTCGCGATCTGCGAGCAGGGGGTGTTCGGCGGCACCTGCCTGAACGTGGGATGCATCCCGACGAAGATGTTCGTCTACGCCGCGGAGGTGGCCCAGACCGTGCGCGACGCCGCCCGGTTCGGTGTCGACGCCCACGTCGACGGCGTGCGCTGGCCCGACATCGTGTCGCGGGTGTTCGGCCGCATCGACCCGCTGGCGATCGGCGGCGAGAACTACCGGCGCTCCTCGCCCAACGTCACGGTCTACGACAGCCACACCCGCTTCACCGGGCGCACCGAATCGGGCTACCGGTTGCGCACCGACGACGGCGCGGAGTTCACTGCCGAGCAGGTGGTGATCGCCGCCGGCGCGCGGGCGATGGTTCCCGAGGCGATCGCCGGCTGCGGCGTGGAGGTGCACACCAGCGACACCATCATGCGGATTCCCGAACTTCCCGAACACCTGGTGATCATCGGTGGCGGGTTCGTCGCCGCCGAATTCGCGCACGTGTTCTCCGCCTTGGGCACTCGGGTGACGATCGTGATCCGCGGGGCCGGCATGCTGTCGCACTGCGACGACACGATCTGCGAACGGTTCACCGACATCGCCGCCAAGAAGTGGGAGATCCGCTTTCACCGCAACATGATCGGCGCGACCCAGGACGGGTCGCAGGTGGTCGTCGAACTCGACGACGGCTCCACCCTGCGCGCAGACGCGGTGCTGGTGGCGACCGGCCGGATTCCCAACGGAGACCTGATGGACCTGGACCTGGCCGGGGTGGAACTCGACGAGGACGGCCTCGTTGTGGTCGACGAGTATCAACGGACCACGGCGCGAGGCGTTTTCGCACTCGGTGACGTCAGCTCGCACTACCAGCTCAAGCACGTCGCCAACCACGAGGCCCGGGTGGTCCGGCACAACCTCTTGCACGACTGGGACGACACCGAGAACCTGATGCCGTCGGATCACCGGTTCGTGCCGTCGGCGGTGTTCACCGACCCGCAGATCGCGTGTGTCGGGCTCACCGAAAACGAGGCCCGGGCGGCCGGCTACGACATCAAGGTCAAGGTCCAGGATTTCGCCGATGTGGCCTACGGCTGGGCGATGGAAGACAGCACCGGCATCGCCAAGATCGTGGTCGAGCGCGACAGTGGCACGATCCTGGGCGCCCACATCATGGGCCACCAGGCGTCGTCACTGATCCAGCCACTGATCCAGGCGATGAGTTTCGGGCTGGCCGGCCAGGACATGGCCCGCGGCCAGTACTGGATCCACCCGGCGTTGCCCGAGGTGATCGAGAACGCCTTGCTGGCGCTCTGTGGCGAGCCGCCGTGGCCGCCGTCGCGCCGGCACTGAATCTCAGCGCGCGGGGACGACGAAGCCCCAGGGCAGTTCGAGGCGGTGGGCGGCCAGCAGTTCGCTGTCGGAGAGCACCGCAGTGACGGTGTCGTCGGCCACCACCACCCCGCCGTCCAGCACGATCGCCCGATCACACAGCTGGGCGGCATAGGGCAGGTCGTGGGTGACGATCACCATGGTGGCCGGCAGGCTCGCCAGCGTCTCGGCGAGCTCGCGCCGGGCCACCGGGTCGAGGTTGGCCGACGGCTCGTCGAGCACCAGGATCTCCGGTTCACAAGCCAGCACGGTGGCCAGCGCCGCACGCCTGCGCTGACCGCCGGACAGGTGCGCGGGACTGCGGTCGGCATGCTCGGTCATCGACACCACATCCAGCGCGGCGGCCACCCGGGCCGCCAACTCGTCGCCGGTCACCCCGAAGTTGGCCGGTCCGAACGCGACGTCCTGGGCCACCGTCGGCATGAACAACTGATCGTCGGGGTCCTGGAACACCAGTCCCACCCGGCGCCGGATGTCGCGAAGGGTCTTGCGGGTCAACGGGATACCGCTGATCTCTATCGCGCCCGAGGTCGCGGCGAGCACGCCGTTGAGATGCAGCATCAGGGTGGTCTTGCCCGCGCCGTTGGGCCCGAGGATCGCCACCCGCTCGCCGGGGGCGATGCACAGGTCGACCCCGTCGAGCGCGACGCGCCCGTCCGGGTAGCGGTGGTGCAGACCCTCGACGCGGATCGCCGGCGCGCTCATCGCAGCACCCACGCCGAGGCCGCCACCGTGGCCGCCGCCACCGCCGGTGTCAGCGCGTACGCCCACTGCGCGCCCGACGCGCGCGGCCCGGCGCCGACGATCGCCAGCTCCGGCACCTTGCCGTCGAAGCCGCGCGAGGTCATGGCCAGGTAGACACGCTCACCACGTTCGTAGGACCGCAGGAACAGCGCGCCAACCCCTTTGGCGATCGCCCCGATCTGATGGATGGCGCGCGGCGAGTCACCGCGGGAGATCCGGGCCATCCGCATCCGGCTCACCTCGGCCGACAGCAGGTCGACGTAGCGGATCATCAGCACCAGCATCGAGGTCACCAGTCCGGGCATGCCGAGCCGGCTCAGCGCCAGCGGCAGCTCGCGCGCCGACGTGGTGGCCGCGACCGTGAGCGACGCCGCCACCCCCAGCGTCCCTTTGACGACGATCCCCCAGGCCGCCCACAGCCCGGTCACCGACAGCCCGACGCCGGCGACCTCGACACGCTCGCCGCCTTCGGCGAACGGGAGCAGCACGGCCAGCACGACGAACGGTGCCTCGATGAGCATCCGCGGCAGGATCCAGCGCAGCGGGATACCGGCGAGCCGCCACACCACCAGCACGATCGCGGCGTAGACGGCGAACGGCCAGATCATCTCGCGCGGGGTGGCCACGACCGCGAGGACGAACAGCACCAAGCCGGCGATCTTCACCTCGGCGGGCGCGCGGTGCACCGCCGATTCGCCGTCCCGATAGAGCGGGTGGGAGTGCCCGGCGCCCATCTCAGCCCTTCGAACGGCGAGTGCGCGCAATCAACCAGAACGCACCGAAGGCGATGGCCAGCACCACGACGGCGCCGATGATTCCGGCCGGCCCATTGGTGTCGGCGTGGCCGAAAATCGTGTAGTCGGCCAGCGGCGACGTCGACATCGAGTGCTCGGTCGCGTGCTGGGCGATGCAGTTTCCGGTGAGTTGCTCGCCGTGCGCGGTCTCGACGACCTGGCAGCCCTGAAGCGTCGCCGAATCCAGTCCGTCCGGACTGGAACTGGCGAAGTAGGACACCACGCCGGCGATCAGCAGGATCGCGGCACCGAAGGCCGCCCAGAATGCCCAGCGCCGGGTGTTCACAGGGTCACCGCCGCGCGGTCACGGTCGCGCCGAAGCAGGTAGACGAGATCCGGACGGGACCGCGCGACGGCCATCACCGTGACGGCGGTGATCAGCCCCTCCCCGATTCCGATCAGGACGTGGGTGCCGAACATGTAGGCGGCGACCGTTCCCAGTGCGGTCGGCGCGGCACCACCGATCGCGTACTCCACGACGAAGCCCATTGCGGCACAGACCGTTCCGATCAGGGCCGAAAGGAAACCGACGACCCCCAGCGCCGGCACCGAGGCCTCGCGGCGGCGCCGCCGCACCAGGGCGTACAACACCAGGGCCGCCGAATAGCCGGCCGTCACCCCGATCAGCGCCATGTTGGTGATATTCATCCCCAGGGCGGTCACCCCGCCGTCGGCGAACAGCAGCGACTGGACCACCAGCACGATCGTGATGCACAGCACGCCGGTGTACGGGCCGACCAGGATCGCGGCCAGGGCGCCGCCGAGCAGGTGGCCGCTGACTCCCGGCAGGATCGGGAAGTTGATCATCTGGACGGCGAAGATGAAGGCCGCGACCAGCCCGGCCAGCGGAACGGTGCGCTCGTCGAGTTCGGTGCGCGCCCGCCAGCCGCAGAAGCCGACCACCGCGATGGCCAGGAGCCCGAAGACCACCGACGTGGGCGCGTTGACCAGGCCGTCACTCATGTGCATCGCCGTGATCCGGACGCTCAAAGGTGCCTCCTCGCGATGACGGCGGTGTCCCCGTCCCGAGTGGGAAGCCTATGCCCGCGCCCGGTCATCTGTCTACCTGTACAGATATTCGGGTGAACCGATCGCGCTATTCGGCGTGAACGTCGGAGTGCGCGGCGCCGATCCAGTGCAACAGGTCGTGCACGGTGTGATCCTCCAGGCGGTAGCTCACCTGCCGGCCCACCCGTGTGGAGCTGACCCAGCCCTGTTGACGCAGCACGCGCAGCGCTTGCGAGACAGCGTTTTCCGATCGGCTCACCGCTGCCGCCAGGTCACCGACGCAGATCCCGGGGGCCCGGTGCAGCCCGAGCAGAATCTCCAGCCGGTGCGGGTCGGAGAGCAGATCGAAGCGCTGGGTCCAGCCGTGGATGTCGACGTCGGCCAGCGCGGACGAGGCACGCTCGACCTTGCCCTCATCTCCCGGCCCGTCCATGAATAGGAATCTAGCCCAGGAGGCCGATTGCGCCCGGGACGCTGGAACAATCCAGGCCGGATAGGCGACTATTGCAACGTGGACTGCACTGTCGCCCAGGAGGCGTTGTCAGCCCGGATCGACGGCGAACGCGAACCTGTTCCCGCCGCCCGGGTCGACGAGCATCTCGCCACCTGCGCTGCCTGCGGCGACTGGTATGCGCAGGCCGTCGAGCAGACCCAGCTGCTGCGGCGCCTGGCCGGCCGCTCCCAGGTGGCGGCCGTCGCGGCCCCCGGCGAGCGGCCCGCGGCGTCGCGGGCGTCCCGTCGGCTGCCGGCGAGTGCCACCTGGCTGCGCTGGACGCTGGGACTGGTCGGGCTGATCCAACTGGGACTGGCGATCGCCCAGGCCGCCGGCGCCGGCATCGGCACGGCGGCGCCCGGGCATCACGCGATGATGGGCGGACACCTGCTCAACGAATCGACCGCATGGTCGGCGGCATTGGGCGTCGTCATGATCGTCGCGGCGGCGCGCCCCGCGGCGGCCGCCGGCCTGGCCGGCGTGCTGGCGGTGTTCACCGCGATCCTCACCGGATACGTCGTGAGCGACGCGGCGTCGGGTGCGGTGGGCCTGGACCGCATCCTGTCGCACCTGCCGGTCCTGGCCGGGACGGTGCTGGCGCTGCTGGTATGGCGCGACGCCCGCACCCCCGGTCCGGCGCCGCGATCTGACGCCGTGGGCGTCACCGCCGATGTGGTGTTGCCCGACAACGCCTCTCGGGGTCGACGACGCGGGCACCTCTACCCCACCGACGGTTCGGCAGCCTGATCTCGCGGGAACTTTCCCGGACGCGCGGCGACCAATTGTCTGTGCGTTTCCTGATCGCCTGCTGTGACGCGTCAGCGGTCACCGCAGCCGCTCGGGAATCCGCACGAAGTTGATACCGACAACACAGGTTGGGCCGGGGACACGCGCGCAGACATCTGCGCCCAAGTACTACATATCGTAGTAGATCCGCCGCCCCGCGAACACGGGAGATGCGCATGACACAGGGACGACCACGTGTGCCGAGGCTGCTCGGCACGCTGATCGCGGCCGCGGCGTTGACGCTGGCCGCGCCGGGAATCGCGGCCGCACACCCGGGCCACGATCACGGTGGCTCGGACTCGGGTGGCAGCAGCAGTAGTGGCTCCGGTGGCGGCGCCGCCAAGAGCGGGAGCGCCAAGACCGGCGGCGGAACCGGCGCGAGCGGATCGGCCGGCGCGGGCGGCTCGAAGAACGTCTGCGCCGACCCGGAAGCCCGCACCACGACAGCCGCATGTGACAGCCAGAAGCGCTGACCGACAACACATTCGACGAAAGGCATTGACCACATGAGAACCCTTGACACCCAGCGACATCGCGTCTTCACCGGCACCGTATTGGGCGGGGCCGCGCTGGCCACCGTGCTGATGGTGGCCACTCCTGCGGCGGGGATCGCCTCGGCGCACGGCTACAGCACGCCGTCGGGCGACGCGGTCGGCCGGCCCGGCTTCGGCTCGGAGACCACGCCGGGCAATCCGGCGCCCGGCATCCGGGCGATCCAGGCGCTCGGCGACCGGGTGTTCAACCAGAACACCGCATTCACCAAGGCGTTGGACGACTCTCCGCTCGGGGCGAATTACCACAGTGCATTCGGCACCCCCAATTACGCCCATCCCACCCACGGCACGAACGGCACGGTGACGGGCCTGCTCAACGGCGGTTTGATCAAGACCACCTACGACGCACTGCAGGCCAAGGGTGTGGCGCTACCGGACGAGGCCAATTTGTCCGCTTCGGTGATTCGCCAGCTCAGCGGCCACCACGTCACGGCCACTCCGCACCGTTCAGCGTCCTCGACGGCGAAGTCGTGCACCGTGCGGGCGGCGCAGACATCGCTGCGGGCGCAGGGGTCCTGCTAGCCCACCAGTGCACTGCTGTGGCCCGGCCGACGGCCGGGCCACAGTTCGTCGTCGCGCTAGAGCATCACGCCGAACATGATCGCCATGCCGGCCGCCATCATCGACTGACACAGAAACCCCAGCGGCACGCCGGCATCGGCGGGTTCGCGGTCCATGCGCGCCGCGAGGTACCGGAACAGCCAATACACCGCTGCCACCGCGAAACCCACGGCGCACACCCAGTTCAGCGTGGTGATGTAGACCGGGTAACTGGCGCCGGAGCCGGCCGTCCCGGTCATATCCATCCCCGGCATGTCCATTCCTGGCATGTTCATCCCGGCGTGCCCGGCATGACCCGAGCCCCCCGCCGCCGAACCCGTATCTGACGGATTGCCGACATAGGTCGACTGGCCGGGCAACAGGTGGCCGTTCATGACCGCATACATCCAAGCCATCGCGAGCATCATCAGCGCGTGGTAGCTGCCGGCGATCCGATGCCCGGCGCCGATCGGGCCGGCCGTGACGACGACGAACCAGCCGGTCGCGAAGAGGAAGAACACCATCGGCGCGACAGTGGGCAGCGCGGCACCCGACGGCCAGGCCATCACCGCCATCGCGACGGCCATGGCAACGTGCAGCAACTGGCCGATCACGGTCACCGGCCGCCGGTTGCCGACCGCAAGGGCATACAGGCACTCCGCGGCGCCGAGAACGAACAGGATGGTGACCAACCACCGCAGCGTGAGGTCTGCAATCACCGGCCCAACTCCTTACGTCGACTCGTCGTCCGCGCCTCAGCAATGGTCGACCCATCGCACCAGAAAGTTCCCACCACGGCGACTCGACTACGACGGGCAGTCGTAGACTTTCGACGATGGAGTCGACCCAGGCAGCCGCCCGGCCGGCGGGTCGGTGGATCCTCGCCGGTTACCTGGCCATGGTCGCCGCGCTGGCCGGCCACGCCGCCGTCACCGGCGCCAGCCGGTTCAGCGCGACCGGTGATTCGTATCCGGGCGCCGCGACCAGCGTCGCTGAGGTCGTGGGCTATTTCACCGCCACCCTGGCCGCCGCGATCTGTCTCGGCGCGCTGGTCTTCGTCGTGATCACCGCGGAGCCCGACGACCGCGGTGTGCTGGATCCGGCGTCGTTCCGGGTCCACCTGATGGCCGAACGCCTGGCACCACTGTGGTTGGTGAGCTCGCTGGCGATGGTGCTGATCCAATCGGCGAACGCCGCCGGGGTGCCGTTGAGCCGCCTGATCGGCGGCGCGGGCATCGGAAGTGCGCTCGGCGCCTCGGAAATGGCTCGCGGATGGATCGCCGTTGCGGTGGCCGCCGCCGTCGTGACCATCTCACTGCGGCTCACGGTCCGCTGGGTCTGGCACGCCGCACTGGTGATCCCCACGCTGATCGGGGTGATCGTGCTGCCGGTCAGCGGCAACGCCGGACAGGGGCCCGATCACGACTACGCGACCAGTGCCGCCATCGTGTTCGCGCTCGCCCTCGCGGTGTTGACCGGAGTCAAGGTCAGCGCCGTCGTCTCCCCGCCGACGGCCGAGCTGCGCCGGCGCGTGCTGGTCGTCGAGGTCGCCGCGGGCGCGGTGGCGCTGGTGTACGGCGCGCTGCTGCTGTTCCTCCTGGCCACCCCGGCGGGGCTGACCGGCTCGGATTACGGCCGACTCGGAGTGCTGGCCGGGGCCGCCCTGCTGTTCGGCTGGCTTTTCGACGTCGGCCGGCTTCGGTCCGCCCGCGGCGTCACCCTGGCCGGTGCCCTGGCTGCCGTCCTTGCGGTGGCGGCCGTGTCCGCGATGGCCGTGCAGACGGCGCCGCGGCTGCTGGCCCACCAGTTCACCGCGTGGGACGTGTTCCTGGGATACCAGCTGCCCGATCCCCCCAGTGCGGTTCGGCTGCTGACCGTGTGGCGCTTCGACGTTCTGCTCGGGATGGCCGCGGTGGCGCTGGCGGCCGCATACCTGATCGGGGTCGTGCGGCTGCGCCGCCGCGGTGACAGCTGGCCGCCGGGACGCACGGTGGCATGGCTGTTCGGTTGCGCGGCATTCTTGTTCGCCACCGGGTCGGGCGTGCGCGCCTACGGGTCGGCGATGTTCAGCGTGCACATGTCCGAGCACATGGCACTGAACATGTTCATTCCGGTCTTCCTCGTGCTGGGAGCACCGATCACTTTGGCCCTACGTGCGCTGCCCGTCGCCGGCGCCGGCCACCCGCCAGGACCGCGGGAATGGCTGTTGTGGCTGGTGCATTCGCCGATATCGCGGTTCCTGTCCCACCCGGCAACGGCGTTCGTCCTGTTCGTCGGCTCGCTCTATGCCGTGTACTTCACCCCGCTGTTCGACACGCTGGTGCGGTACCACTGGGGCCACGAGTTCATGAGCCTGCACTTCCTGATCACCGGATATCTGTTCTTCTGGGGCATCATCGGTATCGATCCGGGACCCAAGCGCCTGCCGTTCATCGGACGACTCGGCATGCTGTTCGCGGTGATGCCGTTCCACGCGTTCTTCGGTATCGCGACGATGACCATGACGTCGGTGCTGGGCGGAACGTTCTACCGCAACCTCGATCTGCCATGGCTGGGCAGCCTCAACGACGACCAGCACCTGGGTGGGGCGATCGCTTGGGGCTCAAGTGAACTGCCGATCATTGTCGTGGTGGTGGCACTGGTCGTGCAGTGGACCCGTCAGGACCGCCGGACCGCCGCACGCACCGACCGGCACGCCGACGCGCACTACGACGACGACCTCGACGCCTACAACGCGATGCTGCGCAAGCTGGCCGAGAACCGGGGCGGCGCGGGCTGAGCTAACCGCGTTTCGCGGCGGCAGCACCGAACCGGTCCTGCACGTCGGCCCAGTTGACGACGTTCCAAAATGCTTTCACGTAGTCGGCTTTGACGTTCTTGTACTGCAGGTAATAGGCGTGTTCCCACATGTCGACCTGCAGCAGGGGCACGATCCCGACCGGCACGTTGGCCTGCTGGTCGTAGAGCTGGAACGTCAGCAGGGTGCCGCCGAGGGGCTCGTACCCGAGCACCGCCCAACCGGAACCCTGCAATCCGTTGGCCGCCGCGGTGAACTGGGAGCGGAACGCATCGAATGACCCGAACGCGTCGTCGATGGCGGCGGCCAGCTCCCCGACAGGTTTGTCGCCGCCGTTGGGAGACAGGTTCTTCCACCAGATCGAGTGGTTCACGTGCCCGCCGAGATGAAACGCCAGGTTCTTCTCGTGCAGGAATATCGCCGCATGATCATCCTTGAAGCGAGCTTCCTCGAGCTTGGCCAAGGTGTCGTTGAGCCCCTTGACGTAGGTCGCGTGGTGCTTGCTGTGGTGGATCTCGTTGATCTCGCCGGAGATGTGCGGCTCCAGAGCGCCGTAGTCGTAATCCAGCTCGGGCAAGGTGTACTCGGCCATGCACAGTCCTCTCTGCGGGCACCAGACGGGAAGATCATCAGTCTAGCTGTTCAGATGAACATATGTTAGGTTGGCCGCAGGCAGGCCGGGCGCGAGCCACGACGTCGATGCAGCACATCGCCACGCCCTCGATTCCCGATGGCAGCTCGCGACCGACCTGCCGGCAGCACGAACTCAGATATGCCGCTGTAGCGGCGAAAATTCCTGTCCGGAAACGCCGTTCACCCCACCGGCGCCGGAGACGATCACCGCGCGGCACGACAGCCGCGGGCCGACCTCAGGAAATGGCGACTATGTCACCTTCGACATCTGCTGCCCGCAGCACGTTTCGGCGTGGTCGCTGGCAGACTTGCAACAGGGGCAAGGCTTTTCGTAGACGATGGTGGCTCCGCACTCGCCACACTGATACCGCTCGCCTGCTGTTCGGGACATCATTGTCTCCTTCTGACGTGGGGACTCCATCGTGGCAGCCGTATCAGCCCACGACGGCGAATTCGCCCTCTTCCTCGAGCGCGGTACGAACCTGCTCGACGCTGAGGTCGGTGGCGGACTCGACCCGGACCGTGGAGGCGCCGTCGGCGTCCAGGTCCACCTCGACGGCGCTGACCGCGGGCAGTGCGGTCAACGCGCCGCTCACCGCCCGCACACAGCTCTGACAATGCAGGCCGGTAACCAGGAAGGTCTGCTGGGACATCTGATCTGCCTTTCGGTGACTAGCGGGCGTCGAAGTTGCGCAACCGCAGACTGTTCGACACGACGAAGAACGACGAGAACGCCATCGCCGCACCGGCGATCAGCGGGTTGAGCAGTCCGGCCGCGGCGATCGGAACGGCCGCCACGTTGTAGCCGAATGCCCAGAACAGATTGGTCCGGATCGTGCGCATCGTGGCGCGGGCGAGGTCGAGAGCCTGCGGGACGATGTCAAGATCGTCGCGCACCAGGATGATGTCGGCCGCACCGATCGCCACGTCGGTCCCACGCCCGATTGCCAGACCGAGATCCGCCGACGCCAGCGCGGGCCCGTCGTTGATCCCGTCGCCGACCATGGCGACCACCCGGCCCTGCTCACGCAGCTGCTCGATCACGTCGACCTTGCCTTCGGGGAGCACCTCGGCGATGACCTCGTCGATCCCGACCACCGCCGCCACCGCACCGGCTGCGGTGGCGTTGTCCCCCGTCAGCAGCACGGTGCGCAGTCCCCGGCTGTGCAGCGCGGCCACCGCACCGGCCGCCGAGTCCTTGACCGCATCGGCCACCGCGATCGCCCCGCACACCTGGTCGTCGACGGCCACCAAAACGACTGTCTCACCACGTGATTCACCGCTGCGGCGAGCCGACTGGACGGCGGCGGGCACCGCGGCACGCTCGGCGACCCAAGACGGGCGGCCGACGCGCACCTGCCGGCCGGAGACAGTGCCGGTCACCCCGCGCCCGGCATGCGATCTGAAATCCTCCACCGGCCGACGCTGTTCGGTGGCCGTGGCGATGGCGACCGCGACGGCATGCTCGGAGGCCACCTCGACCGCGGCGGCCAGCGCCAGGACCTCGGTGAGGTCCCAGCCGTCGGCGGCGGTCACCTCGGTGACGGCCAGGTGCCCCGTCGTCAGGGTTCCGGTCTTGTCGAACACCACGGTGTCCACGGCGCGGATCGCCTCCAGCGCCCGGTACCCCTTGAGGAAGATGCCCAGCTGGGCCCCCCGCCCGGAAGCCACCATCATCGCGGTCGGGGTCGCCAGCCCCAGCGCGCAGGGGCAGGCGATCACCAGCACGGCCAGGGCCGCCGAAAACGCGCGGTCGGCGTCGGCGCCGGCCAACAACCAGCCGGTGGCCGTCAGGGCCGCGATCGCGAACACCGCGGGCACGAACACACCCGCGATCCGGTCGGCCAGCCGTTGCGCGTCGGCCTTCTGCGCCTGTGCCTCCTCGACCAGCCGCACCATCCCGGCGAACCGCGTGTCGGCACCCACCGCGGCGGCTTCGACGATCAGCCGGCCGTCGAGCACCACCGTCCCGCCGATCACCGGATCACCCGGGTTCGCGCGCGCCGGCTTGGCCTCGCCGGTCATGGCACTCATGTCGATCGCGGCGCTGCCCTCGGCCACCAGCCCGTCGGCGGCGATCGTCTCGCCGGGGCGCACCACGAACCGTTGCTGCTCCTTGAGTTCGTCGGCGGGCAGCACCATCTCGGTGCCGTCGGCCAGCAGCACCGACACGTTCTTGGCGCTCAGCGCCGCCAGCGCCCGCAACGCGCTGCCCGCGCGCGATTTCGCCTTCGCCTCGAAATACCGGCCGGCCAGGATGAACACCGTGACACCGGCGGCGACCTCCAGGTAGATGGCGTCGCTGCCCACCAGCGCCTGCCAGATGCCGTCGGTCTGCCGGCTGCGGTGCCCGACGAAGATCGTGTACAGCGACCACAGGGTGGCCGCGGTGACGCCGACCGAGATCAGGGTTTCCATCGAGGCGGCGCCGTGACGGGCGTTGCGCAGCGCGACCCGGTGGAACGGCCAGGCCGCCCAGGTGACGATCGGTGCCGCCAGCGCGGTCAGCACCCACTCCCAGCCGGCGAACCGGGTGCTCGGGACGACCGCGAACATCACCGACAGGTCGGCCAGCGGCACGAACAACACCGCGGCGATGGCCAGCCTGCGCAGCAGGTTACGGGCCAGTTGATCGTCGGGGTCCACCGGCGCGGCCGGTGAGGCCGAACGTGGGGCAGCGTCGTAGCCGGCCTTGCGGATCACCGCGCACAGGTCGTCGGCCGCCACCGCATCGGGGACGTCGACGCTGGCCACCCGCGTGGCGTAGTTCACCGAGGCGCGCACGCCGTCGAGCTTGTTGAGTTTGGTCTCGATCCGCGCCGCACAGGCCGCGCAGGACATTCCCGAGACGTCGAGTTCGACCCGGTGCACCTGTCCCTGCGCGCCGGCCGCGTCCGTGGCGGCTGGACCGCCCACGACGGATGCCGTCATCGCCCTCCTTGGCTCAGTGGTGCCCGGGTGTTGGTCGGCGCACGAGGCCGATCGGTTCCCGAGACTCCCAAAATACGCTTCGGTCCGGCCCCCCAGATGTGCCGGTCGCGGTCATCCCCTACTCTCACTGACCGTGGGCGAACGCGACGACGACCAGGTGACCGTGCTGGCCCTGGCCGCCGGGCGCGGCGATTCGGCCGCCCTCGATGCGTTCATCAAGGCCACTCAGCGCGACGTCTGGCGCACCGTCGCATTCCTGGGTGATCCGGGTCACGCCGACGACCTCACCCAGGAGACCTTCCTGCGCGCGCTCGGGGCGCTGCCCCGGTTCTCCGGCCGCTCGTCGGCACGCACGTGGTTGATGTCGATCGCCCGCCGAGTGGTCATCGACCAGATCCGGCGCAATCAGGCCCGGCCGCGGACGAACTCGGCGGTCGATCTGGAGCAGGTGCTCGACACCAGGCCCAGCGCCGCTCGATTCGAGGACATCGTCGAGATCCGGATGTTGCTCGACGGCCTGGACACCGACCGCCGCGACGCCCTGATGCTGACCCAGGTGCTCGGCCTGTCCTATGCCGAAGCGGCCGAGGTCTGCGGCTGCCCGGTGGGCACGATCCGGTCCCGGGTCGCCCGCGCCCGCGAGGACATGATCAGCGCCGCGCACCGCGACGACCAGGTCGGTTGAGCGGCCGGGAACCAGCGCCCCGACCGGTACGACCAGTGAACGTGTCCCGCCGTAGCGCCTCCCCCGTCGATCCGATGTTGCGCCAGATCTGGCGGCGGGTGCTCGACGAGGTGTGGATGAGCCGACCGGCGCGCCTGGTCACCCTCGCCGTTGCCGCCGGATCGGTCGGCGCGGCGACGACCGGCTGGGCCGAGATCAGCGACGCGCCGGCGGCCCGGATCCCGATCTGCCTGGTGGCCGCTGCGATGTCTCTGCTGGCCGCCGCGGCGTCGGTCATCGCGGTGACCGTCCGGCACTTCCGGTGGTGTTGGGTGGCCGGTGCGGTCAGCGGGTTGGCGACCGTGACCGGCGTCGGCGTCATCTGGTGGCATCAGAGCGCACCTCCTGGGCAGACGCAGGGGCCCACGGCCTGGATGGTGATCGCGGCGCTGTGCGCGGCATGGCTCACCGCGACGTGGATTCGGGTCATCACCACCCCGCTCGAGCGCTCTCAGCCCGATCTCCGCATGGCCGGGCCGCTGGTCCGCGGCAGCTAGTCCAGGAAGCCGTGCAGCAGGGCCGCCGAGCCGGCGACGTGGGCCTGCATCGCGGTGGCGGCCGCATCGGGGTCGCCGGCCAGAATCGCGATCACGATCGCCTCGTGTTGTTCGTCGGAATGCGCAATGTTGCGGCGCAGCAACGGTATCTGGTCCAGCAGCGCATTCAGGCGCATCCGGTTCTCGGCCACCAGCGGCACCAGCGACGCCGATCCGGCGGCCTCGGCGATCGCCAGATGCAGGCGGGAGTCCAGCCGCCGGTAGTCCTCGGCACACGCGCAGCGCACGTCGGTCATCCGCGACCACAGCCCGTCGCGCTCGGCGGCGGTCAGCGTGCGGGTGGCCGCCATCCGGGCGGCACCGACTTCGAGGATCTCCCGCAATCGCAGGGCGTCGTCGATGTCGGCCCTGCTGAAGCGCACCACTCCCTCGGTCTGCGCGGGCAATGACTCGGCCAGGAAGGTGCCGCCGTAGCGGCCGCGCCGCGACACCAGGTAGCCGGCGTCGGCCAGCGACTTGATCGCCTCGCGGACGGTGTCACGGCTGACCCCGAGGCGCGCGGCCAGCTCCCGTTCGGGTGGCAGCGAATCGCCCGGCGTCAGCACGCCGAGTTTGATGGTCTGCAGCAGCCGCCCGACGGTGTCCTCGAACGCGTTGCCCAGCCGCACCGGACGCAGCAGAGCCTCGGAGGCCTGCTGCGGTTCCGGTTCGGCCGTCACGCTCACCCGTCCTTACAGCGGGGTCACGTAGTGGCCGGTGATGCCGCCGTCGACCAGGAAGCTCGACCCGGTGATGAACGACGCGTCGTCACTGGCCAGGAACGCCACCGCGGCGGCCAGCTCCTCCGGCTCGGCGAAACGGCCCATCGGCACGTGCACCAGTCGGCGCGCTGCGCGCTCCGGGTCCTTGGCGAACAGCTCCCGCAGCAGCGGGGTGTTCACCGGACCGGGGCACAGCGCGTTGACCCGAATTCCCTGCCGCGCGTACTGAATTCCGAGCTCGCGCGACATGGCCAGCACGCCGCCCTTGGAGGCGGTGTAGGAGATCTGTGAGGTCGCCGAGCCGTTGACCGCGACGAACGACGCGGTGTTGATGATCGATCCGCGCTGCGCGGGCACCATGTGCCGCAGCGCGGCCTTGCAGCAGAAGAACACCGACTTCAGGTTCACGTCCTGCACCCGGTCCCACGCGTCGATACCGGTGCTCTCGATCAGGTCGTCGTCGGGCGGGCTGATGCCGGCGTTGTTGAACGCGATGTCGACCCCGCCGTGCAATTCGAATGCGGTGTCGAACAATCGATCCACCGCGACCTGGTCGGCGACGTCGACCTGGACGAAGGTCACGTTGAGGTCGTTGGCCACCGACTGTCCGGTGGTCTCGTCGAGATCGCCGATGACGACGATCGCACCTTCGTCCCGCATCCGCTTGACGGTCGCCAGCCCGATGCCGCTGGCGCCACCGGTGACGACGGCGACCTTGTCCTTGAGTCGCTGTGACAGATTCATCTAGCTCTCCTCTACTGCGAAAAAGACGTTCTTTGTTTCGGTGAAGTGCAGGGGCGCATCGGGACCGAGCTCACGGCCAAGCCCGGATTGCTTGAACCCGCCGAACGGGGTGTTGTACCGCACCGACGAATGGGAGTTGACGCTCAGGTTGCCGGCCTCCACCGCTCGGGAGACCCGGACCGCCCGCGACAGGTTGTCGGTCCAGATCGAGCCGGACAGACCGTATTCGGTGTCGTTGGCCAGGGCGATCGCGTCGGCCTCGTCTTCGAACGGCAGCACCGTGACGACCGGTCCGAAGATCTCCTCGGTGACCGTGCGGTCGGTGCGCGCCGGGGTGAGCACCGTGGGCGGGAACCAGAATCCGGGTCCACTCGGCGCCGAGCCGCGGAAGGCCACCGGCGCGTCGTCGGGCACGTAGGCGGCCACCGACTCGAAATGCTTGCGCGACACCAGCGGACCCATCTCGGTCTCCCTGGCGGCGGGATCGCCGACGACCAGGCCCTTGACGGCCGGTTCGAGCATCTCCATGAACTTGTCGAACACGCTGCGCTGCACCAGGATCCGGCTACGGGCACAGCAGTCCTGGCCGGCGTTGTCGAAGACCCCGTAGGGCGCAGTGGCCGCGGCCTTCTCTAGATCGCAGTCGGCGAACACGATATTGGCGCTCTTGCCGCCCAATTCGAGGGTCACCCGCTTGATCTGGTTGGCCGCACCGGCCATCACCTTGGTGCCGACCTCGGTGGAGCCGGTGAACACGATCTTGCGGACATCCGGGTGGGTGATGAACCGCTCCCCGACCACCGACCCGCGCCCGGGCAACACCTGGAACAGGTCGGCGGGCAATCCGGCTTCCACCGCGAGCTCGCCGAGCCGCATGGAGGTCAGCGGAGTCCACTCGGCGGGCTTGAGCACCACCGCGTTGCCGGCCGCCAGCGCGGGCGCGAAACCCCATACCGCGATCGGCATCGGGAAGTTCCACGGGGTGATGACCCCGATCACCCCCATCGGCTCGTTGAACGTCACGTCCAGCCCGCCGGCCACCGGAATCTGCTTGCCCGACAACCGCTCCGGTGTGGCCGAGTAGAACTGGAGCACGTCCCGCACATGACCGGCCTCCCATTCGGCGGCGCCGACGGGATGCCCCGAGTTGGCCACCTCCAGGGCGGCCAGCTCAGCGACATGGGCGTCGACCACCGCGGCGAACGCCCGCAGTGCGGCCGCTCGCTCGGCGGGAGCCTTTGCCGCCCATGCCTTCTGCGCAACCTTGGCGCGCGCGACGGCGTCGTCGACACCGGCGGCGTCGGTCAGCTCGACCGTCCGCAGCGGCTGCTCTGTGGCCGGATTGACCAGTTCGGTTATCAACTTCCTACTCTCTCTGTCGTATACACCCGCGCGGCCTCGACCAGGCCGGCGAAGACTCGAAGATCGTCCAACGTCTCCTCGGGATGCCACTGCACGGCCAGCACGAAGTCGTCGCCGGGAACCTCGACGCCCTCGATCACGCCTTCGCCGTCCAGCGCGCTGACCATCAGGCCGTCACCGAGCCGGTCGATGGCCTGATGGTGATAGCACTGCGCGGTCGTGCTCTCCCCCACCAGCCCGGCCAGCCTGCTGCCCGCCACCGTCTGGATCGTCGAGGTGGTGAACACTGCGTTGCCCTGCTGGTGGCGGGTGTGGCCGACGAGGTCGGGCAGGTGCTGATGCAGGGTGCCGCCCAGCGCCACGTTGAGCACCTGCGCGCCGCGGCAGATCCCGAGCAGCGGCAGATGCCGTCGCATGGCCGCGGCCACCAGGGCGAATTCCCAGGCGTCGCGGTCGCTGTCGGGCTGGTCGGTGTTCGGGTGTGCGTCGTGGCCGTAGGCCGCGGGGTCGACATCCCGGCCGCCGGTGATGATCAGCCCGTCGATCCCGTCGAGCACCCGGCCGGCGATCTCGGCGTCCACCGGCTGCGGCGGCAGCAGCATGGCGATGCCGCCTGCCAGGGTGACACCTTGCAGATAGATGCCCGGCAGGAAGCTGGCGTGCACGTCCCAGATTCCGCTGCGGGCCTGCTGCAGATAGGTCGTCAGCCCGATGACGGGGCGGTCCATCCGGCTAGAGCCGTTCAAAGCCGCGCACCCTTTCCCAGTCGGTGACCGCGGAATTGAATGCGGCCAGCTCGATGCGCGCGTTGTTGAGGTAGTGCTCGACGACCTCGTCGCCGAATGCCTCACGGGCAATCGTGGAGCCTTCGAACAGCGCGGCGGCCTCGGCCAACGTGGTCGGTAGCCGCTGCGCGCCGCTGGTGTACGCGTTTCCGGCGTAGGCGTCGGGCAGCTCCAGCCCGTTGTCGATGCCGTACAGACCGCCGGCGATCAGCGCGGCCACCGCCAGGTACTGGTTGACGTCGCCGCCGGGCGCCCGGCATTCCATCCGCATGGAATGGCCGTGGCCGACGACGCGCAGCGCGCAGGTCCGGTTGTCCAGCCCCCAGGCGATCGCCGTCGGCGCGAAGCTGCCCTCGACGAAACGCTTGTAGGAGTTGATGTTCGGCGCATAGAACAGGGTCAGCTCACGCAGTGTGGCCAGCTGGCCGGCGATGAAGCTGCGGAACATCGGCGACATCCCCAGCGGCTCGTCGGCATCAGCGAAGACCGGAGAACCGTCGGTGCCGCGCAGCGAGATGTGGATGTGACAGCTGTTGCCTTCGCGCTCATCGTATTTCGCCATGAACGTCAGACTCTTACCGTGCTGGTCGGCGATCTCTTTGGCGCCGTTCTTGTAGATGGTGTGGTTGTCGCAGGTGACCAGGGCGCTGTCGTAGCGGAACGCGATCTCCTGCTGGCCGAAGTTGCACTCGCCCTTGACCCCTTCGCAGTACATCCCGGCGCCGTCCATGCCGAGGCGGATGTCGCGCAGCAGCGGCTCCATCCGGGTGGAGGCGTGGATCGCGTAGTCGACGTTGTAGTCGGTGGCCTTGGACAGCCCCCGGTACCCGGCCGCCCAGGCCGCCCGGTAGGTGTCGTCGAACACCATGAACTCCAGTTCGGTGCCGACGAACGCCTCCAGGCCGCGCTGGGCCAATCGGTCCAGCTGGGTGCGCAGGATGCTGCGCGGGGCCGGGTTCACCGGGCCGCCATCGACCCAGGACAGGTCGGCCATCACCAGCGCGGTCCCCGGCAGCCACGGCAGCACGCGCAGCGTGGAGAAGTCCGGGGTCATCACCATGTCGCCGTAGCCGGACTCCCAGCTCGACATCGCATATCCGTCGACGGTGTTCATGTCCACGTCGACGGCCAGCAGGTAGTTGCAACACTCCGAGCCGTGCGCGGCCACCTCCTCGACGAACAGCCGCGCCGCGACCCGCTTGCCGGTCAGCCGGCCCTGCATGTCGGTGAAGGCGACGATCACCGTGTCGATCTCACCGGCGGCCACCATCGCTTCCAGCTCGGCCTGCACCAACAGACCGGGCCGGCGCCGGCCCACACCTCCAGACGTCACGGGTGTCCCTCTCGATAGCGGCGGTTCGCAGATGATTCGACGGAAAGTCAACCATTGGACATCGCCGCCGCGGCGATGTCGTCCTCCAGATTTACATAAACGTCACTCCAAAGGTAGGACACCAGACCAATAGCGGCCTATTGTCCCTAACCAGAGAGCGCCGGTCGACGCCTCTCCGCCATCGATGCCCAGAACGGATCAGAAGGAGAAGAGCCGTGCCAGAGGGTCACGAAATACTCGACGAGGACGAACGGCACCTTGCCAGCCTCGGCTATACCCAGGAGCTGCACCGGTCCTGGTCCGGGTTCTCCAACTTCGCCATCTCGTTCTCGATCATCTCCATCCTGGCCGGCTGCTTCACGTCGTTCGGCCTGGGCTGGAACAACGGCGGCCCGGCGGCCATCGCCTGGGGTTGGCCGATTCTGTCGGTGTTCATCCTGATGATCGGGCTGTGCATGTCCGAAATGGTGTCGGCGTTCCCGACATCGGGCGGGATCTATTGGTGGGCAGCCAAACTCGGTGGACCCAAGGCCGGGTTCTACACCGGATGGCTGAACCTGGTCGGGCTGATCGCCATCCTGGCCTCGGTGGCCTACGGGTCGGCGACGTTCCTGGACCTGACGCTGGGCACGTTCAGCGAGAGCTGGCTGGCCGGCTACAGCCTGACGCGGACGTTCATCATGTTCCTGGTCATCCTGGTGATCGTCGCGACCATCAACATCTTCTCCAGCCACCTGCTGGCCGTGATCAACAACATCTCGGTGTGGTGGCACGTCTTCGGTGCCGCGGCGGTCATCGTGATCCTGTGGGCGCTGCCCGCACAGCACGCCAGCTTGTCCACGGTGTTCACCACCACGGTCAACAACACCGGCTTCTTCGGCGGGTCCACCTCAGGGTTTGGGTTCCTGCTGTTCGTGCTGCCGATGTCGGCAATCCTGACGCAGTACACGATCACCGGCTACGACGCGTCGGCTCACCTGTCCGAGGAGACCAAGAGCGCCGCCGACGGCGCCGCCAAGGGCATCTGGCGGTCGATCTTCTACTCGGCGATCGGCGGCTGGATCCTGCTGCTGACCTTCCTGTTCGCCGTGCAGGACGTCGACGGCGTCACCGCCGGTGGCGGCGCGGTGGCCACGATCTTCAGCCAGGCGCTGGACTCCAAGTGGGCCGGTGCGGTGTTGCTGATCTCGACGGCGGGCCAGCTGTTCTGCACCACCGCCTGCCAGACCAGCGCCTCGCGCATGCTGTTCGCGTTCAGCCGTGACCGGGCGGTGCCGGGTCACCAGCTGTGGTCGAAGGTCAACGCCGGCAAAGTTCCGGCCAATGCCGTGATGATCACCGCCGCGATCGCGGCAGTACTGACGCTGCCCGCGCTGGTCGAGGTGGACATCAACGGCGCTCCGGTCCCGATCGCATTCTTCGCGGTGGTGTCGATCGGCGTGGTGGGTCTGTACCTGTGCTTCGCGGTGCCGATCTACTTCCGCTGGAAGGCCGGTGACTCGTTCCCGCTGGGGCGGTGGAACCTGCGGGGGCACCACAAGTGGATGGCTCCCCTGGCGTTGGCCGAGATCATCATCACCTCGATCATCGCGATGTTCCCCACCTCGATCGGCGGCGCACCGTGGGATGCCAGCTTCGAGTGGAAGTTCGTCAACTACACGCCGTTGGTCGTCGGCGGTGTACTGATCCTGCTGTGGATCTACTGGCACGCATCGGTGAAGAACTGGTTCACCGGCCCGATCAAGCAGGTCGACGTGACCGGTGAAGAGCTGGAGGGGGTTTCCTGACTCGCTGAAGGAGACCACACCCCAGGCCCGTCGTGAGGCGGGCCCCGCGCCCCTCGTGCCCCTGGCCGAGGGGCGCGGTTTATGTGAGGGACGTCTCGGCCCGGTTGAAATCCGCGCCGCCCGGGTAAATAGGAGGGCCGAGTCAGCGAGCAGACGGGATGGGTCGGGATCGATGTGTGGAGCGGCGGGTGAAGTCCGTCTCGACAATCAGGCCCCCGATGTGGCCGCGGTGGCGGCCATGGCCGAGACGATGGAGCCGCGCGGGCCGGACGGCGCGGGCGTGTGGTCCCAGGGCCGGGTGGCGCTCGGCCATCGCCGGCTGAAGATCATCGATCTGTCCGAGGCCGGTGCCCAGCCGATGGTGGACGCCGACCTCGGCCTGACGATCTGCTGGAACGGCTGCATCTACAACTACGAGGCCCTGCGCGACGAACTCGCCGGCCACGGATACCGGTTCTTCTCCCACAGCGACACCGAGGTGTTACTCAAGGCCTACCACCACTGGGGCGACCGATTCGTCGAGCGGTTGCACGGGATGTTCGCCTTCGCCATCACCGAGCGCGACAGTGGCCGGGTGGTCTTGGGCCGTGATCGTCTGGGCATCAAGCCGCTCTACATCTCGGAGGACTCCCGCCGCCTGCGCTTCGCATCGTCGCTGCCGGCGCTGCTGGCCGGGGGCGGCGTCGACACCCACATCGACCCGATCGCGTTGCACCACTACCTCAGCTTCCATTCGGTGGTGCCCGCCCCGCGCACCATCCTGTGCGGCGTGCGCAAGCTGCCTCCCGGCACCCTGCTGGTGGTCGAACCCGACGGTCGACGTCGTGAAATCACCTATTGGGAACCGGATTTCACTCGCCGCGACGACCACGCCGGGTGGAGCGAACGGGACTGGGAGGACGCGGTCCTCGATGCCCTGCGCACGGCCGTCAAGCGGCGCCTGGTCGCGGATGTCCCGGTCGGCTGTCTGCTCTCCGGCGGGGTGGATTCCAGCCTGATCGTCGGGCTGCTGGCCGAGGCGGGCCAGGCCGGGCTCTCGACGTTCTCGATCGGCTTCGAGTCGGTCGGCGGCGTCAAGGGCGACGAGTTCGTCTACTCCGACATCGTGGCCAAGCGCTTCGGCACCGACCACCACCAGATCCGCATCGACACCGCCCGGATGCTGCCCGCTCTCGAAGGTGCGATCGGCGCGATGAGCGAGCCGATGGTCTCCCACGACTGTGTGGCGTTCTACCTGCTCAGCCAGGAGGTCGCCAAGCATGTCAAGGTGGTGCAGTCCGGGCAGGGCGCCGACGAGGTGTTCGCCGGCTACCACTGGTATCTGCCGATGAACGAGCCCGACGCCGCCAGCGTCGACGGGTCGGTCGCCCGCTACCGGGCGGCGTTCTTCGACCGCGATCACGACGGCGTGGCGGCCCTGCTGGCCGACGAGCGCCTGGCCGGCTCCGACGATCCCAGCCTGGCATTCGTCGCCGAGCACTTCGCCCGCGCCGGCGCCCAGAGCGGCGTGGACCGCGCGCTGCGCCTGGACACCACGGTGATGCTGGTCGACGATCCGGTGAAACGGGTCGACAACATGACGATGGCCTGGGGCCTGGAAGGCCGGGTGCCGTTCCTCGACCACGAGCTCGTCGAGCTGGCGGCCACCTGCCCGCCGGGATACAAGACCGCACACGGCGGCAAGGGAGTTCTGAAAGAGGCTGCCCGCCGGGTGATCCCGGCCGAGGTGATCGACCGGCCGAAGGGGTACTTTCCGGTGCCCGCCCTGACCCACCTGGAAGGGCCCTACCTGGACATGGTCCGCGACGCGCTGTACGCACCGCAGGCCAAGGAGCGCGGCCTGTTCCGCCCCGAGGCCGTCGAACGGCTGCTCGCCGATCCCAACGGCCGGCTGACCCCGCTGCGCGGCAACGAGCTGTGGCAGATCGGCCTGCTCGAATTGTGGCTGCAGCAGCACGGCATCACCGGGCCGGCCGCATGAGCACCCAGCGAGTAGCCGGAGGCGGATCGCGCATCGGCACCGCCACCGAGGCCATCACCCTCGGCCTGCACGACGCGTCGCCGCCGCATCTGGTCGAAGAGATGTCCGACGATGTCGTCCTCGAACTCGGTTGGGGCAGGCTCATTTTCGGGCAGACTTTCGAAGACCCCGACAAGCTGGCCGCCGTCCTGGCACACGAGGCCAAGGGCCGCAGGGACATCTGCATCTACGCCAGGGAATCGCACGTGCTGGTGGCCAAATCGCCGGCCGAGCTGTTCATCGACCCCAGCCACACCTACCGGTGGCGGCTACCCGACGACGACCCCGAGCCGCCTGGTCCGATCGGGTTCTCGGTGCGGCCGCTGCGGGATGCCGCCGAAGCCGACGAGATGAACCGGGTCTACCTGCGCTGCGGCATGGTGGCCGCCCCCACCGAGGTGATCTGGAACAACCACCTGCACTGCGATGCGGTGGAGTATCTGGTCGCGGTGCGCGACGACGACGGGTCGGTGATCGGCACGGTCACCGGGGTGGATCACAAGCGGCTGTTCAACGACCCCGAGGACGGTGCGAGCCTGTGGACGCTGGCGGTCGACCCGACCACCAGCCTGCCCGGGGTCGGGGCCTCGCTCACCCGTGCGCTGGCCGCGATCTTCCAGAGCCGGCAGCGCGCCTACCTGGACCTGTCGGTGGCCTACGACAACGAGGCCGCGATCGCGCTGTACGAGAAACTGGGTTTCCAGCGGGTGCCGGTGCTCGCGGTCAAACGCAAGAACGCGATCAACGAACCGCTGTTCACCCCGGCGTCGGAAACCGTCGACGATCTGAACCCCTATGCGCGGATCATCGCCGACGAGGCCATGCGGCGTGGCATCCGGGTCGAGGTGCTCGACGCCGAGACCGGCGAGATGCGGCTGTCGCACGGCGGCCGCAGCGTGGTGACGCGGGAGTCGTTGAGCGAATACACCTCCGCGGTGGCGATGAGCCGCTGCGACGACAAGCGGCTGACCCGGCGCATCGTGTCGGAGGCCGGCATCGTGGTGCCCCGGGGCCGGCTGGCCACCTTCGACGCCGAGGACCACGCGTTCCTGGCCGAAGTGGGCGATGTCGTGGTCAAACCGACGCGCGGCGAGCAGGGCAAGGGCATCACCGTCGGGGTCGACGGACCCGGCGCGCTGGATGCCGCGCTGGCCCGAGCCCGCGAGCAGCACCCCGAGGTGCTGATCGAGCAGCGTGCACCCGGCGACGATCTGCGGCTGGTGGTCATCGACGGCAAGGTCGTCGCGGCGGCGCTGCGCAAACCCGCCGAGGTGGTGGGCACCGGCAAGCACACCGTCCGGGAGCTGATCGAGACCCAGAGCCGGCGGCGGGCGGCCGCCACCGGAGGCGAGTCCCGGATCCCGGTCGACGAGGTCACCGAGGCGACGGTGGCCGAGGCGGGCCGGTCGTTCGACGACGTGCTCGACGAGGGCGAGCGACTGCGGGTGCGCCGCACCGCCAACCTGCATCAGGGCGGGACCATCCATGACGTGACCGCCGTCGTGCATCCCGAGCTGTGCCGGGTCGCGGTGGCGGCTGCGGCGGCGATCGGCATCCCGGTCACCGGCATCGACCTTCTGGTGCCCGACGTGACCCGCGACGAGTACGTGTTCGTCGAAGCCAACGAGCGCCCTGGCCTGGCCAATCACGAGCCTCAGCCGACCGCACAGGCTTTCGTCGATTTCCTGTTTCCCGGTCAGCCGGGCCTGCCGCAGGCCTGGACACCCGCGCAGCCGCCGGGCGCGCCGAGTAGTTGAGCGCTACCAGGTGCTGGTGCGCAGCACGATCTCGGCGGCCAACTGGGCGGTGGACTCGGCGGCGTTGCGCCGTCCGGTGAATTCCACGATCCGGTAGTCGCTGTACACGTACCGCTGGCTGGCTCTGGCCGCTGCCCTGGCGGCCGGGGTGCTGACCAACGCGGTGGTGTTGATCTCCACCGGCGGGCAGTCCTCGTCGCGGACCACGCCGTTCTGGTCGGGTACTCGGGGGTGGCCACGGTCGACCACCACCAGACCGGTGAACCGGTCCAGCCGAGTGGCGGCCAATTCCCAGGCCAGCTCCGCACCGGCGCGATCCCCGACCAGGATCCCCCAGCGGACGTCGAGCGCGTCGAGGATGCCCAGCACGGCCTTGGGATGCAGGCGCGGGTCGGCACCGATCACCACCGTCCGCACGGACGCCGTGTGCAGGCGCTGACAGACCCCGTCGTAGGCGGCCGGTGCATGCTGGGCGGCACCCAGCACGACGACGTAGGGGCCCTTCTCCGGGCCGGTCACGCTGACCGGAACGGGGAACCCATCGACAGTCACCATCGTCGAAGGCATTTCGCCACGTTACTGCGAAAGTGGCTTGCGGCGGGCAGTTTCGGCAGGGTCTCTCAACTCCTACTCAAATATTCCGATGAATCTTGGCAGCCTGCTTGGCAACGACGTCCAGAAATGTCTGTGGCAGTGTCGCTTTGGCCCCGATGCTGGGATCGGGCGTGGGAAAAGCGATTCCGAACATCCCGTACCTGCCGACGTTCTGGAACGCCATGTAGACACTACTAGGTGAACCCGTCAGCTGCATTGTTTGCTGATATGCCAGAACATCATCCCCCAAAGGGGGTAGCTCGGTGGTGGTGATGGGGATGCCCTTGCTGCGTCGGTCGAAAAATGCTTCGAATTCCGCACAGCGGCCCGCCGCCGCCTTGAGCTTGTCCAGGTCCAGCGGCCAGGACAGCACGGTCATCACGATGCGCGCACCGTTATAGGTGGCCGCGTATTTCGCGGCGCTGCCCGGGCCGCGCTCGGCGGAGTCGGCGATGACGTTGGTCATGGCGTTGGCGCAGCCCTCCGGGCGCGACAGCATCGACGGCGGGCTGCCCGAGTTGTCGGGCTGGCCAGGGTGTTCGACGATGCGGTCGTACTGCACGCCGGGCGGGAAGTCCGCCGGGGTCAGGGTGGCCCGTTCCAACGTGGCCCCCGGCCACGTGGCCGTTCCCGCGACCGTCGACCCGCAACCTGCGACCAGGACGACGGCGCCCACCACCGCGCAGACGCGCACCCTAAAACCCGACATGGGTTTCAGGCTACCGATTCAGTCGCGTGCTGACCGTGGGGCGCACCAGCGTCTCGCTGCTGCACAGCGACAACACCGCGTCGAGGTCGACGTGGGCGACCAGCAGATCGGCCATGACGTCGAGTTGGGCGTCCCGGCGGGCCGAGACCGCGGTGTCGGTGGCCACCTGGAATCCGGTCCGCCCGGCCGCCGCGGCGGCTGCGGTGAGCCAGTCGCGACGGAATTCGTCGTTGTCCAGCAACCCGTGCCAGTGGGTGCCGTACACCGCACCGCGGGCGTAGCCCTGCACGGTACCGTCGGCGCTGAACCAGCCGTCTTCGGCGCAGCGGGTGATGCGGCCGTGGTGGATTTCGTAGCCGCTCAACGGACTCGGCCAGCGGCGCAGCACCTTTTCGGGTGCAAAGTCGATGTCGGCGTCGAACAGCCCCAGGCCGTCGACGTCGCCGGCGCGGGTCTCGACCGTGTCGCCGATGCGACGGCACAGCATCTGAAAGCCGCCGCAGATGCCGAGCACGGGACGCCCGGCGGCGGCGTGGGCGGCGATCGCCTCGGCCAGCCCGCGCTCGCGCAGCCAGCCCAGGTCGGCCACGGTGGCCTTGCTGCCCGGGAGCACCACGATGTCGGCATCGGCCAGCTCGGCCGGCTCGCTCACCCAGCGCACCAGGACCCCGGGCTCGCACGCCAGTGCCTCCAGGTCGGTGGAGTTCGAGATCCGCGGCAGCCGGACCGCCGCGACCCGCAGCCAGTGCTGACCGCGCGGGGCTGCCGGCACCCCGATCACCTGGCCCGCGACCACCGACACCGAGTCCTCGGTGTCGAGCCACAACTCGTCGCAGTACGGCACGATGCCGTAGGTGGGCCGCCCGGTGAGTTCGGCCAGCTGGTCCAGGCCGGGCGCGAGCAGCGCCGGATCGCCGCGGAACTTGTTGACGATGAACCCGGCGATCAGGGCCTGGTCGTCCGGCGACAGCACGGCGACGGTACCGAACAGGTGCGCTAGCAGCCCGCCGCGGTCGATGTCGCCGACGATCACCACCGGCAGGTTCGCCGCGCGCGCCAACCCCATGTTCGCCAGATCGGTTGCGCGCAGATTGATCTCGGCGGGCGATCCGGCGCCTTCGCACACCACGACATCGAATTCGGTGCGCAGCGAGGCCAATTCGTCGGCCACCACACCGGCCAGCCGGTCGCGGTGTTCGATGTAGTCGGCGGCGCCCACCGTGCCGACCGGATGACCCTTGACCACCAGTTGTGAGGTGCGGTCGCTGCCGGGTTTGAGCAGCACGGGGTTGAACCGGGTGCTCGGTTGCAGGCCGGCGGCCCGCGCCTGCATGCCCTGGGCCCGGCCGATCTCGCCGCCGTCGACGGTCACCACCGAGTTGTTGCTCATGTTCTGCGCTTTGAACGGCGCGACGCGAATCCCCTTGCGCGCCAGCAGCCGGCACAATCCGGCGACGACCATCGACTTGCCGGCATCCGACGTGGTGCCGGCGATCAGCAGCGCGCCGCCGGTCACGGCGCCAGGGTGAGTATCTCCGCGCCGTCCTCGGTGACGACCAGCGTGTGCTCGAACTGCGCAGTCCACTTGCGGTCCTTGGTGGCGACCGTCCAGCCGTCGTCCCAGATCTCGTAGTCCAGCGACCCGAGATTGATCATCGGCTCGATGGTGAACGTCATTCCCGGTTCCAGCACGGTCTCGACGCTGGGCTGGTCGTAGTGCAGCACCACCAGTCCGTTGTGGAACGTGGTCCCGATGCCGTGCCCGGTGAAATCACGAACCACGTTGTAACCGAATCGGTTTGCGTAGGCTTCGATCACGCGCCCGACCACCGACAGCGCCCGGCCGGGTTTGACGGCCTTGATGGCCCGCATGGTGGCCTCGTGAGTACGTTCCACCAGCAGGCGATGCTCTTCACTGACGTCGCCGGCCAGGAACGTGGCGTTGGTGTCACCGTGCACACCGTGGATGTAGGCCGTCACGTCGATGTTGACGATGTCGCCGTCGGCCACCACGGTCGAGTCCGGGATGCCATGGCAGATGATCTCGTTCAGCGATGTGCAGCACGACTTCGGAAAGCCCTTGTAGTGCAAGGTCGACGGGTAGGCGCCGTGATCGATCATGTAGTCGTGGGCGATCCGGTCGAGTGCGTCGGTGGTCACTCCGGGCGCGACGGCCTTGCCGGCCTCGGCCAGCGCGCCGGCGGCGATGCGTCCGGCGATGCGCATCTTCTCGATGACCTCGGGGGTCTGGACCCACGGCTCGCTGCCTTCGGCGACGGTCGATTTACCGACGTATTCGGGACGCTCGATCGCCTTGGGGACCGGCAGGGTCGGGGAAACCACGCCGGGGCGGAGTTCGGTGCGGACGGGCATGGGGCCAGCCTAGTGGCGACGCAGCAGCGGACGCTTGGGGCCGCGGACGGTGACCGAGCCCATGACGACCCGCCCGGTGAGCACGACGTGCGGGGTGCCTTCGGCCGGGGCGTCCCGGCGGCGGTCACGGGCGCTGCCGGCGTAGACGGTGACATCGTCGATCGAGGCGCTCGCCCCGTCCGGCAGTCGGAGATCCACCGAGCCCCGGACCATGTCGAGTTCGATGACGACGACCGGTCCGGCGAAGCGGGCGTTGGTGAGGTCGAGATCGACCGAGCCCATCCGGCGCACCAGCGCCAGTCGGGTCGGCACCATCCACTCGCCGTGCCGTTTCAGCGAGCCCATCCAGCCGCGCAGTTCGACCCGGTCGGCGGCCGAGGTGACGATGGCGCCTGGCCCGGGCAGGTCGTCGACCAGGACCTCGAGATCGGTCTGCATCCGCGCTGCGGACACCTGTGCCGAGCGCTCCTCGAATTCGCCGATGTCGATCAAGCCCAGCGCGACGGCGTTGTGCAGCCGCCGCAGCGTCCCGTTGCGGTCGGCGTCGGACACCCGCAGCGCAGGGGTCGGGTCGATTCCGGTCATAGCCCTTCCACGGTACCTGTTCGCCCAGGCCAACCGCCCATCTCAGCGGCCCTCGACTAGCCTGGGCCGATGTTCGCCCTGCCGCGCCGAACCGTGCTGATCACCGCCGCCGTCGCACCGGTGGCCGCCTGCAACACCAACACCGGTGAGCTGACCGCGCCGCCGACCAGCCAGGCGCGCGGTCAGGTACTGGCCGCGGTCGCCGACATCCCGGTGGGCTCGGGCAAGGTCGTCGGCGACACCGTCGTCACCCAGCCCAGCGCGGGCGTGTTCGAGGGGTTCGTCGCCCGGTGCACCCACGCCGGCTGCAAGCTGCCCTCGGTCACCGACGGCACGCTGGACTGCCCATGCCACGGCAGCCGGTTCGGCCTGGACGGTCAGGTCCTCCGTGGGCCTGCCGTCGCTCCGCTGACGCCGGTCGCGGTGAAGGTGCAGGGCGGCGAGATCGTCGCCGGCTGACCTCGGTGTGCCTCTTGTCGGCGCTGGGGTCGCTGGGTGACTGCGGGCGCCGCGGCGAGCTGATCAGGCGGGATCGGGAGCCAGTGAGCCGAGCCGGGCGACTCCGGCGGTCAACGCCTGCTGGGCCCCGGTCCAGGTGTCGCGGATGATGTCGGCAACCGGCAGGACCTCGACGATGCGCGAGGACACCTGGCCGGTGTTGGCGACGCTGGCCTCCAGATCGCCGGCGAAGTAGAGCTCGGTCACCCCGCTGATCAGCGGGGCGCTCGCACCCTCGGTGGACACCCGGCTCGCCAGGCCGGTGTGCAGCACCCGCATCGTCGGATTGCCGGGAAGGTCGAGCAGGATCGTGCCGGCGTCGTCGGCGGCGAGGATCGCGTCCTTGAAGTTGGCGTGCACGGCGGCCTCGCGGCTGGCCAGCATGCGAGTGCCCATCTGGACGCCCTCGGCGCCGAGCACCACCGCCGCGGCCGCCGAGCGGGCGTCGCAGATCCCGCCCGCGGCGATCAGCGGCAGGTCGACGTGGTCGGCGATCAGCGGAAGCAACACCATGGTGGAGGCGCCCAGCGCCGATTTGAAGCCACCGCCCTCGACACCTTCGACCACCACGGCATCCACCCCGGCGTCGACCGCTTTACGGGCCCCGGCCAACGACCCCACCACGTGCAGCACGGTCATGCCCGCGTCGTGCAGCCGCGCGGTGAACAGGCCGGGGTCGCCGGCGGAGGTGAATACGTGGCGCACGCCGGCCTCGGCCAGCACCTCGACGATCGACGGGTCGCGCTTCCAGCCCTGGATCATCAGGTTGGCGCCCACCGGCCGGTCCGTCAGCTCGCGCACCCGCACCAGGTCGGCGCGCCCCTCGGGAGTGAGGGTCTCGATCACCCCCAGCCCGCCGGCCTCGGACACCGCCGCAGCGAGCGGTGCCCGCGCGATGTAGGTCATCGGGGCCTGGACGACGGGGTAGGTGACGCCCAGCAGACTCTGGATCCGGTTGGCCACGCGCTATCTAAGCACACCCATGGGAGCGCCTGTGCCGCTTCGGAATTGGACTATTTCACCAAGGTGAACTGGCCCACGTCGATCAAGCCGCTGCGGAACATGGCCGGACAGCCGACCAGGTACCGCATGTAGCGGTCGTAGACCTCCTCGGACTGGATGGCGATCGCTTCGTCCTTGTGAGCCGCCAGAGACACCGACCAGTGGTCGAGCGTCGTCGGGTAGTGCGACTGCAGTGACTGGAACCGCTTCACGGTGAAACCGGGCTTGACCGCGTGCGCCTGGACCATCCGCACCGACGGCAGCCGGCCGCCCGGGAAGATCTCGGTGATCATGAACTTGCAGAACCGGGCCATGTCGAAGGTCAGCGGTATGCCCAGGGCCAGCACGTGGTCGGGGTGCAGACCGAGGATGGTGTGCAGCAGCATGACGCCGTCGTCGGGCATCGACCGGTGGGCGAACGCGAAGAAGTCGTCGTAGCGGTCGAAACCGAAATGCTCGAAGGCACCGATGGACACGATCCGGTCGACCGGCTCGTCGAACTGCTCCCAGCCGCGCAGTTCCACCCGCTTCGAGCGCGGACTGTCCGACTCGGCGAGCAGCCGCTCGACATGCGCGTGCTGGTTCTCGCTGAGCGTCAGCCCGATCACATTGACGTCGTAGCGCTCCAGCGCGCGGATCAACGTCGAGCCCCAACCGCAGCCGACGTCCAGCAGTGTCATGCCCGGCTGCAGGCCCAACTTGCCCAGCGCGAGGTCGATCTTGGCGATCTGGGCCTCTTCCAACGTCATGTCGTCGCGCTCGAAATAGGCGCAGCTGTAGGTCTGGGTCGGGTCAAGGAACAGGCGGAAGAAGTCATCGGACAGGTCGTAGTGGGCTTGGACATCGTCGAAGTGGGGGGTCAACTGTTCGGGCATCGCGATGAGCGCCTTCCTGGACGACCGGCAGCACTCACGTATGGCCCCCGACCATGAGCTACCCGATTGTCGTCCGCCTACCGAAGGTAGCCGACTTCTGGTGCAATCCGATACCCGCTCGAGCTCCGCAAGTCGCCGCAGAGCCACCAGATCGTCGGCGGCAGGCACCGCCCGCGGCGGCAACGCCAGCCGCTCAAGAACCGAAGTGGTTGCGCCACTTCGGGATTGGGCGCGTCAGGCCAGAAAGTCCGGGGGCAGCTCGTTGAACATCATCTTGACCATCCGCACGGCGTACTCCGAACTGCCACCGCCGACGATCAAAGCCGCGAAGGCCATGTCACCGCGATAGCCGGCAAACCAGGCGTGCGAGCCGCCTTCGAATTCGGCCTCCCCGGTCTTGCCGCGGACGTCACCGGCGTCGCTGATGTCCTTGGCGGTGCCGTTGGTGACCACCATCCGCATCATCGGCCGCAGCCCGTCGAGCATGGCCGGCGTGATCGGCGGATGGTCGCCGGTCTCGGCGGTCTGGCTGCCCACGATCAGGTGCGGGTTCGGGGTCTTGCCCGCCGCGACGGTCGCGGCGACCAGCGCCATGCCGAACGGGGTGACCAGAACCTTGCCCTGCCCGAAGCCGTCCTCGGTGCGTTCGGCCAGGTTCACCGTCGGGGGCACCGTTCCGGTGACGGTGGTCAGCCCGTCGATGGTGTAGTCCGGGCCGATGCCGTACTGGGATGCTGCCACGGTCAACGCGGTCGGCGGCATCCGGCTGGCCAGCTCGGCGAACGTGGTGTTGCACGAGTTCGCGAACGCCTTGGCCATCGGAACGGTGCCGAGGTCGAACTTGTTGTAGTTCGGGATGGTCCGGTGGCCGATGTCGATCTCTCCGGGACAGCCCAGCAGGGTGTTGGGAGTGGCCATGTTGCGGTCGATGGCCGCCCCGGCGGTGATGATCTTGAACGTCGAGCCCGGCGGGTAGAGGCCGGTGGTGGCCGCTGGGCCGTCCACATCGGCCGCCGCGTTCTGCGCCACCGCGAGGATCTCCCCGGTCGAGGGCTTGATGACCACCATCATGGCTTTGCGGCCCTGGGTGTCGACCGCGTGCTGGGCGGCGTTCTGCACCGAACGATCCAGCGTGATCGAGATCGACGGCGCCGGGGTGGGTGGCACCTCCTGCAGCACGTCGACGTCGGCGCCGTTCTGGTTCACGCTGACCACCCGCCAGCCGGCCTCGCCGTCGAGCTCGTCGATCACCGCTTTCTTGACCTGGCTGATGACGGCCGGGGCGAAGCGGTCGTCGGTCGGCAGCAGGTCGGCCTGCGGGGTGACGACGACGCCGGGCAGGTTGTCCAGCACCTGGCCGACCTTGTCGTGATCGGAGGGCCGCAGCGTGACGAGATCCAGCGCGGCGCTCGACGAGCTGGCCTGCTCGGCCAGCCGCTGCGGATCCAGGGTGTTGTCGAACTGCCGCAGCTGGTCGGCCACCACCCGCGAGGTCGCCATCAACGCACTGCCGGCTTTGGCCGCGTCGAGCTGGTAGCGGTAGAGGTTGCCGGGCGCCAGCACGTCGGTGCCGCCCAGTTCGTTGACCGAGGCGCGCCGCGGCGGATCGGCGCGCAGCGAAAAGTGTTGATGCTCACCGAGTTTGGGGTGAAGGCCGGCGGCCGTCCAGCGGACCCGCCAGGTGCCCTCGTCCCGGATCATCTGCAGCACGCCGTCGTAGGTCCAGGTCCGTTTCTTGGGCAGCTGCCAGGTGAAGCGGTAGTTCACGCTGCCGGTGTCCTCGGTGTAGCGCGAGCCGAGGATCTGGGCGTCGAGATGGGTGGCCTGCAGGCCGGCCCACGCCTCGTTGAGGGCGGACTGGGCGTCGGCGGGCCGGTCGGAGAGCTGCGCGGCGGCGGCGGTGTCC
>NZ_BEWG01000057.1:123557-125687 GCF_002723835.1 Mycobacterium sp. shizuoka-1 | reverse complement strand
ATCACCGCCAGAACCGAGACGACGCCTGTGACTCGTGTTGCTAATGAGGTGCAAGTAGCCATTGGGGCAAATGTTATGAGGCCGTGATCCGAATCTGCCGGAGGCGCACCGAAGTCCGGTGAAGACGTGTGGCAGGCCGGCGTCAGTCGAGCAGGACGGTCGCGAACATCCCGACCTCGGCGAAGCCGACCCGGGTGTAGGCCGCCCGGGCCACCGCGTTGAAGCTGTTCACGTAGAGGCTGGCGATCCGGCCGCTGTCGACCACCGCGGCCGCCACCGCCGCGGTTCCGGCGGTGCCCAGCCCGCGCCCGCGCCACTCCGGATGCACCCACACACCCTGGATCTGGCCGACCCCCGGGGACTGCGAACCCACCTCGGCCTTGAACACCACCTGGCCGTGCTCGAAGCGGGCGTAGGCCCGTCCCGCCGCGATCAGGCTGGCCACCCGGCGGCGGTATCCGCGCCCGCCGTCGCCGATCCGCGGGTCGATCCCGACCTCACCGATGAACATGTCGACCGCGGCCACCAGGTACGGGTCCAGCTCGTCCACCCGCACCCTGCGCACGCTCGCGTCGACGCGGCACACCGGCGGACCGCCGAGCGCCATCAGCGGCTGACGGTCGCGCACATCGCGGGCCGGCCCCCAGGCGTGTTGCAGGCGATCCCACATCGGCAGCACCAACTCGGCGCGACCGACCAGAGACGAACAACGCCGTGCGGTGCTCATCGCCTTGTCGGCGAACGCGTGCAGGTCGGATTGCGCCCCGCGCAACGGGATCAGGTTGGCCCCGGCGTAACACAGCGATTCCTCGGCCCGCCGCCGCGTCCAGAGCTCTCCCCCGATCGCCTGCGGATCGACGCCGTGTTCGGCGACCCGCGCGGCCACCATGCAGGAACCGACCGGATCGTCGGCGAGCACCCGCCCCACCGCCGCGGCATCGCGGACCACCGAGACCCGTCGCTCGTCGACCAGACGAAACAGTGGCGGAGCCGACATGGGGTTACTTTCTGCGGGTTGTCTCACCCCCAGTGGGGGTTACGCCCTCAGCTTACGGTGACCACCGGTGAACCGCTGGCAGATGCATCCGTGCCGCGCTGTTCTTCGCCGATCTCGGAAGCCAGTCGCATCGCCTCCTCGATCAGCGTCTCGACGATCAGCGCCTCGGGCACGGTCTTGATGACCTCACCCTTGACGAAGATCTGGCCCTTGCCGTTGCCCGAGGCCACCCCCAGGTCGGCCTCGCGGGCCTCGCCCGGACCGTTGACGACGCAGCCCATCACCGCCACCCGCAGTGGCACGTCGAGCCCTTCGAGACCGGCGGAGACCGCATTGGCCAGGGTGTAGACGTCGACCTGCGCGCGCCCGCACGACGGGCAGGAGACGATCTCCAGTCCGCGCGGGCGCAGGTTGAGCGATTCGAGGATCTGGATGCCGACCTTGACCTCTTCGACCGGCGGCGCCGACAGCGAGACCCGGATCGTGTCGCCGATCCCCCGCGACAGCAGGGCACCGAACGCGACGGCCGACTTGATGGTGCCCTGGAACGCCGGGCCGGCCTCGGTCACGCCGAGATGCAATGGGTAGTCACACTTTTCGGCGAGCTGCTGGTAAGCGGCCACCATCACGACCGGATCGTTGTGCTTGACGCTGATCTTGATGTTGCCGAAGCCGTGCTCCTCGAACAGCGAGGCCTCCCACAGCGCGGACTCGACCAGCGCCTCCGGGGTGGCCTTGCCGTACTTCTCCATGAACCGCTTGTCCAGCGAGCCGGCGTTGACGCCGATGCGGATCGGGATTCCGGCCGCCCCGGCCGCCTTCGCGACCTCGCCGACCCGGCCGTCGAACTCCTTGATGTTGCCGGGGTTCACCCGCACGGCCGCGCAGCCGGCGTCGATCGCGGCGAAGATGTACTTCGGCTGGAAATGGATGTCGGCGATCACCGGGATGTTGCTGTGCTTGGCGATTTCGGCCAGCGCGTCGGCGTCTTCCTGCCGCGGGCAGGCCACCCGGACGATGTCACATCCCGCGGCGGTCAGCTCGGCGATCTGCTGCAGGGTGGTGTTGACATCGTGGGTCTTGGTGGTGCACATCGACTGCACCGAGATCGGGTAGTCGCTGCCGACGCCGAC
>NZ_BEWG01000057.1:109896-123525 GCF_002723835.1 Mycobacterium sp. shizuoka-1 | reverse complement strand
GGCGGGGCCGGCATCCCCAGACCGATGGAGGTCACAGTTGTCTCCTATTGAAAGAGTCGGATCGGGTTGACCAGGTCGGCGGTGACGGTCAACAGCATGTAGCCGACCACCACGACCAGGATCACGTAGGTGGCGGGCATCAGCTTCAGGTAGTTGACCGGCGCCGCGGCGACCTTGCCGCGCGCCGATCGGATGACGTTGCGGATCTTCTCGAACACCGCGATCGCGATGTGACCCCCGTCGAAGGGCAGCAGCGGCACCAGGTTGATCGCGCCCAGCACGAAGTTCAGCTGAGCCAGGAAGAACCAGAACGCCACCCAGAGCCCGTGATCCACGGTGTCGCCACCGATGATGCTGGCCCCCACCACGCTGATCGGCGTCTCGGGGTCGCGTTCGCCGCCGCCGATCGAGTGCACCAGCGCGCCGACCTTGGTGGGGATCTTCGCCAGGGACTTGCCCAGCTCGACCGCCAGGTCGCCGGTGAACGCGAACGTCGCGGGCACCGCCGAGAGCGGGTTGTACTGGGTGGGGCCGAACACCTCGGGAGCGACGCCGATCGCGCCGACGGTGGTGGGTGCGGTGGCGTCCTTGGTGGTCCATCGCTGCGTCGGCGTGACGTCGACCGTGGTGGTGAATTCCCGGGACTGCCCGCCCTCGGCGCGTTCGACGGTGAACACGGTCGGGCCGTTGAGCTTGCGCACCGCGGCGACGAGGTCGTCGAAGGTGCCGACGGGGGTGTCGCCGACCTTGGTGATCACGTCGCCCTTGGCGATACCCGCGAGCGCCGCCGGACCGGGACCGGTGCAGTCACCCGCCTTGTCCTTGGCCAGTTGCGGTGCGACACAAGCGGTTTCGCCGACCATTGCATTGGTGGGTTGATGCAGGTTGGGCAACCCCCAGAACACCGCGATGCCGTAGATCACCACCAGCCCGATGATGAAGTTCATCGCGGGCCCGGCGAACAGCACCGCCACCCGCTTCCAGGTGTCCTGCCGGAACATCGCGTACGGGCGTTCCTCGGGCTTGAGTTCCTCCACCGAGGTCATCCCGGCGATGTCGCAGAAGCCGCCCAGCGGGATCGCCTTGACGCCGTACTCGGTGCTGCCGAGCTTGTTGGGCCGGTACGTCGACCACAGCGTGGGACCGAAACCGACGAAGTAGCGGCGCACCTTCATGCCGGTGGCGCGGGCCACCCACATGTGACCGCACTCGTGCAGCGCAACCGAGAGCAGAATCATCAGTGCGAACAGCGCGATGCCGAAAGCGAACATCATCGGATTGCCGTGACCTCCTGTGCGACGGCCTCGCGGGCGCGTTCCCGGGCCCAGCGCTGTGCGTCAAGTACGTCTTCCACGGTAGCGGGTTCGGCGGCCCACTGGTCAGCGGCGTGCAGGACGTCAGCGATTGTTCGCACGATGGCCGGGAATCGGATCTTGCCGTCGAGGAAGGCCGCCGCGGCCTCCTCGTTGGCGGCGTTGTACACCGCGGTCAGGCAGCCGCCGGCCTGTCCGGCGTGGCGGGCGAGGTCGACGGCGGGGAACACCGAGCTGTCGAGGGGCTCGAACTCCCAGGTGGAGGCGGTGGCGAAGTCGCAGGCCGCGGCCGCGGCCGGCACCCGGTCGGGCCAGCCCAGCGCCAGCGAGATCGGCAGCTTCATGTCCGGCGGGCTGGCCTGGGCGATCGTGGAGCCATCGGTGAACGTCACCATCGAATGCACGATCGACTGCGGGTGCACCACCACGTCGATCCGGTCATAGGGCACCCCGAACAGCAGGTGTGTCTCGATCAGCTCGAGCCCCTTGTTGACCAGCGACGCCGAGTTCAGCGTGTTCATCGGGCCCATGTTCCAGGTGGGATGCGCGCCGGCCTGCTCGGGTGTGACCGGCTCGAGCTGGGCTGCCGACCAGCCGCGGAACGGGCCGCCGGAGGCGGTCAGCACCAATTTAGCGACCTCACCGGCGCTGCCGGAGCGCAGGCACTGGGCCAGCGCCGAATGCTCGGAGTCGACCGGCACGATCTGGCCGGGGGCTGCGGCCTTGACCACCAGCGGCCCCCCGGCCACCAGCGATTCTTTGTTGGCCAGCGCCAGCCGGGCACCGCCGGCCAGCGCGGCCAGGGTGGGCTGCAGGCCCAGCGCGCCGACCAGCGCGTTGAGCACGACGTCCACGCCCTGTGCGCAGGCATCCTCCACCAGGCGGGTGACGCCGTCGGGACCGCTGTAGGCGACGTCACCGAGCTGTTCGGCGGCCACCGGGTCGGCGACGGCGATCATGCTGACCCCGGTCTGCGCGCGCTGCCGGGCCAGCAGGTCGAGGTTCGCGCCACCGGCGGCCAGCCCGACCACTTCGAAGCGGTCGGGGTTGGCGGCGATCACCTCGAGTGCCTGGGTTCCGATCGAACCGGTACTGCCCAGGATCAGGACCTTGCGGCGGGTGGCGGGGCTCACCCGTCAATTGTGCCGCCTCCGGAGCCCAGCCCGGCACAGGCGGCTCGTCGGCCCCGGCGCCACCCGACCACATCCGGGCGGGGGTATATGGTTAGCCAACCCTTATGGCTACCACGGAAGGGCCCGTATGCTCAGCCGCCGATCCGCGCTTCGAACCACCTCGGCACTCCTGTTGACCCTGCTCCTCGCCCTGGCCGGGACGGCGTGTTCCTCCGGCGCCGGCGACGAACTGCTGGTCTACAACGCGCAGCACGAATCGCTGACGAAGGAGTGGATCGAGGCGTTCACCAAGGAGACCGGGATCAAGGTCACCTACCGCCAGGGCGGGGACACCGAGCTGGGCAATCAGCTGATCGCCGAGGGCGCCAACTCACCGGCCGACGTCTTCCTCACCGAGAACTCACCGGCAATGGCTGCCGTGCAGCGCGCGGGCCTGTTCGCCCCGATCGACGCCGCGGTGGTGGCCAACGTGCCCCAGCAGTTCCGGCCCGCCGACAATGCCTGGACCGGCGTGGCCGCGCGCAGCACCGTGTTCGTCTACAACCCGGCCAAGCTGCCCGCCGACCAGCTGCCGACCTCCCTCATGGACCTGGAACGCCCGGAGTGGAAGGGCCGCTGGGGCGCCCCGCCGACCAAGGCCGACTTCCAGGCCATCGTGGCCGCGCTGCTGCAGCTGAAGGGCCCGACCGCCACCGAACAGTGGCTGGCCGGCATGAAGACCAACGCGGTCATCTACTCCGACAACATCGCGACGCTGCGCGCGGTCAACAACGGTGAGATCGCCGGCGGCGTGATCTACCACTACTACTGGTATCGCGACCAGGCCAAGACCAAAGAGCTCAGCGCCAACACCAAGCTGCACTACTTCGGCCATCAGGATCCCGGCGCGTTCCTGAGCCTGTCCGGTGCCGGGGTGCTCAAGTCCAGCAAGAAGCAGGACAAGGCGCAGCAGTTCCTGGCGTTCATCACCGGTAAGGCCGGCCAGGAAGTGCTGCGCGACGGCACCTCCTTCGAATACCCGGTCGCCAGCGGTGTTCCCGCCAACCCCGCGCTGGTGCCACTGGACCAGCTGGATCCGCCCGCCGTCGACCCGTCCACGCTGGACGCCAAGACGGTCTCCGATCTGATGACGCAGGCGGGCTTGTTGTAGGTGTCCCCCATGACCGAAGCGCCACCGCGGCCGACGGCGAACCGCCCTGCGGCCCGCCGCCGGCCCGGCCCCGTCGCGGCCACCGTCGTCGCGGCGCTGGTGGCGGTGACGTTCATCCCGCTGGGCTACGTGGCGTGGGCGTTCGTGAGCACCGGGCCGGACCGGATCGCCGAGCTGCTGCTGCGCCCCCGCGTCGGCGAACTCCTGGTCAACACCGTCGGCCTGGTTCTGGTCACCGTGCCGCTGTGCGTGCTCATCGGTATCGGGGCGGCCTGGCTGGTGGAACGCACCGACGTCCCCGGCCGCACGCTGTGGCGGCCACTGCTGGTCACCCCGCTGGCCGTACCGGCGTTCGTGAACTCCTACGCCTGGGTGGGCGTGGTGCCGGCGTTGCACGGATTCACCGGCGCCGTGGTGGTGACCACGCTGTCCTACTTCCCGTTCGCCTACCTGCCCGCGGCGGCCACCCTGCGACGGCTCGACCCGGCCGTCGAGGAATCGGCGCGAGCGCTGGGCTCCGGGTCGGGGGCGGTGTTCGCCCGAATCGTGTTGCCGCAGTTGCGATTGGCCATCCTCGGCGGCGGATTGCTGATCGGCGTGCATCTGCTGGCCGAGTATGGTGCGTTCGCGATGCTCCGGTTCAACACCTTCACCACCGCGATTTTCGAACAGTTCCAGGCCACGTTCGACGGTGCGGCCGGATCGATGCTGGCCGGCGTGCTGGTGCTGCTGTGTCTGCTGCTGCTCGTGGCCGAGGCCGCCGGCCGGGGCCGGGCCCAGTTCGCCCGGGTCGGCTCCGGCGCTCCGCGGCCGGCCACCACGGTGGCGCTGGGCGCCGCCCGCCTTCCCGCGCTGGCCGGGCTGACCGTGCTGAGCGTGCTGGCATTGGGTGTCCCGGCATGGACGATCGTGCGCTGGCTGGCGATCGGCGGTCGTCAGGTGTGGGTGCTCGACGATCTCGGGGTGGCGCTGCTGCAGACGATCGGGCTGGCCGTGGCCGGCGCATTGGCCGCCACCGTGCTCGCCTATCCGGTGGCCTGGGTGGCGGTGCGGACCAGCGGGCCGCTCGCGCGGGTGGTCGAGGGTGCCAACTTCCTCACCAGCTCGCTGCCCGGCATCGTCACCGCGCTGGCGCTGGTGACGGTGGCGATCCGGCTCACCCCCCCGCTCTACCAGACGGTGACGCTGTTGTTGTGCGCCTACGTGCTGATGTTCATCCCGCGGGCGCTGGTCAGTGTGCGGGCCGGGTTGGCCCAGGTGCCGACCGGGCTGGAGGAGGCGTCGGCGACGCTGGGTGTGCCCCCGACTGCGACGTTGTGGCGGATCACGTTGCGGCTCACCGCCCCCGCGGCGGCCTCGGGCGCGGCGATGGTGTTCGTCGCGGTGGCCACCGAGCTCACCGCCACGCTGTTGCTGGCCCCCACCGGCACTCGCACCCTGTCGATGCGGTTCTGGTCGCTGGCCAGCGAGCTGGACTACGCCGCCGCCGCGCCGTACGCGGCGATCATGATTCTGCTGGCGCTGCCGGTCACCATGCTGTTGATCCGGCAATCCTCGAAGGCGGCGGCGCTGTGACCGTCCAACTCCACACTCGTTGCCTGACAAAGTCGTTCAACGGCGTCACGGTTCTGGACAACCTGGATCTGGAGATCCCCGAGGGCAGCATCACCGCCGTCGTCGGGCCGTCGGGTTGCGGCAAGACCACGTTGCTGCGGATCATCGCCGGATTCGAGACGCCCGATTCCGGCACGGTCGCCCTGGCCGGGCGCCAGGTCGCCGGACCGGACGGCAACGTGGCACCGCACCGTCGCGGTGTCGGCTACGTGGCGCAGGACGGCGCACTGTTCCCACACCTGACGGTGGGTCAGAATGTCGCCTACGGCCTGGCGTCGCGACGACGCAGCCGGGCGGTGCGCGACCAGGTCGCCGAACTGCTGCGCACGGTGTCGCTCGACGAGTCGCTGGCCTCGCGGCGCCCCAGCGAACTGTCCGGCGGTCAGCAACAGCGGGTGGCACTCGCGCGTGCGCTGGCTCGCAGGCCGGCGCTCATGCTGCTCGACGAACCGTTCAGCTCGCTGGACACCGGGCTGCGAGCGACCACCCGAAAAGCGGTGGCCCGCACCCTGTCCGAGGCTGGGGTGACCACCCTGCTGGTCACCCACGACCAGGAGGAGGCGCTGTCGATCGCCGACCAGGTGGCGGTGATGAGCGGCGGACGTTTCACCCAGGTGGGCACCCCGCAGGCGGTGTATCTGCGCCCCGCCAGCCGGTTCACCGCCGAGTTCCTCGGCGACTGCGTGTTCCTGCCGTGCACGGTGCGCGACGGTGTCGCCGATTGCGTGCTCGGCCGGGTTCCGGTGGGATCGGCCGCCGAGGGCCCGGCGACGATGTTGCTGCGCCCCGAGCAGTTACAGGCCAGTGTCGTCGCCGACGATGTCAGCGACGCCGGCCTCGGCACCGTGGTGGGTGCCGAGTTCCTGGGGCCGGATGTGCTGTTGACCATCGAACCGGCCGGCGGCGCCGCCCCGATCACGGTGCGCCAGCACAGCTTCGGCTGTCCCGGCCTGCACACCAAGGTCACCATCGAACTCCTGGGCACCCCGGTCATCTTCGAGGACAGCGGTGCGTGAACTGATCGACCGGATGACCGCCTTCGGCGATCGTCCCGCGGTGCTGACCGCCACCGAGCTGGTGACCCACCGCGAGCTGGCCCGCCGGGCGGTGGCCGCGGCGGCAGCGCTGGGCAGCGACCGCAAGCTGGTGCTGCTGGAGACCACCAACGCGGTGCCGAGCCTGGTCGCGTATCTCGGTGCGCTGACGGGCGGCCATGTCGCCGTCCCGGTCCCGCCCGCGGCGGATCACACCGCGCTGCTGGAAACCTATGATCCCGACGTGGTCGTCGACGCGACCGGGACCATCCGCCACCGGCATCGCCGGAGCCGGCACCGCCTGCACCCCGATCTGGCGCTGCTGCTGAGCACCTCGGGCAGCACCGGGTCACCCAAGCTGGTACGGCTGTCCGCGCAGAATCTTCGCTCCAATGCCGTCGCGATCGCCGACTACCTCCACATCACCGACACCGACTGTGCGGCAACCACATTGCCGATGTCGTACTGCTACGGACTGTCCGTGGTGCACAGCTATCTCTGGCAGGGCGCCGCGCTGATGCTCACCGATCTGTCGGTGGCCGACGACCAGTTCTGGGAGCTGGCCGGCGAGCACGGCGTGACCAGCTTCGCCGGGGTGCCCTACACGTTCGAACTGCTCGACCGGGTCGGGTTCGACGCCATGAAGCTGCCGAGCCTGCGCTACATCACCCAGGCCGGTGGGCGGCTTCGCCCGGAATCGGTGCGCCGGTACGCCGAACTCGGGGCTCGCCGCGGTTTCGAGTTCGTGGTGATGTACGGCGCCACCGAGGCGACCGCCCGGATGGCTTACCTGCCACCGGATCTCGCCGGCGACATGCCGGAAGCCATCGGCCGGGCCATCCCTGGCGGGTCATTCACGCTCGCACCGCTGGACGGCTTCACCGAGCCGGACGTCGGCGAGCTGGTCTATCACGGGCCCAACGTGATGATGGGATACGCACATTCGCCTGCCGATCTGGCCGAGGGCGCACAATTGACCGAGCTGCACACCGGTGACGTGGCCCGCCACCTCGGCGACGGCCTCTACCAGGTGGTGGGCCGGCTCGGCCGGTTCGTCAAACTCTACGGGCTGCGCATCGACCTGCAGCGGGTGGAATCGGTGGTGGCACAAGACGGGTCACCGGCGATGTGCACCGATGCCGACGGCCAGCTCGTGGTCGCCGCCGCCGGTGCGGTGAACCCCGCCGATCTGCGCGAGCGCACGGCCACCGTCGCCGGCCTGCCCGCCACCGCGGTACGGGCGGTCGCGCTGGCCGAACTCCCGGTGTTGCCGTCGGGCAAGCCCGACTACCCCGCCCTGCGGACCATCGCCCGCGAACAACAACCGCGACCCGGAACCGATGTGCGTGCGCTGTTCGCCGACGTGCTGCACATCGACGAGCGGGCAATGAGCCCCCAGAGCACGTTCGTGGGACTGGGTGGCAATTCGCTGTCCTACGTGAGCCTGTCGATCCGGCTCGAGCGGATGCTGGGCCATCTCCCCGTCAACTGGCAGAACACCACGGTGGCCGAACTGGAGCGGCTTGCCACGCCGTCGCGGTGGCGCTGGAGCGGGCTGCTGGAGACCAGCGTGGCACTGCGGGCCTTGGCGATCGTCTTGATCGTTGGCTCACACGCCGGGCTGTTCGAACTGTGGGGCGGCGCCCACATCCTGCTCGCGGTGGCCGGTTACAACTTCGCCCGGTTCTGTCTGACCAGCCCGTCGCGCCGCCGGCGGGTGCGCCACCTGGTCGACACGATCGCCTGGATCGCCATCCCGGCGATCGCCTGGATCGCGTTCGCCCTGGTGGTCACCGACGACTACGCGCCGTCGAATCTGGTTCTGCTGCAGAAGATCCTCGGTCCACATGACAGCATGACCGCGGGCCGGCTGTGGTTCGTCGAGGTGTTGGTGTGGATTCTGGTGGCGCTGACCGCGTTGTGCGCGATACCGCTGTCGGATCGGGTCGAACGCCGCTACCCGTTCGGGGTCGCCGCCGCGTTCTTGGCCCTCGGAGTTGCGTTGCGTTACGACCTGCCGGGCTTTCACCTGGGCCACGAGGCGTGGTTCACCCTGCTGGCATTCTGGTTCTTCGCCGCCGGCTGGGCCGCCGCCAAGGCCACCGCCGTCTGGCAGCGCCTGCTGGTGAGTGCCGTCGTCATCGTCGGGGTGGTCGGCTACTTCGGCAACGGTCACCGCGAGGTGCTGGTCGCAACCGGCATCCTCGCACTGATCTGGCTGCCGGCCTTGCCCTTTCCCGCCGGTCTGACCGTTGCCGCGGGCGTGGTTGCCGAGGCCTCGCTCTACATCTACCTGACCCACTTTCAGGTGTATCCGTTGTTCGGCGACCGGGTGGTGGGGGTGGTCGCGGCGATCGCGGTCGGGATCGCGCTCACCCAGGCCATCGGTGCGCTGCGCGCCCGGTGGTCGGCGCGCGAACAGACGCAGAATCGCGCTGAGTCCCGCAGAAGTGCGTGATTCTGCGTCTGTTCGGCGGGCCGGCTCAGGCCGGATTGAACAGCCGCGGCTCCAGCCAGGCGCCGTCACGGAACCGTTGCAGCGCCTTCGCCCCGGCCAGCACCGCCAGGTCGGCCAGCGGTTCGAGGATGATGACCGACAGGTAGGCAGCCCCGAAGGTGGCCACGCCGGCGATGGTCTGAACCGAGAAGCCCTCGCCGTAGATCGCCCAGAACGTCACCCAGGACACGATTCCGGCCTGATACGTGGTCGACAACGCGAGCGCCTGCCGGTACTTCAGGTCGACATAGCGGGTCTGCGGAGCGATGGTCCTGGCCGCGACGTACTGCAACGCGAACAGTGGCACCAGCAGCGTGGTGACGTTCATGCCGTACTGCGGAAGATCGAACGGGGCGAACAACACGCCCTGGGCCAACAGACCCAGCGCGAGCCCGAACGCCGCCGGAGCGGCGCCGAACAACAGGAACAGCGTCGATCCCAGGATCAGGTGCACCTCCGAGACCCCGACCGGAAAGTGCGGGAAAACCTGGAAGAACACGAACACCATCGCGGTGGTCGCCAGCGTGCCGACCATCAGCGAGCCGGCGCCGCGGCCCTTGATGTGCTTGCCGGCCAGCGTCAGCGCGTACGCGCCGACCCCGCCCGCGGTGAGGTAACTCAGGACGATCTTGGAACCGTCGACGATTCCCGGCTCGATGTGCATGGTCAGTCCTCTCGGTCAGTGGTCGTGGTCGTAGTCGACGGCGTGATCGCCGTCATCGGTGATGACGGGCGCGGTCAGCAGCTGTCGCTGCTCGACGACATGGTCGAGGGCCGCCACCCAGTGGTCGTAGTACTGCCAGTCGCCGCGGTCGGAGTCCGGGGTGGCCTCCCACGCCCCGATCGTGTCGATCAGGCTCTGCTGGAATTCGCTCCACGGATAGTGGCCGAATTCCGAGAGTGCCAATGCCAGACCGAACGCCCGACGCTGCCATTCGTGGTCGAACGACGGTGCGGCCTGGTCGGTGGTACAGGTTGCGTGCAGTTTCATGCCGGTTGTCCTGCCAGCGCGACACCCATCATCGATTCGGTGGTGACCAGATCCATCAGTTGCTCGGTGCTGAAATCCTCGGTGCCGGAGGGCCGTTCGGGAATCACAAACCACCGGGAGTGGCCGCTGGAATCCCACACCTTGATCTCGGTCTCCTGGGGCAGATCCACCCCGACCTCGGCCAGCACGGTTCGCGGTTCACGCGCCGCGCGCGACCGGAACACCGGATCCTTGTACCAGTACGGCGGCAGGCCGAGCACCGGCCACGGAAAGCACGAGCACAGGGTGCAGATGACCAGGTTGTGGACGCCGGGACCGTTGGCGACCGCCTGCAGGTGCTCGCCTTCGGCGCCTGCCATGCCTTCGGGCAGGTCCAGCTCGGCGAGCGCAGCCGGGGTGTCGACGACGACCCGGGCGGCGAAATCGGGGTCGGTCCATGCCTTCACGACGATCTTCTTGCCGTTCAGCGGCGTCATCTCGGACTCGAAGTAAGCCAGCACCTTGTCCACCGTCTGACCGGTGATGATGCCCTTCTCGATCAACAGATGCTCCAGCGCCGCGACTCGGTCGGCGCTGGAGCGCTCACGGTCGGCCGGGTAGGCGAATTGCTCACTCACTGGTCCTCCTCGACGGATTGAAGGTATGCCTCGAAAAGCTCGGCGTAGAGGGTGTTGGCGCCCGGCTCGGCACGCACCCCCCACAGCTCCTCAGGCGTGAATTCGACGATGTAGATCGGCATCGGGTCGCCGATGCCGTCGCCGGTGTGGACGAAGTAGCCGTAGTCGCCCTCGAAGATGCGTTGCACCGTGCCGACCCGCTCACGCAGATAGCCGGGCAACCGGGTGTGGTCGCCGGCCGGGACGTTGGTGATGCGCACCCGCTGGCCGACCGCGAACCGAGGATGCGCCACGTCTCGGCGCGGGCTGTCGCCCCGGCGCAGATAGTCGATCACCTGGTCGTCGATCGCGGCGTCGCCACCCTCGGCCGGTGTCGCCTGCCCGAGCAGCGCGGCGATCTCGTCTTCGGACACATAGCCCTTGTCGATGAAGAACGCGGTGATGCCGCCGAGCCATTTCTCGTAGTAGCGAAACTTGAAGTAGTCGAAGGGATTCATCGCCTCGGCGCCGGTGCGCAGCGAGGCCCACGTCCACTCGTCGGAGAACTTCGTCGGCACGTCGGCGATCGGGTATTCGGGTAGTGCCTCACCCAGATGGTTGCTCAGCCCCATCATCGCCACGTGGATGCCGAAGATGCGCTTCTCCCACTCCTCGACAAAGACCCGCTTTTCCAGGACCAGTGGCTCGGGCAGGCCTTCGAGGCCGCCGAGATAATGCTGCAATTTCATGCGGTTGCACCTTCCGTGTCGGGACGACCCGCGGGGGCCGTCCGGGTCATCACAGTGGCCAGGTATTCCGAGGCGATCCCGAACGTCGCGCCCAGCACGCACGCACAGGCGGCCACCAGTCCGGGATGCGAGATGCTCGTCGCGGTCACCAGCTGACCGGTGCCGGCCACCGTCGACACCGTCGAGGCGAATCCCACCACCACCGCCGGCGTCGTGGACAGCATCCCGACCCAGGACGCCTGCACCATCAGGGCACTGCCCACGCCCACCGCGATCGACGTCGCGGTCAGCGAGCCGCCCAGCAGATGTGCGGCATACAAGCTCGCGCAGGCGATGCCCACACCCACCAGGTTGGACAACACCGAGCGCACCCAGCCGGCGGGACCACCACCGACGAAGAAGAACGATGCCCAGGCCAGGAACACCACCCAGATCGGAACGGTGATCACAGTGGCGGTGAACGCCACCGCGATCCCGCCGAGCACACCGATGCTCAGCGTCAGCGCAGATCGTGAGTCCATACAGTTCCACCTCCTTGTCGTGATAATCGAGACGCTGCGGCCAACGTTGATCGGGTTGTGTTTCAGCTTGGTAAACCACGGTTTTCGGATGCGGACGCGCAAGGACAGGCCACGCGCAGAATCGGCCATCGACGCACCGGGCCGACCGACCCGGACACAAGGGGCGAAAATCCGGACATCGCCGCGCATCTGGGCATCCGCCCGGCCACGCTGACAGGATGTGCCACCACGCCGACCGCCGACCCCGGCATGTGGTGCTGCTGGTGTCCGACGGCGTGCGCACCATCGACGTCACCACCGCCCTCGAAGTGTTCGACAGGGCAAGGGGTTTGGGGTGTGCCTACTCGGTCGCGCTGCATGCCTTCGACGAGGCGCGCACCGTCGCGTGCTCATCGGGGCTGAGGCTGGATGTGGCACCCGCGTCCGCGGTGGACCCGCGCCCCGACACCCTGCTGATCCCGGGTGCCGACAGCTTCGTGACCGACGGCGTACCAACCGATCTGCAGCAGTTACTGCGGTCGCTCGCGCCCGGCGTGCGCCGGCTCGCCGCGGTCTGCACCGGTTCGTTCGCGCTGGCGTCAGCCGGGCTGCTGGAGCACCGCCGCGCGACCACGCACTGGCGGCATCTGGATACGTTCGCCGCGCGGCACCCTTCGGCGATCCTGGACCGCGAGTCGGTGTACACCCGGGACGGCGAGGTCTGGACGTCGGCCGGCGGCGCCGCCGGTATCGATCTCGCCCTCGCACTCGTCGCCGACGACCACGGCGCCGACATCGCCGCCGAGATCGCCAAGGACATGGTGATCCTGAGCCGACGGATGGAAGGGCATCCGCAGATCTCGGTCGCCGCACGCACCCCGCGGCCCAAACACCCAGGGCTGGAACGGCTGACGGCGACGGTGAACACCGACCCGGCCGGCGACTACGAGCTCGACACGGTGGCGGCCCAGCTCGGTCTGAGCCCACGGCATCTGGCCAGACTGTTCAAAGCGCAGGTCGGAATGACGTTGCGCCAGTATGTGTACGAGGTCCGGCTGGAGAACGCGGTCGGACTCATGCTGGCGGGCGAGTCGTTCCACGCCGCCGCCCGGCGCAGCGGGCTGCGTTACGGCGCGCGCGTGCGCGACCATCTGGCCGCGCACCGGACGTTGCCGCCCGGCAGGCGCAGCGGACCGACCGGCCTACTGGTCGATACCCGTGGTGCGGAAGCGGTTTCGGTACACGCCGGGTGAGACCCCGAGGTTTCGGCGGAAGGTGCGCCGCATCGTGTCCGGCGTGCCGAAGCCGGCCCGGCGAGCCACGGCGTCCTGGCTGTGGTCGGCGGTCGCGAGCAGCACCTTGGCGGCCTCAAGCCGGGCCTGCTCGACGAACCGGGCCGGCGTCATCCCGACTTGATCGCGGAACATCCGGACCAGGTGACGCTCGCTGACCGCGGCGCGGGTCGCCATCGACGCGATGGAATGATCGGCCGCGGGGTCGCTGACGACGGCGTCCATGATCTCGCGCAGGCCACCGGAGACCGGCAACGCCGAGTCCGCCCACACGCTGAATTGCGCTTGGCCACCGGGCCGTTGCAGAAACACCACCATCCACCGCGCCACCCGGCGCGCCACACTCGGTCCGTAGTCGCTTTCGACCAGGGCCAGCGCCAGGTCGATGCCTGCCGTGATGCCCGCGCCGGTGATGAACGGGCCGTCCTGCACGAACAGGGAGTCGGGATCGACACGCACCTGCGGGTACTGACGCGCCAGCGTCGCGCAGTGCGCCCAATGGGTGGTCGCCCGGCGCCCCTGCAGCATCCCGAGTTTGGCCAACACGAACGCCCCCGTGCACACCGAGGCGATCCGTCGCGCACGCGGGGCGAGTGCCTGCACCATCGCCAGCGCGTCGGGAACCGTGTCCGGCGTCGGCTCCTCGGGAATGTCGTGCACCCCCGGCGTGAACGAGAAGTCGGCCGGCACCCCGCCGGGCACCAGCAGGGTGTCGATCACCGCAGGTACCTCGGCCAGTGACACGTCGACATCCAGTTTC
>NZ_BEWG01000057.1:40365-109862 GCF_002723835.1 Mycobacterium sp. shizuoka-1 | reverse complement strand
GCGACGCCAGCAGCACCGTGTAATTCGCGCCGAAGTCGTTGGCGCGGGCGAAGATCTCCAGCGGTGCAGCGACGTCCTGCAGGGTCACCTTGTCGTACAGCGCGAACACCACGGTTCGCGAAGCAAGTGCGCCCCGCATCGCGTCCGGCTGCCCCCGGGAATCGTCGGCCACGTGTCGTATCGCCGCCCTTCGGTGATCGCCGACAGCGACGTTCGAGTGCTGGCGTGATGTGCCGCCGACTGTAGCGAGCCCCTGTTACCGCGAGGTTGCCATCCGATGTGGACTGCGTCGCCCGCCCGCACAGGGCAGCATGGACAGATGCCGTCCACACTGCTGTGGTTTCGCCGCGACTTGCGCCTGCACGACCTGCCGCCCCTGCTGGAAGCCGCCGGCGACGGCGCCGACGTGCTCGGCTGTTTCGTCCTCGATCCTCGGCTGGAGAAGTCCTCGGGGCCGCGTCGGCTGCAGTTCCTCGGCGATTCACTGCGTGCGCTCTCCGACGCTCTCGACGGTCGGCTGCTGATCACCCGCGGTCGCCCTGAGCAGCGGATTCCGCTGCTGTGCAAACAGATCGAGGCCGCCGAAGTCCACATCTCGGCCGACTTCAGCCCCTTCGGCACGCGCCGCGACCAGGCCGTCGCCGCCGCGCTCGCCGACGTCGGCGCACAGCTGCTGCCCACCGGTTCGCCGTACCTCGTCTCGCCGGGCCGAGTCACCAAGGACGACGGGACCCCCTACAAGGTGTTCACGCCGTACCTGGCCCGGTGGCGAGAGATCGGCTGGCGGGCGCCTGCCCAGTCGGCGACGGCCGCGGTGAACTGGATCGACCCGGCCGCGCTGCCGTCCGACTGGCGGGTGGCCGCCCCGGACCCGGGCGCCGATCTGGACATTGCGGCCGGCGAACCCGCCGCACTGCACCGCTGGGCGGAGTTCGTCGGCTCCGGCCTGGCCGACTACGCCGACGACCGCAACCGGCCCGACAAGCCGGGAATCAGCCGGATGTCGGCACACCTGAAGTTCGGCACGATCCATCCCCGGACCATGGCGGCAGACCTGGATTTCCGGTCCACCGGGCCGGCGGCCTACCTGCGGGAGCTGGCGTTCCGCGACTTCTACGCCGCAGTGCTGCACCAATGGCCCGACAGCGCCTGGCGGAACTGGAACCGCGGCTTCGACGCCATCGAGGTCGACTCCGGCGCCCACGCCGACGAGGCGTTCGAGGCGTGGAAGCAGGGCCGTACCGGCTTCCCGATCGTCGACGCGGGGATGCGCCAGCTGCGCGACTCCGGCTTCATGCACAACCGGGTGCGGATGATCGTGGCGTCCTTCCTGGTCAAGGATCTGCACCTGCCGTGGCAATGGGGAGCGCGGTGGTTTCTCGAGCAGCTGGTCGACGGCGATATCGCCAACAACCAGCACGGCTGGCAATGGTGCGCGGGCTCGGGGACCGACGCCGCGCCGTACTTCCGGGTGTTCAACCCGACCACGCAGGGCCAGAAGTTCGATCCGGCGGGTGATTACGTGCGACGGTGGGTGCCCGAGCTGGCCGGCCCCGAACTGGCCGGTGCCGACGTGCACAAGCTCAAGGGTGGCCGGCCGGCAGGCTATCCGGAGCCGATCGTCGACCACGCCGCCGAACGGGTCGAGGCGTTGCGACGCTACGGCCAGATCGGCTGAGCCGGCGCCGGGCGGGTGTGCCAGAATGGCGACACTTGCATTTCGACAGGAGCAGCAATGGTCAGCACTGAGGTGGAGCGCTACACAGAAGTCGACCCTGCCGACGTTCCCTCGGCCGCGTGGGGTTGGAGCAAGATCAACCCCCGCACCTGGCACGCCCTGGGCATCTTCATCACCCTGTTTCTGCTGGCGATGCTGCGCGGCAACCACGTCGGCCACGTCGAGGATTACGTGCTGATCGCGTTCGCGATCCTGGTGTTCGGCGCGACGGTCCGCGACTGGTGGGGCCGCCGCCGCGGCTGGATCCGCTAGACCCTTCGGCGTCGAGATCGACGTTTTGTAGCGATCTACTCGCACTTCTTGTGCGAAGTGTGGGTTTGGGCGCCTCGTTATCCGCTGGCGGCCAGCTGACCGCAGGCCGCCGCGATCTCTCGCCCGCGGGTATCGCGCACTGTGCACGACACCCCCTGGGCCCGCACCCGGCGGACGAACTCGCGCTCGGCGGGCTTGGGGCTGGCATCCCACTGGCTGCCGGGCGTGGGGTTGAGCGGAATCAGGTTGACGTGCGCCAGCGGACCCAGTGCGGAGTGCAGTTTCTTGCCCAGCAGGTCGGCCCGCCATGGCTGATCGTTGACGTCACGGATCAGCGCGTACTCGATCGACACCCGCCGGCCGGTCGCATCGGCGTAGTAGCGCGCGGCGTCCAGCACCTCGCTGACCTTCCAGCGGTTATTCACCGGCACCAGGGTGTCGCGCAGTTCGTCGTCCGGGGTATGCAGCGACAGCGCCAGCGTCACCCCGAGGTGTTCGTCGGCGAGCGTGCGGATCGCCGGTGCCAAACCGACGGTCGACACCGTCACCGAGCGAGCCGAGATCCCGAAGCCCTCCGGCGGCGCGGCCGTGATGCGCCGCACGGTGGCCAGCACCCGGTTGTAATTGGCCAGCGGCTCGCCCATCCCCATGAACACCACGTTCGACAGGCGCTCGCCGAACTCGTCGCGGCAGGTCACCGCCGCCGCCCGTACCTGCTCGAGGATCTCGGCGGTGCTCAGGTTGCGGGTCAGCCCGCCCTGCCCGGTCGCGCAGAACGGACACGCCATGCCGCAGCCGGCTTGCGACGAGATGCACACCGTGTTGCGGTTCGGGTAGCGCATCAGCACCGACTCGAACGTGGTGCCGTCGTGGGCGCGCCACAACGTCTTGCGGGTCTCCCCCGCATCACACTCGATCTCCTTGGCGACGGTCAGCAGCGTCGGAAACAGCGCCTCGCCGACGGCGTCGCGGACCGCCGCGGGCAAATCGGTCATCTGCTGCGGGTCGGCCAACAGCCGCCCGTAATACTGCGCAGCCAGCTGCTTGGCCCGAAACGCCGGCAGCCCGAGCTCGGCCACCGCGGCGGCGCGCCCCTCGGCGTCCAGGTCGGCGAGATGCCGCGGCGGTAATCCACGCCGCGGGGCCTCAAAGACGAGCTCTTGTTTCATCACGTCCAGTATCGCGGACGCGCGCTCACGCGAGCAGCGTCAGGACGATCCAGCCGGCGACCGCCGACGGCAGCATCGCGTCGATGCGGTCCATGATGCCGCCGTGGCCGGGCAGCAGCGTGCCCATGTCCTTGATGCCCAGGTCGCGTTTGACCTGCGACTCGACCAGGTCGCCGAGCACACCGGTGATCACCAGCATCAACCCGAGCGGCAGGCCGACCCAGGCGGGCTTGTGTAGCAGGAAGGTGACGGAAAGCACGGCCGCGGTGATACCGAACAGCAACGAACCGCCCAGGCCCTCCCACGACTTCTTCGGGCTGATCGCCGGCGCCAGCAGGTGCTTGCCGAACAGCACACCGGCGATGTAACCGCCGATATCGGCGAACACGACGGTGGCGATCACGATGAAGACCCGGGCCCCGCCGTTGTCCTGGAAGATCAGCAGAGCGGTGAAGCTCGCGAACAGCGGCACCCAGGTGGCCAGCAGGACCGTGGCAGCGATGTCGCGCAGGTAGTTGACCGGCTGCTCACGCAACCCCTGACCGACCAGGCGCCACACCATGGCCACCACGATCGTGCCGCCGTAGGCGCCCAGGGTGCCCGCGACGCCCCATGGCCAGGCCAGCCAGATCATCGCCTGACCACCGATGAGCAGCGGCACCACCGGCATCGCGTAGCCGTGCTCGCGCAGCCGGCGGACCACCTCGTGCGTGGCGATCGCGATGGCGCTCGCCAGCAGCGGCAACCACCATTTGGGCGCGAACAGCAGGCTGCCGATCGCCAGGGCCCCCAGCACGACGCCGACGGCGATGGCGGCGGGCAGGTCCCGCCCGGCGCGCGAGCTCTTCGGCGCTGGCTGCGCGGCCGCGCCGCCGGTATTGGTGTCCGCCACTTCGATGCGTTGCTGAGGGGTGACTACACCTCCAGCAATTCGCCTTCCTTGTGCTTGACCAGTTCGTCGATCTGACTGACGTAGGTATGGGTGGTCTTGTCGAGGTCTTTCTCCGCCCGGCCGACCTCGTCCTCGCCGGCCTCGCCGTCCTTCTTGATCCGGGCCAGCTCCTCCATCGCCTTGCGGCGGACGTTGCGCACCGACACCTTGGCGTCCTCGCCCTTGGATTTGGCCTGCTTGACCAGGTCCCGGCGCCGCTCCTCGGTCAGCTGCGGGATCGACACCCGGATGATGGTGCCGTCGTTGGTGGGGTTGACGCCCAGATCGGAGTGGCGGATGGCGTCCTCGATCGCACGGAGCTGCGAGGCCTCGTAGGGCTTGATCACGACCATCCGCGCCTCGGGCACGTTCACGCTGGACAGCTGGGTGATCGGAGTCGGCGTGCCGTAGTAGTCGACGACGACGCGCGCGAACATGCCCGGGTTGGCTCGCCCGGTCCGGATGGACGACAAGTCGTCGCGGGCGACCGCGACGGCCTTCTCCATTTTCTCCTCGGCATCGAAGAGTGCCTCTTCGATCATTCGCCACTCCTCCTCATCGCTTCGCTCTGCATCGTCGCCGGCGGGATCATTCGCCGCTCCTCTTCATCGCTTCGCTCTGCATCGTCGCCGGCGGGATCATTCGCCGCTCCTCTTCATCGTCATCGCTTTGCTTCGCTCCGCCGTCGGCAAGATCAACCGCTGACCAGTGTCCCGATCTTCTCACCTGCGACCGCCCGGGCGATATTCCCGGCGGTGAGCAGGTTGAACACCAGGATCGGCATGCCGTTGTCCATGCACAAACTGAAGGCGGTGGCATCGGCCACCTGCAGACCGCGGTCGAGCACCTCGCGATGGGTGATCTCGGTGATCATCTCGGCGTCGGGATGCTGCCGCGGGTCGGCGGTGAACACCCCGTCGACCGCCTTGGCCATCAGCACGATGTCGGCACCGATCTCCAGCGCGCGCTGCGCAGCGGTGGTGTCGGTGGAGAAGTACGGCAGCCCCATGCCGGCGCCGAAGATCACCACCCGGCCCTTCTCCAGATGACGAACCGCGCGCAGCGGGATGTAGGGCTCGGCTACCTGCCCCATGGTGATGGCCGTCTGCACCCGGGTGGCGATGCCTTCCTTCTCCAGGAAGTCTTGCAGCGCAAGGCTGTTCATCACAGTCCCGAGCATGCCCATGTAATCCGACCGGGTGCGCTCCATCCCCCGCTGTTGCAACTGGGCGCCGCGGAAGAAGTTGCCGCCGCCGATCACCACGGCGACCTGAACACCGCTGCGCACCACTTCGGCGATCTGGCGGGCCACCAGGGCGACGACGTCGGGGTCCAGCCCGACCGACCCGCCGCCGAACATCTCTCCGCCGAGCTTGAGCAGCACCCGTCGGTAGTTGGGTCGCACGTGCTGGGTCGCCTCGGCGCCGTTGCTACCGGCCATCTCCCCCATCAGACTCCTCGGACTAGTCGGACTCCTGGCATGAGAGTGCCATCCCGGCGACATTCGGGACGGCACTTCCATCCTGCCTCATCGCCGAGACCGGCGAATGCCCGGGTAATGCCTGGTGCGCGCCTCACCACAACACGGCGATGGCGGCCGCGGCCAGTGACAAGACACCCACCGAGACGAAGAGCGGCCGCGGCACCGGCTGCCCGGTACGCCGCTGGCGGGCATTGCCCATCCCGAGCAGTCCGCCGAGCACCACCAGAATCGCCAGCTTGACCCCGATCTTGGGGTAGTTCAGGGCAATTCCCGCCGGCCAGGGTGCGGCCAGGGCGAGCCCGGTGAGCAACGAGATCAGCAGTCCGTAGTCCATCACCCGGGTGGTACGGAATCTGCGGGCCGTCGCCTCGGCCACCCATGCCCCGAACGTGGCCGCGAAGCCGACGATGTGCAGCAACACGACTACGTTGCGTAGTAGTTCCATGGCGTCAGCGTACGACAGCCCGGCCGGTTGTCAGCCGAGATGCGCCGACAGCAGCCAGGCCGGCATCGACTTGCGGCCCTTCGGCTCATCGCGCAGGTCCGCGCCGGCGAACTCCACCATCGACGCCATCTCCTGCGGCATGTTGGCATGGATGCGGGCGGGGCGGATTTCGTCGATCACCCAGTACGGTTCGACGGCGGCGCGCAATTCGTCGGCGGTGACGGGATGGGCCGGGCCATTGGCAGGCATGCTGCCGGCGTCGAAGACCAGCACGAAATAGGACGCACCCGGCGCGGCGGCGCGCACGATCGACCGCTGATACCCGTCGCGGGCCTCCACCGGCATCGAGTGGAACAGCGTCGAGTCCACGATCGTGCCGAACCGGCCGTCGTAGCCGCCGAAGTCGCTGATGTCGGCGACCTCGAAACTGGCGGTGGTCACGCCGCGTCTGGCCGCCTCCGCCCGCGCGAGTTCGATCGCGGTCGGCGACAAGTCCAGCCCGACGGTGGTGAAACCGCGCTCGGCGAGATGCAGCGAGACCGCCGCCTCACCGCAGCCGGCGTCGAGGACGTCACCGTGGAACTTGCCCTGCTCGATGAGGGCGGCGATTTCCGGCTGCGGCTCGTCGATGCTCCACGGCGGGCGGAAGCCCTCGAACTCCGGAGCCGCGCGCCGGTAGGCCGAATCAAAGAGATCGTCAGGTGTGCTCATCTCTCCACAGGTATCAACCGTGTTGATATATGTCAACATCATTGACATGACGGGACCGGGTGACGAACCACTGGGCTATTTGTTGTATCGGGTCACCTCTGCGCTGCGGGCCGAGGTGTCCACCGCGCTCGGCGACGTCGACCTGTCGTTCCCGCAGTACATCTGCATGCGGGTCCTGTCGAAGTTCGGCGACCGCAGCAACGCCGAACTGGCCCGCGACATCGGGGTCTCCCCACAGGCGATGAACATGGTGCTGCGCAGCCTCGAAGAGCGCGGGCTGGTGACCCGCCCGGCCAGCGTGGCTTCGGGGCGCTCGCTGCCGGCCACGCTGACCCGTGCCGGAACGGACACCCTGGAACGCACCGACGCCGGCGTGCGCGCCGCCGAGCAGCGGCTACTGGCCGGCCTGAACGCCGAAGAGCGGCGAGAATTCCGCAGAACTCTCGCCGCTCTCGGTCAGCCGTGACTAGTGGTGGGAATGGCAGCCCTTCGGCGGTGACGGCGGGACGTCGAGCGCCGGGTTCCCGTCGAAGAACCCGACCGGCTTCATCTTGAATCCGGTGTAGTGGCAGGGCATCACCGGCCAGTCCTCCGGGCACACGATGTGATGGGCGCCGACGGTGTACCAGAGCACGACGTCGGTGTTCTCCAGTGGCGCGTCGTCGGCCACGTACTGCGGCAGGCCCTGCGCCTCGGTGCACTGGTACATGTAGTCACCGGCGGCGAACTTCTCGGCCGGGTCGTACTTGGTCACCCACAGGTTGTGCTGGACGAAACGGGCCCGGTCGTAGATGTAGGACCCCTCCTGCACCATCACCGGCACCGGATCGCGTGGCATGAGCTTGTAGCCCACCTCGGCGCCGAGCTCGTTGACCTTCGACGGGTTGGTGACCTTCCAGTACCGGCCGGTCTGCCAGTTCCAGTCCCGAGCCCCCTCGGCCTCCGAGGCCACCAGCGTGTCCTTGGCGATCCAGGCGTTGTGGTGCGGATTGAGCTCGGGTTCGGGTTCGACCACCGAATCCACCTCGTACACACTGTTGTTCGGGCCGTCGATGCTCATGTCCAGCCGGAAGTTGAAGAAGTGCTGATGGTTGGGTCCGTAGATGCCGGGCGCGACGAGCTTGCCCCAGCGTGGCTTCTCCCCTTCCGGAATCGAGCCCGTGGTGAGCACCCCGGAGAGCTTGACCTCCATCTCGATCGAGGCGTCGTTGTACAGGTACCAGAAGAACCCGTACTCGTAGTTGCCCACCGTGCAGATCATCGAGATCACCAGCCGCCGCGACCGGCGCACCTCGACCTCGCCGGTGCGGAAGTCGGTGTGCTTCCAGGAGATCCCGTAATCCTCCTCGTGCATGCAGATGGCGTTCGGAATCGTCACGGCGTTGCCGTCCGAATCGTGCACAGTGCCGTCGAAGTAGAAGATCTCGCCCAGACAGTCACAGCCCAGCGTCAACGGGTTGGCCGAGAAACCCATCCCGACCTCGCCCATGTCGAACACGTTCTTGTTCCAGTGCGTCGGCGACGTGTCGCCGTAGGGCACCACCATCTCCGACAGCGCCGCCCGGTACATGATCGGGCGCACCGTGCCACGGTCGTTGTAGGTGATCTCGTGCAGGGTCAGTCCCTCGCGGGGATTGAAGCCGACCCGCAGAGACCACTTCTGCCACTGCACCTTCCAGCCGTCGACGGTGAAGCTCGGCCCGTCCGGCTGGGTGATGTCGATGGTCTTGACATCGTCGCGGAATTCGGTGAACGCCGGCCGGTTGTTCTCGTCGAACATGAACTGGGCCGAGTAGTTACCCGCCTTCGGCGGCAGCGGCACCACCCCGTGATCCTCGACGTCGAGCACCGTCATCGAGTCCAGGTCGAAGGTGACGATCACGCCTTCGACCGGACGCGCGTAACCATGCTCGGAGGGTGCCGCCCGCATGAAGGTCAACGGCCGGCAGATCAGCGGTGAGTTGTCGTAGTGGTCCTGCGCGCCGTAGTAGCCGGCCGGCCACGGGTCGATCATCGCCAGGTCGAAGTCGGTGATGCCGCGCTTGCGCATCGCCTCCTGCCACCGCGGGTCGGCGCGGACCACCTCCTCCACGCCGGTCATGTGCTCGACCAGATAGGACGGGAAGCGGCCCGGGATCGCCGTCCAGGTCTCCACCACGCGAGCGCCGATGTCGACGACCGATTCGTAGATCATCTTGGCCGCCGGGTCGTACATCGTGATGAACGCCCGCCGCGGCACGTCGGACATCGACTCGAAGGTCAACTGCGGGTTCTTCTCCGGCTCGGCGAGCTGGATCATCACGAACTTCAGTGTCGGACTGGTGTACTCGGACGCCTTGACGACGGCAGCGGCCGCCTCGATCTCGGCACCGCTCAACGGGTCGAGCGGGTAACACGCACGGTCGTCGGTGATCGCCGTGCTCAGCACGGTGCTGTCCATGGTCATATCGAGCTAAACCGCCTCAGGGCTAGGTGTATCGGACTTCTTGAGATCGAGCACGGCCAGGTGGGCCAGTGCGTCTTCGGAATTCATCTTGTGCGCGGAGCGGCGGCCGAAGACATAGACGACGACGCCGAGCGCGATCATCCCCAGTGAGATGCCGCCCGTCCACACCATCCAGGTGCTGTCCGGAACGTCCTTGATCCAGGACTTGGCGAACGAGTAGTAGACACCGCCGATGGTGCCGATCGTGCCGACCACGACGGTGATCCACACACCGACCGTGCCGCCGGGGATCCGCCAGAACTTCTCGGTGGCGTAGCGGTCGGCGTACTTCTTGCGGGCGATGATGACTGGGAACAGGAAGAAGAACCCGGAGACCAGCCAGACGGTGGACAGGCCGCCCTGCAGGAACACCGTGACGTTGGCCATGCTGCTCTGCGAATACAACCCGACCAGGATCAGCGACGACAGCACGCCCTGGATCAGGATGGCGGTCACCGGGTTACGGGTGCGCGGGTTGAGGTGGGTGAAGATCCGCGGCAGATGGCGCTCCAGGCCCGAGACGAAGATGAGCCGGGAGTAGGTGACCTGATAGGTCATCAGCGCGACGAACACGATGCCGGCCAACACGATTGCGCAGACTTCCATCACACCCTTGGGCGCGGCGGTGCCCAGCATGCCGATGACGCCGGTGACCGGATCGATCTGGTCGGACGGCAGCACCATCATGGTGCCCAGCGTGGTCAGCAGGTAGATCGCGACCAGCGCCGCCGACCCCCAGATGACCATCTTCGGGCCGCTCTTGCGCACCGAGAGGAACTCCGCGCCCATGTTGTACGGCGTCTCGACACCGAGCAGGTACAGCAGCACGGTGCCGTACAGGAAGCCGGCCCCGGCGAAGTCGGGCACCGTGGCCGCTTCGATGCTGAACGGCGTTCCCGATCCGTTGCGGATCGCATAGATCAGCCCGGACACGAAGATGACCGCGGTCAGCACGCCGTAGACCACGAACACGATGTTCATGACGCGCTGGTTGGCCGCCAACTTCGCCAGCGACAGACCGATCACGCCCCACAGGATCGCCACCTGCAGGATGATGGACAGCGTCAGGCCGAGCTCGGCGTGGAAGGCCAGCAGCAGGAACTGCAGGATGATCGCCGGCGAGGATGCGGCGTTGAGGATCACCGGGATCCACGACAGGTAACCGCCGATGAAGCCCCAGGTCTCACCCATGGTGCGGGTGGCCCAGATGTACACACCACCTTGGCCGGGCCACAGGTTGCCCAGTTCGGCGACCGCCATACCCGCGGGCACCAGGAACGTCAGGATGCCCAGCACCCACATCGGAATCGCGGTCCAGCCGCCTGCTGCCATCACCGACGATCCGGTCAACCAGCAGATGATGAAGACATAGGTGGCGACCAGGCCGTAGGTGGTCATCACCTTGGGCAGAATCTGCTCAGGGACGAGTTCTGTGGTCAGAAGCTTGTCACGCTGAGCCGACGCTGGCGCCTCGAGTTCTTGCGTCATACGTGTACTCCCAATCCCGTTAGGGGCAGTTGATTCCTGCTTGGGTCAATTGATGATCTGTCCGTCTCTCATCCGGACAACACGGCTCGCTTCGTCGGCCACCGTGGGATCGTGGGTGCTGGCAACCACGGTGACGCCCAGCGTCGAACACAGGTCGCGCAGCATGCGCACCACCGTCTCCCCCGTGCGGTGGTCGAGATTGGCGGTCGGCTCGTCGGCGAGCACCAGCGTCGGGTTGCTGATCAGTGATCGCGCGATCGCGGTCCGCTGCTGTTCCCCGCCGGACATCTTGGTCGGCTGATGATGCACCCGGTGACTCAGGCCCACCAGATCGAGCAGCTCCAGCGCCCGCTGTCGTAACGACTTGCGGTCGTAGGGCTCGAACATCAGTGGCAGCTCGACGTTTTCGACCGCCGACAAGAACGGGATCAGGTTGTAGCTCTGGAAGATGAAGCCGATGGTGTCGTGGCGCAGCGCGGCGAACTGGCTCTCGGTGAGCCTGGCGGTGTCCTGTCCGGCGATGAGCACCGAGCCTTTGGTCGGCCGGTCCAGGCCGCCGATGATGTTCAGCAAGGTGGACTTTCCGCTGCCGCTGGGGCCCATCAGGCAGACGAATTCGCCTGGCATGACAGTAAGTTCGGCGGCGATCAGCGCCTTGACCACCTCGTCGCCCAATTTGTGCAGCTTCCACACGTCGCTGATCTCGATCACCGGGGACGGCTCGGGCGCCGGTGCTTGCAGCGGGGTGGCGTCTTCGACTGCGGTCATGTCTAGCCTCCGGTCGACAGGGAACGGATGGGAGGACGCGACGCTGCGTTCCAGGTGGGCACGATGCTGGTGGCCAGGGCTGCGGCGATGCTGACCACGACGGCGATCGCCGCACCGAGGCCGAGACCGGCCGGTGAGACCCCGGTGGGAACCACCCCGAGCGCGCCCAGCACGATCGCGGTGAGCGCAGCCAGCACCACGCCGGCCAGCGCGCCGAGGACGGCGGTGAGCGCCGGTTCGACCAATAGTGCTGCGACGACGGGCCGGCGCCGCACACCGGTGGCCCCCAGCACCCCGAGTTCGCGGGTGCGGTGGGCGATGGTGCGGGTGGTGGCGACGGCCACCTCGACGACGCCGACCAGCAGCACGGTGATGGCGATCAGGATGACCGCCCGGCCGATTTCGGCGGCGTGGCCCAACGATGCGGACTGGGCCTGGATCCCCGCGGACATCCCGAACACGATGACCACGAGGAAAGCTCCGGTGGCGGTGGTGACGATCGGCAGCACCATCTCGCGGACCCGCCGCCGCGCAGACAGCCAGCCGTAGGACAGTCCGAACTTGATCATCAGCGCGCTCCGAGCAGGTCGACGGGGCGGTTCTGCAGCAGCCGGTGCACCGGGATCAGCGCGCCGACGATCGACATCGCCGGCAGGAAGCCCGCCACCATGCCCGCCGCCTGCAACCAGGCGATCGGGGTGGCGATACCCGGAATCACCAGCCACACAGCGATTCCCGCGGCCGCCACCCCCAGCACGTAGGCCGCCACGAAGACGACGGCGGACTCCACCAGGAAGAAGTAGAGCACCTCGTCGGCCAGCCCGATGCTGGACATGATGCCGAATTCACGTCGGCGTTCCTGCACTGCGGCCAAGAACGAGGACACCGCGATGATGAAGCCGAGCACCAGCCCGATGATCGAGATGATGCCGAGGGTGGAGCTGGTGACCTTTCCGGAGAACAGAGCTGAGTATTTCTGGTCGAAGGTCAGCGGGCCGGTGCCGCCGACGGTGTCATAGATCAGACCGGCTCCGGCGGGATCCGGTTTGACCGATGGGTCCGGCGTCGAGGGCAGGCCCACTGCCGCGCCGAACGTGCTGCCCAGGGCGCGGCTCTTCTCCTGACCGGCCGGCGGGTAGACCGTCCACCATCCGTTGTCGCCGACGATGCGCTGGGCCAGCGGTGACGACACCGTCACCGATTGCCCGTCACCCGCCACCTGCGCCGCGAGATCCTGCCCGCCGACCGTGATCCGGTCGCCGTCGTGCACGCCCAGCCGCTGCGCTACTCCTGAACCCAAAACAGCTTTCCCAGTTGGGGTTTCATCAGTCCCGCGCACCGACACCGGCGTGCCGTCGATGTCCGCGGTTCCGGACAGCGTCTTGATCGCCCGCCACCCCTCAGGGAGGTCGATCGCGGGCGCCGGACCATCGGCGACAAGCGCCTGAACGGTGCTGTCGTAGTGCACGCCGGCGGCAGGTACCGCCCACAGCGCGGCGCCACCGAGCACGTCGGTCACCGAGTCCGCGCCGGTGATGGCGAAGCTCGACGAGATCGTGCGCACCACCGTCACACAGGTCAGGGCCAGTGCGATACCGAGAACAGACAACACAAATCGCTCGGGCCGCCGACGAATGTTCGCCCACGCAAACCGGAGAAGACACACAATGGTGTTGTTCCCCGAAGAGGTGGCGATCGCCGATGGTCGCGAAATCGTTGTGGAGGCAGAGGTTTCCACACCGAACATATTCCGGCTGCCCTGTTTCGCGGACCGAAGCCGCTGATGTCGGGCCGGTTAAGTGAACACCCGCGCTGTTAAATCAAGGTATCCACTCAGGGCTCGCGGGAACCTTCCGACACCTGTGGGGCGGTGTCGATGCGCGGCCACGGATTGGCGGCCTCGAGTTCGAAGGCGAGCTCCAGCAGCCGGCGTTCATGCCCGATCGGGGCCGACAACATCATGCCCACCGGCATCCCGGACGCGGATCGGGCCAGCGGCAACGAGATTGCCGGCTCCCCCGTCACATTCTGCAGTGGCGTGAACGCGACCCAGTCGACCAGTCGGTCGATGATCTGCCGATAGTCCGCGGTGGGGTCCAGGTGTCCGATGCGCGGAGTCTCCTCGGCCAGCGTCGGCATCAGCAGTACGTCGTAGGTGCTGTAGAGCCGTGCGGTGACTCGCCGCAGCCGGCGCAACCGGGTGATCGCCACCGGCATCTTGTGCAAGTTCCGGCTGGCGTGGCGGTCGAGTCCCAGCGTGAGGTTGTCCAGCTTGGCCTTGTCGAAGCTCTCCCCGAAGGTCCGCTGACCGGTGCGCACCAGCGTCATCGCCAAAAGTGCCCAATACAAGAGGAAGTCGTCGACGAAGTAACTCGGCACCGGGTTGCGGTCGAGGTATTCGACGTTGTGACCCAGGCCCGCAAGCAGTTCGGCGGTCTGCAGCGTGCGCTCGCGAATACTCGGGGCAGCCTGCCGGTTCACCGACTGGGTGACGACGGCGACTCGCAGCCGAGCGGCGCCCGGGCCGGTGACCGCTCCGATCGGCTCCAGCCGACGGTTGCGCCAGACGCGTTCGGCTTCCCGGTAGAAGGCCGCGGTGTCGCGCACGGTGCGGGTCAGCACACCGTCGTTGACGATGCGCACCGGCATCTGGCGGGACATCTTGTCCAGCGGCAGCCGCCCGCGGGACGGCTTGAGGCCGACCAGGCCGTTGCATGCAGCCGGGATGCGGATGGAGCCACCACCGTCGTTCGCGTGCGCGATGGGCACCACACCGGCGGCCACGAACGCCCCCGAGCCCGACGATGACGCCCCGGCGGTGAAGTCGGTGTCCCACGGGTTGCGCACCGCACCCAGGCGGGGATGCTCGGCCGAGGCGCTGAACCCGAACTCCGAGAGCTGGGTCTTGCCCAGCGGCACCAGGCCGGTGGACAGGAAGAAGTCGGCGAACTCCCCGTGGGCCGGTAGCGGACGCGGATCCCAGGCGTCGGTGCCCTGCATCGTCGGCATGCCCTCGACGTCGACGTTGTCCTTGATGAACGTGGGCACCCCGGCGAAGTAGCCGCGGCCGCCGGCCCGGGCGCGAGCCAGCGCCCGGTCGAAGGTCGCGTGCGCCAGACCGTTCAGGAGCGGGTTGACCGCCTCGGTGCGGGCGATCGCGGCCTCGACGAGCTCCGGGGCAGATACCTTTCCGGTCCGCAGGGCGTCGACCAGGGCTACCGCATCCAGGTCACCGAGCGCGTCGTCGCCGAAGGCGTGCACATATTGCATTCACCCGACGCTAGCAGGCACGTGTGCAATAACCGCCCGGCTCACCGAGGAAGATCAGCCGCCACGGCCGCCAGGGCCGCCAGGTGGGCGTCGACGCCCTCCAGACCGGCGCCCATCGTGTTGATCGAGACATGGGTGGCCCCGGCCGCCTCCCAAGCCGCGAGCTGCTCGCCCACCCGGTCGCGGCTGCGCGCCCAGTCGACCCGACCCTCCATGCCCAGCGCGGCCGGATCGCGGCCGGCGGCCACCGCAGCCCGCTCCACCGCATCGCGTGCCTGATCGAGTGCCGGTCCCGGCATCATCATCGGGAACCAGCCGTCGCCGAGGCGTCCCGCGCGCTCGTAGGCCCGGGCCGACGCGGCGCCGAACCACACCGGAATGGGTTGCTGGACCGGCAGCGGCGCCAGACCGGCACCGGTGATGGTGTGGTACCGGCCGGTCAGCGTGACGCTGGGTTCGGTCCACAGCCGGCGCATCACCTCGACCTGCTCCTGGCAGCGGCGTCCACGGGTGGCGAAGTCCTCGCCGAGCGCCTCGTACTCGACGGCGTTCCAGCCCAGCCCGACACCGAGGCGCAGCCGTCCACCGCTGAGCAGATCGACCTCGGCTGCCTGTTTGGCCACCAGGGCGGTCTGGCGCTGCGGCAGGATGATCACGCCGGTGACCAGCTCCAGCGCCGTCGTCACTGCCGCCAGATAGCCGAACATCACCAACGGTTCGTGGAAGGTGGTCGCGACGTCGTACGGTCCGGCCCAGCCCTGGTGTACGGCGGGATCGGCGCCCAGGACGTGGTCGTAGGCCAGGATGTGGGTGAACCCCAGTTCCTCCACCCGCTGGCCGTAAGCGCGGACGGCGCCGGCGTCGCCGCCGAGCTCGGTCTGCGGGAACGTGACTCCGATGCGCATGGTCTCATCCAACCGCATGCCGTCAGGGCGGCCGCGCCCGAGAATGGCAAAACCCCGCGCCTCCGGGATCGCCGGATGTGGCGCGGGGTTTTCCAATGGGTCGTTGGTGCGCGACCCAAGCTTGTGGCGGGTTAGGCCTGACCGACCTCGAACCGGACGAACCGCGTGACGGTCACGCCGGCCTCGTCGAGCAGCGCCTTGACGGTCTTCTTGCTGTCGGACACCGACGGCTGCTCGAGCAGCACGACGTCCTTGTAGAAGCCGGTCACGCGACCCTCGATGATCTTCGGCAGTGCCTGCTCGGGCTTGCCCTCGGCCTTGGCGGTCTCCTCGGCGATGTGGCGCTCGTTGGCCACGATGTCGGCGGGGACGTCCTCACGGGTGAGGTACTTGGCCTTGAGCGCGGCGATCTGCAGGGCCACGGCGTGCGCCGCGTCCTTGTCCGAGCCCTCGTACTCGACGAGCACACCCACGGCGGGCGGCAGGTCGGCAGCCCGCTTGTGCAGGTAGGCCTCGACGTTGCCGTCGAAGTACGCCGCACGGCGCAGCTCGAGCTTCTCGCCGATCTTGGCCGACAGCGCCGCGACGGCCTCTTCGACCGTCTTGTCGCCGATCTTGGCGGCCTTGAGGGCCTCCACGTCGGCTGCCTTGGCCGCCGCGGCAGCATCCACCACGTCGTTGGCCAGCTGCTGGAATTCGGCGTTCTTGGCGACGAAGTCGGTCTCGGAGTTGATCTCGATCAGCGCGCCGCCCTTGGCGGCGACCAGACCTTCGGCGGTGGCGCGCTCGGCGCGCTTGCCGACGTCCTTGGCGCCCTTGATGCGCAGCGCCTCGACGGCCTTGTCGAAATCGCCGTCATTCTCAGCCAGCGCGTTCTTGCAGTCGAGCATGCCCGCACCGGTGAGTTCCCGAAGCCGCTTGACGTCGGCAGCGGTGTAGTTAGCCATGTGGCCCTTCCTAGAAATAGATCAAGAAGCGTCAGTGGTGGTTTCAGCTGCGGCCGGCCCGGCGTCATTGGAGGTCGACGCAGTCGCGCTGGCCAGCAGTTCCTGCTCCCACTCGGCGAGCGGCTCGGCTGCGGCCTCTTGCTTGTCGCTGCCGGCACCCGAGCGGGCCTGCAGGCCCTCGGCCACCGCGGAGGCGATCACCTTGGTCAGCAGCGCCGCCGAGCGGATCGCGTCGTCATTGCCCGGGATCGGGTAGTTGACCTGGTCGGGATCGCAGTTGGTGTCCAGGATCGCGATAACCGGGATACCCAGCTTGATGGCCTCGCTGACGGCGAGGTGCTCCTTGTTGGTGTCGACGACCCAGATCGCCGAGGGCACCTTCTGCATGTCCCTGATACCGCCGAGGCTGCGCTCGAGCTTGTTCTTCTCGCGGGTCAGCATCAAGATTTCCTTCTTGGTGCGACCCTCGAAGCCACCGGTCTGCTCCATCGCCTCGAGTTCCTTGAGGCGCTGCAGACGCTTGTGCACGGTGGAGAAGTTGGTGAGCATGCCGCCCAGCCAGCGCTGGTTCACGTAGGGCATGCCGACGCGGGTGGCCTCGTCCGCGATGGACTCCTGAGCCTGCTTCTTGGTGCCGACGAACAGGATGCTGCCGCCGTGGGCGACGGTCTCCTTGACGAACTCGTAGGCCTGATCGATGTAGGTCAGCGTCTGCTGCAGATCGATGATGTAGATGCCGTTGCGGTCGGTGAAGATGAACCGCTTCATCTTGGGGTTCCAGCGCCGGGTCTGATGCCCGAAGTGCGTGCCGCTGTCGAGCAGCTGCTTCATGGTTACTACAGCCATGATTGGCCATACCTCTTTAGGTTGTCGGTTGTCGCCCGGCTCCGGGTGGAGCCAAGCCCTGGCGTCTGAGACATGCCGACCCGTCGTCGTAAACCCTCGGACGGGACCAACCGGCATGCGTGTGCAAGTCGACGTGGCGAACTTGCGGGACAGGCGCGCGAAGTCAACCCGCTCGCGCGAGTTGCGGATCAAAGTTTACACCGCCGCAACGGGTGCTTTGTCCACAGCGCCGCGCTGGTCCCCAGGACGGCCGGTGGGGACTGGCGGCGGGCCGGCGAAGCCGCTGAACTGCGGTGATGCGCGTCCTCACGGTGCTTGCGGTACTCGCGCTGCTGGGTGCCGGGGTCGGCCGGGCCGAATCGGGGCGACTGGCGTGGCCGCTGCGCCCTCCCCCGGTGATGACCAGGGCGTTCGATGCACCGTCACCGGACTGGCAGCGCGGCCATCGCGGGGTGGACCTGGCCGGGGTGCCCGGGCAGCCGGTGTATGCCACCGCATCGGCGACCGTGGTGTTCGCCGGCACGCTGGCCGGGCGTCCGGTGGTGTCGCTGGCCCATCCCGGCGGCCTGCGCACCAGCTACGAGCCGGTCGAAGCGCAGGTCGCGGTGGGGCAGCTGGTCGACTCCGCCAGCGTGCTGGGCCGGCTGGCCGCCGGGCACCAGGGGTGTCCGGTCGCCGCCTGCCTGCACTGGGGAGCGATGTGGGGTCCCGCGTCACGGGCTCAGTACGTCGACCCGCTGGGCCTGCTGGCCGCCACGCCGGTGCGCCTCAAACCCCTCGCAGCGCCGGGCGGCCCTGGTGCGCGTCCGTAGGCTGGACACCAATGAGCATCGCGCCCGGCCCCACCGTCGCGCTCGGCCATCGATTCGCCGCCGAGCTGCCCGAACTCGCGGTGCGCTGGCAGGCCGAACCGACTCCCGATCCCCGGCTGCTGGTACTCAACGAGCCGCTGGCCACCGAGCTGGGCCTCGATCCCGAGTGGCTGCGCGACCCCGACGGGATCGGTCTGCTCACCGGCACGCTGCTGCCGGCGCACGCGCAACCGGTCGCGCAGGGCTATGCCGGCCACCAGTTCGGTGGCTGGGTCCCCCGACTCGGCGACGGCCGCGCCCTGCTGCTCGGCGAGCTGGTCGACCCGCAGCAGAATCTGCGCGACCTCCACCTGAAGGGTTCGGGACGGACGCCGTTCGCCCGTGGCGGTGACGGGCTGGCGGCCGTCGGCCCGATGTTGCGCGAATACCTCGTCAGCGAAGCGATGCACGCGCTGGGTATTCCGACCACCCGTGCGCTCGCGGTCACCGCGACCGGCCGCCCCGTGCAGCGCGAGTCGCTGCTGGACGGCGCCGTACTGGCCCGGGTCGCAGCGAGCCACCTGCGCGTGGGCAGCTTCCAATACGTTGCCGCCGCAGGCGACCTCGCGCTGCTGCGCCGCCTCGCCGACCACGCGATCAACCGGCACTACCCGGCGGCCGCACAGGCGGACAATCCGTATCTGGCGCTGCTCCATGCCGTGGTGGCCGCCCAGGCGAACCTGGTCGCGCAGTGGATGCTGGTCGGGTTCATCCATGGCGTGATGAACACCGACAACATGACGATCTCGGGCGAGACGATCGACTACGGGCCGTGCGCCTTCATGGACGCCTTCGACCCGAAGACGGTGTTCAGCTCGATTGATTCGTGGGGCCGCTACGCCTTTGGCAACCAGCCGCCGGTGGCCGCGTGGAACCTTGCGCGCTTCGCCGAGACCTTGCTCCCGCTGATCGACGGCGACCAGGAGCGGGCCGTGGAGTCGGCGACCGCCGCGGTGCAGGAGTTCGGCCAGCTCTACACGGCGGCATGGTCGGCGGGCATGCGGCGCAAACTCGGGCTGGCAGGCGCGGCCGACGAGGCCGCTGCCGATCTCGTCGACGAGCTGCCCGAACTGCTCGACAGCGAGCGCGCCGACTACACGTCGTTCTTCCGGCGGCTCGCGCGCGACGACGCCGGACCGGCGTTCGAGGCGTGGGTTGCCCGCTGGCGCAGCCTGGATCCGGACGTCGAGGCGATGCAGCGGATCAATCCCGTCTACATTCCGCGCAATCACCTCGTCGAGGAAGCGTTGGCGGCCGCGACGACCGGCGATCTGGAACCCTTCGACCGGTTGCTCGGTGTGGTCAGTTCGCCGTATGACGAGCGGCCGGGCTTGCGGCGGTATGCCGAACCCGCCCCGGACGACTTCGGGCGTTGCTTTCAAACCTTCTGCGGCACCTAGATTTTCGCCGAATCAGGCCCGCGGGTGGGCCTGATCATGCACTGCCCGTAGCCGCGCCACGGTCACGTGGGTGTAGAGCTGCGTGGTGGCCAGCGACGAGTGGCCCAGGATCTCCTGAACGATGCGCAGGTCGGCGCCGCCTTCCAGCAGATGGGTTGCCGCGCTGTGCCGCAGGCCGTGCGGACCGATGTCGGGCGCCCCGTCGACAGCCGACACGGTCTGGTGCACGACAGTGCGGGCCTGCCGCGGGTCCAGCCGGCGGCCGCGGGGGCCCAGCAGCAGAGCGGGCCCGGAGTCGGGGGTGGCCAGAGCGGGCCGGCCGGCGCGCAGCCAGGCCGTCAGCGCGGCCAGCGCGGGCGCTCCGAACGGAACCGTGCGCTGCTTGTTGCCCTTGCCGAGCACCCGCAGCAGCCGGCGGCCGGTGTCGACGTCGTCGACGTCCAGGCCGCACAGCTCGCTGACCCGGATCCCGGTGGCGTAGAGCAGTTCGACGATCAGCCGGTCGCGCAGAGCCAGCGGATCACCCTCTTCGGCGCCGAGATCGGCGGCGGCCAGCGCGGCAAGCGCCTGGTCCTGACGCAGCACCGCGGGCAGTGTGCGGCGGGCTTTGGGCAGCTGCAGGCGAGCCGCCGGATCGTCGGAGAGCAGGCCGCGGCGGACCGCCCAGGCAGTGAATGTCTTGACCGCCGAGGTGCGCCGGGCCAGGGTCGTACGCGCTGCCCCGGCGGCCGACTGCGCGGCCAGCCACGACCGCAGGACCGGCAGGGTCAGACCCGCCAGCCCGGCACCGGGTGCGCGCTCGTCGAGGAAGGCGAACAGCGAGCGCAGGTCGGTCAGATAGGCCCGGCGGGTGTGCTCGGAACGGGCCCGCTCCAGCGCCAGATGCTCGGCGTAGTCGTCGAGGATCGCCGCGTAGTCGCCGGGATCGTGCACCCCGCCACGTTCCCATCGGTCTGCCGGACCGCGGCCGACCGACACGGGGCCGTGTCCTGGCTGTTACCAGCTCCAGACGGATTGGTCGTCGGCCGGATACCGGGCGCACACATCGGTGGATCGGGCCGCGACGCCCTTGTTGTTGAAGAACAGCTTGGCCCAGTTCGGCCACTGCCAGGACAACGGTTCGTAGAAGGCGTTGGTGGCGGTGTCGTGCGCGTACTGTCGGCGGCCGGCGTAATCCAGGGCGAAGAACCAGTGGATGCGATCCCGCACCGCCTGCTGCAGGTCGGCGGGCTTGTTGGCGTAGTCGATCAGGTAGCGCTCGTAGTACACCGGCCGCACGTCGCGCGCTGCGGCCATGATCTGCTCGGGCGTGCAGGAGGTCCGCAGGATGCGCTGCGGAATCGGATAGTCGTCGGTGGCATCGGCCGCGGCGACGGCGGAGCCCGCCGACAGCATCGCCGCCGCCGCCAGAACGACCGCCACACTCCGCAGCAGGGCGGCGCCGCGTCGCACCATGGCCATGGTTACTTCCTGCGCCGGAACGGATTCCAGCGTGAGGGTGGCATCTCGCTGGCGGCGTGCCCCCCACACCATTGCCCGGCGGGCACGCTGCGGCGCACGGCGTCGACGTGCATACCGCAGCCCGCCCACGTCGTCTTGCCGCACACCCGACAGTTCACCGCTCGACACATGCGTCTCTTCCTTTCCAACGGAGCTCGGCATCAGGCCAGGCTCAAGAACAATCTCTCCAGCTCGTCGATGGTCAGCTTCTGAGTCGCCGAGCCGGCGTCGTCCGACGGGTCGATGCACTCGCGCAGGCCGGTGGCGATGATCGTGAAGCCCGCGCGGTTCAAGGCTTTTGACACCGCCGCGAGCTGGGTGACGACATCTTTGCATCCGCGGCCGTCTTCGATCATCCCGATCACGCCGCCAAGCTGGCCGTGCACACGGCGCAGCCGGTTCAAGGTTGCCGCGACTGCGGCATCGCAGCGCGGCTGTTGATTCTCAACGTCCACGACGTCGACTTTTGAGGTTCCCACCCTTCCTGTATACCATACCCCCTATGGTATTACTGAGTGGACGAAACCGCGCGCTGCGGTCCGAATCCGCTCACACGAGAGGGAGATGCCGCCAATGTCCGGCTTGCTGAAACGGTTCTGGGTGGCCGCGGTGATCGTGGTCGCCTTGGTGGCATCGATCGGTGTGGTCAGCCGGCTGCGGACCTTCTTCGACTCCGACAAGCCCTACATCGCCGCGCCGATGCCTGCGGACGCCATCAAGCCGATCAACACCAAACGGGTGACCTACGAGATCGTCGGTCCCGCAGATGCAACCGGTCGGGTCAGCTACCTCGACGTCAACGGCAAAACCATCGAGGCGGGCTTCACCACACTGCCGTGGTCGGTCACCGTGAGCACCACCGACCCCGGGGTGCTGGCCAACGTGGTCGCCCAGGGCGACACCGCCGCCCTGGGCTGCCGCATCCTCGTCGACGACAAACTGGTCGCCGAGGACTTCGCCGAAGGCCGTGACGCCCAGGCCTTCTGTCTGGACAAAGCCGCATGAGCGCGCACGGCACCCGCACCCGCCTACCCCGCACCATTCGGGCGCTGGCGATCCCGATCATCCTGGCCTGGGTGGCCTTCACCGCGGCGGTGAATCTGCTTGTCCCCCAGGTCGAAAAGGTCGGCATGGCCAACGCGGTGTCGATGTCTCCCCAGGACGCCCCGTCGGTGATCGCTGCCAAGCGAATGGGACAGAAGTTCGGCGAATCCTCCTCCGACAGCATCGCCATGGTCGTGCTGGTCGGCGACCAACCGCTCGGCGAGGCCGCACACCGCTATTACGACACCTTGATCGGCAAGTTCAACGCCGACAAGAAGCACGTGGAGCATGTCCACGACTTCTGGGGCGACATGATCACCGCCGCGGGTGTGCAGAGCAGCGACGGCAAGGCTGCCTACGTGCAACTGAACCTCGCAGGGGATCAGGGCAGCACCGAGGGCAACCATTCGGTCGACGCCGTCCGCACGATCATCGACCAGACTCCGCCGCCGGCAGGGCTGCACGCTTACGTCACCGGACCGGCGCCGCTGACCACGGATTCACTCGAGGCCAGCGACCGCGGCATGATCAAGATGACCGTGGTCACGATGATCGTCATCACGATCATGCTGGCTTTGGTGTACCGCTCGGTGAGCACCGTGCTGCTGATCCTGGCAATCGTCGGCATCGAGATGGGTGCCGCGCGCGGAGCCGTGGCGGTGATCGGCCATCTCGGGATCATGGACTTCTCGACGTTCTCGGTTCCGCTGATGACGGCTCTGTCGATCGCCGCGGGGACCGACTACGCGATCTTCCTGATCGGCCGCTACCACGAGGCCCGCCAGAACGGCGAGGACCCGGAATCTGCCTACTACACCGCATTCCACGGAGTCGGACACGTCATCCTCGGTTCGGGCCTGACGATCGCCGGCGCCATGCTGACATTGCGCCTGACCAGGTTGTCCTACTTCAACTCGCTGGCCTACCCGTCGGCCATGGCGCTGATCATCGTCGTCGCGGCCGCGATGACCGTTGCGCCGGCAATCCTGGTGGTGGGCAGCCGGTTCGGACTGCTGGATCCCAAGCGGATGATGAAGACGAGGGGGTGGCGCAAGGTCGGTACGGCGACGGTCCGCTGGCCCAAGCCGATCCTCGCCGCAGCCACCAGCGTCGTGCTGCTCGGCCTGTTGGCGATGATCGGTTACAAGACCAGTTATGACGACCGGCGCTACATCCCGGCCGACGTGCCCGCCAACGTCGGCTACACGGCAGCCGAAAAGCACTTCAGTACAGCGCGACTCAACCCCGACATCATGACCATCGAGTCCGACCACGACATGCGCAACCCCACCGACATGATCGTGCTCGACCGGATTGCCAAGGCACTGTTCCGGATCAAGGGCATCGCGATGGTGCAGAGCATCACCCGTCCGCTGGGTTCGCCCATCGCGCACAGCTCCATTCCGTACCAGATCAGCATGTCCTCGGTGCCGATCACCCAGAACCTGCAGTTCTTGAAGCAACGGGTGGGCGACATCAGCACGATGAGTGACGACATGGGTGCGATGATCGCGTCGATGACCCGGATGCAGGCGCTGATGGTCAAGTTCTCCGACGCCATGCACACCACGGTCGGCTCGGCCGACGGCATGGTGGAGTCCGCACACCGCAGTGTGGCCGACATGAACACGATGAAGGCCACCCTCGACGAGATGCGGGACCATATCGCCGACTTCGACGACGAGGTCCGGCCGTTCCGCAACTACTTCTACTGGGACGAACACTGTTTCAACATCCCGGCCTGCTGGGGCATCCGGTCGGCGTTCGACGCGATGGACGGCGTGAACACGTTCAGTGACAACATGGCCGTGCTGCAGACCGATATGACCGCGATGGTCGACGGCATGGACAAGATGGTCAACGGCATGGGCGACATCGACGCGCTGGCCCCGCAGATGGTGGCGCAATTCGGCCCGATCATCGCGACCGCCACCACGATGCAGAACACCCTGCAGACCATCCACAGCAGTTTCGACGGGCTCATCACGCAGATGCAGCAGATGACCGACACCGCGACCGCGATGGGTGAGGCATTCGACGCCTCCAAGAGCGACGACTACTTCTATCTGCCGCCGGAGGTGTTCGCCAACCCCGACTTCCAGAAGGGCCTCAAACTGTTCCTGTCACCGGACGGCAAGGCCGCCCGGCTGATCGTCACCCATGATGTGAATCCGGCTTCCGAAGAAGGCATCTCGGTCGTCGACGATCAGCTGACGGCTGCGCACGAGGCGGTCAAGGGCACCTCGCTGGCCGGGTCGGACATCTACCTGACGGGCACCGCAGCCACCTATCGCGACGTGCAGGCGGGCGCGAAGTACGACACGATGATCGCGGCGTTCGCCGCCCTGACACTGATCTTCATCGTGATGCTGATCATCACCCGCGCCCTGGTGGCGTCGATGGTGATCGTCGGTACGGTGGTGATCTCACTGGGTGCGGCGTTCGGCCTGTCGGTGTTCATCTTCGAGCGCCTCGTGGGCATCGAGCTGAACTGGATCGTGCTGGCGTTCGCGGTGATCATCCTGATGGCCGTCGGAAGCGACTACAACCTGCTGCTGGTGTCACGGTTCAAGGAGGAGATCGGCGCGGGCATCAACACCGGCATCATCCGGTCGATGGGTAGCACCGGCACCGTGGTGACGGCGGCCGGGCTGGTGTTCGCGTTCACGATGGGCTCCATGATCTCCGGCGACCTGCTCAACGTCGGCCAGGGTGGCATGACCATCGGCATCGGGTTGTTGCTGGACACGCTGATCGTGCGGTCGCTGATGACACCGTCGATCGCCGCGATCCTCGGGCCGTGGTTCTGGTGGCCGCTGCGGGTCCGTCAGCGCCCGGCGTACAGCGAGCGGATGGGGCTGCTCTCACCCCGGCAGGACAGTCGGGAGCCGGAGGCCGGCGACGACACCGAGGTGCTCGCCAAGTCCTAACTCTGCCTGGCTTCGGCCTCGGCCAGCTCGCGCTTCCACTGCCGGAAGGTCTCCTCGGTGCGGCCGCGGCGCCAATAGCCGGAGATCGACGCCCACTTGGCGTCGACACCGCGTTCCTTGCGGACGTAGGGCCGCAGGTTGTGCATGACGGCCTGGGCCTCGCCGTGGATGAACACCTGGACCTGGCCGGGCAGCCACTGCGCGGTGGTGACGGCCTCGACCAGTGGGGCGTGATCGCCGGCCCGGTCGTCGCCGACGAGGTCGGCACGCCCACCGCGATAGATCCAGGTGATGTCGACCGATTCCGGTGCGGCCAGTTCGATCTCGTCCTCGGGCCCGGCAACTTCGATGAAGACCTTGCCGATCGCATTGGGCGGCAACGCTTCCAGCGCCGCACTGATCGCGGGGATGCCCGCCTCGTCGCCGGCGAACAGGTGCCAGTCGGCGGCGGGGTCCGGCGAGTAGGCACCGCTGGGGCCCATCAGGTAGATGGTGTCCCCCGCTTGCGCCGCCGCCGCCCACGGCCCGGCCACCCCGTGCTCACCGTGCACCACGAAGTCCACAGTGATCTGGCGGGCCTCGGGATCGACCCGGCGCACGGTGTAGGTGCGCACGGTGGGCTGCTGCTCGGGGGGCAGTGCACCGAAGCTGTCCAGGGTGAGCGGATGCGGCAGCGACGCCACGTCGACGTCGTCGCGCACGAAGACGAACTTCACGTAGGAGTCGGTGAACTCGACAGGGGTGAACGTGTCGAACCCGCTACCACCGAGCACGACGCGCACCATGTGCGGCGCCAACTGCTCGGTGCTGACGACCTGAAATGTGTGTACCGGTCGACCCGCCACATCGCCTCCCGACGAGAATCCTTAGCCAACCTTTTCGACTATACGTTTCGGTGTCGCGCCCAGGCTGGCTACGTCGGCTCAGGCCGGCGTGCGCACCAGCCGCCAGCAGCCGTCCTCCCGACGGGCCAGGCCGGCGATCTCCAGCATCGCCAGCGGCCCGAGCACGGCGGTGGGCGGTAGGCCGGAGGCCACCGCGATCTCATCGGCGCTGCGCACACCACGCGCGGGCAACGCTTCGTAGACCTGCTTCTCGGCATCGCTCAGGCCGTCGAGCGGCCCGCTCGGACGAGTCGGCTCGTCAGCGAATTCGCCGGCGCGACCGACTAATTCGACGACGTCCTCGGCGCGGGTCACCAGCTCGGCCCCGCCGCGCAACAGGGTGTGACAGCCCATCGACGACGCCGAGGTCACCGGGCCGGGAACCGCGCACACCACCCGGCCCAATGCCCTGGCCCACGCCGCGGTGTTCGCGGCCCCGCTGCGTACCCCCGCCTCGACCACCACCGTGGCCGCGCCCAGTGCGGCCACCAGCCGGTTGCGGGTCAGGAAGCGGTGCCGCGCCGGCCGCACCCCGGGTGGATACTCGGTCAGCAGCAGGCCCGAGCAGCTGATCCGGTGCAGCAGCGACGAGTGCCCGGCCGGATACAGGATGTCGATACCGCCGGCCAGCACCGCCACCGTCTGCCCCTCGCCTGCCAGCGCCGCCCGATGCGCCACGCCGTCGATGCCGTAGGCGCCACCGGAGACCACGGTGACCTCGTGCTCGGCCAGTCCCGCGGCGATGTCGGCCGCGACATGTTCGCCGTAGCTCGAGGCGGCTCGAGTTCCGACGATCGCTGCGGCGCGCCCCGTGCACTCATCGAGCCGGGCGGGACCGATTGCCCACAGCACGATCGGTGCTCGGCCCTGCGGGCGTTCGCGCACCGCCGCTGCACCGAAGGCCGCCAACGCGAGTGTCGGCCACTCGTCGTCATCGGGGGTGATCAGCCGGCCGCCGCGCCGCTCCAGCAGATCCAGATCCGCACGCGCGGAGTGGATGTCACGCCGCGCGGCCGTGCGGTCGGCCAGCGCCGCGCTCACCTCGCCGGCAACGACACGACGGGCCGCTTCCACCGGGCCGACCTCGGCGACCAGGGTGGCGATCTCCGCGCAGGGCGGTTCCGCCACCCGGGACAGATACGCCCAGGCCAGCATCCTGGCATCGGCGCTCATGACTTCACCGCTCCCTGCCGGAAACTCAACGCCACCGCCACGTCGTCGACACCGGGCATCGTGCGTCCGCCCAGATCGGCCAACGTCCACGCCACCCGCAGCGACCGGTCGACGCCGCGGATGCTGAGCACCCCGCGTTCCAGAGCGGTCTTCAGTGGCGCCATCGCCGCGGCGTCGAGCCGAAACCTGCGGCGCAGCAGCGAGCCGGTCACCTCGGCGTTGGTGGTGAAGCCGTGGGGCCGCCACCGTTCGGCGGCCGCCGCGCGTGCGCGGGCCACCCGATCGCGCACGGCGGCGGTGTGTTCGGCCGTATCGGGGGTGAACGCGCCGGCGCGCACGGTGTGCATCTGCACCCGCAGGTCCACCCGGTCCATCAGCGGTCCCGACAACTTCCCGAGGTAGCGGCGTTTCTCCACGGCCGTGCAGATGCAGTCTTTGGGATCGGTCTTCGCACACGCGCACGGATTGGCTGCCATCACGAGCTGGAACCGGGCCGGGTAGCACGCCACACCGTCACGGCGGGCCAACCGGATTTCGCCGTCCTCCAGTGGTGTTCGCAAGGATTCCAGGACGCTGACCCGGATTTCGGCGCACTCGTCGAGGAAGAGCACACCCCGGTGTGCCCGGCTGACCGCACCGGGGCGGGCCATGCCCGATCCGCCACCGACCAGGGCCGCCACGCTCGATGAGTGATGCGGTGCGATGAACGGCGGCCGGGTGATCAGCGGAGTGGTCCCCGAGAGCAGACCCACGACCGAATGGACGGCCGTGACCTCCAATGCCTCACTGTCGGTGAGGTCGGGAAGCAAACCCGGAAGACGTTGGGCCAGCATCGTTTTACCGACTCCCGGCGGTCCGGTGAGCATCAGGTGGTGCGCGCCCGCGGCAGCGACTTCGACGGCGAACCGGGCGTGCGTCTGGCCCACCACGTCGGCCAGGTCCGCGACGGCCGCGGGCTGGGGCGCGGGCGAGTCGACCCGCGGGTCGAGTGCGACCTTCCCGTCGAGCCAGCCCTGCAACTGCTGCAGCGTCCCCACCCCGAGGACCTCGATCCCGTCGACCAGGCTCGCCTCAGCCAGGTTCGCCGACGGGACCACCGCGGTGGGCCAGCCCTGTTTCTTGGCGGCCAGCACGGCGGGCAGCACGCCGCGCACCGGACGGATCCGCCCGTCGAGGGCCAACTCCCCCAGTAGCACCGACTTCTCCAGGCGCTCCCACGAACTGTCTCGCCGGGCCGACAAGACCGCCGCCGCGATCGCGATGTCGTACAGCGAGCCGGTCTTGGGCAGCGTCGCCGGCGACAGTGCCAGCGTCAACCGGGACTGCGGCCATTCGTTGCCGCAGTTGCTGATTGCCGCCCGCACCCGATCGCGGGATTCGCGCAACGCGGCGTCGGGCAGCCCGACCAGGTATACCCCGGGCAGCCCCGAGCTGATGTCGGTTTCGATCTCGACGATCTCGCCGTCCAGGCCGCGCACCGCGACCGAGAAGGCCCGTCCCAGCGCCATCAGCCGACCCCGCGCAGATGGGTGAGTTCCGGGGTGCGCTGCCGGCCGATGCGCACCCCGATCACGTCGATGCGAATCGCCGACCAGCCGCCGTCCTGGCCGGCCAGCCAGATCCCGGCCAGCCGGCGGATGCGGCGCACCTTGGCCGGGGTGACCGCCTGCTCCCAGCCGCCGAACCCGTCGCCGGTGCGGGTCTTGACCTCCACGAACACCACGGCGCCGTCGGGAGCGGCAGCGATCACGTCGAGTTCGCCGTAGCGGCAACGCCAGTTGCGCGCCACGATCTGCAATCCCAGTGCCGTCAGATGGTCGACCGCCAGTTGCTCGCCCCATGCGCCGAGCTGATTGCGCGTCATCGTCGTCATGGAATGCAGCCTTGGGCATCCGACCGACACCCGGGACTCAGCGACGGCGGAAAAGCCCACCACGAGGCGGAGTTGTCCCCAGATCCGCACTCATCCCCAGGGTGTGCTCAGATCAGTTCGATGGCCTCGGCGATCGACGGCAGCACCCGGGCCGGCCGAAACGGATAGCGCTCCACATCCTCGACGGTCGTCGACCCGGTCAGCACCAGAATCGTCTCCAGCCCCGCCTCGATGCCCGCCACCACGTCGGTGTCCATCCGGTCGCCCACCATCACCGTGCTCTCCGAGTGCGCCTCGATCCGGTTGAGCGCACTGCGGAACATCATCGGGTTGGGCTTGCCGACGAAATACGGTTCGCGGCCGGTCGCCTTGGTGATCATCGCCGCGACCGACCCGGTCGCAGGCAGCGGCCCTTCCGCCGACGGTCCGGTGACATCGGGGTTGGTGGCGATGAAGCGCGCACCCTTGCCGATCAGCCGGATCGCCTTGGTGATCGCCTCGAACGAATAGGTGCGGGTCTCCCCGAGCACCACGAAGTCCGGGCCGGTGTCGGTCAGCGTGTAGCCGGCCTCGTGCAGTGCGGTGGTCAGACCGGCTTCGCCGATGACATACGCCGACCCGCCCGGCAATTGGTCGCGCAGGAACGCCGCGGTGGCCAGTGCCGACGTCCAGATCGCCGACTCGGGGACGTCGAGTCCCGAGCGCGCCAGCCTGGCCGCCAGATCGCGCGGGGTGTAGATCGAGTTGTTGGTCAGCACCAGGAACCGGCGCTGCTTGTCGATCAGGCAGGCCAAGAACTCCGCCGCCCCGGGCAGCGCATGTTCCTCGCGTACCAGGACACCGTCCATATCGGTCAACCAGCACTGCGGGGTCGCGCGCACGGTCCTCCCTTCGACCACATCGTCTGAGTCAGTGTTACCCGACGCCGGCGCTGCTATCCCGGCATCGAGCACAATCGTCATGACGCCAGATCGGCGGCGGGCCGGCGTCGTACCGCCCGGCCGCTGCCCGCGCTCGCCCGCGTGAACGTCACCACCGGCGTCGCACGGAGTTCGTCGTCGTCGGCAACGTTCGGAACATGTTGGCCGACAGGCGATTCTGTCCCGTATAGGCCGGCCCATGCCACCGAACCGGCCCCATCGGAATGCGCCACCACAAGCGTGTCCCACGCCGACATCTGATCCAGCAGCGTCCCGAGATCATGGTCCGGCTCGGTGAGCACGACCACGGGTTGCGCTCCCCTCTCGTCGAGTCGGGCCACTTCCCGGCGCAACCCGACCTGTTCGCCCAGCAGGATCTGCAGCAGCATCCGGTCGCTGGCCGCGTCGCGATGCACCGCACCGACCTTGGTGCGAACCCACATGCCGCCCACCCGGCCCTCGATGTGCTCGACGACCGGCGGCAGCCCTCGCCGGTCCACATGCAGCCGGGCCGACAGGCACGTCCGGTAGGACGTCCGCGCCTCGGTCATGGTGTTGGCACCCCCGCTACACCCGCTCGGCACACCCCGGTAGGTGATCTCGGGTTGTCGCTGCGGGTCGTAGCGGAAGATCACATGATCGGTCATCAGCCGTCCTTTCGTCGCCCGGCCCGGGCCGCCGGAAGACGAACGCAGCCACCGCGCGGATCATGCCGGCACCACCGGCGAACGGCGCTGCAGCGCCACCGAGGCGGTCAGGATGACCAAGCCGATGACGGCCAGTGCGGCGCCCGCCGCCGCCGGGGCGGTGTAGCCGTAGCCCGCGGCGATCACCAGCCCGCCGATCCACGCCCCGGACGCGTTGGCGATGTTGAGGGCGGAGTGATTGAGCGCGGCGGCCAGCGTCTGGGCCTCGGCCGCGACGTCCATCAACCGGGTCTGCAGGGCGGGCGCGATCGCCGCCCCGCTGGCTCCGATACCGAACAACAGCAGCATCGCGGTGTACGGGTTGTGCGCGGCGGCCACGAACACCGCCAGCACCACCGCCAGCGAGGCCATCGACAGATACAGTCCGCGGATCACCGAGCGGTCGGCCATCCGACCGCCGGCGAAGTTGCCGACCACCATCCCGATGCCGAAGACCATCAGCCCCAACGGAACCCACGATCGTGACACCCCGGCGACGTCGGTCAATGTGGTGGCGATGTAGGTGTACACAGCGAACATGCCACCGAAGCCGACCATGCCGATCAGCAGCGCCAGCCACACCTGCGGCCGCCGCAGTGCGCCCAGTTCGGTTCGGGCACTGGTCATCCGGGCCGCTGCGAGGTCCGGCAGCCAGGTCCAGATCGCCACCAGCGTCGCGACCCCGATCACCACGACGACGGCGAACGCGCTCCGCCAGCCGAACACCTGCCCCAGCCATGAGGCCAGTGGCACCCCGATCACCGTCGCCACCGTCAGCCCGGTCATCACCTGCGCGACGGCCTTGGCTCGTCGCTCGGGGCCGAGCAGCTGCGCGGCCACCAACGCCGCGGCACCGAAAAACGCCCCGTGCGGCAGACCGGCCAGGAAGCGGGCCCCGATCAGGACGGCATAGTTGGGCGCTGCCACGGTCGCCACGTTGCCGATGGCGAACAGCGCCATCAGGCTCATCAGCACGATCTTGCGGTTGAACTTCGCGGTCAGCGCGGCCAGGACCGGGGCCCCGATCACCACGCCGAGCGCGTAGGCAGAGATCACGTGGCCCGCGGTCGGCTCGGAAATATGCAGTCCGCCGGCGATCTCGGGCAGCAGCCCCATCGCGACGAATTCGTTGGTGCCGATGCCGAACGAGCCCAGCGCCAGGGCCAGGATGCCCAGCCCTGCTCTGGTCGGGCACAGGGCGGGCGACGCCGCCGGCGTGGCGGGCCGAGAAATGACGGTCACAGGAGCTGTCGACTTTCTGTGCGGTGGCGGTTGCTGCCGCATTGCAGCGCGTGATCCTTCCCCGACCCTAGCGCCACTTTCACCACGCATCCAAGCGACTTACGTCTGAAAAAGTTAAAAGTGATGGGTATCTCCATCCCTATGCGTGCTCGTTAGAACTTGGTTCAATGGAAAGATGCCCGTCACCAGGCGTTCTGCCGCCCCCGCTACCGCCGGGGAGGTTTTCGCCCTGATCCGCGACGGGGTGGCCACCACCCGCACCGAGATCCGCGAAATCACCGGACTGTCGCGGACGGCGGTCGGCAGCCGGATCGCCGCGCTGGGCCGCCGCGGGCTGGTGTCCGAAGGTGAGGAAGGACCATCCACCGGTGGCCGCCCGCCCGCGCTGGTCCGGTTCAACGCCGAGGCCGGGATGGTGCTGACGGCGGCGATCGGCCGAAGCCGCACCCGACTCGCGGTCTGCAACCTCGCCGGCGACATCGACGCCCTGTCCGACATGGACTCCGAGATCCGCATCGGGCCCGACGATCTGATGCCCGACCTCGTCAAACGGCTCGAGGTGCTGCTCGACGAAACGGGCCGGACCGCTCGCGACGTCCTCGGCGTGGGCGTGTCCCTGCCCGGCACCGTCGACCAGCAGCGTGGCTGCAGCCTGGCCTCGCCGGTGATGAGCGGCTGGGACGGCGTCCCGCTGGAGCCCTACTTCCGCAAGCTGACCTCGGCACCCATCGTCCTCGACAACGACACCAACGTCCTGGCCCTTTCCGAGCGCCGCAGCCCGCTGAAGGTCCACGACGACGTCTTGCTGATCAAGGCGTCCACCGGGCTCGGGGCGGGCATCGTGGCCGGCGGCGTCCTACAGCGCGGCGCACTGGGCGCGGCGGGCGAATTCGGCCACAACAAGACCGCCGCGGCCGCGGGCATCCCGTGCCGCTGCGGCGACACCGGCTGCCTGGAGGCGATCGCCGGCGGTTGGGCGCTGGTGCGCACGCTGCAGGAGCAGGGCCGCCCGGTGAACCACATCCGCGACGTCGTCGAACTGGCCAACCACGGCGACGGTGAGGTGCGCCGACTGCTGCGCGAAAGCGGCCGGCACGTCGGAGAGGTGATCGCCGCCGCGGTGAACCTGCTCAACCCCGAGGTCCTCGTGGTCGGCGGCGACATGGCCGGGGCCTATGACGTCTTCGTCGCCGGACTACGAGAAACGTTGTACGGCAATGCAACTGCGCTGGCCACCCGACACCTGCATGTCGTCCCGTCCACCTACGGCGACAAGGCGGGCAACATCGGGAGCGCCGCGCTGGTCCTGGAACGGATCCTGTCCGCCTCGGCCATCGACGCCTCGCTGCGCTGAGCTACTCCGGCAGCCGCAGTTCGGGCTTCTCGACCTCTTCGATGTTGACGTCCTTGAACGTGATCACCCGGACCTGCTTGACGAACCGGGCCGGGCGGTACATGTCCCAGACCCAAGCATCGGTGAGGCGCAGCTCGAAATAGACCTCACCGTCGGTGTTGCGCGGAACCAGTTCCACGCCGTTGGCCAGGTAGAACCGCCGCTCGGTCTCCACCACGTAGCTGAACTGCCCGACGATGTCCTTGTATTCGCGGTAGAGCGAGAGCTCCATCTCGGTCTCGTACTTTTCGAGATCTTCGGCACTCATCGCTCAGCGGTCCTCTTGTCGTCTCATCGGAGTGTTATCCATCTTGACTCACACCTGGTCCTCGCGCTGCGGTGGTGGGCATTCGACCACCATCTCGGTACCACCAACCGCCGCCACCCGCCGGACATTGATGTAGGAAAACCGGTGTTCACGGCACGGCCCGCGCTGGTTGAGGGCCGCGCTGTGCGCCGGTGTGCTGTAGCCCTTGTGCTCGGCGAACCCATATCCCGGATGGTCATCGTCCATCGCCACCATCAGCCGGTCCCGGCTGACCTTGGCCAGCACGCTGGCCGCGGCGATACACGCCGCCGCGGCGTCCCCGCCGATCACCGGCAGCGACGGCATCGGCAGCCCCGGCACCCGGAAGCCGTCGGACAGCACATAGCCGGGGCGAACGGACAGGCCGGCCACGGCCCGTCGCATGCCCTCGATGTTGGCCACGTGCACACCGCGCCGGTCGACCTCCGCGGCCGGGATGAACACCACGTGATAGGCCAGCGCGTAGCGGCGGATCAGCGGGAACAGCTCCTCGCGGGCTTTCTCGGTCAGTTTCTTGGAGTCGTCCAGGGCCGCCATGCTCTCGAACCGATTCGGGCCCAGCACGCAGGCCGCCACCACCAGCGGGCCGGCACAGGCTCCGCGACCCACCTCGTCGACACCGGCCACCGGTCCCAAACCACCGCGATACAGCGCGGATTCGAGCGTACGCAGACCCGAGGACTTGCGGATCACCGTCCGCGGCGGCCACGTCATCGCCGGCACGGTCAGCCCTGCTGCGGGTCGACCGAGGACACACCACCCCACCGAGACGGCGGCCAGGCGATGAACCGCGCCTTGCCGATGACGTTGCTCACCGGGACGGTGCCGGCCATCGGGTCGCCGGTGCACAGGATGCCCCGCTGGGCATCCTCGGGCGTGCTGGTGCAGTGTGCGCGCGAATCCGCCGAGTGGGTGCGGTTGTCGCCCATCACCCACAGCCGGCCGTCGGGCACCTTGACCGGGCCGAACTCGTTGCCCAGGCACGGGTACACCAATGGGTCGGCGTTCATGGTCTGCGCGTTGAGGTACGGCTCCTTGAGCGGCTTGCCGTCGACGGTCAGCCCGGTGTCGGCCCGGCACTGCACCGTCTGGCCACCGACCGCGATGACGCGCTTCACCAGGTCGTTCTCGTCCGGCGGTACGAAACCGACGACCGAAAGGGCGTTCTCGACGAACCGGATCGCCGCGTTGTCCGACCGGATCGACTTGTAGCCGACGTTCCAGTTCGGCGGACCCTTGAACACGACGACGTCACCAGGGCTCGGGGTACCGAACCGGTAGGTCATCTTGTCCACCATGATCCGGTCGCCCACGCACCCGGCACACCCGTGCAGGGTGGGCTCCATCGATTCCGAGGGAATCAGGTACGGCCGCGCGATGAACGTCAGCATCACGTAGTAGAGGACCAGCGCGATGCCGACCAGGATCGCGCCTTCGCGCAGCGCTGAGCGCTTCTTCTCGCCCTCGGCCGCATCACCGGCAGAGCTGTCCTGCGCGGGGGCGTCGTCGGCGGTGGTGGTGGTGTCGTCCGGAGCGTCCGTCGCGGTGCCGGATTCCGGCGGGGAGTCGTCCGAGCCCGTGTTGTCGGTCACGTCGTCAGCGTAGTCAGGCAAGCTGACTCGTCAGCGCGGCCCACACACTTGCGCTTCGCCCAAGCCGCATGTCGAAGCTCAGCGCTTCTCCTTGATCTTGGCCTTCTTGCCCCGCAGCTCACGCAGGTAGTACAGCTTGGCGCGCCGCACGTCACCACGGGTGACGACCTCGATGTGGTCGATGTTGGGCGAATGCACCGGGAAGGTGCGCTCGACGCCGACGCCGTAGCTTTCCTTGCGCACGGTGAAGGTCTCCCGGATGCCGCCGCCGGACCGGCGCAGCACGACACCCTTGAAGACCTGCACGCGCTGCTTGTTGCCCTCGATGACCTTCACGTGGACATTGATGGTGTCCCCGGGGCTGAAGGTCGGGATGTCGTCGCGCAGCGACGCCTGGTCGACGAAGTCCAGCGTGTTCATCGGTGACACTTCCTTGCGGTTCGCGGCGCAGCCCACTCACCTGCGCAAACGCGCTGGCAGCAGCCGGGCCGATGGATTCGGGCACGTGGTGTTTGGCGCAGCAGGCGGAAGCAAAAGAGTCCGGCCCGCGCGGCAACTGCTCAATTGTGCCAGATGCTCCGCGAGCAATGAAATCGCGCGACCCGCCGCGGCCACCGACGTGTATCAGCTGGCTAACCGCGCGGTGTACAAAAGATACGGCTAACCTGAATTGGGTCGGGCAACGTCGCGGCAAGCCCACAGGTCACGTTTCCCCAGACTTTCGAGGAGATCGTCATGCGACGGCATCTGTCGATGCTGGTCACCGGCACCGCGGCGGCAGCGATCGGCGTTCTGGTCGCCGCATCCTCCGCGCAGGTGAATGCCGGCCCCAGCGACAGTGCCAACCGCCCGGTGAGCCTGCTTTCGGTCGATCCGAACGCCATCGGTCAAGCTCCTGTCCTCGGGCCGCTGGCCGAGGCACCCCCGGACCCGACGGTCGGCCTCGATGTGCGGGCCAAGGCAGCCGCGTCCGAGGCGGCGCAGGACGGCGCCGACATCAGCTTCACGGTGCTGGACCGCAACACCGGACAGACGGTCACCGGCGGCGACACCGCACCCTTCCCGATCGCGTCCGTGAGCAAACTCTTCATCGCCGACGATCTGCTGTTGCAGGTGGCCAAGGGCCAACGCCAGCTGACCCCGGACGAGCGGAAATCCTTCGACGTGATGTTGCGCTCGTCCGACGACAGCGCGGCCGAGGTCTTCTGGGACGAGAGCGGCGGCAGTGCGATCGTCAGCCGGGTGACCGCCCGCTACGGACTGCGGTCGACCAGCACGCCCTATGACGGCAACTGGTGGAACACCATGAGCACCACCAACGATCTGGTGCGCTACTACGACATGCTGCTCGACGGTGCCGGCGGCCTGCCCGCCGATCAAGCCGCGGTCATCCTCGGCGACCTGTCGATGTCGACCCCGAACGGGATCGACGGCTATCCGCAACGGTTCGGCATCCCCGACGGGTTGTTCGCCGAACCCGTTGCCGTCAAACAGGGTTGGATGTGCTGTTGGAACGGCGGCAACTGGCTGCACATGACCACCGGGGTGATCGGAACCGACCGTCGCTTCGTGATGGCGATGGCCTCGCTGCAACCGGTCGACGATGCGACCGCGCGCGCCACCATGACCCAGGCCGTCAAGACGATGTTCCCCGGCGGCCGGATCTGATCGATCTACCGCGGCGGCGGCCGGAATTCGGCGCGCGCCCGGAACGGCCGGGTCGGTTCGTTACCGACGGCCACGGCCGCCGCTGAGCGAAGCCGGGTGGTCGCTGCCGAATCGGTCGCGGCATGGGGCGGTCCGATCACCATCGGCCGGGTGGCCTCCTCGGTGCTGTCACTGTCGGCGAGCACGCTGCGGGCGATGCGTTCCATCACGCCCTGGACCTGCATCCGGTCGGGTCGTCCCGCGAACGCCGGCGAGCGGGTCAGCGTGTCGGTGATCCAGCTGGCGATCTGGTTGCGGGCGTAATTCACTTCCGCAGCACCCGAGGCGGTCAGCCACAGGTGATCGCCGCTGCGCTGCGCGTATCCCGCTGCCACCAACCCGTCGAAGGTGGGCTCGAGAATCTCCGGCGGCACCCGGTGCTGGGCGGCGATATCGGCCACCGCCGCCGCCCCGGAGACCTGCGCATGCCGGTAGATCTGCAGCAGCGCCCACAGCCGCGGGGTGTCCAGGCGGCTGCCTCCCGACCGGGCCAGCGCAGGCAGGTGCATGCCTCGGGTCTCCCGCAACAGCCTGCTGACCGCCACTTCCAGCACTTTCTCGGCGGGTTCGGTGGTGGGCATCCCGAAGCCCTCGCCGAGGTCGGTGCTGCCGGTGGCCGCGGCGTCGCGCAGCGGGACCTGCTTGAGGAACAGTGCCAGCACGAAGCCGACCACGGCGACCGGCGCGGCGAACAGGAACACCTTGCTGAGCGAGTCGGCGTAGGCGTCGACGATCGGGGCGGCCACCGCCCGCGGAAGCTGATGCAGCGCCTGCGGTGACTGCGCATCCGCCGGCGAGGCGCCGCTGGCGGCCAGCGCCGCAGGCAGCCGGTCGGCCAGGAAGTTGCTGAACAGGGAGCCGAAGATCGCCGCGCCGAACGAACTGCCGATGGTGCGGAAGAACGTGACGCCCGACGTGGCCACGCCCAGATCGGTGAAGTCGACAGTGTTCTGCACGGTGAGCACCAGCACCTGCATGCTCAGCCCGATCCCGGCGCCCAGCACCAGCAGGTCCAGAGACTGCACCAGGGTGGAGGTGTGGGCGTCCATCAAGGACAGCAGCACGAATCCGACCGCCATGATCGCCGTGCCGGCGATCGGGAAGATCTTGTAGCGCCCGGTGCGTCCCACGATCACACCGCTGGTCAACGACGTCGCCAGCAGGCCCACCACCATCGGCAGCGTGTGCAGCCCGGACACCGTCGCCGACACCCCGTCCACGAACTGCATGTAGGTCGGCAGGAAGGTGAGCGCGCCGAGCATCGCGAACCCGACGACGAACGACAGCACGCAGCACACCGTGAACACCGGGTCGGCGAACAGCCGGATCGGCAGAATCGGTTCCGCCGCCCGGGTTTCGACGATCACGAACGCCACCAGCGCAACCACCGAGCCGACGAACAGCCCGATGATCATCGGCGAGCCCCACGGGTAGGTGGTGCCGCCCCAGCTGGTCGCCAGCGTCAGCCCGGCCGCACCAAGGCCGACCAGGACGATGCCCGGATAGTCGATGACGGGCCGCGCAGTGCGACCGAGTTGCGGGATCGCCCACGCCGCCACCGCCAGCACCACCACCGCGACCGGCACATTGACCCAGAACGCCCACCGCCAGCCGAGGTGGTCGGTGAACAGTCCGCCGAGCAGCGGGCCGACCACCGTGGTGACGCCGAACACCGCCCCCAGGGCGCCCTGGTAGCGGCCGCGTTCTCGCAGTGGGATGACCTCGCCGATGACGGCGACCGCGGTGACGGTGATCGCGCCGCCGCCGATGCCCTGTAGCGCGCGCGAGCCGACCAGCATGGTCATCGAGCCGGCCAGCCCGCACAGGACCGATCCGGCCAGGAAGAACAGCACGGCGGCCTGGAAGACCACTTTGCGGCCGAACGTGTCGCCGAGCTTGCCGACCACCGCCGTCACGATCGTCGAGGCCAGCAGGTAGCTGGTCACCACCCACGATTGGTGGCCGGCGCCGCCGAGATCGGCGACCACCGTCGGCAGCGCGGTGGCGACGATCGTCTGATCCAGGGCAGCCAGCAGCATGCCCAACACCACGGCGAGGAAGACCAGGTTGCGTTGTCGACCCGTCACCTGCGCAGCAGCCTGCTCTGGCGGAGCGCCGCTGGTTGGACGAGTCACGCCTTCCTCAATACCCGTCGGCGGCGGTCAATAACCAGTGCCGCGCCGCGTATTCAGCCCTCTAACAGGTCGGGGCGGCGTTCGCGGGTGCGTGCCAGCGCCTGCTCGTGCCGCCAGGCCGCCACCTTGCCGTGGTCACCGGAGAGCAGCACCTCGGGCACCGACAGGTCGCGCCACACCGGCGGGCGAGTGTAGCTCGGCCCCTCCAGCAGGCCGTCCTTTTCCGGTGAGTGCGAATCATCCTGATGCGAGCGCGGATTGCCCATCACATTGGGCAGCAGCCGAACCACCGCCTCGATCATCACCAACGCGGCCACCTCGCCACCGGCCAGCACGTAATCGCCGATGGACACCTCTTCGACCCGCATCCGCCGACGGGCATCTTCTGCGACCCGTTGGTCGATGCCTTCGTAACGGCCGCAGGCGAACACCAGGTGCGACTCCCCCGTCCAGCGTTGGGCATCGCTCTGGGTGAACAATCGCCCCGCCGGGGTCGGGATCACCAGAAGGGTTGCCTCGGTGCAGATCTCGTCCAGCGCTTCACCCCAGACCGGCGCTTTCATCACCATGCCGGGGCCGCCGCCGTAGGGCGAGTCGTCCACGGAGTGATGCACATCGTGGGTCCACCGGCGCAGATCGTGCACGGCGAGGTCGACGATGCCCGACTCGATCGCCTTGCCGGGCAGGGATTGTCGCAGCGGGGCGAGGTACTCGGGGAAGATCGAGACGACATCGAGCTGCATGTCAGTCGACGCCGTCCAGATCCAAAAGCCCGTCGGGTGGATCGATTTCGACGACACCGTCGGCCAGAGACACCGAGGTCACGATGGCGCCGACGAAAGGCACCAGCACCTCGGCGCCGCCGGGATCCCGAACCGCCAGCAGCTCACCGCCCGCGGTGTGCAGCACTTCGGCGATCGTCCCCACGTCGCGGCCGTCCACGGTGCGCACCGCCAGCCCCTCGAGCTGATGGTCGTAGAACTCGTCGGGATCGTCGATCGCCGGCAGGTCGGCGGAGTCGACGACGAACAGGTTGCCGCGCAACGCATCAGCGGCGTTGCGATCCGACACCCCGTCGAGCCGAACCAGCAACCGCCCACCGTGCGGGCGTGCGGCCGTCACGACGACGTCGCGGCCGCTGCCACCACGGGAAGGCCGCAGGTGCAACCGGTTACCGGGTGCGAACCGCTCGTCGGGGTCGTCCGTGCGGACGTCGACCACCAGTTCGCCGGTGATCCCGTGAGCTTTGGCCACACGACCGACGACGAGCTCCATGCCGCAGTCCTATCCCGGGTGCTTCGCTCCTGTGCGCCTACTGGTCGGTGTCGACCACGTCGACGCGGATACCCCGGCCGCCGATACCGGCGACCAGGGTGCGCAGCGCGGTCGCGGTGCGACCGCCGCGGCCGATCACCTTGCCGAGGTCCTCGGGGTGAACGTGAACCTCAACCGTGCGTCCCCGCCGGTTGGTGACCATGTCGACGCGAACGTCGTCGGGATTGTCGACGATCCCGCGGACCAGGTGCTCGACGGCGTCGACGACGACCGAGCTCATTCTGCGGCGGCCTCAGCGGTCTCGGTGGCGTCGGCAGCAGCCGGCTCGGCGGCCGACTCGGCCTCGGCCTCGGCCTTCTTGGCGGGCGCCTTCTTCTTCTTGGGCGAGGTGGCCTCGCCACCGGGGGCGCCGTCGGCCTCGGCCAGCGCAGCGTTGAACAGATCGAGCTTGCTGGGCTTGGGCTCCTTGACCTTCAGCGTGCCCTCGGCGCCCGGCAGACCCTTGAACTTCTGCCAGTCACCAGTGATCTTCAGCAGGTTGAGGACCGGCTCGGTGGGCTGGGCGCCGACCGACAGCCAGTACTGGGCGCGCTCGGAATCGATCTCGATCAGGCTCGGATCTTCCTTGGGGTGGTAGCGGCCGATGATCTCGATGGCGCGGCCGTCGCGGCGGGTGCGCGCGTCGGCGACGGCGATGCGGTACTGGGGATTGCGGATCTTGCCGAGCCGAGTGAGCTTGATTTTGACAGCCATGAACTAACTCCTGTGGGTATCACGCTGCAATTCAGCGATGCCGGCGGAATGCCGGATCCGGTTTTGCCTCGCGTGCGTGACCGACCGGCGACCATGGTCGCGGGGCGGACAGCCGACCATTGTGCCAGAGTGCCCTGGTCAGGTGTTAATCGTGCGGTTCAGGGCCGATGGCGCCCGCGGTGGGCGGCCGACGGGGTTTTCACCGGTGTCGACATGTGGACTCCCACCGTCAGCACCGCACAGGGTGCGGCCACAGGCCCCGAGGACCCGGCAGATCGCGGTCGTCGTCATCGCCGCCCGGGTGAGCACTCGCGCCGTCACCCGCAGACCGTCCATGTCGACCCCTTCCACCCTGGTAGCCGCGTGCGGACCGCGACTACCCAAGGAGTTCGGAGCCGGCGACGGGATGGATCGGTGCTCGTCGCACCTCGGCGGTGCGGGCGCCTCAGGTCAGCGGCAGTTCGGCGAACGGCGCGGTGGTCGGCCGCGCCGAACCGGTGCCGGGTTCGACGGTGAACGCCAGCGTGCGGGCGGCCCGCAGATCGGGCAGCACCGCAGTGGTCGACGGGCCGACGTCGTCGCGTCCCATGGTGCCCGCCGAGCGCGGTTCCTGGCCGCCCAGCAGCCACATTTGATAGACGCTGCCCGGCGGGGGCGGATTGACGTCGTTCATCACCAGGACTGCCGCATTCTTGTCGCGCGAATACACGACGGTCGCGACGCCGCCGGACGGGATCGGCGCGCTGACCGTGTGGATGTCGGGCGCGTTGATCACCTGTTCGGCTGTCGTTCGCGGGGGCGGCGGTCGTAACGCCAACCCCACGCTGACCGCGGTCAGAGCCACCACCAGTGCACTTGCCGCTGCCAGCAGCAGGGTTGTGCGCCTGCGCTTCCCGATGGTCGGAACCGGCGCGACCGCAGCCAGTAACCGCTCACGCAACTCCGGTGGCGGCTCGGCGCTCGTGCCGGCCGACAACGCGGCCATCGTCTCGCGCACGGCGCGCACTTCCTCGTGGAACTGTGCGGCCAGGGCGGCAGGGGCGGCGTCGAGACGCCGCTCGATGTCTGCGCGCTCGTCGTCGGACACGGCGTCGAGGGCATACGGGGTGGCCAACGCCAGCAATTCGAAGTCCGCGGGACCGGTCATGACACCCCCAAACACGTGCGCAAGCCACGCAGCGCGTCACGCATCCGCGACTTGACTGTCGGCAGGGTCGCGGCCAACTGCCGGGATACCTCGGCATAGGTCAGCCCGCGGTAGTACGCCAATTCGATGCATTCACGCTGCAGGTCGGTCAGTGACTGCAGGCAGTCTGCCACCTGCCGGGCCTCGTCGCGCTGGATGGCCGTGTCGACCACGACATCGGCCGACGGTTCACCGCTGGCGGCGCCATACCGCAGGTCTCGGCGGGCGGCCGCCTCCTCGCTGCGCACCCTGTCCACCGCGCGACGATGGGCCAGCGTCATCAGCCACGCGAGCGCCGAGCCCGCGGCGGGATCGAACTGCGCCGCGCTGCGCCATACCTGGAGGTACACCTCCTGGGTGGTCTCCTCGCTGTAGCCCGGGTCGCGCAGGAGCCGCAGGATCAACCCGTACACGCGGGTCCGGGTGCGGTCGTAGAAGGTGGCGAAGGCGTCGGTATCACCACGGCCGACCAGACACAGCAACGCATCGAGGTCGCTGCCGGATTGCGGCGGTGCACTCATCGAAGCGAAGCGTAATGGGTCCGGTCCCCCGCCCGCCCCGAGTTGGCCGATCCGCCGCTGCGGGTCGTCGACATCCTGGGGGCAGGCGAGCAGCTGAGACTGGGCCTGGCTTGCTGGCACACAAGAGATTCGGCACCGGTGCGGCCGCGGATGGCCAGGGTGTTTCACCGCCGCCGAGACGCCGATGTCGAGCAAATCTTGCTGTCGACCAATCCGCCGCGCATCCGCCTCCGAATCACAGTCGTACATCAGGAAGGCGGCATCTGGCCGTCGACGACACGGAGGAGAAATACGTCAATGAACATTCAACGCGAACTCGCGGTGGCGGTGGCGACGACGGCCCTGGGTGCGGCTGCCGTCATGACGATCTCGACCGGCGTTGCCGGCGCCGACATGACCAACAACCTGGTCGGCCCCGGGTGTGCGGCGTACGCCGCGCAGGTGCCCACCGGTCCGGGCTCGGTCGCCGGTATGGCCCACGACCCGGTCGCGGTTGCCGCGTCGAACAACCCGCTGCTGACCACGTTGACTGCCGCGGTGTCGGGCAAGCTCAACCCGAACGTGAACCTCGTCGACACGCTGAACGGTGGTCAGTTCACCGTGTTCGCGCCGACGGACGCGGCATTCGCCAAGCTGCCGGCGTCGACGGTCGAGGCGTTGAAGTCCGATTCCGCCGCCTTGACCAACATCCTGACCTATCACGTGGTGCCCGGGCAGCTCAGCCCGGCGGACGTGGACGGCTCACACCCCACGGTGCAGGGCGCGCCGGTGACCGTGACCGGTTCGGGCAATGACCTCAAGGTGGACGGGGCGTCGGTGGTGTGTGGCGGCGTCCGCACCGCCAACGCGACGGTGTACCTCATCGACACCGTGCTGACCCCGCCGGCCAGCTGATCCTGATGGTGCCGCAGGGATTCCGGGCCGGGGTCCCTGCGGTGCCGGGATCAGCCCTGGTGTGACGGTGCAACGATCGTTCGGCCCCAACAGGTTTGGCGCCGCGGCCACCTCGGCCGTTCAGACGATCTTCTGGATGCACTTCGATTCCACGCGTCGCGTCATCCGCCAGCCTTCGGGGGTGCGGATGAACGCGTCGTCGTACCAGAGCCCGCAGAACATGACCTGACCGTTGTCGCCCAGCGCCATCGGGTTGAACAGGATGGTGCGCGAGGTCGCGGTGTCGCCGTCGAGGCGGATGTCGAAGTTGCCGAGCATGTGGAAGTAGGCCGGGAAGTTCGGCAATACCTCGGCCAGCCAGGCCTTGACGTCGGGGAAGGTGCCGGCGATCCCGCCGAGTTCGGTGTAGTCGATGTGCGCGTCGGGTGTGAAGACGCGATCCAGGTCGTCGAACCGGCGGCTGTCGATCGCCGTCGAGTAGTCCACCAGCAGCTGCTGGATCTCCAAACGATCCGAAATCTCTTCAAGACTCAGCATTCGGGTGATTCAACACGCTCGTGCGTGCCGCCGGTGGGGAGGTCCACGCCAGCGGGACAATCCGACTAAGGTCAGGCTAACCAAAGCCAACTGAAGCGGAGGACGCGTGCCGCAACACCCCGGGTTGTCCCTGATCATCGGCTATGCCAGCGATATGGGCACCGCCGAGTACCTCGCCGTGCAATTGGCCGAGGCCGTCACCGCGCTGGGATTCGACGTCACCGAGACCGAGCTCAACGACGTCGCGCTGACCGACGTGGCGGCGGCCACCCATCTGGTGATCGTGGCCTCGACATTCGGCGACGGCGAGGTGCCCGACAACGGCGCGGTGTTCTGGGAGGAACTGTCCGCCTGCGACGCGCGCCTCGACGGATTGTCCTACGCCGTGGCCGCGCTCGGCGACAGCTCCTACGACCTGTTCTGCAACGCCGGGCGGATCATCGATGCCCGGCTGGCCGAGCAGGGCGCGCGCCCACTGGCCGAGCGCGTCGAATTCGATTGCTACCGCGAAGGTGACGCCCGCGAGTGGATCGCCGGCGTCGCCGCGATCATCGCCCAGGCCGGTTCGGCGGGCGGCCGGCCCGCCGAATCGGTGGCGCCACGCGCGGTGACACCCCGCCGGACGACCACATGGACGGATGCCAACCCGTATCCGGCTGCCGCCGTGGTGAATCGACTGCTGACGTCACCGGCTTCCGACAAGGAGGTCCGCCACATCGAACTCGATCTCGGCGATTCCGGGATCACCTACGAGGCCGGCGATTCGGTGGCCGTGCACCCGGTCAACTCCCCCGAGTTGGTTCAGGCCCTGCTGGCCAGGCTGGGCGTCGACGGTGCGGACGTGGTCGCCGGCACGGAGCTGCCGCTGGCGGAACTGCTCACCCATCACCTCGAGATCTGCGCACCCTCGCGGGCGTTGCAGGCCTTGGTCGCCGCGCGTACCGACGACGCCGAGGCTGCTGCCGCGCTCGGCTCCGCCGACCCGGCAGTGGTGTCGTCATGGCTGTACGGCCGCGACGTACTCGATCTGCTGGAGCTGGCCGATCTGAGCGTTGACGAGGTGCTGGACGTGTTGCGCCCCTTACAGTTCCGCGACTACTCGATCGCCTCCAGCCCGTTGGTGCATCCGGATCGGCTGCATCTGACGGTCGCCACCGTGCGGTACCACTGCCGAGGGCGGGACCGCGGCGGCGTCGCGTCCGGCTTCCTGGCCGATCGCGGACACACCGTCCGAATCCACCTGCGCCCCAACCACAATTTTCGATTGCCCGGTCCCGATGTGCCGATCATCATGGTCGGGCCCGGCACCGGCATCGCCCCGTTCCGAGCTTTCCTGCACGAACGGCAGGCCGGCGCGGCCATGGGCAAGGCCTGGCTGTTCTTCGGCGACCGCCGTCGCGACACCGACTTCCTCTACGGCGACGAGCTGACCGGATTCCTGAAGTCGGGCGCGCTCACCCGCCTGGACCTGGCGTTCTCGCGGGACCGCGCCGGACCCAAGACGTACGTTCAGCACCACATGAAGGACAACGCGCGCGAGCTCTTCAGCTGGCTCGAGCAGGGTGCGCACCTCTACGTGTGCGGCGACGCCGAGAAGATGGCCAAAGATGTCGATCGGACTCTGCACGAGATCGTCGCCGATGCCGGCGGGATGGACGCCGAGGCCGCGCACGCCTACATCAACGAGCTGATCAAAGCCCACCGCTACGTCCGCGACGTCTACTGATTCTCCGTGATTTCGGCGCGCTTTCGTTCGCTCAGCGGCGATTTGCGCGCCGAAATCGCCGCGGCGTTAGGCTCGGAGGCCATGCGCAGACTTCTCGCCGGCGTGACGACGGCGCTGACCCTGCTGGCCTGCACCGCAGGAGTCGCCCACTCCGACACCGACCAGCCCGCGGGCTCGGTACCGATTCCGGACGGGCCCGCAACGGCGTGGATCGTCGCCGACATGGACACCGGGCAGGTGCTGGCCGGGCGGGACATGTATGCCGCCCACCCCCCGGCCAGCACGATCAAGACGCTGCTCGCGCTGACCGTTCTCGACGAACTGCCCGACCTGACTGCCACCGTGGTGGCCAACAACGCCGACACCTTGGTCGAATGCAATTGCGCGGGGGTTCGCCCCGGCCGCACCTACACCGCACGCCAACTGCTCGACGGGCTGCTGCTGGTGTCGGGCAACGACGCCGCGAACACGCTGGCCGACATGCTCGGCGGCTTCGGCGCCGCGGTCGACAAGATGAACACCAAGGCCGTCGCGATCGGGGCGACCAACACCCACGCGACCACGCCGTCCGGTCTGGACGGTCCCGACGGGCCGGGGTGGACCACCCCGCACGATCTGGCCGCGATCTTCCGCGCCGCCATGGCAAACCCGGTGTTCGCCCAGATCACCGCCCAGCCGGTGGCGATGTTCCCCACCGACACCGGTGACAAGCCGCTGGTGAATCAGAACGAACTGCTGGTGCGCTATCCCGGGGCGATCGGCGGCAAGACCGGGTTCACCGACGCCGCCCGCAAGACGTTCGTCGGCGCCGCCGACCGTGACGGCCGCCGGCTGGTGATCGCGATGATGTACGGGCTCATCCACGAGGGCGGACCGACCTACTGGGATCAGGCCGCGATGCTGCTCGACTGGGGCTTCGCGCAGAACCGCTCGGAGAGCGTCGCCGCGCTGTAGCCCGCGGCGCTAGCGGCGTCCGCCCCCGTTGAAGCCTGGCTGAGCAGCCTCACCCTCGGTGATTTGGTACGGCGAGGTGGCCAGGTCGTTCGGGGTGGCCACGATCGACGAGTTGTCCTCCGAGGGCGGTGCGCCGGCGGGTGCCTGGTTGTCCGGAGCGACCTGGAAATTCTCATCGCTGTCCGGCACGACGACAGGCGCCGCGGTGCTCCCGGGATCACCGGGCACCCAGGCCAGCAGGTCGCGGGTGCCGTCGTTGAAGACGACGCTGTTCGGGATGGGGCCGACGACGTCGAAGTAGAGTCGCCCGCCATTCGAAGCCCCCCAGATGGAGGGGTAGAACTCGCCGGACTCGGCCCGGGCACCGAAGCGCTCGATGAACGGCGGGTAATTGCCGCCGAACCCGTCGATCGTCAGCTTCGCCGAGTACAACGTGCCGTTGTGTGGCACCGGATCCGAACTGGGCTTGAGCGTGCCCACGACGTAGCCGATGTAGGGCAGGCCATTGGGCCCGTTCAGTGTTTCCTGCTCGCCGAACACCCGCACGCTGTCGGTCGCCCACGCCGGCGCTGCGGTGACGCCGGCAACGCCCAATGTGACAACGGTGGCCGCCACTGCGGCCATTTTCGCGATCTTCACAGTCTCTCCCCAGCTGTTCAGTGCCAACATCCCCGCCCGCCTATCCGCAGATTTTACTGTGACCTACCTAACAAAACCGGCTTTTGGCCGGCGCATCGCAACGCTTTCGAGATTCGATCGCGTCGTCGTCGAGGTGCGCGCTGGTTAGTCTCGGCGTTCGTGCCGGCCCGCCCCTTCGTCGCGCTGCTCAGCCTGGTGATGTCGCTGGTGCTGGTGGCTCCCGCGGCCGCGCAGCCGGGTCCGCAGCCGGCCGGCGCGGTCGCCCCGCCCGACGGTCCCGCGCAGGCCTGGCTGGTCGCCGACCTGGACAGCGGTCAGATCCTCGGCGGCCGTGAGCCCTACAGCGCGCACGCCCCGGCCAGCACCATCAAGGCGTTGCTGGCGATGGTCGTGCTCGACCAGCTGGCACCCAACGCCGCGGTCCGGGCCACCGCGGCGCACACCCAGGTCGAATGTTCGTGCGTGGGTCTGGTGCCCGGCCAGGTGTACACCGCGCGCCAGCTGCTCGACGGGCTGCTGATGGTGTCGGGCAACGATGCCGCCAACCTGCTGGCCGACATGCTGGGCGGCCAGCAGATGGCGGTGCAGAAGATGAACGCCAAGGCCTACCAGCTCACCGCGCGCAGCACCCGGGCCGGATCGCCGTCCGGCCTGGACGGGCCGGGCTGGGAATCGGTGACCTCACCGCACGATTTGGCGGTGATCTACCGGGAGGCGTTGCGCTATCCCCTGTTCGCCCAGATCGTGCACCAGCCGTCGGCACTGTTCCCGGGCCGGTCGGGATACAAGGAGATCCGCAACCAGGATCGCCTGCTGCGCAGCTATCCCGGCTTCATCGGCGGCAAGAGCGGCTACACCGACCTGGCTCGCGAAACCTACGTCGGGATGGCCCAGCGCAACGGGCGGCGACTGATCGTGGTGCAGATGTACGGCAGCGACGATCTGTGGGACCAGGCGGCTCGACTGCTCGACTGGGGTTTCAGCCGCTACTCGCAATGACCACCGCGCCACCCATCGGCCCACTCCTCACCACGCCAGTTCGCCAGCCAAATACCCACGGCACGAAGATATTTCGTGATCGACTGCCGAATGCCCACATCAGCTCTACGCTTGTTGCGGCCGACTGGGCCATGTCATAGCAGCGCGCGCTTGAGGGACGGGGAGCTTCGTTGATGGATCACGGCACAGGTCGGGCGCGACGGCGCAAGACGACACAGAGATTAGCGGCCTGGTTGGCCGCAGGCACGATCGCCGCAGGACTCGGCGCGGCCATGGCGAGCGGTACCGCCGTGGCCTACGCAGACACCGGCTCGTCCGGTGCCGCGTCGAGCTCCGCGTCGGACGGTTCGAAAACCACTGGAACAAAAGATGGTTCGGCGAGTTCACCGCGTAAGTCCGTTGGCAGGCCCGCTCCGCGAGTCAAGGCCGCCGGCGGCGCGCAGGTAGCCGATCCGGCCCCGGCTGCCGGGCTGTCGACCGCGCAGACGTCGCCGACCTCGAAGCCGTCGCTGGTGCTGGTGACAACCACCGCCACTACGCCCAAGGCGTCCGCGGCACCGAAGCCGCCGACCGTGCAGTCGGTGCTCACCGACATCGGCCGCCAGATCAACTACATCTTCTTCAACAAGGCACCGACGGCAGATCCTTCGCAGCAGGCACAGGCCGGCCCCAAGAAGCAGATCGACGGCGCCATCAACGGCAGCAGCAACAACGGATTCGATCCGACCTACGCCGTCACCGAGCAGCCCAAATATGGCACCGTCACGCTCGACCCGACGACCGGTGAGTACACCTACGTCGCCCGCGACGAGCTGATCGGCCCGGGCATCAACGACGTGTTCACCGTGACCGTCAGCAACGGCGCCGCCGCCAAGCTGCCCGGGCTGCTCGGCCAGCTGCAGCTCGCGCTGCACTCGATGGCGGTCGCCCTGGGGGTGGCCAAACCCGACACCATCGAAAAAGACATCGTGGTCAAGGTTTCCGGTACCGGCATCTACGGCACCCAGGCCGCCCAGAAGCAGTTCTGGCTGGAGCAGACGCTCGACAACGACTGCGTGCTGATCGCCGACGCCGCGATCATCGCCCAGCTCACCGGACAAACGTTCACCGAGGCCGAGATCGTCGCGATCGGCAAGAGCACGCCGAGTGTGGTCGATCCGACCAAGCCCATCTATGTGGGCACCAAGGAAGAGACCGGCGTAGCAGGCGTGTACACCGCCGACGGTGTGGCCCTGCTGAAGAAATACGGAATCGATGCCACCTACAAGTCCTACGTCGATGACCCCGAGCCCGGCGAGGCCCCGAACAAGGCCACCCAGGTCGACGGCCAGCGGGCGCTCTCCGACGTCGAGGCTGCCCTGGCCGCCGGCAAGGCGGTGGCCGTGGTCGTCGACTCCGCGCTGATCGTGAACGCCTACGGGCAGAACGTCCCGACCCCCGACCCCGAGCCGAACCACTGGGTCGTGGTGACCGGCGTGGACACCGCCACCGGCAAGGTCTACCTCAACGACGGCAACCTGCCGGCCGGCAGCACGGCGATTTCGATGGCCGGGTTCATGTGGTCGTGGCAGGCAAGCGATTTCGGCGTGATCGTCGCCTCGAAGGCAGCTGCACCGGCCGTGGCCATCGCCGCCTGAGATGCCCTGTCGCGGGCGGGTTCAGCGAGTTCGGTAAACCCGCCCGCGCAGGATCACCAGGTCCGGGTCGGCCAGCACGTCGGCACCGCCGCGCGGGTCCTCGGTGAAGCACACCAGGTCGGCTGGGGCGCCGTCGTCGAGGACCGGTCGGCCCAGCCACCGGCGGGCATCCCAGCATGCCGCCCCCAGCGCCTCGGTCGGGCTCATCCCGATGCGTTTGAGGGCGTCGACCTCGTCGGCGATCCGGCCGTGCGCGATCGTGCTGCCCGCATCGCTGCCGGCATAGATCGGCACGCCGGCTTCCCGGGCGGCGGCCATCCGCGGATAGCAGCTGGCATAGAGGGCCCGCATGTGGGCGGCGTAGGTTGGGTATTTGCCTGCGGCGTCGGCGAATCCGGGAAAGTTCTCGATGTTGATCAGGGTCGGCACCAGGGCGGTGCCGTGCTCGACCATCATCGCGATCGTGTCGTCGGTCAGCCCCGTGCCGTGCTCGATGCAATCGATACCGGCGTTGATCAGACCCGGCAGCGCGTCCTCGCTGAACACGTGCGCGGTGACGCGGGCGCCCTCGTCGTGCACGGCCGCGATCGCCGCCCGCAGCACGTCGTCGGACCACAGCGGTGCCAGGTCCCCCACCGACCGGTCGATCCAATCGCCGACGAGCTTGACCCATCCGTCGCCGCGCCTGGCCTGTTCGGCCAGGGCCTCGGGCAGCTGCCACTCGTCTTCGAGCTCGATGGCAAAGCCGTGCGAATAGCGCTTGGGCCGGGCCAGATGCTTGCCGGCCCGGATGATCTGGGGCAGGTCGTGGTGGTCGTCGAGGCTGCGGGTGTCGGTCGGCGAGCCGCAATCACGCAGCAGCAGGGCACCGACGCCGCGTTCCACCTCGGCCTGGGCAATCGCGTCGGCCAACGGGATCTCGCCGTGCTCGCCCAGCCCGACATGGCAGTGCGCGTCGACCAGACCGGGCAGGATCCAGCCGCCGTCAAAGACGGTCTGCGCACCGGCAACCGGCTCGGCGCGCAGCACGCCGTCGGCGATCCACCACTCGACGGGCTCGCCGTCGGGCAGGCTGCGGCCCCGGACGTGGAACGGCCCGCCCGGCACGCTAGTTCTTGCCCGGGAACTTCAGCTTGGACAGGTCGAAATCGGCCAGACCCGGCGGCAGCTCGTTGAGCCCCTCCGGCATGCCGGACAGATCCGGGAACCCGCCCGGCAGACCGCCGGCGAGCAACGGATTGGTCTTGGGCGGCGTCGGCCCGCGTCCACCCTTCTTCTTGCCCGCCTGCTTGTTCTTGCCCTTGGCCGCCTTCTTCGACGAGCGCCGCCCGAACGGCATGCCCATCGCACCGGCCATCTGCGACATCATCTTCCGCGCCTCGAAGAAACGGTCGACGAGCTGGTTGACCTCGGACACCGTGACACCGGAGCCGTTGGCGATACGCAGCCGGCGCGAGGCGTTGATGATCTTCGGGTCGGCCCGCTCCTGCGGGGTCATCCCGCGGATGATGGCCTGCAAGCGGTCGAGTTGCTTGTCGTCGACCGCGGCCAGGGCGTCTTTCATCTGGCCGGCGCCGGGCAACATGCCCAGCAGGTTGCCGATCGGCCCCATCTTGCGAATCGCCAGCATCTGCTCGAGGAAGTCCTCCAGCGTGAGCTCACCCGAGCCGATCTTGGCCGCGGCCTCCTCGGCCTTCTGCGCATCGAAGACCTGCTCGGCCTGCTCGATGAGGCTCAGCACATCGCCCATGCCCAGGATGCGGCTGGCCATCCGGTCTGGGTGGAAGACGTCGAAATCCTCGAGCTTCTCACCGGTCGAGGCGAACAGGATCGGCACGCCGGTGACCTCGCGCACCGACAGCGCCGCACCGCCTCGGGCGTCGCCGTCGAGCTTGGTCAGCACCACGCCGGTGAACCCGACGCCGGCGCCGAAGGCCTCGGCGGTGGCCACCGCGTCCTGGCCGATCATGGCGTCGAGGACGAACAACGTCTCGTCGGGGTGCACGGCGTCGCGGATCGCAGCGGCCTGGGCCATCAGGACGTCGTCGATGCCGAGGCGGCCCGCGGTGTCGACGATCACCACGTCGAAGTGCTTGCTCTGCGCCTCGGCCAGGCCCGCGGCCGCGACGGCGACCGGGTCGCCGGGGCCGGCGCCTTCGGTGTCGGCGGCGTCGGGTGCGGTGCCCGGGTGCGGCGCGAACACGGTGACGCCGGCGCGCTCACCGACAATCTTGAGCTGGTTCACTGCGCCGGGGCGTTGCAGGTCGCAGGCCACCAAAAGCGGGGTGTGGCCCTGGCCCTTGAGCCATTTGGCGAGCTTGCCGGCCAGGGTGGTCTTACCGGCGCCTTGCAGACCGGCCAGCATGATCACCGTCGGCGGGTTCTTGGCGAACGCCAGCTGACGGGTCTCGCCACCGAGGATGCCGATGAGCTCCTCGTTGACGATCTTGACGACCTGCTGGGCGGGGTTGAGCGCGCCGGACACCTCCGCGCCGCGCGCCCGCTCTTTGATGCGGTTGACGAACGTGCGCACCACCGGCAGCGATACGTCGGCCTCGAGCAGCGCCAGGCGGATCTCGCGCGTGGTGGCTTCGATGTCGGCGTCGGTCAGCCGGCCCTTGCCACGCAGGCCGGCCAGCGCACCGGTCAACCGGTCGGACAGGGATTCAAACACGGCGCAAGCCTATCTGGTACGACGCCACCGCCGGCGCGATGCCCGTCAGCCCTCGTTGCCCGCCGACGCCACGACACAGGCGACCCGCTGCCCGGCAGCCACGGTGGACAACGGCGGGATCTGCGCCGCGCATTCGGGCTGAGCCACCGGGCACCGCGAGCCGAACGCACACCCGGGCGGCGGATTGAGGGCATCGGGCCGTTCACCGCGCACCACAGCAGGGCGGGTCCGCACCGACGGATCAGGTGACGGCATCGCCGACAGCAGCGCCCGGGTGTAGGGATGGCCCGGCCGGTGCAACACCTGCCGAGCCGGGCCCTCCTCCACGATCCGCCCGAAGTACATCACCGCAATGCGGTCGGCCAGCACGACGGCACTGGCCAGATCGTGGGTGATGAACAGCACGCCCAGGCCGTCGCTGCGCAGATCGTCGATGAGGTTGAGCACGCTGGCCCGCACCGAGACGTCGAGCATCGAGACCGGCTCGTCGGCGACCAGCAGCCGCGGTGTCAAAGCCACCGCCGCCGCGATGGCCACCCGCTGCCGCTGCCCGCCGGACAATTCGTGGGGGAACCGGTCGAGCACCCAGCGCGCCGGTGACAGTCCCACCCGCTCCAGCGCCCGCCGCACCACGGCATCGCGGTCACCACGCGGGACCCGGTGGATCCGCAGCCCTTCGGAGACGATCGAACGCACCGTCATCCGCGGGTCCAGCGAATCGTAGGGATCTTGATGCACCAGTTGAATCGCCCGGCGATACGGTTGCAACGCGGAACCGGTCAGTCGAGCCAGATCGGTTCCCTCGAAACACACCTGTCCGCCGCTGACCCGTTGAACACCCGCAATCGTGCGTGCGACCGTGCTTTTGCCGCAACCGGATTCGCCGACCAGCGCCACGATTTCGCCGGCGGCCACGCTCAGCGACACCTGTTCGACGGCGTGCACCACCGAGCGGCGGCGACCGAACAACCCGGCTGCCCCCACCGGATAGCGCACGGTCACGTCCGACAGCTGCAGCAGCGGGGCGCTCATCGCGACACCTCGGTCTGCGACACGAGATGGCATGCGACAGTGTGGACACCGTGCGACCGGACGGCGGGCTCGAGCTCTCGGCAACGGTCGTCGGCGCGGGGACAGCGGGGCGCATAGGCACACCCGGTGAACGGGGTGTCGAGCCTGGGTGGTTCACCGGGTATCGAGCGCATCCCGGTATCCGACATCGGGTTCGGGATGGCTGAAACCAACGCGGTGGTGTACGGATGTCGCGGGCCGGTGAGCAGGCTGCCCACCGGGCCCTCCTCCACGATGCGGCCCCCGTACATCACCGCCACCCGCTCGGCGACCTGCGCGACCGCGGGTAGGTCGTGGCTGATGAACACCAGCGCCACCCCGAGCTGATCGGTGACTGTGCGCAGCAGCTCCAAGACCTCGGCCTGGACGATCACATCCAGCGCGGTGGTCGGTTCGTCGGCCAGCAGCACCTTCGGTCCGCACGCCAACGCCATCGCCAGCGCGGCCCGCTGCCGCATACCGCCGGAGAACTCGTGCGGATAGTGCGTCGCCCGCCGGGCGCCGATGCCGACCAGTTCGAGCAGTTCACGCACTCGCTCGGCAGCGTGACGACGGCTGCTGTTCTGGTGCAGGCGAATCGGTTCGGCGATCTGCTCACCGACCGTGCGCACCGGGTTGAAGGCGTTCATCGCGCCCTGGAACACCATCGCGATGTCTCGCCAGCGATGCCGGCGCATGCCGGCATCGCCGCCGGCCAGGATGTCGACTCCGTCGAGCAGCACCTCCCCGGACACCTCGGCGTTCGGGGGCAGCAGACCCATCACCGCGAGCACCGCAGTCGACTTGCCGCACCCCGACTCGCCCACGATGCCCAGCCTGCTTCGTTCGGCGAGAGTGAACGTGACGCCGCGGACAGCCGCAACTTTCCCTGTACCCGAGTCGAATTCGACGCACAGATCGCGCACCTGCAACAGTGGCGGTCTCACGCGTTCGCCAGTCGGCCGTGCAGTGGCCGGACCCGGAACCGGCGCACCGCCAGATGTCCGACCTTCAACCGCGGGTTGAGAGTGTCCTCCATGCCTTGCCCGGCCACGGTGGCTGCCAGCACCACCATCGTCACGGCCAGGCCCGGAGGCAACACCACCCACCAGGCTCCGGCCAGCACCGCACCCTGATCGAGCGCGTCCTGGATCATCCGCCCCCATGACACCACCGAGGGATCGCCCAGCCCGAGGAAGCTGATGTAGGTCTCCGCGAAGATCGCATTCGCCACCATCAGAACGGTGTTGGCGACCAGTAGCGGCAGCACGTGCGGGACGACGTGGCGAGTCAGCACGGACAGCGGCGAGGCACCCATGGCCTCGACCCGGCGCACGAAGGTGCGCTGCCGCACCGACATCACCTGGGCCCGGATCAGCCGTGCGGTCGACGCCCAGTACACCAGTCCGATGACGATGACGATGTTGGTCAGGTTCTGGCCGAACACCGCCGCGGCGACGATCATCAGCGGGATGTCGGGGATGACCAGGAAGTAGTCGGTGATCCGCATCAGCAACCCGTCGGTGCGGCCACCGAAATACCCTGCCAGCACGCCGATCACACCACCGATCAGCATGCCCACCAGCGCCGCGACCGAGCCGACGAGCAGCGAGGTACGGGCGCCGTGCACCAGCCTGGTCAGCACGTCGAAGCCGCCACCGTCCAGCCCGAGCGGGTGAGCACCGCTGGGTGCGGCGAATCCGTTGGAGAACTGGGTGTTTATCCCGGTTGGCGCGATGAGCGAGGCGGTGAGCGCGACGACGGCGAACACCCCCAAGGCACCCAGGCCGACCAGGGTCTGACGGTTACCGCTGACCAGACGCCGCAGAGTTCCAGTCCGCTTCGGGACACCGTCGGCGCGGTCAGCGGGCAGCGAGGCGACCATGGGCGATCCTCGGGTCAAGACGGACATAGATGAGGTCGGCGACCAGATTCGCCACGACGACCGCCACCGTCAGCAACAGGAAGATGCCTTGCAGCACCGGGTAGTCCCGTTTGTTGATGGCGTCGACGGCGGCGAATCCGATTCCGGGATAACTGAACACGTCTTCGACGACGATGGCGCCGGCGACGATCGAGCCGGCCGAAAGCGCCACGATCGTCACCAACGGCAGCATCGCGTTGCCGAATGCGTGCCGGCGGACGATGGTCCAGTCCCGCAACCCCTTGGCACGCGCGGTGAGGATGTAGTCCTCCCCAAGGGTTTCCAGCATCGCCGAGCGCACGACGATGGCGTACTGGCCATAACATCCGATCCCCAGGGTCAGCGCCGGCAGGATCAGGTGCTGGGTGCGGTCCACCAACAGATCCCAGGTGGACGGTTCACCGAGGACGTCGAGTGTGGCGCTCTGGATACCCACCGCCGGAAGCCCCACCGCCGCCGCGACGTAGAACACCACCAGCAAGCCGATCCACTGGGTCGGCATCGCGTAACAGGCCAGGCCGGTCCACTGCGATGCGGAGTCCAGGACGGTGCCGCGCCGCCAGGCCGAGACCACGCCGCTGACCACACCGAGAATCAGCGCGATGAGCGTGCCCGCGACCAGCATCGGCAAGGTGTTGACCAAGGGCCCGATGATGGCCTGCCACACCGGCTTTCCGGTCGCCAGACTGATACCGAGATCGCCACGTGCCAGCTGGGCCAAATACCGGACGAACTGCACCGGCAATGGCTCGTCGAGCCCGTACCGCTCCAGTAAGGCCTGGCGCAGCTGGGGAGTGCAGCTGCGGCAGCGCAACGCCGAGACCGCGTTGCCCGGCATCACCCGGAACAGGAAGAAGTTGATCGTCGCGGCGACGAACACGGTGACCAGGGCGAACCAGGCACGGTTCAGTGCGGCCATCAATCCCGTTTCGGGCTGGTGTAGTAGGCCTTACCCAGGGTGAACAGCTCCGGCTCGAATCCGCTCCAGCCGTTCGAACTGGCGGTGACCAGGTTGGTCTCCACGATCTGGATGTAGGGCCTGGCGCCGGCGATCTCGGCCTCGGCCTGCCACACCAGCGCCCGGCGTGCGGCGGGGTCGACCGTGGTGCGCTGCTGCTCGTAGAGGGCGTCGTAGGCGGGATTGCTCCATCCGGTGTCGCTGTTGTTGCCCAGCTCGCTGGTGGTGACCACACCGAGGTTGAAGTCCGGGTCGATGTAGGGATGCCAGTACCAGGTGAACATGTCGGTGTCCTCGTACTTACCGTCAGGCCCGGTGATCAGCGCATAGGCCTGTGTGCCGTCACCACCGGACTTCTCGGTGAGGTCGACACCGACCTTCTCGAAAGCACTCTTGAGCAGCGTGAACTGCAGGTGGCCGTCGTAGTCGGTGTCGTTGGGAACGATGACGGAGTAGCGCATCGGATGCTCGGGTTGCGCTTTGTCACCGGTGGTCGCCGGCACCACCCGCACGCCGTCCGGACCGCGCTTGTAACCCAGCGAGTCCAGGATCTGGTTGGCCTTGTCGACGTCGTTGGGCAGCGGCTTGACATCGGGATTGACCCAGTCACCGGACCAGCCGGACAGGATGTTGGCCCACGGCTTGGCCTCGCCGCCGAAGACGGTGCCGACGATCTGCTCGCGGGGCAGCGCGTATTCGAACGCCTCCCGCAGGGTGGGGTTGAGCAGTTCACGGTTGAGCTTCCTGGCGTCGCTGGAGTTGAAGCCAAGATTGGTCACCTCGTTGCCGGGCTGGCTCGCGACGGTGATGCCCGGGACGGATTTCAGTTGGGCGGCATCCTTGAACGGGATGTTGTCGACGAACCCGAGTCGGCCGGCCTTCAAGTCCGCGATCAGCGCGGTCGGGTTGGTGTAGTAGGTCAACGCCACTGCCGAGGCATGCGGCTTGGGACCGTAGAAGTTCGGATTGGGTGTGAAGACCGTGGTGCCCTTGTCTTCGTACTTGGTGACCGTGAAGGGACCGCCCGCGACCACCGGTAGCTGCTGTTCGGGCTTGAAATCGGTCAGGCCCGAACCGCCGTCTCCGGTCGCATGGGTCTGCCAGATGTGTTTGGGCAGCACATACATCTGCTCGAGGTTGGCCATCGCCGGGCCCATCGGCTGCTCATAGTGGATGACCAGGGTGTGCGGGTCGGGAGCGTCGGCGGATGCCACTCCGGCAAGGACTTTGGCCATCGACGCGGTGGCGCCCTGGGAGTACTTGCGAATGGTGTCGATGGTCCACACGGCGTCATCGGCGGTCAGCGGCTGACCGTCGGACCACTTGCCCTCCTTCAGCGTGAAGGTGATGGTGTGCCCGTCCGGCGATTCGGTCCAGTCTTTGGCCCAATCCCCCTCCAGCTTGAGGCCGGGGCCGTATTGGACCAACTGGGGGTAGAGCATCGAATACGCTGTGCTGTCCTGGGTTTCGATGCCCACGAACGGGTTCAGCGACGAGATGTAGTACGTCGTGCCGATGGTCAGCACGCTGTCGGTACCCTTCGCGGAATTCGACGAACATCCGGTCGCCAGCACCGCGGCGGTGGCCAGCACCGCGACGACGCGACGCCCGATGGCAGTGAGGCGCGCGCTCACAGGACGTTCGTCCAAGCCTGATGGCCGGCGGCGTCCACGACGCGTACCCGGAGATATTCGACTGTGTCGAAGTCGTATTCGATTCGTGCGTGAGTGATCATGCCTGTCCCGTCGGTCTGGAAAACTTTGCCGGTCTTTCTGCCGCCGCGGCCCGCGGTGATGCTGGCCCCGTTCTCCCTGCTGGTGGTGACGTGGATCGAGCGCGCCGGCGAGCACCTGACCTCGACGCCGCCGTCGTCGGTGTGGACCTCGAGGATCGCCGGTCCGCTGGAGGCATACGAGTCGCCGGCCCGAAGAGCCCGGACCACCGCTTCCGGGGTGCGTTCGGCCACCTTCACCCACGTCCACGCCAGCCCGATGTCGAACAGCGGCATGTGCGAGTCGTCGGTGGCGATGGCGTGCAGCGCAAGCCCGCGCTGCAACGCCTCGTCCCACAGCAGTGAGGAGTCACCCCGGCCACCCTCGTACTCGGCACTCCCGTTGAAGATCTCCACACCGGCCAGATGCGGGGCGTCGTCGAAGGCATCCGAGCCCGCTCCCGTCCAGTACGGATGGGCAAGGTAGGCCACTCCGCCCTGGTCATGGGCCCAGGCCGCGCACGCCTCGACTGACGGGAAAGTGCGCTGTTCCCAGTGTTCCTCGGTGTTGACCAACCAGTTGCGGCGGTCACCGCCGGGATCGTCGGGGATGTCGCTGATGCCGTACACCAGCACATCGGCGGTCCAGCCCACCGGGCCCAGATCGGCGGTGAGCTCGGCCGCCGGAACCGTCAGGATCTCCGGGACACCGTCGACCGTCGCCAGCCGCCAATGGTCGGTGAGGGCCAAGACATCGAAGCCCGCGGTCGCGTACTGGCGGGCCACCGCCTTGGGTGGCAGGTCACCGTCACTGACGGTGGAGTGTGCGTGCAGAGCGCATCGCAACCATTCGCCGTCGCGCTCGAACACATTGAGCTCTGCCAACATTCACATCCAACTTTTTCGCCGTGCCTCCCCCCGGACGACCGGAGATTACCTGGGCCTGAATCGGCGTTCAAACCGTTCGGAAGCCGCTTTCGATGCCTCGATGAACCGCCCGATCACCGATCGTTGCGACAACTCGAGGTGACGGCTCCCTTGGTCGTCGTCGTTACCAGTAGCGCCGACACACCGGTGCTCGCCTTCGTCCGAAACGCTCCGCTCCTGCACGCGCAGAACATGTTTCGCGCTCCGAGGGGCCGGGAAGGGTTTCCGCCCCGTCTGCACCGGTCGTTTGCTCACGATGCTCAGCGTGGCGCCCCGCGAGGTGAACACAGTTGATACGCCACGCAAACCACGGGTCGGCGTTCTCCCGGTGCACGACCGGCGTTCACCCGCGTGAACCCGTGGTGAACTTGTGCGCCATCGGGTCGCGCCGCTCGACGCAGGGACTAACTGGCCTCTTCGACCGGCTTGGCCGGCGGCGGAGCGGGCAGCACCGCATAGAGTTCGCGCTCGAGTTGTTTGCGCACGTCGGCCACGGAGTTCGGCGCCTGCACCGAGATCCCGAACGCGTCGACCACCGACGAGCCCAGGGTGGTGATCTTGGCCCAGGCGATGTCGGCCGCGGCCCGTTCGAACACCCCGGTGAGCAGCGCCAGCAGGCCGGTGCGGTCGGTGGTGCGGATCTCGACGATCAGCTGTCCCTCCCCGCTGCCGTCGTGCCACAGAATGCGTGGCGGCGCAGGCACGGCGTTGATCGGCACCGCCGGCTTGTGCTCCCCGACCCGCCCGGCGCCCTGCTGCGCAGCGTCCCGCTCGCGTTTCTCCAGCGCGGCGATCACGTCGAGTTCACCGCCCAGCGCCAGGATGAACTGCTGGCGCAGCAGCTCCGCAGCCGGCGGCGCGCCGAAATGCGGCGACACCACGAAGGTGTTGATCGCCGATCCCTCGGCGCTGTTGACCGAGGCCGAATGCACCCGCAGTGAATTGAGCGCGAGCACACCGGCCGCTTTTGACAGCAAGCCCCGCCGGTCGGGGGCGATCATCGCCACGTTGTAGGTGTGGGCGCTGTCCCCCGGCGTCATCTCGACGTGTACCCCACCATCGGTGGCCAGCGAGAGGTGATGCGGGTCAATTGGATCCGCGTGCGGCAGCGGCTCGCCGGCCAGCACCAGCCGGACCCGCCGGACCAGGTCGCCGATGAGTGAGGCTTTCCAGTCACCCCATACCCCGGGCCCGGTCGCCAGCGAATCCGCCTCGGCCAGGGCGTCGAGCAGCTCGAGCAGCACCGGGTCACCGCCCAGTGCATCGACGACACCGGCGATGGTCTGCGGATCCTGCAGATCACGCCGGGTCGCGGTATCCGGCAGCAACAGGTGGTAGCGCACGATCGCGGACAGGATGTCGATGTCCGACGGCCACAGGCCCAGCCGAGTGCCGACCTGCACGGCCAGGTCGGCGCCGATCACGCTGTGGTCGCCGCCGCGGCCCTTGCCGATGTCGTGCAGCAGGGCGCCGAGCACGAGCAGGTCCGGCCGCGACACGCGGGTGGTGAAAGCGCTTGCCCGCGAGACGGTCTCGACAAGGTGGCGGTCGACGGTCCAGATGTGGACGACGTCGCGGGGCGGAAGGTCGCGCACGGCCCCCCACTCCGGGAACAGCCGCCCCCACAGTCCGGTGCGGTCCAGCGCCTCGACGCATGCCACCGTGGTCGGTCCGGCCGCCAGCAACACCAGCAGGTCCTTGAGCGCGTCGCGGGGCCAGGGTGTGCGCAGCTCGGGCGCGGAGGCGGCCAGCCGGCTCAGCGTCGAGCCCGAGATCGGCAAGCCGGTGGTGGCCGAGGCCGCGGCGACCCGCAGGATCAGGCCCGGATCGCGCTCCGGGCGGGCGTCGCGGGCCAGGATCACCTCGCCGGCGAACTCGACCACCCCTTCGTCGAGCGGTCGGCGCGCCGGCCGGCGCAACACCGAAAGTCCGCGCTTGGGAAGGGCATTGCCGGCGGTGCGTAACCCAGCATCGACGTAGTAGCTGATGGTGCGCGCCGCGTCGGAGAGCACCCGGGCCAGGTCGAATCGGTCGCCGATCCGCAGCGCCGCGCCGATCTCGTCGGCGTACTGCGCCAGTAGCTGATCGCGACCGCGTTTGGAGGTCCGATGCAGTTCGGTCCGCACGTTGAGCAGCGCCAGATGCGCACCGCCCAGCGATCCGGTCGGGGATGCCAGGGACTGGCTCGGATACACGTCGGCCAGCTGGGCGATCGCCAGCGCGTTGAGCAGCTGGACGTCCCGCAACCCGCCGCGCCCGCATTTCAGGTCCGGCTCGGCGCGGTGCGCGATCTGGCCGCTGCGCTGCCAGCGCGCCTGGGTGTGTTCGACCAGTTCGTCGAACCGGGAGGCGATTCCGGTGCGCCACTGGCGCCGGGCCCCGCCGATCAGCAGCTGCGACAGTTCGGAGTCGCCGGCGATGTGCCGGACCTCGAGCATGGCCAGCCCGGCCGAGATGTCCTCGCTGGCCACGGTGAGGGCCTCCGGCACGGTGCGAACACTGTGGTCGAGGCGAATATTGGCGTCCCACAACGGGTACCAGAGCAATTCGGCGACCTGCGTGACTATGTCGGCTGGCATGTTGTCGTGCAGCAGCATCAGGTCGAGGTCGGAGTATGGGACGAACTCCCGGCGGCCCAGTCCGCCGGTGGCGACGATCGCGAAACCACTGGTCGCGGTGATGCCGATCTCGGTGGCCTTGGTGGACAGCCAGAATTCGTGCAGATCAAGCAGGGCGTCGCGCAGAGCGGCCGAATCGAGTTGGCGCTGACCACCTTCCAACAGCTGCTGGGAGGCCCGCGCCAGATCCTTGGCGGGTTTGAAGGAGCCCGCCGCCGGTGCCTCCCATCGGGAAGCGCCGGCGGCGGAATCTCTTGATTGGTTTGTCATCTCAGTCCTCCCACTCACCGACGCCAACTAACGCTCATTCGGTGTGGCCGCAAGAAGACGTCACATCGGATGCGTCAGAGAGCGTCGGACCCCCGCTCGCCCGTGCGGACCCGTACAACGGTCTCCACCGGGCTGACCCACACCTTGCCGTCACCGATCTTGCCGGTCCGTGCGGCCTGGACGATGACGTCCACGACCTTGTCGACGGCGGAGTCATCGACAACGACCTCCACGCGGACCTTCGGCACGAAGTCGACGGAATACTCCGCGCCTCGGTACACCTCGGTGTGACCCTTCTGACGTCCATATCCCTGGACCTCACTGACGGTCATTCCGAGAATACCCGTCTGTTCGAGCCCGGTCTTGACGTCTTCCAGCGTGAACGGCTTGACGATCGCCGTGATCAGTTTCATTTCGTTCCCTTCCAAGACACGGTCGATTGTTCCCGATCAGACGAGTTCATAAGCAGTTTCGGCATGTTCGGTCGAGTCGATGCCGGCATCCTCGTCCTCCTTGGAGATCCGCCAACCCAGCGGCTTCACGACGAAGGCGAGGATCGCGGTAAGGACTGCGGTGAAGATCACTGCCGCCAAGGCGATGACGATCTGCACCACGAGCTGCTTGTAGTCGTGACCATAGAACAGGCCGCTCTCCACCGAAAGGAACCCGATACCGATCGTGCCCCACAGGCCGGAGACCAGGTGCACACCGACGACGTCGAGTGAGTCGTCGTAACCGAACTTGTACTTCAGTCCGATGGCCAGCGCCGAGAGGATACCCGCGACCGCGCCCAGCCCGATCGACCCGATCGGCGAGAGAGCACCGCAAGCGGGCGTGATGGCCACCAGACCGGCGACGATACCCGAGGCCGCGCCGACGCTCGTGGCGTGGCCGTCGCGGATCCGCTCCACCAGCAGCCACGCCATCATGGCCGCGGCGGTGGCCGCGGTGGTGTTGACGAACACCAGACCTGCCAGCGCATCGGCGGCACCTTCGGAGCCGACGTTGAAGCCGTACCAGCCGAACCACAGGATGGCCGCACCGAGCAGGACGAACGGGACGTTGTGCGGGCGGAAAGCGGTCTTGCCGAAGCCGAGGCGCTTACCCAGCAGGATCGCCAGGACGAACCCGGCCATACCGGCGTTGATGTGAACGACCGTTCCACCGGCGAAGTCGATGGGCGCGACGTTGGCCGTGCCTTCCTCGTTCACACCGAAGATCTTGGCCGCGATGCCCTCACCCGAGCCCGACAGCAGGCCGCCGCCCCAAACCATGTGGGCCAGCGGGAAGTACACGATGGTGACCCAGAGTCCACCAAAGACCAGCCACGTGCCGAACTTCATCCGCTCCGCCACCGAGCCGCTGATCAGGGCGACGGTGATGACGGCGAAGGTCAGCTGGAAGGCGACCCAGATGATCGCCGGAACCGTGCCGAATCCACCCGACACATATCCGGTCGAGTCATTCCCGAGGTCCTTGGTCTCCATCAATTGATAGACACCGAACAACGAGAAGGGATTGTCGAAGATGCCGGCGATGTCTTTTTCTCCGGTGTGTGCCGACGAGAACGACATCGAGTAGCCCCACAACACGTAGATGATGCTGACCAGCCCGAGGGAGCCGAACGACATCATCATCATGTTGAGGACGGACTTCTGGCGCGAGAGCCCGCCGTAGAAGAACGCCAGGCCCGGTGTCATGAACAACACCATGGCCGTCGCGGCGATCACCCACGCCGTATCGCCCGCGCTCAGGCCATCCGGACCAAACGGCTTGAACACGTCATCGGGTAATCCAAGGGGTAAGGCTGAGAGCACTTTGTGTGAACCTCCTTTGGGAAGTGCGCCGAACTAGTCGGCATCACGAGAAGGTTCGTGGGCAGCGGTTTCGTCGAGGATTCTGTTTCGTTTCAGTGAAGTGAACGGACGCACCAGAGGTGTTACGCTCGTGTTTCACCAGGCATAACCGTGACTTTTCGGTCACAGCAAACCGGTGTATCTTGCGATCTGCAGGTCCCTCAGCCCAGTAGCGCGTCGACGAATGCGCCCGCCTCGAACGGCGCCAGATCATCGGGGCCCTCGCCCAATCCGACCAGTTTGACCGGCACTCCGAGCTCTTGTTGAACGCGGAACACGATGCCGCCCTTGGCCGTACCGTCGAGCTTGGTCAGCACCACCCCGGTGATGTCGACGACGTCGGCGAACACCCGCGCTTGCGCCAGTCCGTTCTGGCCGATCGTGGCATCCAGCACCAGCAGCACCTCGTCGACTGCCGCGCGTTTGCTCACCACCCGCTTGACCTTGCCCAGCTCGTCCATCAGACCGGTCTTGGTGTGCAGTCGCCCGGCGGTGTCGATCACCACGACGTCGGCGCCGGCGGCGATGCCCTTGTCCACCGCGTCGAAGGCCACCGAGGCCGGATCGGCGCCCTCGGCGCCGCGGATCACCTCGGCGCCGACCCGCGATGCCCAGCTCTGCAGTTGATCGGCGGCCGCCGCGCGGAACGTGTCGGCCGCGCCGAGGACGACCCGGCGCCCGTCGGCCACCAGCACGCGGGCCAGCTTGCCGACGGTGGTGGTCTTACCGGTTCCGTTGACCCCGACGACCAGAAGGACCGACGGCTTGTCGGCGTGCGGCAGTGCCTTGATCGACCGGTCCAGACCAGGGTTGAGTTCGGCGATCAGCACCTCGCGCAGCACCGCGCGGGCATCGGCTTCGGTGCGAACGGTGCTGCTGGCCAACCGGCTGCGCAGCTGTTCGATCACCGAGGCGGTGACCACCGGACCGAGGTCGGCGATCAGCAGGGTGTCTTCGACCTCTTCCCAGGACGCCTCGTCGAGGTCGCCACCGCCGAGCAGGCCGAGCATGCTGCGGCCCAGCGCGTTCTGTGACTTGGCCAGCCGTCCGCGCAGCCGCTCCAGGCGGCCTTCGGCCGGTGCGATGGCCTCGATCGCCGGTGCCGGCGGTTGCGCTGGAGCTTCAGGCTCGACCGGCGCGGGGGCCTCGGGCTCGGCGACCTCGACATCCTCGGCCGGCGACTCCTCGACGACCGGGGGCTCGGGCAGCCGGACATCGGCGATCGGTCGCTTGACCGAATCGCGGGGCACGGCCGCGTCGTCGCCGACGCCCGGCAATCCCGTGGTGTCCACCGTGGACTGGCTGGTGGACTGGCTGAACGAGATGCCCGACGACGCCGTGTAGCCGCCAGATCGGTCGATCGGCGTGGGAGTCTCGGAGCTGGGGCGCAGACTGATCTGACGCCGCCGGAATCGAACCAGACCGACGACGAGCGCAGTGACGACCAGGACGGCGATGACCGCGATGGCGATCCAGAGACCCTCTGACACCGTGCCATTGTTTCAGGGCGCGCGGCCGGTCTGCGCCACCCCTGGACAACCGGGTGACCCGGTGGCCGTCAGCTGAGCAGCTCGGTCGCCGCCTGCAGGGTCGCGACGACGTCGAATACCTCGGTCAGACCGACGAGCTTGAGCGGCCGGCTGGTGCCGGGCCCGTCGGCGACGACCACGAACCCGATGTCCGGGGTCGCCATCTCATGGGCGTCCACCAGCACCTGCATGCCCGCCGAGCCGAGAAAGCGGACATCGGTCAGATCGACGATCACCCCACCCGGCTTCTGCTCGAGGGTGCTGGTCAGAAGTTTCCCCAGAGCCGGCGAGGTCAGCAGGTCCAGGGCCCCCGACGCGCTGACAACGGCCGTTGTACCCAGCCACCGCTGGTGGGGTTCGTATGCGTCCACAGCTGCCCTTCGACGAAAGTTCGCCCCGGCGGGCGAGGAACATGTCGGAAAAGGCTGCTGCTTGAACCCCTGTCCACAGTAGCCGACGGCACGGGATCGCCCCGGGTCCGCACGCGCCCACACAGCGGCCGCTAGCGTGGAGTCGATGGCAAACGAGCCCGCACCTGGTGTGCTGCACCGCGACGCCGACGAGGTCGAGTTTGCGCTGAACGGATCGCTGAACCTAAAACGAACCGTGCTGCAGCTGCTGCGCTCCGTCCGGCCTGGGCTCGCGGACTGGGGGCTGGTGGCCATGCCCGAGCACCGCACCGGCGGGCTGGCGCTCTACGGCGGCGACAACGTGTCATTCGGTACCGTCATCCCGCGGTCGTCGGCCACCGAGCGGGGTTTGGATCAGGTGTTGCGCACCGGACAGCGGGTCCACCGCATCATCGGCATGGACGAATCCGCACACGACATCGCCACCCGGCTGCGGCATCCCGGGCTGGCCGAGGAACTCGCCTCGCTGCGCCCCGTCGACGTGTTGGTGTTGGCGATGACGGCGCGGGGCACGACGCTGGGCGCGATGGTCCTGGCCCGCACAGCGGGCCGACGGTTCGACCCCGCCACCATCGGCGAGGCCGAACGGCTGGTGGCGACGGCCGCCGTCGCGCTGGACTCCGCGCGGATCTACGAAGAGCGCGGCGAGTTGGCCGCCGTGCTCAAACGCACCCTGCGGCCGCCGAAACTTCCCCGCCTCCAAGGTTTCCAGATCGCCGCACGCTACCGGCCCGCGGTAGAACACCTCGAGGTCGGCGGCGACTTCTACGATGTCGTCGGCGACGGCGAGGACGTGCTCGCCGTTCTCGGCGACGTGTGTGGCAAGGGCGTGGACTCCGCCGCCTTGACGTTACAAGCTCGCCAAACCGTCCACACCGCAGCCTATTTCGATCGCCGCCCAGACCGCGTACTCGGCGCGCTGAATTCGGTGCTGTGCGAGCAGAATGCCAGCGGCTTCGTCACCGCACTCTGTGTCCGGGTGCGGACGGGGCCGGACGGCCAGTGGGCCGACACCGACGTCGCCGCGGCCGGACATCCCGGCCCGATCATCGTGCGCGCCGGCGGCCACGTCGAGCAGGTCGACGTCGCCGGGATTGCCGCGGGAGTGAAACCTGGTGTGCCGTACCACCCCACCGCGGTCCGACTCCAGCGCGGCGACACCATGCTGATGTTCACCGACGGTGTCGAGGAGGCCCGTCGCGACGACCGCCTCTACGGCGTTCCGCGGCTGCTGGCGATGCTGCCCGCCTATGCCGGTGCCGGCGGCGACGTGATCTGCGAGGCGGTCGAACGCGACGTGCTGGAGTATCTCGACGGTGATCCCCACGACGACATGGCGCTGCTGGCGGTGACGTGCGAGACCTGAGCCGGCTTTCGGAGTATCAGCAGGCGCTGGCCGCCAGGGACCGCACCGCGGCCACCCGCGTGGTGACCCGGCTACTCACCGACGGCGTCGACCCGGTGTCGATTCTGACCGAGGTGGTGGCCGCCGCCCAGCGTGACGTGGGCCTGCGCTGGCAGCGCGACGAGTGGACGGTGGCCGACGAGCACGCCTGCACGGCGATCTCGGTCGCCGCGACCCGCGCGGTGGCCGACCACGTCGAGTCGCTGCCGGCCGGCAACGGATCGGTATTGGTGGCGTGCGCGGAGCGCGAATGGCACGAACTGCCGGCCATGATCATCGCGTGCGCGTTGCGCGCCAACGGATGGGACACCACCGTGCTGGGTGCGGCGACCTCGCCGATGCGACTCAGCCAGCACATTGCCGACCTGGGTCCCGACGCGGTGGCGATCAGTTGTTCGGTGCTCGGGGCGCTGCCGACCACCCGCCGGTTCATCGAGGCGGCCGCCGCGGCTGGGGTTCCGACGCTGGTGGGAGGTCCGGCGTTCGGCTCGGACGCCACCCGGGCGCACGCCCTGGGCGCGACCGCGTGGGCCTCGGACGCCCATGCCGCGGTGGTGACGATGATGGCGCTGCCCCCGGTCGTGGGTCCGCTCCCCGACCTACCCGCGGCAGCGGTGACCGAACAGGCGCTACTGGATCTGCATCACGGCGCGCTCGTGGCGAACCTTGCCGAGCGCTGGTCGGTGACCCGCCACGCCGATTTGGCCCCGGCGCCGGCGGCGCTGGCCGCCGACACGTTGAATCAGGCACTGCATGCGCTGTCCGCGGCGCTGCTCACCGGCGACACCCGGCCGGTCTCGGAGACCGCCCAGTGGATCGCCGCGGTCTTGGCCGCTCGCGACGTCGAAACCGCGGCGGTGCACGAACTGGCCGGCCTGCTGGTCGACGTGCTGGACGACTCCCCACTGGCCCGCCAGCTGGTGCAGCAGCATTTCACAGCCGAAACCGACTGAGCGGCAACCAGTTCGACGACGCTACGACGTAGCGGTGGACACCAGCTCTTCGCCGCGCATCCGCTGGGAGATCACCGTGGTGATGCCGTCGCCCTGCATGGTGACGCCGTACAGCGCGTCGGCGATCTCCATGGTGGGTTTCTGGTGGGTGATGACGATCAGCTGCGACTGCGACCGCAGCTGCTCGAACAGCCCGATCAGCCGGCGCAGGTTCACATCGTCGAGGGCGGCCTCGACCTCGTCCATCACGTAGAACGGCGACGGGCGCGCCCGGAAGATGGCCACCAACATGGCCACGGCGGTCAGTGATTTCTCCCCACCGGACAGCAGCGAGAGTCGTTTGACCTTCTTTCCCGGCGGCCGGGCCTCGACCTCGACGCCGGTGGTCAGCAGGTCATTGGGGTCGGTCAGCAGCAGACGGCCCTCGCCCCCGGGGAACAGGGCGGCGAAAACTTGCTCGAATTCACGCTCGACGTCGGCGTAGGCCTCGGCGAACACCTGCAGGATCCGGGCGTCCACGTCGGCGATCACGTCGAGCAGATCCTTGCGGGCGGCCTTGACGTCCTCGAGCTGGGTGGCCAGGAAGTTGTAGCGCTCCTCGAGAGCCGCGAACTCCTCCAGCGCCAGCGGGTTCACCCGGCCCAGTTCGGCCAGTTCCCGCTCGGCCCGTTTGGCTCGCCGCTCTTGGGTGGGACGGTCGAACACCATCGGCGCCGGCGCGGTGACCTGCTCGCCGCGCTCCTTGGCCTGTTCGTATTCGGCCATCTCCAACTCCGAGGGCGGCAGCGTCACCTCCGGCCCGTACTCGGCGATCAGATCGTCGGCGGCCATGCCGAACTGCTCGAGCACCATCTGCTCGAGCTGTTCGATGCGCATCGCGGCCTGCGCCTTGGCCACCTCGTCGCGGTGCAGCGAATCCGTCAGCGCGGTGATCCGGGCGTTCAGTGCGCCGACCTCTTCGCGGGCCGCGGCCATCGCAGTGGCCCGCTCCTGCCGTTCGGCCGCCAGGGCGTCGC
>NZ_BEWG01000057.1:8175-40241 GCF_002723835.1 Mycobacterium sp. shizuoka-1 | reverse complement strand
GCTCGGCGGTGCGCACCGCCAGCCGTACCTCGACCTCGACAGCGCGGGCTTCCTCGGCGGCGGCCTGCATGTATTGGCGGTCGACCGGTTCGTCGTCCACCACGGTCTGGGTGTCCTGCGCCGCGGCCAGCCGGTTCTCCAGCTCGGTGAGCTCTTCGACGGTCTGCAGCCTGTTGGCCTCGAGTTCGCCGCGCTGGGCCAACTGCCGACGCCACTCCTCCTCGGCGGCTCGGGCCTCCTGTCCGAGCCGGCCGAGTTGCTCGTAGATCGCCGATATCGCGGCGTCGGATTCGTTCAGCGCGGCCAGGGCCTGCTCGGCGGCGTCCTGGCGGTTGCCCTGCTCGGACAGTGCGCCGGCCAGTGCGGCCGACAGTTCGGCGACCTGGGTCTCCGCGGCAGCGAGGTCGGTTCTGGCCTTCTCGATTTCACCGGCGATCTCCAGCGTGCTGGGCTTGCGGTCGGAGCCGCCGGTGACCCAGCCCGCGCCGACCAGATCGCCTTCGGTGGTGACCGCACGCAGGCTGGGCCGGGCGGCGACCAGATCCAGCGCGGCACCGAGATCCTCGACGACGGCGACGTCGGCGAGCATCGCGGTCATCGCCCCCTGCAGCCGTCCTGGCGTCTCGATCAGGTCCAGCGCCCAGATCGCCCCGGCGGGCAACGGTCCGTCCTGGCGCGGCGTGTTCGGCCAGTCCCCCAACACGATCGCGGCCCGGCCGCCGTCGGCTTCCTTGAGTGCACGCACCGCCGAACCGGCGGCGTCGAAGTCGTCGGCCGCCACGGCGTCAGCGGCGGTACCCAGCACCGCGGCCACCGCCACCTCGTAGCCCGGCCGCACCCGGACCAGTTTGGCGATGGTGCCGAAAAGTCCTGCGCCGCCGCGGTTCTGCGTCAGCCACGCCGCGCCGTCCTTGCGCTCCAGCCCGACCGACAGGGCGTCGATCCGGGCTCGCAGTGAGGCCACCTGGCGCTCGGCGGCGCGTTCGGCGGACTGCAATTCGGCCACCCGCTCGTCGGCCAGCCGCAGTGCGGTGATCGTGCGGTCGTGGTGTTCGTCGAGGCCGACCTCGCCCTGGTCGAGCTCCCCCACCCGGCCCTGCACGGTCTCGAATTCGGCCCGTGCGTGCTGGGTGCGGGCGGCGGCCTCCTCGATGGCGTTGGTCAGCCGCGCCACCCCGTCGTCGATCGACTCGACCCGGGCGCGCAGGGTGTCCACCTGACCGGCAAGCCGGGCCAGGCCCTCGCGGCGGTCGGCCTCGGCCCGCACGGCCGCCATGTGCGCGCGCTCGGCCTCGGTGGCCGCCCGCTCGCGTTCACCGAGCTCGGCCCGGGCGATCTCCAGTCGGGATTGGGCCTCGGTCAGCTCGGCCAGCAGCTCCTGCTCACGCGCGGCCACCTCGTCGGCCTCGGCCTCCAGCGCGTCGGGGTCCGGCCCGGTGCTGGCAGGAGGCTCGGCGTCGAGGTATTGCGCGCGTTCGGTGGCGATGCGGACGGTGGCGCTGACCCGTTCGGCCAGCGCGGAGAGCCGGAACCAGGCCTGCTGGGCGGCGTCGGTGCGCTCCGACAGCGTGGCCACGGCGGCCTCATGGGCGCTCAGCGCCTCGCCGGCCACCGCCAGGCGCTCGGCGGCGGCGTCGTGCTCACGCCGCAGGGTGGTCTCGGTGTCGTCGGCCCCGGCGAACTCGGCGCGCCGGGTCACCAGGTCGTCGGCGGCCAGCCGGAGCCGGGCGTCGCGCAGATCGGCCTGGATGGTCTGGGCGCGGCGCGCCATCTCGGCTTGCCGGCCCAGCGGCTTGAGCTGGCGGCGCAGTTCGGTGGTCAGGTCGGTGAGCCGGGCGAGGTTGGCGGCCATCGAGTCCAGCTTGCGGACCGCCTTCTCCTTGCGCTTGCGGTGCTTGAGCACCCCGGCGGCCTCCTCGATGAAGGCCCGGCGGTCTTCGGGGCGCGACTCGAGGATCTGCGAGAGCCGGCCCTGTCCGACGATGACGTGCATTTCCCTGCCGATGCCGGAGTCGCTGAGCAGCTCCTGAACGTCCATCAGCCGGCAGCTGCTGCCGTTGATCTCGTATTCGCCGGCGCCGTCGCGGAACATCCGCCGGGTGATGGACACCTCGGAGTACTCGATCGGCAGCGCGTTGTCGGAGTTGTCGATGGTCAGCGTCACCTCGGCGCGTCCCAGCGGCGCCCGCGAGGAGGTGCCGGCGAAGATGACGTCTTCCATCTTGCCGCCGCGCAGCGTCTTGGCGCCCTGCTCCCCCATCACCCAGGCCAGCGCGTCGACGACATTGGACTTGCCGGAGCCGTTGGGACCGACCACGCAGGTGATGCCCGGCTCGAAACGCAGAGTCGTCGGCGATGCGAAGGATTTGAAGCCCTTCAGCGTCAGACTCTTGAGGTACACGTCGAGTGAGATTACCGGCGCGGCGATCAGCGCTCGTGGAACCCGCGCAGCGGCTCGCCGGGTTCGGTGAAGTCGGCCACCACTTTGTCGACCGATCCGGGGGTGTTTTCCCCCCGCAACAGCTCCAGCAGCCGCTCGCAGGAGGCGCGCGGCCCCTGCGCGACGACCAGCACGCGGCCGTCGGCCTGGTTGCTCGCATAGCCGGCCAGGCCCAGTTCCAGCGCCCGCGACCGCGTCCACCAGCGGAAACCCACCCCCTGGACGTGGCCGTGCACCCAGGCGGTCAGCCGGCTGTCAGGCCCGGTCACCGTCGGCCACCTCGAAGCGGACCTCGGCTCCGGCCTTCAGGGTGCGGCCGACCGTGCAGACCTGGTCGATCGCCCGGTTGACCACCACCACCAGGCGTTCGATCTCCTCGGCGGACAGCCCGGACAGGTCGATCTCGAGTTTCTCCTCCAGCAGCGGGTAGCGCTCCTGGTCACGATCGGCCGGTCCGGCGACCTTGATCACCGCGGCGTAGTCGTCGCCGAGGCGCCGGCGCAGCGGCTGGTCGCTGGACAGGCCGCTGCAGCCGGCCAGCGCGATCTTGAGCAGCTCACCGGGGGTGAAGACACCGTCGTCGGTCTCCGAGCCGATCAGCACCTGCGCGCCTCGGCTGCTGCGCCCGGTGTAGCGCCGCACGCCGGTCCGTTCCACCCACAGCTCAGTCATGTGTCCTTCGTTCCTTGTACGCCCAAACCGACATCTGGCCGCGAAAGTGCGAGTAAATCACGCCACAACGTCGATCTCGACGCGCCGGAGTCAACGCCGGGGCCGGGGCTGGCATTTCGGGCAGTAGAACGACGAGCGGTTCATGAACTTGTCGCGGCGGATCGCGGCGCCGCAGCGCGGGCAGGGCAGCTCTTCGCGGCCGTAGGCGTTCAGCGACCGGTCGAAGTAGCCGGACTGCCCGTTGACGTTGACATACAGCGAGTCGAACGACGTGCCACCCTGGCCCAGCGCCTCGCGCATCACCTCGGTCGCCGCGTCCAGCACCTCGCCGAGCTGGCGGCGGGTCAGGTTGGCGGCCAGCCGCGCGCCGTTGACCTTGGCCCGCCACAGCGCCTCGTCGGCGTAGATGTTGCCGATCCCCGACACGACGGTCTGGTCGAGCAGTTGGCGCTTGATCTCGGAATGCTTGCGGCGCAACACCTCCACCACGGCCGCGCGGTCGAACCGAGGGTCGAGCGGGTCCCTGGCGATGTGGGCGACCGGAACTGGCACCCGGCTGCCGTCGACGTCGACCAGATCGGCCAGCTGCCACCCGCCGAAGGTGCGCTGGTCGACGAAGCTCAGCGCGGTGCCGTCGTCGAGCAGCGCCGCGATCCGCAGATGATCGGTGTTGGGCACCGGGCCGAGCAGCATCTGACCACTCATGCCCAGGTGTACCACCAGGGCGGTATCGTCAGACAGGTTGAGCCACAAGTACTTTCCGCGCCGATCGGTCCCGATGACCTGCGCTCCGAGCAGCCGCGCGGTCAGGTCGGCGGCGCCGGCTTCGTGGCGGCGGACCGCCCGCGGATGATGTACCCGTACCGCGGTGATGGACTTGCCGGCAACGTGCGCTTGCAGACCGCGCCGGACGACCTCCACCTCCGGCAGTTCAGGCATCCGGTCCCTGGTCCATGATGGCCTGCCACGCCTTGGCGGCGGATTTCTGCTCGGCTTCCTTCTTGGACCGCCCCATGCCGGTTCCATGTTCGGCCTCGCCCACCACCACCGTCGCGGTGAACTGCTTGTCGTGATCGGGCCCCGTGGAGGTGACGACATAGGTCGGCGGACCCAAACCCTTTGACGCACAGAGCTCTTGAAGGCTGGTCTTCCAGTCGAGCCCGGCACCCAGGGTCGGGGCGGTGTCCAGCAGCGTGCCGAAGAGCTCGAGGATGACCTTGCGCGCGGTGTCGATGCCGTGCTGGAGGTAGACCGCGCCGAGCAGCGATTCCATCCCGTCGGCGAGGATGCTGGACTTGTCGGCACCGCCGGTGTTGATCTCGCCGCGGCCCAGCAGCAGGTAGGCCCCCAACCCCTCGTCGGTCAGGTTGCGACCGACATCGGCCAGCGCCTGGGTGTTGACGATGCTGGCGCGTAGCTTGGCCAGGTCGCCCTCGGTGCGGTCCGGGTGGCGATGGAACAGTTCGTCGGTCACCGTCAGGCCGAGCACCGCGTCGCCGAGGAACTCCAGTCGCTCGTTGGTGGGCAGGCCGCCGTGTTCGTAGGCGTAGCTGCGATGGGTCAGCGCCAGCGTCAGCAGCTCTTCGCCCATGTCGACGCCGAGGGCAGCCAGCAAGTTCTCACGTGGCGGGCTCACGAATCGCCGGCCCCCCGCTCGGGGGTGTCGGCGTCGGCGGGAAACATGTTCGCGAGCTTGGCAAAGCGCGGATCGATCTGGTCGTGATGGTGATCCGGCTCGGCGCTGGCCAGCGCGACACCGCACTCGGGGCACAACCCGCGGCAGTCCGGCGTGCACAGCGGCGCGAACGGCAGAGCCAGGCCGACGGCGTCGACGATGGACTGCTCGAGGTCGATGGTCTGGTCGACGACGTGACCGACCTCGTCTTCCTCGGTGGTGGTCTCCGTCGCGCTGTCCGGGTAGGCGAACAGCTCGGTGAGCGTGATCTCGACATCCCCGGTGACCGGGGTCAGACACCGCGAGCACTCCCCGCGGGTGGGCGCGTGGACGGTGCCGGTGACCAGCACCCCCTCGGACACCGACTCCAGGCGCAGATCCAGGGTCAGATCGGCACCCTGTTCGATCGCGATCAGGTCCAATCCGATCCGGGAGGGACTGGACACCGTCTCGTGCAGTTCGAGCATGGCGCCGGGGCGCCGGCCCAGCCGGGTGATGTCGAACACGAGCGGCGACCGGGATCTGTGCTGTGCTCGGGCACTCGGTGTCGTCGCCATGACTCCGATCTTAAAACCCGGTGTGCCCCGATTCAGCCAGTAGCCGCGAGCCGTCCGGTTCAGCGCTGCACGTAGTCGTGGGTGCCCGCGGCGGTCCGCAGCTGGTGACGGCCCCGGCTCACCGACCGCAGCGTGCCGTTGAGGTAGTCCTCGAACTGGGCGAGTTTGTTGTCGACGTAGATGTCGCACTCGCCGCGCAGCCGGTCGGCCTCGGCGTGCGCGGTGTCGATCAGCCGGGCGGATTCGGCATTGGCCGCCTGGACCACTTCGGTCTGCGACACCAGCCGCTGCTGTTCCTTGATGCCTTCCTGCACGGCCTTCTCATACGACAGGTTTCCGCTCTCGACCAGGCGGTCGGCCTCGGCCTTGGCGCGGCTGGTGGCCGCCTCGTACTCACGCTTGGCGGTCGCCGCCAGCCGCGCGGACTCCTCGCGGGCCTCGTGCACGGTGCGCTCGCTGTGCTGGCGGGCCTCGGCCACCATCCGGTCGGCCTGCGACTTGGCTTCGGCCAGCAGCCGGTCGGCCTCGGCCCGGGCGTGACTCAGCAGGGAGTCGGCCTCGGCGGTGGAGTTGGACACCATCGACTCGGAGTGCTCCTTGGCCTCCCGCAGCAGCGCGTCGCGGGCGTCCAGCACGTCCTGGGCGTCGTCGAGTTCGCCGGGGATGGCGTCCTTGATGTCGTCGATCAGTTCCAGCACGTCACCGCGCGGGACCACACACCCAGCCGTCATCGGAACGCCGCGGGCCTCTTCGACAATTGCGCTCAACTCATCGAGAGCTTCAAAAACTCGGTACACGGCGCCACCCTCCTGGCGTAGTTGGTAGTGACCAGTGTGCCTGGTGTTACGCCTGTGACTGCGGTGGCGGGCCGGTGTGTCGGAAAGACGTTTCTGTCAACCGCACCGGTCAGAGGGCGTCTGCTCACAGATTATGTGCCCTGCGCGCCGATCGGCGGGGGCTGGGCGAGGGATCGCCGGCGATCAACGACCGGCGAGCTTGACCTGCAATCGGCGGTTGACCGACTCCGGCAGCAGCGCCGAGACGTCACCGCCGAGCATCGCCACCTCTTTGGCCAGCGACGACGACACGAACGAATACTGCGGCGTGGTGGCCACGAAGAACGTGTCGACCCCCGCGACGTGCTTGTTCATCTGCGCCATCTGCAGCTCGTACTCGAAGTCGGTGCCGGTGCGCAGGCCCTTGACGATCGCGGTCAGCCCGCGCTGTTTGACGAAGTCGACGACCAGTCCCCGCCCCGACTCGGCGCGCAAGTTCGGCAGGTGCGCGGTGGCTTCTTCGATCATCGCGATCCGCTCGTCGATGTCGAACATGCCCGACTTGTTCGGGTTGATCAGCACGGCGACGATTACTTCGTCGAATTGCGCGGCGGCGCGCTCGAAGATGTCGACATGCCCCAGGGTCACCGGATCGAAGGATCCCGGGCACACCGCGCCACTCATGGTTGACGACGGTAGCAGCCCGGCTCAGTCCACCTCGGCGAGCTCGACCCGGGTGTCCCCGTACCGACGCACCGGCCACGCCGTGAAGCCCGCCGGCCAGCTCAGCTCGGCCGCCGAGGCCGGACGTTCGAGCACCACCACGGTGCCCTCCCCCAGCCAGCCGTGGCGCGCGAGACTGCCCAGTATCGACTCGATCTCGGCGTTGCGTACCTCGTACGGTGGGTCGGCCAGCACCAGGTCCACCGGCCGGTCGGCACCCGCCGCCAGCACCGTGGCGACCGCGCCGCGACGTACCGTGGCCCCGGCCAGCCCGAGCGCGGCGACGTTGCTTTTGATCACCGCGGCTGCGCGCGAGTCACTTTCGACGAACAGCGCCCAGACCGCGCCCCGGGACAGCGCTTCCAGCCCGAGTGCCCCCGAACCGGCGTAGAGGTCCAGCACCCGCAGGCCGTCGAAATCCCGGCGTGCGGCAAGGACATTGAACAGGGCTTCGCGAACCCGATCGGTGGTCGGCCGCGTGCCGCGGGCCGGCACATCGATACGCCGGCCACCAGCGCTGCCCCCGACGATGCGGGTCAGGCCAACCCCCCGGTCGCTTCGCTCCTGCCCGCCGGACCCGATCCCGCGATGACCACCAGCAGATCGCCGCCTTCGACCTGCGCGGTACTGGCGACCGCGACCCGGTTGACGGCGCCCGCCTTCGGCGCGGTGATCGCGGCTTCCATCTTCATCGCTTCGATGGTGGCGATGGTCTGGCCGGCCGCCACCTCGTCACCGACCGCCACCCCGACCGTGACGACGCCCGCGAACGGCGCGGCCACATGGTCGGGGTTGGTGCGGTCAGCCTTCTCCGCGGTCGGCACGGTTTCGGCAATGCTGTTGTCGCGCACCAACACCGGACGCAATTGGCCGTTGATGATGCACATGACGGTGCGCATCCCGCGCTCGTCGGGATCGGAGATGGCCTCCAACCCGACGATGAGTTCGACGCCCCGCTCGAGCTGGATGCGATGCTCGTCGCCGTGGCGCAGTCCGCACAGGAACTGGTTGGCGCTCAGCCCCGAGGTGTCGCCGTACTCTTCGCGGTGAGCCTCGAATTCCCTGGTGGGCCCGGGGAACAGCAGCCGATTCAGGGTGGCCTGCCGAGCCAGGCCCGGCTCGCCGAGCACCTTCTCGTCCTCGACCGACAACGGCTGCTCGGGCTTGGCCGGTCCGCGACCTTCCAGCGCCTTGCTACGCAAGGGTTCCGGCCAGCCGCCCGGCGGGTCCCCCAGTTCGCCACGCAGGAAGCCGATCACCGAATCCGGGATGTCGTGATGAGCGGGGTCGGCGGCGAAGTCCTCGGCGGTGATCCCGGCGCCGACGAGCGCCAGCGCCAGGTCGCCGACCACCTTGCTCGACGGGGTGACCTTGACCAGGCGGCCCAGGATCCGGTCGGCTCCGGCGTAGGCGTTCTCGATGTCCTCGAACCGGTCGCCGAGCCCCAGCGCGATCGCCTGCGTGCGCAGGTTGGACAGCTGGCCGCCGGGGATCTCGTGGTCATAGACACGCCCGGTCGGTGCGGGCAGGCCCGCCTCGAACGGCGCGTACACCCGGCGCAGCAACTCCCAGTACGGTTCCAGGTCACACACCGCTGCCAGGTCCAGTCCGGTGTCGAACGGGGTGTGCGCGGCCGCGGCGACGATCGCCGACAACGGCGGCTGACTGGTGGTGCCCGACAGCGGGGCCGCCGCCCCGTCGACCGCACTCGCCCCGGCCTGCCAGGCCGCCGTGTAGGTGGCCAGCTGTCCGCCCGGGGTGTCGTGGGTGTGCACGTGCACCGGCAGGTCGAAGCGGCTGCGGAGCGCGGAGACCAGCGTGGCCGCCGCCGGCGGGCGCAGCAGGCCGGCCATGTCCTTGATCGCCAGCACGTGCGCGCCGGCGTCGACGATCTGCTCGGCCAGCCGCAGCCAGTAGTCCAGCGTGTAGAGCGTCTCGCCCGGGTCGGACAGGTCACCGGTGTAGCTCATCGCGACTTCGGCCACCGCCGAACCGGTTTGGCGCACCGCGTCGATCGCGGGCCGCATCGACTCGACGTTGTTGAGCGCGTCGAAGATGCGGAAGATGTCGACACCGGTGCGGGCGGCCTCGTCGACGAACGCGTGCGTCACCGCCTCCGGGTACGGCGTGTAACCCACGGTGTTGCGGCCACGCAGCAGCATCTGCAGACAGATGTTGGGAATCGCCTCGCGCAGCGCGGCCAGCCGCTCCCACGGATCTTCCTTCAAGAAGCGAAGCGCCACATCGTATGTCGCGCCGCCCCAGCATTCGATCGACAACAGCTCCGGCGTCATCCTGGCGATGTAGGGGGCCACCTTCAACAGGCCCGACGAGCGCACCCGCGTCGCCAGCAACGACTGGTGTGCGTCACGGAACGTCGTATCGGTCACTCCTACGGCCGGAGAATCCCGCAGCCACTGGGCGAATCCCTCCGGACCCAGTTCCACCAGGCGCTGCTTGCTGCCCGGCGGCGGGACGCTCGACGTGATGTCGATGTCGGGCAGCTTGTCCTGCGGATAAAACCGGGGCCGATCGCGGTACGGCGAGTTGACCGTCACCTCGGCCAGGAACTTGAGCATCTTGGTGCCGCGATCGGCCGAGGTACGGGCCGTCAGCAGCTCCGGACGCTCGTCGATGAACGAGGTGGTGACCAGCCCGGCCTGGAAATCCGGATCGTCGAGAACAGCTTGCAGGAACGGGATATTCGTCGACACCCCGCGGATGCGGAACTCGGCGACCGCACGCCTGGCGCGGGCCACCGCGGTCGAGAAATCCCGGCCCCGGCAGGTGAGCTTGACCAGCATCGAGTCGAAATGCGCGGTGACCTCCGCACCCAGATGCGTTCCGCCGTCGAGCCGGATGCCGGCTCCGCCCGGTGAGCGGTAGGTGGTGATCCGCCCGGTGTCGGGACGGAACCCGTTGGCCGGATCCTCGGTGGTGATGCGGCATTGCAGCGCCGCACCGTGCGGGCGGACGGCCTCCTGGCTCAGACCCAGATCGGCCAGCGTCTCGCCGGAGGCGATCCGCAGCTGCGCCGACACCAGGTCGACGTCGGTGATCTCCTCGGTCACGGTGTGCTCGACCTGGATCCGGGGATTCATCTCGATGAACACATGCCGGCCGCGCTCGTCGAGAAGGAACTCGACGGTGCCCGCACAGCTGTAACCGATGTGCCGCGCGAACGCCACGGCGTCGGCGCAAATCCGTTCCCGCAGAGCGGGATCCAGATTTGGCGCCGGTGCCAGCTCGATCACCTTCTGGTGGCGGCGCTGGACACTGCAGTCCCGCTCGTAGAGGTGGATGACGTTGCCGTGGGTGTCGGCCAGGATCTGCACCTCGATATGGCGCGGATTCACCACCGCCTGCTCGAGGAACACCGTCGGATCCCCGAAGGCCGATTCGGCCTCGCGGCTGGCCGCTTCGATCGACTCGGCCAGCGCAGCGGGATCGGTCACCCGGCGCATACCCCGTCCGCCGCCGCCGGCGACGGCCTTGACGAACAAGGGGTACTCCATCGCCTCGGCGGCCTCGACCAGTTGCTGCACCGACGCCGACGGTTCCGAGGACGCCAGCACCGGTAGCCCCGCCGCCGCGGCCGCCGCGATGGCGCGCGCCTTGTTGCCGGTGAGCTCCAGGATCGACGCGTCGGGCCCGATGAACGTGATGCCCGTGGCCGCACACGCCGCCGCCAGTTCCGGATTCTCCGACAGGAAGCCATAACCCGGATAGATCGCGTCGGCACCGGCCGCCTGCGCGGTGGCCACGATCTCGTCCACCGACAGATACGCCCGCACCGGATGCCCGACGTCGCCGATCTGATACGACTCGTCGGCCTTGAGACGGTGCAGTGAATTGCGATCCTCGTACGGATAGATCGCCACCGTGCCGATGCCCATCTCGTAGGCGGCCCGGAAAGCGCGAATCGCGATCTCACCGCGGTTGGCGACAAGGACTTTGGAGATCACAGGCGGACCCTACCCCCCGGGCCGATGCGGCGCGGCTAGATGAGCGTTGACCAGTAGTTCCAGAAACGAACCAGAATCAGCAGGATAATCGCGGTGAACCACAGCGTCACAATCGACCAGCGCCAGGTGTACAACACCCTGGCGACGGCGTTGCCCGCGAGCGGGCGAAGCGCGATCGAGGACACCACCACCAGAAGCGGCACGGTCACCGACCAGACCACCATGCAGTACGGGCACAACGCTCCGATGCGGTAGAGGGTCTGAAAGATCAGCCAGTGGACGAAGACCACGCCCAGCGCCGAGCCGACCGTCAGGCCCAGCCAGTACCACCGGGGCAACCGCACCTTGGCCACGGCCAGCACGCCGGTCACCACGACGACCGCGAAGGCGGCGATGCCGATCAGCGGATTGGGGAAGCCGAAGGCCGACGCCTGCTTGGTGACCATCACCGACCCGCACGACAGCACCGGGTTGATGCTGCAGCTGGGCACGTAGGACGGATTGATGAGGATCTCGATCTTCTCGATCGTCAGCGTGGCCGACGAGACGAGCCCGATCACACCGGCGATCAGCACCCACCAGGCGCTGGCCGCACCCACGGCGACTCCGGCCGGCGCGGACCCCGACTGGGGTTCGGTCGGCTCCACCGGTGCCGGGGTCGCCACGCTCATGGCGCCGCGGGAGCCGGAGCGGCGGGGGCGGGCGTCGGCGCGGGCTGCAGCCCGGGCACGTCGCCGACGACGGCCTTGACCTTGGCGAGCAGCTCGTCGGGCGAGGCGGGGCTGATGTCCTCACCGTTGAGCCGGATGGTCGGCGTCGCGGAGATCTTGGAGGCGGCGGCCAGGCCGTTGACCATGTCGCTGTACTTGCCGGAGTTGATGCACGACGAGACCTTGTCGGTCGGCACACCGGCCTGGCGGGCGGTCTCGATCAGCGAGTTGTTGTCCGGCGCGCCGCTTGACCCCTCCTCGGGCTGCTGGGCGAACAACGCACCGTGGAATCGCAGGAACGCTTCCTTGTCCACGTCGGCGACGCAGTAGGCCGCGTTGGCGGCACGCGTCGAGTAGTTCTTGTTCGTCGGCGAGTTCAGGATGGCGACCATGTTGTAGTCGGTGGCCACCGCGCCGCTGTCGACCAGCTTGGTGATGGTCGGGCCGAAGGTCTTCTCGAAGTCACGGCAGTGCGGGCACTGGAAGTCCTCGTAGAGCGACAGCACGGCCTTGGGCTCGTCCGTGCCGGGCTTCTTGATCAGCTGAGCCGAGGAGATCCGCACGGCCTGCGTGTTGCCGCCGGCGACCTTCTTGTCGTGGCCCATCACGATGTAGAGCACCAGAGCGACGGCGAAGATGACGACGACGGCGGTCAGCCCCAGCTGGATGAGCAGATTGCGCTTGCGGTCCTGAGCTTTCAGGTCGTAGCGGGGGGCGCTTTTCTTGTTGGTGGCCACGGGTCGGCTGATCCTCGCTGTCAAGACTTGAGTGTTAGCGCCTCTAGAGTACCGGCCGCCTCGTCGCGCCCGGTCATTCCCCGGGTCGCATGACCCTGCTCCGCGGCTCGGTCAGCCGCGGGCGAGATGGGCGCGCAGCGCCGAGATCATCTCGGCGTTGCACCGGCTGACCTTGCCGCCCAACGCGTTCATGTTCAGGAAGGCATGCGTCATCGGACCCATTCGGCGCAGGTCCACGGCGACGCCTGCCGCCCGCAGTGTGTCGGCGTACTGCTCGCCTTCGTCGCGCAGCGGATCGAACCCCGCCGTCACGATCAGCGCGGGCGCCAACCCGGTGAGGTCGTCGGCCAGCAGCGGGGACACCCGGGGGTCGGTGATCTCGATGCCCGACCCGTCGACGTAGCAACCCTCGAACCAGTCGATGTCGCGCTTGGTCAGCAGAAATCCGTCGGCGAACAGCGTGCGTGACGTGGTAGCCCCGCGCATGTCGGTGAGCGGGTAGATCAGCCACTGCAGGCTCGGCGCGGGCGCGCCGGCGTCGCGGGCGAGCCGGCTCACCACGGCGGCCAGGCAGCCGCCCGCGCTGTCGCCGCCGACCGCGACCCGCGCAGGGTCCGCCCCCAGCTCGTCGGCGTGCTCCCGGGCCCACAGGTAGGCGGCGTAGCAGTCGTCGACCGCGGCGGGGGCGGGGTGCTCGGGTGCCAGCCGGTAGTCGATCGCGAGCACGTGCACGCCGGCGTCGCGGCAGATCAGCCGGCAGGCCGAGTCGTGGGTGTCCAGGTCACCGAAGACGAATCCGCCGCCGTGGTAGAAGACCAGCAGGGGCGCAGGCCCGTCGCCGGCCGGCCGGTAGTGCCGGGCGGCGATGGCACCGGCCGGGCCGGGAATGGTGACCGGCTTGATCTGGGCGACGTGCACGTCGGCCTCGTCGAGGCTGCGGGTGGTCTCCCGGTTCTGCGCCCGGGTGGCGACCGGATCGCCCCACACCGCCAGGCTGGTGATGCCCAGGGCCCGCTGGGCGGTCAGCATCATCTGGATCGTCGGGTCAAGGGTGTTTCCGTCAATGGTGACGGCCCGGCCCCCGGACAGCAGCCGCTTGACCGCCGCAGGCAGGTGCGGGATCACCAGTACGCCGGCTCTGCTGCTCGCGGCGAGCACGCGCTGCAACCGTCGGTTCCCTGCCATCCCTGCTCCCCTCACCCTGTGCGGTCGGCATTGCGGCAGCGTACGGGACCCGGGCCGGCAACGATCCGTCAGCCTCGGACCTCGAACACCGGTTGACGGATACGGCAATTCGGGGCTCGGCGTGTCGCGGCGCGCCGGGCCTGCTCAGCCGACACAACGCCGTGGGTACTATCGTCAACCCGAGTCGGTGACCCCTCAACCGATCGTGCCCGGGTGCCGACCTGGACAAACTTCGATTCCACAGGCAGGTGACATGACACCGGCGGCCCAGATCCCCACCGTCACACTCAACGACGACAACACCATCCCGGTGTTGGGTCTCGGTGTGGCAGAACTGTCCGCCGAGGAGACCGAAGCCGCGGTGGCCAGCGCGCTGGAAGCCGGCTACCGGTTGATCGACACCGCGTCGGTCGCCGGCAACGAGGAGGTCGTCGGCCGCGCCATCGCCGCGTCGGGCATCCCCCGCGACGAGTTGTTCATCACCACGAAGCTCGCCACCGAGGACCAGGGCTTCCAGTCCTCGCAGGACGCCATCAAGGCCAGCCTGGAACGCCTCGGCCTGGAGTACGTGGACCTCTATCTGGTGGACTGGCCCGCCGAGCAGAACGGCAAATACATCGACGCCTGGGGCGGCATCATGCGGTCCCGCCAGGACGGCCTGATCAAGTCGATCGGTGTCGCGAACTTCACTCCCGAGAATTTGGCGGACATCATCGACTTGAGTTACTTCCCGCCGGTGGTCAATCAGATCGAACTGCACCCGCTGCTCGACCAGACCGAGCTGCGCGCGGTGCACGCCAAGCATTCGATCATCACCGGCGCGTACATCCCGCTGGGCGAGAGCAAGCTGCTCGAGCTTCCGGCGATCGCCGAAGTGGCTGCGGCGCACGGTAAATCACCGGCACAGGTGCTGATCCGCTGGAGCCTGCAGCTCGGCGACATCGTCATCCCCGGTTCGACCAATCCGGCACAGATCGCCGAAAATGCCGACGTGTTCGACTTCGAGCTGACGGATGCCGAGATGGAGACCCTCAACGGGCTCGACGACGGCACCCGGTTCCGGCCGAACCCGGCAACCTGAACGGGCACCTAGGGTTTTGACGGCGCCGCCTGACCGGGCGGTGTCGACCGAGTCTGCGCACAGCGCAACGAGTCTGCGGTGAGAGCGAGTAGTCCTCGCGACAACCCGCGCTCACCGCAGACTCGATCCGCAACTAGCCGTCCAGCAGCCAGTCGTTCGGGCTGAACAACTCGCAGTGCACGCGGTCTTGCGCGACGCCGCGGGCGGTCAGCGCAGCGCGCACCGCCTGCACGAATCCGGTGTTGCCGCACAGGTAGATCTCAGCGTCGTCGGCGATGTCGACACCGTCGAGGTTCATCAGTCCCCGGTGGATGTCGGCGGTGTCGGCGTCGACGCCTTCGGCGTACCACAGCTGCAGGCTGCCACCGGGCAGGATGTCCACCAGTTCCCGGTGCCGCTTGCGCAGCGGGTGGCTGTCTTCACTGCGGTCGGCGTGCAGCACCTGCACCGGGGCCTGATGCCCTTGGCCGACAAGGTATTCCAGCAAGCCGATCATCGGCGTCACACCGATACCCGCGGAGATCAGGACCACCGGTGCACCGGCGCGCGGCTCCGGCAGGTCGCCGAACGGCACCGTCACGTCGAGCAGATCACCGACCCGGACGCGGCTCCGAATCCAGCTGGACACCTCGCCCGCCGGGTGGTCGCCGTCGGCCTCCACCGGCTTGACCGCGAAGGTCAGCTCGGTGGCGCCGGGCACGTTCACCAGGCTGTACTGGCGCAGCTGACGCGCCCCGTCGGGCAACGTCACGCCGACCGAGACATATTGCGCCGCAGCCGTGGTCGCGATCCCGTCGGCCGCAACCGTGAGCAGCACGGCGCCGGAGGGGTCGTCCTCGCGGGCGGTAACCCGCAACCGGCGGAAGACATCGCCGTCGGCGACACCGGCTCCGCGGTAAAGGTCGCGCTCCAGCGCGATCAGGGTGTCGGCCATGATCCAGTACACCCGGTCCCAGGCCGCCGCGACCTCCGCAGTCACGGTGTCGGCACCGAGCACCTCGACGATGGCGGCGAACAGATGCTCGTGCACGATCGGGTACTGCTCGGCCGTGACGCCCAGCGACGCATGCTTGTGGCCGATGCGCGAGAGCAGTTCGCTCGGGTGCGGCAGCTCCGGGTTCACCAGGTGCGTGGCGAATGTCGCGATCGACGCGGCCAGCGCACGCTGTTGGCCACCCTGGGCCTGGTTCCCGCGGTTGAACAGGTTGCGCAGCAGCTCAGGATGGCGACCGAACATCCGCCGGTAGAACTCGGTGGTGATCTCGTCGATATGCGCACCGACGAGTGGCAGTGTCGCCCTGACGATCTCGGCCTGGCCCGGCTCCAGTTCGGCTGCGGCGGTGGTGGTCATCGGTGCTTCCTTTCGGTGGTGAGTTGCAAAACGACAGGCAGCGACGTGCTGCCGGCGAGATCGGCGACGGTGTAGCGGTCGAGTTCGGCGTAGAACGCCTCTTTGGCGTCGGCGAGGACCCGGCGCAGCCGGCAGCCCGCGATCAGCGGACACGGGGATTGCCCGGTGCAGTCGACGACTTCGCGGTCGCCTTCGAGCTCGCGCACGAGCCAGCCCAGCGACACCTCCCGACCGGCCTCGGTGAGTTCCAGACCGCCCGCGCGGCCGCGGCGAGCGTGGACCAGGCCCAGTTCGGTCAGCCGCGACACCGCCTTGGCCACGTGGTGCTCCGACGCGCCAGAGGCGGCGGCGACGGTTCTGGTGGTGACCCGCTGTTCGCGTGCCTGACCGGTGGCCAGCAGCATCATCGCCCTCAGACCGAGGTCGGTGAACCGTGTGAGCTGCATGGATGCGACGCTAGTTTATTGCGCATCCACAATGCGTATTTAACGGCTGTGGGCTTGAATACTGCGATTCGTGCGGATTTTTGACCTGCGGCGACCCGCCGCGGCGGCCCGTTGCGGGGGCGAAACGGGGGTCAGCTGCGAGGGCAGGTGGCCGCGGCCTGGCGCAGTTCGTCGGCCGAGGCCTGATCCACCGGCAGCGAATATCCCCGCAGCACCGCGACGAACTGCATCGCGTACTGACACCAGAACGCGTGGTTGGGCGGCATCCACACGCCCGGCTGCTGATCGCCCTTGTCCTGGTTGACCTGCCCCGCCACCGCCAGCAGGTTGGCCGGGTCGTTGGCGAACCGGAGTCGCATGTCCGGCGGCCAGTCCCGGGCGCCCATGTCCCAGGCGTAGGCCAGCGGCACCAGGTGGTCGATCTGCACGGCCGCGCCGACCTGCGCACCCCGGGTGAACGGGATCGTCGCGCTGGTATAGGGATCGTGCAAGACGCCGCTGGCGACCGCGTGCGGGCACCGCTTGGTCGAGACGTAGGTCTTGTCGACCAGGTCGCGGTCGAGGATGTCGTTGCGGGTGTCGCACCCGTTGCGCCCGCCCGGTGCGGAGTTGTCGTCATCCCAGGCATCGCCGAAGGCATCGCGGTGATAGTCATAACCCCGCACGCGCTGCGCGACGATCACCACACCATCGAGCACATCGGTGCCCGGGGCGACCGTCGGCACGTCGGCCCGCGCCACCATCCGGTCGGGCTCGCCGGTCGAGGAGATCACCTGCACCGAAACGATGACCGACGCCGCAGCGGTCGCGGCCAGCCAGAGCAGCGGACGGCGCCTCATGCCTTGTCCAGGTAGTCGATTCGGTCGCCACCGGTGAACTGCCCGGCCAGGATGGCCATTCCGCGGTTGTCCGGATCCCGGTTGTACATCGACTGCGCCACCTCACGCGCGTCCACGATCACGTCCAGGTGTTCGGCCAGCGACAGGAAGCGCAATGTGATCGGCCGGCCGGACTGGTTGAGCCCCAGCACGTCTCCCTCGCGGCGCTCCTGCAGATCCAGGTCGGCCAGCACGAAACCGTCCAGCGTGCCCGCCACCGCGGCCAGCCGCTCGCCGGCCTTGGAACCCTCAGGAAACTTGGTCGCCAGCAGGCACAGGCTGGCATGCGCGCCGCGGCCGATGCGCCCCCGCAGCTGGTGCAGCTGGCTGATCCCGAACCGGTCGGCATCCATCACCACCATCACCGTCGCGTTCGGCACGTCCACGCCGACCTCGATGACGGTGGTGCACACCAGGACGTCGATGTCGCCGGCCCGGAAGGCGGCCATCACCGCATCCTTCTCGTCGGCGGGCAGCCGCCCGTGCATGAGCCCCAGCCGCAATCCGGCCAGCGGGCCGTGGCCGAGGTGCTTGAACAGGTTGATGACGGTTTCGGCGGGCGGACCGGCCTGGTCGGACCCGCTTTTGTCGTCCTCGTCGATGCGGGACGCCACGACGTAGGCCTGCCTGCCCTCGCCGACTTCCTCGATGATCCGCTGCCAGGCCCTGGCCAACCATTGCGGCTTGTCCTTGACGAAGATGGTGTTGGTCGTGATCGGCTGGCGCCCGCGCGGGAGTTCGCGCATCGTGGAGGTTTCCAGATCGCCGTACACCGTCAGCGCCACGGTGCGCGGGATCGGCGTGGCCGTCATCACCAGCAGATGTGGTGTGATCCCGTCAGGTGCCTTGGCGCGCAATCGGTCTCGTTGCTCGACGCCGAACCGGTGCTGTTCGTCGACGACGACGAAACCCAATCGGTGGAACTCCACCGCGTCCTGCAGCAGCGCGTGGGTGCCGACGACGATGCCGGCCTCGCCGGACGCCACCTCGTCGCGCACCAGCCGCTTCTGGGCCGCGGTCATCGATCCGGTCAGCAGCGCCACCCGGGTGGCACCGTCCTCGCCACCGAGCTGACCGGCCATCGCCAGCGGTCCCAGAACACTGCGGATCGACTGTGCGTGCTGGGCGGCAAGGACTTCCGTCGGGGCCAGCAGCGCGCACTGGTAACCGGCGTCGACCATCTGCAGCATGGCCAGCACGGACACGATCGTCTTACCGGAGCCGACCTCACCCTGCAGCAGCCGGTTCATCGGTTTGGTAGCGGCGAGTTCGGCGGCGACGACGCCGAGCACCTCACGCTGGCCCGCGGTCAGTTCGAACGGCAGCCGCTGCATCAACGCGGCGGCCAGCCCGTCGTCGCGACGCGGCGCCGGCGGCCCGGACTCGCCGAGTTCGCCGTGCCTGCGTTGGGCCAGCGCCCACTGCATGCCCACGGCCTCGTCGAACCTCAACCGCTCGCGGGCGGCCTCGCGCTCGGGCTCGCGTTCGGCGACGTGGATCGCCCGCAGGGCGGCGTCTTCGGATATCAGACCGCGGTGATCCACAACCGCTTTGGGCAGCGGGTCGGCAATCGGGTCGAGCACCGCGAGCACTTGCTGCACACAGGCGTAGATGTCCCAGCTCTGCAGCTTGGAGCTGGCGGGATAGATCGGAAAGAAGTCGCGCTCGAAGGCCGCCATCGACAACTCGCCGCTCTGCGAAGTCGAGGTGTCGGCAATCGTCTTGAGCGACTTGCTGCCGAATACCCGCCCCTTGGGCGAGTTCAGCGCCAGGAAGTCCGGATGGGTGAGCTGCATGGCGCCGCGGAAGAAACCGACCTCGCCGGAGAGCATCAGCCGGACGCCTGCGATCAGCTCCTTCTTGAGGTACTTGGCGTTGAAGAACGTCGCGGTGACCTTGCGCCGCCCCTTGCCCAGCGTGATCACCAGGTATTCGCGCTTGGGCTGGCGATTGGTCCAGCGGACCTCGGCCTTCTCGATCTCGCCGACCAGGGTGATGTGCTCGCCCTCCTCGGGCGGCGCCTCGTCCTCACCCCACACCGACATGCCGTGGATGTACTTTCGCGGATAGTGCCGCAGCAGGTCGTCGACCGTGCGGATGCCGAACACCTCGTCGAGCAGGCCCGCCGCCTTGCCGCCCACGATGCCGTCGAGTCGGTCGGTGAGGCCGACCACGTCTACTCCACCCCGATCAGCAAGGCGTCACCCCGGTGGCCGGTGGCATACGTCGCGAACTCGACGCCGGGATGACGACGGTGCACATGGGCGGCCAGCGCGTCGGCGACGGCGGGATCGGTACCGTCCCCGATCAGCACGGTGACCAGCTCGCCACCGGCGACCAGGAGCAGATCGATCAATCCTGTTGCTGCACTGGTGATATCGTCGGCGACCACCAGCACCTCGTCGCCCGCGATGCCCAGACCGTCACCGGGCCGGCAGGAGCCGGCCCACGTCAGCGCCTGCTCGGTGGCGATGCGCACCGACCCGTGCCGGGCGGCGGCGGCAGCCCTGGCCATCGAGAAGCCGTCGTCGACGGCGTGCCGGCCCGGGTCGTGCACGGCGAGCGCGGCCAGCCCCTGCACCATCGACCCGGTCGGCAGCGCGACGACGTCGATGCCCCAACCGATTCCGGCCGTGCACCCGGCCACCAGTTCCTCGGCCGCCACGTAGCCGTTGGGCAGCACCATCACCTGTGCGGCCCCGGCGTCGACGAGTGCCCGCAGCAGCTCTCGCGCGGTGATCCCGTTGACCGGGTCGGCCAGCGCCGGATCCGGGCGCAACACGCAGGCACCCTCCTGGTCGAAGAGTTCGGCGGCGCCGTCGCCGTCGACGACGGCCAGCACCGCGCGGTCACGACTCCAGCTCCCGGGCGAGACTCGCGCCGGGCCGGCGCTGAGCACCGAGATCTGGATGCGGCTGACCGCGCCGGCTTCGAGTCCGGCTTCCACCGCGGCACCGGCGTCGTCGGTGTGGACGTGTACCGAGTAGCGGTCGGCTTCCGCGGACGCGGCGATCGCCACCGAGTCACCGAGCTGCTCCAGCCGGGTGCGCAGCGGTTCGAGCGCCGGGGCTGGACAGTCGGCGAGTGAGTACATCACCTCGAATTGCGGGGGCGCCGGCCCGGCGGCGGCGCTTTCCAGCCGCGGTGGCCCCGGCTCATAGGCGTCCCGGCGGGGCGCCTCGCCGGCGATGGTCGCGGTCAGCGCGTCCACGAGGACCAGAAACCCGCGCCCGCCGGCGTCGACGACGCCCGCGCGCGCCAGCGCGTCGAGTTGGTCGGGGGTGCGCTCGAGTGCGGCCACGCCCGCGTCACCGCCTGCCGCCAGCGCCCCGGCCAGCCCCGCGCCGTCGGCGGCACGATGCGCGATGGCCTCGGCGACCGCCTGGAGTACCGACACGATCGTGCCGGCCACCAACTGCCCGCCCATCGAGGACACCACCAGTCCGACGGCGTGCCGCAGCGCCGCACCGAGGAGGACCGCGTCGATGTCGGCCAGCGCCCCCTCGGTGTCCTCGGCGGCCGACGCGGTCACGTCGGCCAGGCCGCGCAGGATCTGCGACAGGATCACCCCGGAGTTTCCGCGGGCGCCGTGCAGCGCACCATCGGACAGCGCGGCGGCCACTTGGCTGACGTCGCCCGAGCCGACCGCCGATTTCGCCGCGTCGAGCGCCGAGCGCATGGTGAAGAGCAGGTTCGTGCCGGTGTCGGAATCGGCCACCGGGAACACGTTGAGCCGGTTGATCTCGTCGGTGTGGGTGATCAGATCGCCGACGGCGGTGTGGGCCCACTCGTACAAGGCCGATGCGTCAAGCCGCCGGTCCGGCATCGGCACCTCCTCGCGACCCCCGACACACCACTGCGCTTCGTCGCGCCAGCCTAGCCAGTGCACCCGACACCACGGCGTCACCGCTACCAACAGTGCAGCTCACGGGCGTTTCTGCGGACTGGACGGACGGCGGGCGCCGAGCATTTTGGCGTTCGGTTCGCCGGACGGCTATCCTAGTCAGGTTGTCGGGTCACCCGTCGCTCGGTCGTTGGCCCCCTGGACAACGTTGGACATAGTTTGACTACTGATTTAGAGGAGTTCTACATGGCTGCCGTGTGCGACGTCTGCGGAAAGGGCCCCGGCTTCGGCAAGTCGGTGTCGCATTCCCATCGCCGGACCAGCCGCCGGTGGAACCCGAACATCCAGACCGTGCACGCCGTGACCCGTCCCGGTGGCAACAAGCAGCGGGTGAACGTCTGCACGTCGTGCCTCAAGGCCGGCAAGGTCTCCCGCGGCTGATCGCGCCCGCCGGACCCCTCGGGTCCGGCGCACCATGCCCACGCTCAGGGGCACATGAACGCCCACGGTGGGCAGACGAACGTTCCCGCAGGCAGTGGGCCCTCGGCATACACCCCCGGCTGCCCGGCCACTTGGTGGTATTCGTGGCAGATGTTCGGATCCCAGCTCACCGCCAGCGCCTCGACCCGGAACGTGATCGGGTCCCCCGGGCACCACGTGCCGTGACAGGCGGGGTCACACCGCACGTTGTCGGCGTGCGCGGTCGCGATCTGGCCGCCCGCACCGGTGAGCCACAGGGTCGAAGCCGCGCCGAAACCCGCAATGAGAGCGCCGGTGAGTGTTCGCGTGAGCGCCATGGATGAGTCCTTTCCGCGGTCCGCACCGATGAGTCGGTTCGTCCTTGTCACGCCGAGTACACACCGCGGTCAGCCACTACCGATCCCAAACAGCGAAATCTCCGCACAGCTGCCCCACAGTCGATGCCCAGCATCGCCTCGGGACGCCGGTAGCGGCCTGACCTGGGCTTAGGGCAGCCGCCAGTCGATCGGCTCGGCACCCCTCTGCGTCAACAGGTCATTGGCCCGGCTGAACGGCCGGGAACCGAAGAAGCCCCGGGACGCCGACAGCGGCGACGGGTGCGGCGATTCGATCGCCACACAGCGGGCGGTGCCGTCGGGCCCGCCGTCGAGCAGCATCGGCTTGAGTGTCGACGCGTCGCGCCCCCACAGGATCGCGACCAGCGGCTGATCGCGGGCGGCCAGGGCGCGGATCGCGCATTCGGTCACCGCCTCCCAGCCCTTGCCCCGGTGCGACGCCGGGTTTCCCGGGCGGACGGTCAACACCCGGTTGAGCAGCATGACGCCGCGCTGGGACCAGGGCGTGAGATCGCCGGTCGACGGCGTCGGGTAGCCGAGGTCGGCGGTGTATTCGGTGAAGATGTTGGACAGGCTGCGCGGCAGCGGCCGGACGTCGGGAGCCACCGAGAAGCTCAGGCCCACCGCGTGGCCCGGTGTCGGGTAGGGGTCTTGTCCGACGATCAGCACCCGCACTTCGGAGAACGGGAACGTGAAGGCGCGCAACACGTTCGGCCCGGCAGGCAGATAACGCCGGCCGGCGGCGATCTCGGCGCGAAGGAACTGGCCCATCTGTGAGACCTGATTGCTGACCGGGGCCAGCGCCTGCGCCCAGCCCTCCTCGACGAGTTCGGTCAGCGGCCGCGCGGTGGTCGTCACGCAGGCCAACCTAACGTGTGCGATCAGTCGAAGGACTGCCAGCCCGCCGACCCGGCCCACGCCCGCCCGTCCACGAGAACCGCGGGCGCGCCGTCGGCCACCGTGCCGATCACCCGCCAACCCGGCGGCACCGCACCGGCAAAGCAGGCGACCAGTGCGTGATCTTCACCACCGGAGAGCACCAACTCCAGCGGGTCCGCCCCAACCGCGGCCGCCGCCGCCGTGACCGCGTCGGCGTCGGGCCGCAGCGCGTCGGCGGCGAGGTCGATCGCCACCCCGGATGCGTCGGCGATGTGGCCGAGGTCGGCCAGCAACCCGTCGGAGACATCGGTCATGGCCTGCGCGCCGGCATCGGCGGCCACGATGCCTTGACCGTAGGGCGGATGCGGTGTCAGATGACGGCGACGCAGATCGTCGAAACCCTCGACGTCGTTGTGCCACAACAGGTATCCGGCGGCCGAACGGCCGAGATCGCCGGCCACGGCGACCACCGACCCGGCCCGGGCGCCAGTGCGCAACACCGGGGCACGTCCCGCGAGATCCCCCAGGGCCGTCACCGACACCACCCACTGCGGGCTGGCCACCAGGTCGCCGCCGACGATGCCGGCGCCCAATCCCGCGGCCTCCTGCCACATTCCGTCGGACAGCTCCTGCACGAGCGCCGCCGGGGTGTGCGCCGGGGCGCCGAACGCGACGACGAACGCGCTGCACCGCGCACCCATCGATTCGATGTCGGCGGCGTTCTGGGCGATGGCCTTTCGGCCCACGTCATGGGGGGCCGACCAGTCCAGCCTGAAGTGGCGGCCCTCCACCAGCATGTCGGTGGTGACCGCGACCCGCCCGTCGGGGGCCGCCACCACCGCCGCATCGTCGCCGGGACCGACGGCAACACCGTCGGGCTGCCGCCGACCCGACACCAGCCGGTCGATCACGCTGAACTCGCCCAGCTGGCGCAAGGTGGGTTCGCCACCGTCGGCCACGGCGCCTCCTGCTGTCGCACACGCTGATCGGTGCGGCAACCTGCGGTACCTTTGGGCCTTGCCGACACCCGGACACGTCAGTGTAGGGGCGGCGTCGCACACCGGCGAACATCGAGGCGAGGAGACGACGGGTGGTGGAGGCCTACATGCTGATCCAGACCGAGGTCGGCCGCGCCGAGGTCGTCGCCAAGCAGGTGGCCGCGCTGCCCGGGGTGCTGTCGTCGGAGTACGTCACCGGACCCTACGACGTGGTGGTGCGGGTCGGATCGGCCAGTCACGACGATCTCACCGCCACCATCGTGCCCAGCATCCAGCAGATCGCAGGCATCACCCGGACCCTGACCTGCCCCATCGCCGATGCCGGCTGACCGATGCGTCGCGCCGTGACGTCGGCCCCCGAAAATCCGTCGGACGGCCCGCCCCGCGCCCTGCTGATCGCGGCGGTGGTGCTGGCGGTCGCCGCCATCGGCGCGGTCCTCGGGATCGCGGCCACCCGGCACGCCCCGATTCAGCCGGTGGTCATCGCCTCGGTGCCGGCGCCGAAAGCCGATTCCGCGAGCTGTAAGGCGCTGCTGGCGGCGCTGCCGGCCAACCTCGGTGAGTTCCACCGGGTGGCCGCCGCCGAGCCGGTTCCCGCCGGCACCGCGGCGTGGCGGGGTGAGGCGGACAACTATCCGGTCATCATGCGGTGCGGCGTGCAGCGGCCGGCCGAGTTCGTGGTCGGCTCACCTATTCAGGTGGTCGACGCGGTGCAGTGGTTCCGGGTCGACGACCCCAACATCGAGCACAGCACCTGGGTCACCGTGGACCGCCCGGTGTACGTGGCGCTGACGCTGCCGACGCAGTCCGGGCCGACGCCCATCCAGGCGTTGTCGGATCTGATCGCGCGGACCATGACCGCGGTGCCGATCGATCCGAACCCGGCTCGCTGAGTCAGCGCAGCCCGGTTCCCCGGGCCAGCGCGGTCTCGACCATGGTGCGCACCAGCGTCGGATAGTCGACGCCGCTGGCTGCCCACATCCGCGGATACATCGAGATCGTGGTGAAGCCGGGCATCGTGTTGATCTCGTTCACCACCGGACCGTCGTCGGTGAGGAAGAAGTCGACCCGGGCCAGGCCCTGGCAGTCCAGCGCGTTGAACGTCTCGATTGCCAAGCGCTGCAAGTGTTCGGCCACATCGTCGTCGACCTTGGCGGGCACGTCGAGTTCGGCGCCGTCGTCGAGGTATTTGGTGGCGAAGTCGTAGAACCCGTCCTCCCGGCCACCGACACCGGCGACCCGGATCTCGCCGATGGCGCTGGCTTGTACTGAGCCGTCGGGAAATTCGAGCACACCGCACTCGAGTTCACGGCCACTGACAGCCGCCTCGATGATCACCTTCGGATCGTGACGCCGGGCGTCGGCGATGGCCGCGGTCAGCTCGTCGGCGTTGTTGACCCGGTTCACCCCGATCGACGAGCCGCCGCGCGCGGGTTTGACGAACATCGGAAAGCCCAGTCGTTCAATGTCGTCCAGCGTCGGCGCCTTCTGGTGGGCCCGCAGGACCACGTGGTCACCGATCGGCAGCCCGGCGGCGGCCAACAGTTTCTTGGTGAACTCCTTGTCCATGCCTGCCGCGCTCGCGAAGACCCCGGCGCCCACATACGGCACGCCCGCCAATTCCAGCAGGCCCTGAATCGTGCCGTCCTCGCCGTAGGGACCGTGCAGGATCGGAAAGACCACGTCCACCGACGGCAGCACCTCACCGGCGGCCTCGCCCAGCGACACCAACTCGCCGCGGCGCAACGGATCGGCCGCCAACGCCAGTGCTGTTCCCGAGTCGCCGCTGACCTGCGGCAGCTGCCGGTCGGTAATGGCCAGAGTCTCCGGGCGGCCGTCGGTCAGCACCCACGAGCCCTCCGGGGTGATCCCGACGGCGACGACCTCGAAGCGCTCCGGGTCGAGGTTGCGCAGGATGCTGCCCGCCGATACGCAGGAAATGGCGTGCTCGGAGCTGCGTCCCCCGTAGACGACAGCGACACGGATACGGGAAGTCACAACCTAGAGAGGCTACAGCCCGGGTGTTGCCGGCACGATGTGGCGCCGTGAACAGCCAATTCAGGCCTCGAGCGCAGTCAAGACGTCGGTGAGCAGGTCGTCGGTGTCCTCGATGCCCGCCGAGATCCTGGCGAACCCGTCGGGCACCGCGTCGCCCCACCGCGCGCGACGATCCACCGACGTGTGGATACCGCCGAAGCTCGTCGCGGCGACCAGGAGGTCGCTGCGACGCACCAGCGCGTGCACCGCGGCCGCGTCGGGCAGCTCCACGGACACCAGTCCGCCGAACCGGCGCATCTGGCCGGCCGCCACCGGATAGGACGGGTCGCCGGACAGCCCCGGATAGCGCACCGACCGGACCTTCGGGTGTCCCCGCAGTGCGGTGGCCAGCGCCAGCGCGTTCTGGCATTGCCGCTCGAACCGCAGCCCGGCACTGCCCAGGCTGCGCAGCACGAGCCAGGCTTCGAACGCACCGAGGATCGCACCGGAGTGCAGGCGCTCCCGCTCCAGCGCGGACATCAATTCGGGGTGGCTGCCCGCGGCGTAGCCCGCCAGCAGATCGCTGTGCCCGGACAACGCCTTGGTGGCGCTGGCCACGACGAGATCGGCTCCCAGGGACAGGGGTTGCTGTCCCATGGGGGTGGCGGTGGTGTTGTCGACCAGCAGCCGCGCACCCCGGCGCCGGCAGATCTGCGCGAGCCGGTGCAGATCCACGACGTCCAGTGCCGGGTTGGTCGGGGTTTCGGCGAGCACCACGTCGGCATCCTCGGCGGCACGGTAGATCTGATCGGTGGTCACCTCGCGAACCGTGATCCCGGCCGGGGCAAGACTTTCGGCGGCGTAGCGGCGCACCTGGTAGTAGCCGTCGGCGGGAACGACCAGCACCGACCCTGGGGCGGCGGTCACCCGCAGCGCTGCGGTGATCGCCGCCATCCCGGACCCGAAGCTCAGGGCTGTGGTGGCCCCCTCAAGCTGAGCCAACGCCGACTCCAGCCGACGCCAGCCCGGATTCGAGGCGCGACCGTAGGTATCGGACTCACTGCCCTCGTCGTCGGACAGATGGAACGCCGACGCCGGTACCGGGCCCGGCCCGACCGGTTCACCCGGAACCGGCTGAAAACTCACGGCTTTGACCGTGCGGGTGGAATCGCCGTACTCGCTCATCTGCGGGTCACTCCGGTTTGGTGCTGCGGCCCAACAGCAGCGCCACCGCCTGGTCGACCGACAAACCCTTGTGGCACACCTGATGCACGGCATCGGTGAGCGGCATCTCGACGTCGTAGCTGGACGCCAGGGCCAGGATCGATTCGCACGATGCGACGCCTTCGGCGACGTGCCCGCCGGCGGCCTGTTGCGCCGCCTGGATGGTGCCGCCGCGGCCCAGTCGTTCACCGAAGCTGCGATTGCGTGAGTGCGGGGAGGTGCAGGTGGCGACCAGATCCCCCACCCCGGCCAGACCGGCCAGCGTCGTCGACTTGGCGCCGACCGCGATTCCCAGTCGCATGATCTCGGCCAGGCCGCGGGTGATGATCGCCGCCGCGGTGTTCTCCCCCAAGCCGACCCCGGCCGCCATCCCGCAGGCCAGCGCGATGACGTTCTTGCAGGCTCCACCGATCTCGGTGCCGATCACGTCGGCGTTGGTGTACGGCCGCAGATATCCGGTGTTCAGCGCGCGCTGCAACGCGACGGCCCGGCCGGAATCGGTGCACGCCACCACGGTCGCGGCGGGTTGTTGTTCGGCGATCTCGTCGGCCAGGTTGGGGCCGGAGACAACGGCGACCTGGCTGGAGTCGACGCCGGTGACCTGAACGATCACCTGGCTCATCCGCATCAGAGTGCCCAGTTCGATGCCTTTGGCCAGGCTCACCAGGGTGGCGCCGCCGGTGATCATGCCGCGCCACTGCTCGAGGTTGGTGCGCAGGGTCTGCGACGGGACCGCCAGCAGCACGGTGGTCAGCCCGTCGAGGGCCTCGGCGGGGTCGGTGGTGGCGCGGATGGCGCCCGGCAACTCGATGCCGGGCAGATATCCGGTGTTGGTGTGGGTGGCGTTGATCTCGTCGGCCACGTCGGCCCGGCGCGCCCACAACCGGACCTCGGAACCGGCGTCGGCCAGCACTTTGGCCAGTGCGGTTCCCCAGGCACCGGCGCCCATCACTGCGGCAGTGCCCACGGTGCTGGTCATGGTCATTAACGTAACCCACGCCGCTGCCAGTACCCGCCGACAGGAATGCGTCCGCCCCGAGCGGCGCTGGAAGGATGGTGAACATGAGCGGCGCAGCCGATGTCGGCGTGATCATCGCGGTCAAACGGCTGGTAGCGGCCAAGACCCGGCTCAGCCCGGTGTTCGAGGCGCAAACCCGTGAGCGGGTTGTCCTCGCGATGCTGATCGACACCATCACCGCGGCCCGGGCGGTCAGCGCCGTCGAGTCGATCACTGTGGTCACCCCCGACGACACTGCGGGCGCCGCGGCCCGTGAGCTCGGCGCATCCGTGCTGACCGACACCACCCCGCCCACCGAGCCCGACCCGCTGAACGCCGCGGTCCGGTTCGCTTGGTCGGCGGTCACCGAACGAGTCACCAATACTGTTGTGCTGCAAGGAGATCTGCCTGCCCTGCAGACCCGCGAGCTGGCCGAGGCGCTGTCGCAGGCCCGATCGCACCGGCGCAGTTTCGTCGCCGACCGGCACGGCAGCGGCACCGCGGCGCTGTTCGCGTTCGGCGCGCCGCTGGATCCGCTGCTCGGTCGTGACTCGGCGCGCCGGCATCGTGACTCCGGCGCGGTCGAACTGACCGGCTCCTGGCCCGGCTTGCGCTGTGACATCGACACCGTCGAGGACCTGCAGTCGGCACGGGAAATCGGTGTCGGCGTAGCGACAACCAGGGCAATCGCGCACCACTGACGGTGAACAACACCTGAACGGCCCTCGACTTTCGGCTGCTGCCGTCCACGCGCCCCACGGATGGGGGATGATCGGGACTGTGACCGACACGGAAACCGACACGCGATCCACGGATGACGACTGGCAGCCCGGTGAGGCGCCGGAGGCCCCACCCGCGGCCACGGACACCGCTGTCGAGAACGAACTGCCCGAGAATCGGTACCTCAACCGCGAGCTGAGCTGGCTGGACTTCAACGCCCGGGTGCTGGCCCTGGCGGCCGACACCTCCTTGCCCCTGCTGGAGCGGACCAAGTTCCTGGCGATCTTCGCGTCCAATCTCGACGAGTTCTACATGGTCCGGGTGGCCGGTCTCAAACGCCGCGACGAGATGGGGCTCTCGGTGCGTTCCGCCGACGGGCTCTCCCCTCGCGAGCAGCTGCGCCGCATCGGCGAGCGCACCCGGCAGATCTCGCTGCGCCAGGCCGAGGTGTTCATCGAGTCGGTGCGTCCCGCGCTGGCCGAAGAAGGCATCCGCATCGTCAACTGGGCCGAACTCACCGACGCCGAACGTGGTGAGCTGTCGACCTATTTCCACGAGCAGGTGTTCCCCGTCCTCACCCCGCTGGCTGTCGACCCGGCACACCCGTTCCCGTTCGTCAGCGGGCTGAGCCTGAACCTGGCGATCACCGTCAAATCGCCCGACGACGGCGGCGAGCACTTCGCCCGCATCAAGGTTCCCGACAACGTCGACCGGTTCGTCGAACTCACCGGCACCAACGGGGAGTCGGACGTCGTCCGGTTCCTGCCGACCGAGGAACTCATCGCGGCGTTCCTGCCGGTGTTGTTCCCCGGCATGGAGATCGTCGAGCACCACGTGTTCCGCATCACCCGCAACGCCGACATGCAGGTCGAAGAGGACCGCGACGAGGATCTGCTTCAGGCGCTGGAACGCGAGCTGGCGCGGCGGCGGTTCGGCTCTCCGGTCCGCCTCGAGGTCGCCGACGACATGACCGAGCACATGCTCGAACTCCTTCTGCGCGAACTGGATGTCGATCCCAGTGATGTGGTGCAGGTGCCGGGTCTGATCGATCTGTCGTCACTGTGGCAGGTCTACGGCGTCGACCGCCCAGCCTTGAAGGACCGCCCGTTCGTGCCGGCCACTCACCCGGCCTTCGGTGAGCGCGAGACCCCCAAGAGCATCTTCTCGACCCTGCGCGACGGTGATGTGCTGGTGCACCACCCGTACGACTCGTTCTCGACGAGCGTGCAACGCTTCATCGAGCAGGCTGCCGCCGATCCGAATGTGTTGGCCATCAAGCAGACGCTGTACCGGACCTCCGGCGACTCCCCTATCGTCAACGCGCTCATCGACGCGGCCCAGGCCGGCAAGCAGGTGGTCGCCCTGGTCGAACTGAAGGCGCGCTTCGACGAGCAGGCCAACATCAAATGGGCCCGCACACTTGAAGACGCGGGCGTGCACGTGGTCTACGGGTTGATCGGACTCAAGACGCACTGCAAGACCTGCCTGGTGGTGCGCCGCGAAGGGTCGACGATCCGCCGCTACTGCCACATCGGCACCGGCAACTACAACCCGAAAACCGCCCGGCTGTATGAAGATGTCGGCCTGCTCACCGCCGCCCCCGACATCGGCGCCGACCTGACCGACCTGTTCAATTCGCTGACCGGGTACTCCCGCAAGGTCAGCTATCGCAATCTGCTGGTGGCGCCGCACGGGGTGCGAAAGGGCATCGTCGAACGCGTCGAGCGCGAGATCGACGCGCACCGGCACGGCGGCAACGGCCGGATTCGACTCAAGGCCAACGCGCTTGTCGACGAACAGGTGATCGACGCGCTCTACCGCGCATCGCAGGCCGGGGTGCGAGTCGAGGTGGTCGTCCGCGGTATCTGCGCGCTCAAGCCGGGGGCCGAGGGTTTCTCGGAGAACATCGTGGTGCGCTCCATTCTCGGCCGCTTCCTGGAGCATTCGCGGATCTTCCACTTCAACGCGATCAACGAGTTCTTCATCGGCAGCGCCGACATGATGCACCGCAATCTGGACCGCCGCATCGAAGTTCTCGCACAGGTCAAAGACCCCCGGCTCACCGGATACCTCGACGACATCTTCGAGTCGGCGATGGATCCTTCGACCCGGTGCTGGGAACTGGGCCCCGACGGCAAGTGGACGGCCGCACCCCAGGACGGTCGGCAGGTCCGCGACCATCAGGTGTGGCTGATGGAACTCCACCGGCAGCACTGAGTGCCTCTTCCGTTGCCCCCCACCAGGACCGGTCCCCGGCGGGGACCCGAATTGATCTGCGGGAGTTGAGGTGGCCAAGAGAGCGTCACGTGACAGCTCGAGGACCAAATCGACGAAGAAGTCCGCGGCCAAGACAGGTAAGCCCTCTCGGCGGGTGATTCTCGCGGCCGGCGCGGCATTGTGGCGCCCCGACGCCGAGACCGGTGAGCCGTACGTCGCGCTCATCCATCGCCCCCGCTATGACGACTGGTCCTTGCCGAAAGGCAAGGTGGATCCCGGGGAGAATGAGCCGATCGCCGCGGTGCGCGAGATCTGGGAGGAAACCGGTCAGCGATCACAGCTCGGCCGGCGCCTGATGCATACGCACTATCAGGTTGCGCAGGGCTCCAAGGTCGTGCACTACTGGGTCGCCCGAGCGCTCGGTGGCGAGTTCACTCCCGGTGACGAAGTCGACCGGCTGGAGTGGATGCCGGTCGACGATGCGGTGAAACGGCTGACCTATCCCCGAGACCGGGACGTGTTGAAGGCCTTCGCCGCGCAGCCGGCGGACACCGACACGATGTTGATCGTTCGGCACGGGACCGCAGGCATCAAGTCCCGCTACAAGGGCGACGACCGAAGCCGGCCGCTCGACAAGAACGGTCGCGCCCAGGCCGAGTCACTTGCCGGGCAACTGATGGCGTTCGGCGCCACCGACATCTATGCCGCCGACCGCGTTCGCTGCATTCAGACTGTCGAGCCGCTGGCGCAGGAACTCGGTGTGCGGATCTCGACCGAGGCGAGCCTCACCGAAGAGGCATATGCCGTGGATCCGGACGCCGCCCACAAGCGCGTCGCCGAGATCGCTGCCCACGGTGGCACACCGGTGATCTGCACACAGGGCAAGGTGATTCCCTACCTGTTGGCATGGTGGCGGGACACCGACAAACCGGACAAGTCACGCAACCGCAAGGGCAGCACCTGGGTGCTGTCGATGTCCGGCGATCGGATCGTCGCCGCCGATTACATCGACAGCCCATTGGCAATCCGGCCCTGACACGCAAATACGCCGCGGGCGTTGAGCCCGCGGCGTATTCGACGTACCGATGTTAGCGACGGCCCTTCTTGGCCGGAGCCGCCTTCTTGGCGGGCGCGGCCTTCTTGGCCGGAGCCGCCTTCTTGGCGGGCGCAGCCTTCTTGGCCGGAGCCGCCTTCTTGGC
>NZ_BEWG01000057.1:0-8126 GCF_002723835.1 Mycobacterium sp. shizuoka-1 | reverse complement strand
GCCTTCTTGGCCGGAGCCGCCTTCTTCGCGGGCGCAGCCTTCTTGACCGGAGCAGCCTTCTTGGCCGGAGCCTTCTTCACGACCGCCTTACGGACGGCCTTCTTGACGGCAGCCTTCTTGGCCGGGCCGGCGACCGCACCGCGCTTGACGGCGGGGCCTTCGGACGGAAGCTTCTGCGCGCCGGAGACGACGGCCTTGAATTGAGCGCCGGGACGGAAAGCGGGAACGGAAGTCGGCTTCACTTTGACGGTTTCGCCGGTGCGCGGATTGCGCGCCACACGGGCGGCGCGACGCCGCTGCTCGAAAACGCCGAAGCCGGTGATGGTCACGCTGTCGCCCTTGTGCACCGCGCGCACAATGGTGTCGACGACGTTCTCCACCGCCAGGGTTGCTTGCCGACGATCTGAGCCCAATTTCTCCGTGAGTACGTCGATGAGCTCTGCTTTGTTCATTCAATTCCTCCGAAGCCAGTGGTCCACTCTGGACCGACTGCAGAACACGGTAAACCCAAGAGCTGCAGATTTCCAAGAGCCACGCCCAATTTCAGGCACTACTTAGGAGGATTTCAGCAATCCGCTTGCCGCCCTAGGGCGGTGATTCCGGGCGGTCGAACCCCGGGTTTGGGGGCGGGAATTCGGGGCCCCGCCCCGTTCAGGAGGCGGTCGAAATCCGCGGCTTCCAGCTCGGGCGACCTGCCTCAAATGCTTCGATTTCAGCACGTTTCCGCAGCGTGAGGCCGATATCGTCAAGACCTTCCAGTAGCCGCCACGCGGTGTAATCGTCAATCGTGAACGGCACCACTGCCGTTCCGGCGCTGATAATTCGATCTTGAAGATTCACAGTGATTTCCAGGCCTGGATTCTGCTCGATGAGCTTCCAGAGAAGTTCGACATCATCTTGAGCGACTTCGGCCGCCAACAGCCCCGCCTTGCCCGCGTTGCCGCGAAAGATGTCGGCGAAACGGGACGAGATGACGACCCGGAATCCGAAGTCCATCAGCGCCCAGACCGCGTGCTCCCGCGAGGATCCGGTGCCGAAATCGGGTCCGGCCACCAGAACCGAACCGCGATCGAACGGACTCAGATTGAGAATGAACGACGGATCCGTGCGCCAGGCGGCGAACAGTCCGTCCTCGAAACCCGTTCGGGTGACGCGCTTCAAATACACCGCCGGAATGATCTGATCGGTGTCCACATTCGACCGCCGCAAGGGAACGCCGATCCCGGTATGGGTGTGAAATGCCTCCATCGTGGTTCTCCTTAGCAGGTCTAGTTTTTAGAGATCGGCAGGCGAGGACAGGGTTCCGCGCACGGCGGTGGCCGCGGCGACCGCCGGTGAAACCAGGTGTGTCCGGCCGCCCTTGCCCTGCCTGCCCTCGAAATTCCGATTCGACGTCGACGCGCAACGCTCGCCCGGCGCCAGTTGATCGGGGTTCATCCCCAGGCACATCGAGCAGCCCGCCTGACGCCATTCGGCGCCGGCCGCGGTGAAGATCTCGCCCAGCCCTTCGGATTCGGCCTGGGCGCGTACCCGCATCGACCCCGGCACGATCAGCATCCGCACCGAGTCGGCGACCCGACGGCCGCGCAGCACGTCGGCCACCACCCGCAGATCCTCGATACGGCCGTTCGTGCACGAACCCACGAACACCGCGTCGACGGCGACCTCACGCATCGGCGTGCCTACCCGAAGGTCCATGTAGGCCAACGCCTTCTCGGCGGCCTGACGTTCGGAATCGCTGGTCATCAGCTCCGGGTCGGGCACCGCCTCGGCCAGCGGGACGCCCTGGCCGGGATTGGTGCCCCACGTCACAAACGGGCTCAGCGTCGTGGCGTCGATGTAGACCTCGGCGTCGAATTCGGCGCCCTCGTCGGTCTTCAGCGCGTCCCAGGCGGCCACTGCGGCATCCCAGTCAGCCCCCGTCGGCGCGTAGGTGCGTCCGCGCAGGAACTCATAGGTCGTCTCGTCGGGAGCCACCATCCCGGCCCGGGCACCGGCTTCGATGCTCATATTGCAGATGGTCATCCGGCTTTCCATGGACAGCGATTCGATGGTGCTGCCGCGGTATTCGATGACGTAGCCCTGGCCGCCGCCGGTGCCGATCTTGGCGATGACCGCCAGGATGATGTCCTTGGCGCTCACCCCGGGCGGCAGGGCGCCGTCGACGTTGACCGCCATCGTCTTGAACGGCCGTAGTGGAAGTGTCTGGGTGGCAAGCACATGCTCCACCTCGGAGGTTCCGATGCCCATCGCGATCGCGCCGAACGCGCCATGGGTCGAGGTGTGGCTGTCGCCACACACGATCGTCATCCCGGGCTGGGTCAGCCCGAGTTGCGGGCCCATCACATGGACGATCCCCTGCTCGGCGTCACCCATCGGGTGCAGCCGGACGCCGAACTCAGCACAGTTGCGCCGCAACGTCTCGACCTGAGTGCGCGAGATCGGATCGGCGATCGGCTTGTCGATGTCGACCGTCGGCACGTTGTGGTCCTCGGTGGCGATCGTGAGATCGGGACGGTGCACCGGGCGGTCGGCCAGGCGCAGACCGTCGAAGGCCTGCGGGCTGGTCACCTCGTGGATGAGATGCAGATCGATGTAGATCAGATCGGGTTCACGCGCTGCACCGCTGCCGGCGCCGGCGACCACGACATGGTCGTCCCACACCTTTTCGGGCAGGGTCCTGGGCTTGTCGGACTGAGCCATGGCTTCTCGATTCGTTCTTCGATTCCGGAACACGAGTCTGGATATCTCATATTTCGGGACGCTAGTATCTCGATATGAGACAGGATAGCGGTATCGGCGTGCTCGACAAAGCGGTGGGCGTACTCCACTCGATCGCCGATTCACCGTGCGGGCTGGCCGAACTCTGTGAACGCACCGGGCTTCCGCGGGCCACCGCGCACCGGCTCGCTGCCGGCCTTGAGGTGCACCGGTTACTGGCCCGCGACAGCGCCGGGCGCTGGCGGCTGGGACCGGCGATCAGCGAGCTGGCGGCTCAGGTGAACGATCCGCTGCTGGCCGCGGGCGCGGCGGTGTTACCCCGGCTGCGGGAAATCACCGGCGAGAGTGTCCAGCTCTACCGGCGCGAGGGCACCACCCGGATCTGTGTGGCCGCACTGGAACCCCCTGCCGGGCTTCGCGATACCGTGCCGGTCGGGGCCCGGCTGCCGATGACGGCCGGCTCCGGAGCCAAGGTGCTGCTGGCGTACAGCGACACCGCCACCCAGCAGGCCGTGCTGCCGACGGCGAAGTTCACCGAGCGCACGCTGGCCGAGGTCCGCCGCCGCGGCTGGGCGCAGAGCGCTGCCGAGCGCGAGCCAGGGGTGGCCAGCGTTTCGGCACCGGTACGCGACCGCAGCGGCACGGTGATTGCGGCGGTGTCGGTGTCCGGGCCGATCGACCGGATGGGCCGGCGGCCAGGGGCACGCTGGGCAGCCGATCTGGTGGCCGCCGCCGACGCGCTGACCCGTCGACTGTGATCCCCACGACAACGGTCCCCGCACGCCTGACAAACTGACGCCATGGGAACCAAGCAACGCAACCAGATCGTCATGTCGGACGCCGAGATCGCCGAGTTCGTGGCCCGCAGCCGCACCGGCACGATGGCGACGATCGGGCCCGACGGCCAGCCGCACCTCGTCGCGATGTGGTACGGCGTGCTCGACGGCGACATCTGGGTCGAGACCAAGGCCAAATCCCAGAAGGCGGTCAACCTCCGTCGCGACCCTCGGGTGAGCTTTCTCATCGAGGACGGTATGACCTACGACACGCTGCGCGGGGTGTCCTTCGAAGGGGTGGCCGAGATCGTCGAAGATCCCGACACCATCTTCAAAGTCGGTGTCAGCGTCTGGGAGCGCTACAACGGCCCCTACACCGACGATCTGAAGCCGGCCGTGGACATGATGATGAACAAGCGGGTGGCGGTGCGTATCGCGGCCAGCCGCACCCGGTCCTGGGATCACCGCAAGCTCGGCCTGCCCGCGATGCCGCTGGCCGGTAGCACCGCGCCGGCCGAATAGCCTGCGGAACAACGAATCGCCCGGTCGGATGACCGGGCGATTTCGTTTGGTAGCCCCGATGGGATTCGAACCCACGCTACCGCCGTGAGAGGGCGGCGTCCTAGGCCGCTAGACGACGGGGCCAGAACCAAATCTGTGGTGCGCCTTGCGGCGTACCGGGTTGTCAGCATAGCTCAGAGGCCGTTGCCGACATAATTGCTGGGGTACCAGGACTCGAACCTAGAATGGCTGAACCAGAATCAGCTGTGTTGCCAATTACACCATACCCCATCAACTGCCCGTAACCGCTGGTCAGAAGCCCTTTATCCCGGTGGAACCAGGGATGTCAGGCCGCTGCGTCGTGGTTGCGGGCCGACGAGCACACTACCAAAGATTTCGACCGCCTTATTCCAGCACCCCGGCGTGGTCGCGCGCTGCCCGCAGTCGCCGCAGACTGCGATCGCTGCCCAGCAGCTCCAACGACTCGAACAACGGCGGACTGATCGTCGCGCCGGTCGCGGCCACCCGGATCGGCCCGAACGCCTTGCGGGGCTTGAGCTCGAGGCCGTCGAGCAGTGCGCCTTTGAGCGCCTCCTCGATGGCGGCCGCCGTCCACTGCCCCACGCCCTCGAGTGCGCCGATAGCCGCGTCCAGGACCGGACCCGCGCCGGGGCCGAGCTCCTTGGCCGCAGCCTTGGGGTCCAGCTCGTAGGCGTCGTCGTTGAGGAACTTCAGCAGCGCCCACGCATCCGAGAGCACCACGATGCGGGTCTGCACCAGCTGCGCCGCGGTCGCGAACCCGGCATCGTCGAGCCCGGTGTCGTACCCGTGGGCCGCGAAATAGGCCCGCAGGCGCACGGCGAACTCCGCGTCGTCGAGACGGCGGATGTGTTCGGCGTTGATGGCGTCAGCCTTCTTCTGGTCGAACCGGGCCGGGTTGGAGTTGACGTCGACGACGTCGAACGCCGCGACCATCTCGTCGAGACTGAAGATGTCGCGGTCCTCGGCGATCCCCCAGCCCAGCAGCGCCAGATAGTTCAGCAGACCTTCCGGCAGGAAGCCGCGGTCGCGGTGCAGGAACAGGTTGGACTCGGGGTCGCGCTTGGACAGCTTCTTGGTGCCCTCCCCCAGCACCGGTGGCAGGTGGGCGAATTCGGGCACCCGGTCGGCGACGCCGATACGGATGAGCGCCTGGTACAGGGCGATCTGGCGCGGCGTCGACGGAAGCAGATCCTCGCCGCGCAGCACGTGGGTGATCTTCATCAGCGCGTCGTCGACCGGATTGACCAACGTGTACAACGGCTCTCCGGTGGCCCGGGTCAGCGCGAAGTCGGGAACCGTCCCGGCGGCGAAAGTCGTCGTCCCCCGCACCAGGTCGTGCCAGCTGAGGTCCTCGTCCGGCATCCGCAGCCGCAGCACCGCGTTGCGGCCCTCGGCGGCGTACGCGGCACGCTGCTCGTCGGTCAGGTCGCGGTCGTAATTGTCATAGCCGAGTTTGGGATTGCGCCCGGCGGCCAGATGACGCGCCTCGACCTCCTCGGGGGTGGAGTAGGCCTGGTATGCCTCACCGGCGGCGACGAGCCGGTCCAGCACGTCGCGATAGATGTCGGTGCGCTGGGACTGGCGGTAGGGCTCGTGCGGCCCTCCGACCTCCGGCCCCTCGTCCCAGTCCAAACCGAGCCAGCGCAGCGCGTCGAGCAGTGCGGCGTAGCTTTCCTCGGAGTCGCGCTGGGCGTCGGTGTCTTCGATGCGGAACACGAAAACCCCACCGGTATGGCGGGCGTAGGCCCAGTTGAACAACGCAGTGCGCACCATGCCGACATGCGGAATTCCGGTGGGCGACGGACAGAATCGCACGCGCACTGGATCATTGGCGGTCGACGTCATCAGTTGCCCTTCCGAATCACGGGATTCGTCAGCGTCCCGATTCCCTCGACGCTGACGCTGACGGTGTCGCCGTGCTCGATCGGCCCCACGCCCTCGGGTGTGCCGGTCAGGATGAGGTCACCAGGCAGGAGGGTCATCACCGCCGAGATCCACTCGATGATGGCACCGATGTCGTGGATCATCATCGACGTCCGGCTCAGCTGCCGCACCTGGCCGTTGACCTCGGTGCGGATCTCCAGATCGGACGGGTCGAGGTCGGTGACGATCCACGGACCGACCGGGCAGAACGTGTCGTGCCCCTTCGCGCGTATCCACTGGCCGTCAGCCTTCTGCTGGTCGCGCGCGGATACGTCGTTGGCGATGGTGTAGCCGAGGATGTTCTCCGCGGCCCGGGCAGCGGGCACGTCCTTGCACGGACGGCCGATCACGACTGCCAGCTCGCCCTCGTGGTGCACCGGTGAAGCGTTGGCCGGCAACTGGATTGGCACACCCGGTCCGATGATCGCGGTGTTGGGCTTGAGGAAGATCACCGGATCCTCCGGTGCCTCACCGCCCATCTCCTCGATGTGGGCCTGGTAGTTCTTGCCCATGCAGACCACCTTGCTGGCAAGGATCGGCGCCAGCAGGCGCACATCGGCCAGCGGCCAGCTCCGGCCGGTGAAGGTCGAGGTTCCGAAGGGATGCTCGGCTATCTCACGAACGATTTCGCTTCCCGTGTCCCCTTCGATGCTGACGAAGGCGACCCCATCAGGGCTGGCGATTCGACCCAGGCGCATTCCCGACAGCCTAGTGGGGCCGGCGTGCGGGCACGAACGACCCCGATCGGCGTTGAGTCGGCATTGAGTGAGTAGCCACGCTCGACCGTGTCCGGGATTTCCCGGCGGGACCGCTCACTCAGCGTGTGTTCCCATTATCTGAGATACAGATTCAGCATCGTGAGACACACCGTGGAATCATGTCCCCATGGCCGTCGGCACCATCAGCACAGCGCGACGCTGGGCGATGCTCGTGATCGCGTTGTTCGCGACGTTGTCCGCCAACGTGTTCATCAACGGTGCCGCGTTCCTGATCCCCACCCTGCACGCGTCGATGGGCCTCGACCTGGCCAAAGCCGGCCTGGTGTCGGCCATGCCGAGCTTCGGCATGGTGGTGACCCTGATCGCGTGGGGTTATGTGGTGGACCGGGTCGGCGAGCGATTCGTGTTGGCCGCCGGGTCCGCCTTGACCGCCGCGGCCGCCGTTGCCGCCGCGTCCTCGCACTCGCTGATCCTGGTCGGCGCCTTCCTGTTCCTCGGCGGCATGGCGGCGGCCAGCAGCAATTCGGCCAGCGGACGGCTGGTGGTGGGGTGGTTCCCGCCCCACCAGCGCGGGCTGGTGATGGGCATCCGCCAGACCGCGCAGCCGCTGGGCGTGGCGGCCGGTGCGCTGGTGATCCCTCGTCTGGCGCAGGCCCACGGAGTCGGTGTGGCGCTGCTGTTCCCCGCGATCGTGTGCGGGATCGCGGCGCTCGTGTGCGCCGTCGCGGTCGCCGACCCGCCCCGGCCGCCCCGCGCCGAGGCCCCGGCCGAGCATCTGGCCAATCCCTACCGGGGCTCGGCCGTGCTGTGGCGGATCCACGCGGTCTCGGTGCTGCTGGTTGTGCCCCAGTGCGTGGTGTGGACGTTCACCCTGGTGTGGCTGATCACCGATCGGGGCTGGTCAGCGCAGAACGCCGGGCTGCTGGTGATGGTGGCCCAGATCCTGGGCGCGCTCGGCCGTATCGCAGCCGGCCGCTGGTCGGACCGGATGGGGTCGCGGCTGCGGCCGATCCGGATGATCGCGGCAGGCGCGGCGCTGTCCATGCTGGTGCTGGCGCTGACCGACGCGCTGGGATCCCCGCTGAGCATCGCGGTGATGGTCGTGGCGTCGGTGATCACCGTCGTCGACAACGGGTTGGCGTTCACCGCCATCGCCGAGATCGCCGGGCCGTTCTGGAGTGGCCGCGCGCTGGGCGCCCAGAACACCAGCCAGTTGCTGGCCGCCGGCCTCACCCCGCCGGTGTTCGGCGCCCTGATCGGCGCGCTGGGTTACCCGGTGGCGTTCGCGGTGTGCGCCCTGTTCCCGGTGGCCGCGCTACCGCTGGTGCCGGCAGACCAGCCCAGCAAGCACTAGATGTTCTTCACGGGTAGGTTGTGAACGCGTAGGCGCTCGATTGGTGTCATTCCGCCGATGCCGGTGTGGGGTCGGTGGTGATTGTAGTGA
>NZ_BEWG01000056.1 GCF_002723835.1 Mycobacterium sp. shizuoka-1 | reverse complement strand
CACACGATCTTCAGGACTGATCACCAGTGCAGATGACGGCATACACCATCATCTCACACTGTAAACTAATTAATGACGCACGACACTAGCAACCGACCAACCGATCGGCGCGTCCATTTACCCGTGTAGCCGGTCGCTGCGTCGTGCCATAAGTGCACACCGCCATGGAGGTAATACACCCCTGTTCGCGCAGAAGATAACTCGCAGTCGCTAAGGCTAAATGTGTTGTTGTGAGACCAAAAAAAGTCACCGAAGGCTGCCGGATGACCGCCAGCCATTAGCGCCCAATAACTGACCAGGTCGTAGTTAAGCGTGAATACTGCTTGATACGATCTCATCTCGTCCGATACCTGACGCAAAGCATCGCTGGGCAGTAGTTCCCACGGAATGTGTACTTCCCGTACAGCCGTTACGAGCTGGTGTTGGACATGCTGATACAACCCTTTCACCATCGCGGTGGGTCGCCCCAACGCTGCCAACGTGCGTTCCGCGTGCCAAAGAGCCTCCAGCACGACCTCGAAGTTCACCGTTCCGAAGTCGTCAAATAGGGCGCGTGCGGGCTGACTAAGACTGGCCTTCGCTAGTAGACGACTGTAAGAAAAATTTGGCCAAACGTTGATACTCATACCGTTGCCAACCAACAAGGTCGGCCAGGTGAAATTGCTCAACCTGTCCCAGGTGCGAAGGCGGTCTGGCATCACATTGAGCCTATGCGCTCGGCTTCAATCCCTCGAAGACGACGGGGATCAACTCCCCCAGCAACTTTGATGACAGCTCCGGGTTGTTGAGAATCTGCGTCGAAAGGTCCTCGGAGGACGCCATCGCCCCGATGACGGCGGCGACGAACTCGTTCTGCAGGTCGGGGCTGGCGGAGAACTGCGCAAGGGTGTTGTGCTCGGCCTGCTGCTGCAGGGTCTCGCTTTCCTCGAGCCGGTCTTTGATGTGGGTGACGACGTTTCGGACGCTCGAGTCTGGGTGCTCCCCGGAGAACAGGTCGTTGATCTGGGCGATGACCTGTTCCAGCGCGACCAGTTCGGGGTCGCGGGCGGTGCCTGTCCCTCCGGCTTTGGCCGGTTCCAGCTCGACACCCCCGGAGAGCTTGCTGTCCGTGGAATGTCCGGCGCGCTGCGCCAGATAATCGAAGTCGACGCCGGATAGGTCGATGTCTTGGTGGAGTTGCTCGTCGGCGATGACGGGTGCGAGATGCCGCAAGTAGATCGAAAGCTTTTCGATAGCAGGGTCTTCGTAGTTGACGATCTGGGACAGGAAGTCGTACTGGCGTAGGAACGTGCCGACATCCTTGCGGAAAATCTCCAACTCCTCCAGTGCCACACTGTCGCCGTGGTCGCGAGCATGACGTTCCCGGTCTCGGAAGACGTCTCTTGCTGGCCTGACCCACTTGTTGAGTGCCTCGTGCCCCTTGCCCGGCTGCTTCGCGTGCTTGAGGTAGTCGGCGACCAGACCGTTGACCTCCGATTCTTGGTAGATCCCGGCAGAGTCGAGCTTGTTCATGGTCTGGTGCACGATGTTGGGGTCGGTGACGTCAGCCAGCGTGGTCGCGTCGTAGTAGGGCTCAAACGCCTCCACGATCTCCTCGGAGCTGTTGGCGAAGTCCAGAACGAAGGTTTGATCCTTGCCCGGCGCGGTCCGGTTGAGCCGAGACAGCGTCTGGACCGCCGCGACCCCCGATAGCCGTTTGTCGACGTACATCGCCACCAGCAGTGGTTGGTCGAAGCCGGTTTGAAATTTGTTGGCCACCAACATCACCTGGTATTCGTCGGTGGCGAACGCATCGCGCAGATCGCGGCCCTTCAGGCCGGGGTTCATGAGGGCAGATGTTTCTGTGACCTTCTCCAGCCCAGAGTCGAGGTCGGTCACTTCTCCCGAGAACGCCACGAGCGCGGCAATGTCGGTGTACTTCTTCTCGTCGATGTACTTGTCGAACGCCACCTTGTAGCGCACTGCTGCCTTGCGCGAGGAGGTGACCACCATGGCCTTGGCTTTGCTGTCGAGCCGCCAGGCCACGTTGTCGCGGAAGTGCTCGATGATGAGCAATGATCAGAACCTGTGGATCCCGGGCGGGCGTGCCTTCCCGGAAGATGATCTGCAAGGAATCCG
>NZ_BEWG01000055.1:141585-154808 GCF_002723835.1 Mycobacterium sp. shizuoka-1 | reverse complement strand
GTGTTTGGTAACCACACCGATACCGGAGGTCCTCACCTACTTCCGCTCACCACGCCGTTCACAACCTGTCTGGGAGTTACAGCTAGGGCGCCTGCAAGAGCCGGTCGAGGGCGGGCAGTTGCGGGGTCAGGTGCGACACGAACCCGTCCACAGCCGTCGGCGGCGCCGGTTCCCCCGCGATCGCGGTCGCGGTGGGGGCCGTCGTCGTCGCCGCCGGCTGAACACGCGCCATCGGAGGCGGATGCGGGGTGCGGACACTGGCCGCACTGACCATCAGCACCGACACCACGAGTGCGGACAGTACGACCACCAGCGCAGCGCCACCGATCAGGATCGACGGCGGGTACGCCCTCGGCTGGAAATCCTCGTCCATTTACCCTCGCCCCCGCGCTGAGTTGCCGAAGCCTAGCACCGCGGCTGCGGGCAGAAAACGAAAACGGCGCCCACCCCGAAGGGTGAGCGCCGCTTGCGCAGTGCTTGGTTGGATCAGATCACTTGATGATCTTGGTGACCCGGCCGGCGCCGACGGTGCGGCCACCTTCACGGATCGCGAACCGCAGGCCCTCGTCCATGGCCACGGGCTGGATCAGCTTGACGGAGATGTCGGTGTTGTCACCGGGCATCACCATCTCGGTGCCCTCGGGCAGCGTCACGACGCCGGTCACGTCCGTGGTGCGGAAGTAGAACTGCGGACGGTAGTTGTTGAAGAACGGCGTGTGCCGACCGCCCTCGTCCTTGGACAGGATGTAGACGCTGCCCTCGAACTCGGTGTGCGGGGTGGTGGTGCCGGGCTTCACGACGACCTGGCCGCGCTCGACATCCTCACGCTTCACACCACGAACCAGCAGACCGACGTTGTCGCCGGCCTGGCCCTGGTCGAGCAGCTTGCGGAACATCTCCACACCGGTGACCGTGGTCTTGGTGGTGGTGGGGCGGATGCCGACGATCTCGACTTCCTCGTTCACGTTGATCACGCCGCGCTCGACACGACCGGTGACCACGGTGCCGCGGCCGGTGATCGTGAAGACGTCCTCGACGGGCATCAGGAACGGCTTGTCGGTGTCGCGGACCGGGTCCGGGATCGACTCGTCGACAGCGTCCATCAGGTCCTCGACGGACTTGACCCAGGTCGGGTCACCCTCGAGAGCCTTCAGCGCGGACACCTTGATGACCGGGGCTTCCTCGTCGAACTCCTGGGCGGCCAGCAGTTCGCGGACCTCCATCTCGACGAGCTCGAGGAGCTCCTCGTCGTCGACCATGTCGGCCTTGTTCAGCGCCACCAGGATGTAGGGGACGCCGACCTGGCGAGCGAGCAGCACGTGCTCGCGGGTCTGCGGCATCGGACCGTCGGTGGCGGCGACCACCAGGATCGCGCCGTCCATCTGGGCGGCACCGGTGATCATGTTCTTGATGTAGTCAGCGTGGCCGGGAGCGTCGACGTGCGCGTAGTGACGCTTCTCGGTCTGGTACTCCACGTGGGAGATGTTGATGGTGATACCGCGCTGACGCTCCTCGGGCGCATTGTCGATCTGGTCGAATGCGCGCGACTCGTTCAAATCGGGGTACTTGTCGTGCAGCACCTTGGTGATAGCTGCCGTCAGCGTGGTCTTGCCGTGGTCAACGTGACCGATGGTCCCGATGTTGACGTGCGGCTTCGTCCGCTCGAACTTCGCCTTCGCCACTTCTGTGTCCTCCTGGACTTGTTATTGCTTGGGTTAAGCAGATGTGCTGGAAATAAACTGTTTTCAGTTGTGGTCCGCCAAGCCGGCGAGCTTACTGGCCCGTCGCCTTCGCGATGATCTCCTTCGACACGTTCGCCGGAACTTCGGCGTAGGAGTCGAACACCATGGAGTAGTTTGCCCGACCCTGCGTCTTCGACCGGAGGTCGCCGACGTAGCCGAACATCTCCGACAGCGGCACCTGCGCCTTGACGACGCGCGCACCGCTGCGCTCCTCCATGGCCTGGATCTGACCACGGCGGGAGTTCAGGTCGCCGATCACATCACCCATGTAGTCCTCGGGTGTGGTGACCTCGACGGCCATGATCGGTTCCAGGATGACCGGCTGCGCCATCGCGGCCGCCTTCTTCAGCACCTGGGAACCGGCGATCTTGAAGGCCATTTCCGACGAGTCGACGTCGTGGTATGCGCCGTCGAGCAGTGTGACCTTCAGGTTCACCAGCGGGTAGCCCGCGAGCACGCCGTACTGCATGGCGTCCTGGGCGCCGGCATCCACCGACGGGATGTACTCACGCGGGATGCGGCCACCGGTGACCTTGTTCTCGAACTCGTAGGTCGCGCCGTCCTCGCCGACGAACGGATCGAGGTCGATGAGCACCTTCGCGAACTGACCCGAGCCACCGGTCTGCTTCTTGTGGGTGAACTCGACGTTCTTGGCCGGCCGCTTGATGGTCTCCTTGTAGGCGACCTGCGGCTTGCCGACGTTGGCCTCGACCTTGAACTCGCGACGCATGCGGTCCACCAGGATGTCCAGGTGAAGCTCGCCCATCCCGCCGATGACGGTCTGGCCGGTCTCCTGATCCAGGTGCACCTTGAAGGTCGGATCCTCCTCGGCGAGCTTCTGGATCGAGAGGCTCAGCTTCTCCTGGTCGCTCTTGGTCTTGGGCTCGATGGCCACCTCGATGACCGGATCCGGGAACGTCATCGACTCCAGCACGACCTGATCGTTCGGATCGCACAGGGTGTCGCCGGTGGTGGTGTCCTTGAGCCCGATCACCGCGTAGATGTGACCGGCCGACGCGGTCTCCACCGGGTTCTCCTTGTTGGAGTGCATCTGGAACAGCTTGCCCAGCCGTTCCTTCTTGCCCTTGGTGGCGTTGATGACCTGAGCGCCGGAGTCGACCTTGCCCGAGTACACCCGGACGTAGGTGAGCTTGCCGAAGAACGGGTGCGTGGCGACCTTGAAGGCCAGCCCGGAGAACGGCTCGTCGGTCGACGGCTTACGGGTGACCTCGACGTCTTCCTTGCCGGGGGCATGCCCGACGGCCGGCGGCACGTCCAGCGGCGACGGCAGGTAGTCGATGACCGCGTCCAGCATCGGCTGCACGCCCTTGTTCTTGAACGCGCTGCCGCACAACACCGGGTACGCCTGCGAGCTGATGGTCAGCTTGCGGATCGCGCCCTTGATCTCGTCGATGGTGAGTTCCTCGCCACCGAAGTACTTCTCCAGCAGCGCCTCGTCGGTCTCGGCGACGGCCTCGAGCAGCTTGGTGCGATACTCGTCGGCCTTCTCCTGCAGATCGGCCGGGATGTCGACGACGTCGTACTTCTCGCCCAGCTTGGCCTCGGCGCTCCACACCTTGGCCTTCATCTCGACCAGGTCGACGACGCCGGCGAAGTCACCTTCGGAGCCGATCGGGATCTGGATCGGGATGACGTTGGCGCCGAGGCGGTCTTCCATCGTCTTCACCGAGAAGTAGAAGTCCGCGCCGATCTTGTCCATCTTGTTGACGAAGCAGATGCGCGGGACGTCGTACTTGTCGGCCTGCCGCCAGACCTGCTCGGACTGCGGCTCCACGCCCTCTTTGCCGTCGAACACCGCAACAGCACCGTCGAGCACGCGCAGCGAACGCTCCACCTCGACGGTGAAGTCGACGTGGCCCGGGGTGTCGATGATGTTGATCTGGTTGCCGTTCCAGAAGCAGGTGGTAGCGGCCGAGGTGATGGTGATACCCCGCTCCTGCTCCTGCTCCATCCAGTCCATCGTGGCGGCACCGTCGTGCACCTCACCGATCTTGTAGCTGATACCGGTGTAGTAGAGGATGCGCTCGGTCGTCGTCGTCTTGCCGGCATCGATGTGCGCCATGATGCCGATGTTGCGGACCTTGTTCAGGTCAGTCAGCACGTCCTGTGCCACGGCTAAATTCCCACTCTTTCGCTTATCGATTCGGTGTGTTTGATCGCCGCCGGCCTCGACACTGTGGCCGGGGCGCTTGCCATCACCAGCGGTAGTGCGCGAAGGCCCGGTTCGCCTCGGCCATCTTGTGGGTGTCCTCACGCCGCTTGACGGCGGCACCCAGCCCATTGCTGGCGTCGAGGATCTCGTTCGCCAGCCGCTCGATCATGGTCTTCTCCCGGCGCGCCTTCGAGAAGCTCACCAGCCAGCGCAGCGCCAGCGTGGTGGAGCGATCGGGGCGGACCTCGACGGGGACCTGGTAGGTGGCGCCACCGACGCGTCGGCTGCGCACCTCGAGGGCGGGCTTGACGTTGTCGAGAGCGCGCTTGAGGGTGACCACCGGATCGGTGCCGGTCTTGTCACGAGCCTGTTCGAGCGCACCGTAAACAATGCGTTCGGCCAGGGATTTCTTCCCGTCCAGCAACACCTTGTTGACGAGCTGGGTGACCAGCTGCGACCCGTAGACCGGGTCGTTGACGAGAGGACGCTTGGGAGCGGGGCCCTTGCGCGGCATCAGCTCTTCTCCTTCTTCGCGCCGTAACGGCTACGGGCCTGCTTGCGGTTCTTGACACCCTGGGTGTCGAGCGAACCGCGGATGATCTTGTAACGGACGCCGGGCAGATCCTTCACACGACCGCCGCGCACCAGCACCATCGAGTGCTCCTGCAGGTTGTGACCCTCGCCGGGGATGTAGGCGGTGACCTCGACCTGGCTGGTCAGCTTGACGCGGGCGACCTTGCGAAGCGCCGAGTTCGGCTTCTTCGGCGTCGTGGTGTACACGCGAGTGCACACGCCACGGCGCTGCGGGCTGCCCTTGAGGGCCGCGGTCTTCACCTTGGCGATCTTGTCGCGGCGACCCTTGCGGACCAGCTGCTGAATGGTTGGCATCTACCGGCTTTCTATCTCTCGTCCGTCTTTCGGCGGTTTTCAAGTCTCTGTACTGCAGTTTTCACCCCGCCGCGTACCCCGCTGCCGGGCGTGTCGCACGCACCGCGCACCAGATCGTTCCGATGCATACTGGACATGCGAATTGGCCCGGCGTGCGCGCATGCGTCCCCGCTTGCGCCCCTTTCGGCCAGGCACGAGCTTCTACGATACCAGGCGGGGCACGCCCCTCCAAACTCGGTGGATGGCGCCTTACTGCAGGTCAACGCGCGAATGATGGTGCCGGTTCCCGACAGCACCGATATTCGGGTGACCGATATGGGTCAGCCGTCCACTTCGTTGCGCCGCGCCATCCCGGCCGCCAGCCGCAGGACCATGTCGGAGAACACCGCGTCGGTATCCACCATGTTCATCACGCCCGTCATCTCCAGCAGGACGAACCCGTGGATCGCCGCCCAGAACTCCAGCGAGGCATAGAACGCACCGTCACCGTCCAGGCCGTACGACGCCAGCACCTCGATGACCGGCGCAGCCGCAGCGTGTGACGCGGCGGTGAACTCGGGGTCGTCACCACCGAGCGGCATCCGGGTGAACGCCGAATATCGGCCCGGATGATGGTGGGCGTAACTGCGGTAGGCGCTCGCCATCGCTGTCACGGCATCGTCGCGGGTGCGGCCCTGCCCGGCTGCCGACAGCATTCGCAGGATGTCGTCGACCACGTGCATGCGCACGGTCCGGCGCAGGTCTTCCAGGCTGTGCACGTGGTTGTACAGCGACGGGCCCTTGGTGCCGAGCTGGGTGGCCAGCGCGTTGATGGTCAGCCCGTCCCAGCCTTCACGGTCCAGGAAGGTCAGCGCGGCGTTGACGATGACGTCCCGGCTGAGTTTCGCCGACCTCGCCGACGACCGGCTGCCGGGGCGCGACCGACCCCCGCAGAGTCCGGTTCCGGCTCAGATGTCATCGATGCGCCCCCAATTGTTGGATCGACGGAGAACTCTAGTTGAACGCGCGACCGGCACGTGCGTTCCGCCGCAGGTCGGACCGAATCAGCGGGCGGGAGATCACCACATCCGAGTCGTGCGACGGCCCAACCAGGGCTCGTCCCACACCGGAATCGCCGATAACGTCGTCATCGACAGTGTCGTACCGGACTGACAAGGAAGTACCACCGATGCACTCCCCCACCCTGATCGCCGGGATCGGCCTGCTCGCCACCCTCGCCCTGGCCGGCTGCGGATCCACCAGCAAGGAGACCAACTCCCCGACGGCCACCGCCGGTCAGTCGGGCGCCCAGGTCGAAGTGGGCAACACCATCAACTACGGCTCGTTCGGCACCACCGCCGAGATCGACTGCGCCGACGGCAAGTCGCTCAACGTCGGCGGCTCGAACAACACCCTCACGGTCAAGGGGTCCTGCGCATCGGTGAACATCGGCGGCGCGGACAACAAGATCACCTTCGACAAGATCGACAAGGAACTCTCGGTCGTCGGCCTGAACAACACGATCACCTACAAGGGCGACCCGACCGTGAACAACCTCGGCTCGGGCAACACGCTCAACAAGAGCTGATCGAGACGGCGGCCCGCCGCGGACGGTTGCAGATCAGGCCTGCTGCCCGTGCCGCCCGGCACCCTTGGCGAACCGCTGCGCCCCGGCCAGCGATTCGGCGGCCACCCGCGACAGGCTGGCGAATTCGAAGTCCATCGCCTCGGCCTCGGAATGCCCCCACTGATGCAGCGCGGACAGCCGATCCGAGCGCAGACAGAGCTGCGGCAGCGCCGCGAGTTCGGCCGCCAGGTCCTCGGCGGCCTGGCGTGCCTGCCCGCTGGGCACCACCCGGTTGGCCAGACCGATGGCCAGCGCCTCGTCGGCGTCGACGGCTCGGCCGGTCAGGATCAGATCCATCGCCCGGCTCTGCCCGATGATCCGCGGCAGCCGCACGGTGCCGCCGTCGATCAGAGGCACACCCCAGCGCCGGCAGAACACCCCGAACACCGCGTCCTGTTCGGCCACCCTCAGGTCACACCACAGCGCCAGCTCCAGACCGCCGGCCACGGCGTACCCGCTCACCGCCGCGATGACGGGTTTGGACAGTGTCATACGGCTCGGACCCATCGGGCCCGGAGCCGCTGGGCCGGCGACATCGGACCCAGTCCGAGGGCGATGGGTGGGGTTGGTGTCGGGCGTGCCGATCGCCTTGAGATCGGCACCGGCACAGAAGGTTCCGTTGGCTCCCCAGAGCACGGCCACCGAGGCCGACTCGTCGCGGTCGAACTCTTCGAACGCGTGAAACAGCGCCATCGCGGTCGGGCCGTCGACGGCATTGCGGGCGTGCGGGCGATCCAGGATCACCGTCGTCACCGGCCCGTTGCGTTCGACCCGCACCGGTGCCGATTCCCCGGTCGCTTCGCCCCTGCGGTCCGGACCGCTCATGTCGCCTCCACCAGTCGTGCTTGGTCCCGCCGCGCGCCCAGTTCGGCGGCGAAGTCTGCATAGGCCCGGCGAAGGTCGGCGCCCGGCCAGCGGGCCGGCAGCAGATCCTTCGGCAACACCGGATCGGTGAGCACGTGGCGCACGATCGCGGCGGCGGCGCGAAACCGCCCGGGAACGTCACGGGCGGCGGCCATCTCGGCCAGCAGCCGGTCACCGGTGCCCGCCCACGCCGGCAGGTCCCACAACTGCCCGGTCAGTTCGGCAGGATCATCGTCCCGAGCCGTCAGCATCCGCACCCGTTCGGCGACCTCGGCGGGCAGCTCGTCGTCGAGGTTTGCCGGGCGCATCCACACGCCTTCGCGCAGTTCGCCGAACCGCTTGACCTGCAGGGTGTTTCGTAATGCCGCGCGGGCCCGGGCGTCCATGCCCACCGCGGTGATCACCAGCGTGAGCCAGCTGCCGTCCCAGTCCCGGGTGCGCGGGTAGAGCGCGTCGTCCTGACGGCGCTGCCGGTCGAGCAGACGGTCGGACAGCCGGTAACCGTCGTCCGAGCGGACCAGGTCACCGGCGGCCACCATCCGGGTCAGCGCAACTCGGAGGGTCTGCTCGCGGATGCCGAAATCCGACGTCAGGTGCACCAGCTCCGCCGAAGTGGCCCACGCCGGGTGCGCACCGAGCAGGACGCTGAGCACCACCGACCGGGCAGTCATCTTCGACAGCGACGGGGCCACCCTCACACCCCTGAGGCGCTTCGCCCGTAGTCGCCGAACGGTTCGTCGCGATGCCGGACCGCCTCGCGGAATCCCTGGGCGCGGGCGTCGGCCACGAACGCGTGCCCCTCCGGGGTATGCCGGGCGATCCCATCGAACACGGTGCTGACCATTCGACTGGTCGCCACACCCTGCTGGTAGAGCGCCGCGTTCATCGCCAGCTTCACCATGATCAGCTGGTTGACCGGCACCGCCGCAATGCGCTCGACGAGCCGCTCGGTGCGCTCGTCGAGATCGGCCGGCTCGGGCGCCTCGACCGCCAGACCCCACTCGGCGGCTTGGGCGCCGGTGATGCAATCCCCGGTCAGCAGAAGGCGTTTGGCCCGCTGGTCGCCCAGCCGGTGCGCCCACAGGCCCGCCGCGGGCACCCCCCACACGCGGGTGGGCGGGTAGCCGATCTTGGCGTCGGCGGCGGCGATCACCTGATCGGCATGCAGCGCGATGTCGGTGCCGCCGGCCACGCAGTAGCCGTGGATCTTCACCACGGTCGGCTTGTCGGCGTGCATCAGGCTGGCGAAGCCGCGCACGAACCGGCTCATCATCTGGTAGTCGATCATCGGATCCCACGGCCGGTCCGGCCGGTGGTTGACCGCCTGCGTCCTGCCGTCCAGTACGGTGCCCTGATACCCGTCGCCGCCCGGACGGGAAGAGCCGTCGGCGTACGCGCTCAGATCGAATCCTGCGCAGAAGCCCTCGCCGCGCCCGGACACCAGGATCACGTGCACGTTCGGATCCAGATCGGCCCGCTCGACCAGCGCGGCCAATTCCAGCGGCGTGTCCGCGACGATCGCATTGCCTTTTTCCGGGCGGTTGAAGGTGATCCGAGCGACCCGATCGGTGACCTCATAGGTCATCGTCTTGAGTTCGGTCATCCCTTCACCAGGCAACGCTCGATGATCGGGGCGAGATCCAGCCCGGTCGGGAGCGTGCCGAATGCCCCACCCCAATTGCCGGCCATCCGGGTGGCCAGGAACGCTTCCGCGACGGCGGGATGGCCATGGCGGACCAGCAGCGAACCCTGCAACGCCAGCGCGATGTCCTCGGCGACCTTGCGGGCGCGATACTCGACGGCGTCGAAGTCTCCGAGCTCTGAACGCAGTTCGGCCACGTGGGCGTCGAGCCGGACATCCTGGCCCGTGGTGGCCGCGAGCTCGTCGAACAGGACGTCGACGCAGTCGGGGCGGGTTGCCATGGCGCGCAGCGTGTCCAGCGCGCTCACATTGCCCGATCCTTCCCAGATCCCCATCAAGGGCGCCTCCCGGTACAGCCGCGGCATACCGGACTCCTCGGCATAGCCGTTGCCGCCCAGGCATTCCATCGCCTCGCCCGCGTGCGGCGTCGCGCGCTTGCACACCCAGTACTTCGCCGCGGCCAGGCCGATCCGGCGCAGCAGCGTCTCCCGCTCGTCACCGCGGACCGCAGCGTCGGTGGCCCCGGCCATCCGCATGGCGAGCATGGTCGCCGCCTCGGCCTCGACCGCGAGGTCGGCGATCACGTTACGCATCAGCGGTTGGTCGATCAGGTAGGCGCCGAACGCCTTTCGATGCTGGGCATGGTGCACGGCTCGCGTCAGTCCACTGCGCATGCTGGTGGCGCTGCCCAGCGTGCAGTCCAGCCGGGTGAGGTTGACCATCTCGATGATGGTGGGCACCCCACGACCCTCTTCGCCGACCAGCCAGGCGGTAGCGCCGTCGTACTCGACCTCGCTGGAGGCGTTGGCGTGATTGCCGAGCTTGTCCTTCAAGCGCTGCAGGAACATTCGGTTGCGGGTGCCGTCCGGCAGCACCCGCGGCAGCATGAAGCAGCTCAGCCCGCCGGGCGCCTGCGCCAGCACCAGAAAGATGTCGCTCATCGCCGCGGAGGTGAACCACTTGTGGCCGGTGAGGCGGTAGCTGCCGTCGCCGTTGGGAATGGCGGCGGTGGTGCCCGCCCGCACGTCAGATCCACCCTGCTTCTCGGTCATCGACATGCCCGCCGTGATGCCGGCCTTGGTGGCCGGCACCTTCAACTCGGGGTCGTAGTGGCGGCTGGTCAGCAGCGGCTCGTAAACCTTGGCGAGGTCGGGATTGTGGCGCAGCGCGGGTACGACGGCATACGTCATCGAGATCGGGCAGACGTGGCCGGGCTCTGCGGTCCACACCCCCATCTTGGCCGCGCGCACCACGTGCGCACCGGGCCGGTCGTCGGCCCACGGGGCGGCGTGCACGCCGTGGCCGATCGCCACGCGCATCAGCTCGTGATAAGCGGGGTCGTATTCGATCTCGTCCACGCGGTAGCCGTAGCGATCGTGGGTGTGCAGGATCGGCTGGTTGCGGTCGGCCAGGTCGCCCCAGCGTTGCGCCTGGGCGCTGCCCGAGATCGCACCGAGTTCGGTCACCTCCTCGAGGCCCCACTGCCCGCCCTCGCGGATAAGGGCCTCGATCAGCACCGGCGAACTCGCCGGATTGTGGTCCACCAGCGGCGGAACCTGATTGGTGACGACATGCGTGTCCGACATGACATCACTATTACACTTTCTCGACATCTGTACAAGATCCGTAATATGGCAATCTTGGTGAGGTGAACCCGAACTCTGTCGTCCACGCCGCCTCGCTCTGGCTCGAGCACGAGCCCGTGCCCGCCGACCAGACCGTCACCGGCGACCCGCACACCGGGATCGCCGAACTCGCCGAGTTCGGCGGGCTGCAGGTGGGCGTCTGGGAGATGACGCCCGGGGTGATGCGCGACGTCGAGGCCGAGGAACTGTTCGTGGTGCTCTCCGGCGCGGCCACCGTCGAGTTCGACGACGGCAGTCCGGGATTGACCCTCGGCGCCGGTGACGTGGTGCGCCTGGCGAAAGGGTCGCGCACCGTGTGGACGGTCACCGAAACGCTGCGGAAGATCTACCTGACCTAGCCGGCCGGCCGCGGGTGCGCGGCGAAGAAGTCCCACATCCGCCCGGTGGCGAACGACGGCCAGTCGTGGCCGCCTCCGGCCACCGTGATCAGCTCGACCCCCCGACCCTGCGCGCAGCTCGCCGCCGAGGTCGTCAGATCGCCGTCGGTCGTCGTCACCGGGGGCCGGCACCGATCCACCGTGCGCCAGAAGGCGTTGATCTCCGGCGTCGTCGGGGTGGCCACGGTCACCGCCGTCCCGGGCCGGCCGTCGTAGCGGACCAGCCGGTCCCCGGTGCCGTGGATGTGCAGCACCGAGGTGGGCCGCGGCGCCGGGCACGGCTCGAGTTGGGTGGCCGCATCAGGTCCGATGGCGGCGAAAATGTCGGTGTGGCACGCCAATTTGTAGGCCATGACCCCGCCGTTGCTGATCCCGGCGGCGTAGATCCGCGCCGCGTCGATGCCCACGTGGGCGGTGATGTCGGCGACGGCGGCGGTGAGGAACGCGACGTCGTCGACGCCCTCGCGACTCGCCCGGCCGCAGCAGCCTCCCCCGTTCCAGGACCGGCCCACGCCGTCCGGATAGGCGACCACGAACTTCGCGGCGTCGGCTTGCTGATTCCAGCCATAATCGCGTTCGGCCTGCTGCGCGCTGCCGGTCCAGCCGTGCATCATCAGCACCAGCGGCGCAGCGGGCGGCAGACCGTCGGGCATGTACAGCCGGTAGTGGCGGTCCAGACCGCCGACGTCGATGGTGTGCACGCTGGCACCCGGGGTGAATGCTCCGACCACCACTGCCGATGAGCCGCAGGCGGACACGAGCAGGACGGCCAGCAGCGCGACGCGGCGGCCCCTCACGCGCTATCCCAGGTGGTCGCGCAGGAAGGCGATGTCGTCCTTGCGGCCCTCGTCGGCCGTCTCACAGATCACCGGCGCATCGGCAGCCTGGACCACCGCCACCAGCAATTGCGGATCGATCTGCCCGGTACCGAAATTCGCGTGCCGGTCGGCGCCGGATCCCTTGGCATCGCGGGAATCGTTGCAGTGCACCAGGTCGATCCGTCCGGTGATGGCCTTGATGCGCTCGACGGCGTCGAGCAACTCCTCACCCGCCGCCCACGCATGGCAGGTGTCGAGACAGAACCCGATGCCGGTGTCGGCGATGCGCTCCCACAGCCGGGCGATGGTGTCGAAGTGGCGCGCCATCGCATGGTCGCCGCCCGCGGTGTTCTCCAGATAGACCGGCACGTCGGTTTCCAGCGCCGCCAGCGCCTTCACCCAGCGCTCGAAGCCGGCCGCCATGTCCTTGTCGTCGGCGTGGCCACCGTGCACGATCACCGCGGTCGCGCCGATCTCGGCGGCGGCATCGCAGGTGTCCTGCAGAATCTTGCGCGACGGGATCCGCACCCGGTTGTTGGCCGACGCCACGTTGATCAGGTACGGGGCGTGCACGTAGAGCGGGATCGGCGATGCCTTCAGGGTGTCGGCGTCGTCGCGCGGAGCGGGCTTCTTCCAGCTCTGCGGATTGCCCAGGAAGAACTGCACCACCTCGGCACCATCGGCCGCCGCGGCGGACAGCGGATCGTCGGTGTGGACATGGGAACCGATCAGCACGAGGTCGAGTCTAGGCGGGGGCACCGACCGCCGTCAGCGCCGCCAGAACAGGTGGTGCGTGACGCCGCTGGGGCTGGGCACCACCTCGTGGTGGAACCGGTCGTCGAGATCCGCCGGAGACTCCCACAGGCGTGACCCGGCGCCGATCTCGACGTCGGCGACCGCGACATGCAGGGTGTCGACCAGCCCCGCGTCGAGGAACTGCCGAACCGTGCTCGCACCGCCGCCCAGCCGCACGTCCTTGCCCGCCGCGGCCGCCTTGGCCTGCTCCAGGACAGCGGCCGGATCCCCGGCCACGAAATGAAACGTGGTGTCCGACAACGTCAGCGACGGCCGCTCGTGATGCGTCATGACGAACACCGGGGTGTGGAACGGCGGCTCCTCGCCCCACCAGCCCTGCCACTCGGGATGGTCTTCCCAGGGCCCGCGGTGGGGGCTGAACTTGTTGCGGCCCATGATCTCCGCACCGATGTTGTTGGTGAAATCGCGGGTGAAGTAGTCGTCGAGGCCGCGGGTACCGCCGGGTTCGCGGCGGCCCACCCAGCTGGCGGTCGCGCCGACCCAGGCGAACAGGGCCGGCTGGTCGGCATCGCCGAACGGACGCTCCAAGCATTGGCCCCGCCCCGCCCCGAACCCGTCGCGGGACAGCATGAAGTTGTGCACTCTGAGCAGTTGGGTCATAACGGTTAGACCCCGGTGGTCCACTGAACTCATCGCACCGGCGGGGGGGGG
>NZ_BEWG01000055.1:74850-141566 GCF_002723835.1 Mycobacterium sp. shizuoka-1 | reverse complement strand
GTGGCATTCGGCGCCAAAAGCCGCCCTGGCGTTACGCTCGGCAACAGAAAAAGCCCCCGCCGAAGCGGGGGCTTTTCCTTGACTAGCTACCGGTAATCCGAGTAGCCGTAATCGTCCAGCGGCACCGCGGCACCGGTCGCCTGGCCGAAGTCCGGGCTGTAGTACTGATCCTCGTAGGACGGGATCGTGTACGCCGCGGCCCGTGCCTCTTCGGTCGGCTGTACCTGGATGTTGCGGTAGCGGTTGATACCGGTACCGGCCGGGATCAGCTTGCCGATGATCACGTTCTCCTTCAGACCCTGCAGCTTGTCGCTGCGGCAGTTGATGGCCGCATCGGTCAGCACGCGAGTGGTCTCCTGGAACGACGCCGCCGACAGCCACGAATCGGTGGCCAGCGACGCCTTGGTGATACCCATCAGCACCGGGCGACCCGCCGCGGGCTCGTTGCCCTCGGCGACCACGCGACGGTTCTCCGACTCGAACTCGCTGCGCTCGGTCAGCGATCCGGGCAGGAATTCCGTTGCGCCCGAATCGATGATCGTCACGCGGCGCAGCATCTGCCGAACGATGACCTCGATGTGCTTGTCGTGAATCGACACACCCTGCGCGCGGTACACCTCCTGGACCTCTTTGACGAGGTGGATCTGCACCTTGCGCGGGCCCTCGACACGGAGCACCTCGTGCGGATCGGCAGAGCCCTCCATGAGCTGCTGACCGACCTCGACGTGGTCACCGTCGACCAGCAGTCGCTCGGTTCCGTCGTCGTGCTTGAACACCTTCAACCGCTGACGCTTGGAGAGCTTGTCGTACACGACCTCCTCGCTCCCGTCATCGGGAACGATGGTGATCTTGTAGAACTTGTCGGTCTCCTCGAGCTGGACCCGTCCGGCCACATCGGCGATCGGGGCCCGGTTGCGCGGGATACGCGCCTCGAACAGCTCCTGCACGCGGGGCAGACCACCGACGATGTCGGCGCCACCGGTCACACCACCCTGGTGGAAGGTGCGCATGGTCAGCTGGGTACCGGGCTCACCGATGGACTGCGCGGCCACGATGCCGACCGCCTCGCCGATGTCCACCAGCTTGCCGGTGGCCATCGAGCGGCCGTAGCACATCGCGCACACACCCGAGGCGCTGGTGCAGGTGAGCACCGAGCGAACCTTGACCGAGGTGATGCCGGCTTCCAGCAGCGCGTCGATCGCCGGGTCGCCGAGATCGTGTCCGGCGGTGACGATCACGTTGCCCTTCTCGTCGACCGCGTCGGCGGCCAGCGTGCGGGCGTACGCCGAGGTCTCGACGTGCGGATCGCGGATCAGGGTGTCGCCCTGCAACTCGGCGAGATCGACGATGATGCCGCGCTCGGTGCCGCAGTCGTGCTCGCGCACGATGACGTCCTGGGACACGTCCACCAGACGACGGGTCAGGTAGCCCGAGTCAGCGGTGCGGAGCGCGGTGTCCGCCAGACCCTTACGGGCGCCGTGGGTGTTGATGAAGTACTCCAGCACCGTCAGGCCCTCGCGGAACGAGGACTTGATCGGGCGCGGGATGAACTCACCCTTCGGGTTGGTCACCAGACCCTTCATGCCGGCCAGGGTGCGGGTCTGGGTGAAGTTACCCGTCGCACCGGACTTCACGATCGTGATGATCGGGTTGTCCTCGGGGTAGTGCTCCTCCAGAGCCTTACCGACCTCTTCGGTGGCTTCCTTCCAGAGCTCGACGAGGGCGTCGTTGCGCTCCTGGTGGTTCAACGCACCGCGCTGGTACTTCTTCTCGACCGAATCGGCTTCGGCCTCGTAACGCTCGAGGATCTCCTGCTTCTCCGGCGGCACGATGACGTCGGCCATCGAGACGGTGACACCCGAACGGGTGGCCCAGTAGAAGCCGGCGTCCTTGAGCTTGTCGACGGTCTGCGCGACGACGATCATCGGATAGCGCTCGGCCAGATCGTTGATGATCCGGGCCTGGACCTTCTTGTGCATCTGCTCGTTGACGAACGGATACCCCTGCGGCAGAAGCTCGTTGAAGAGCACCCGGCCCAGCGTGGTCTCGGCGGTCCAGGCATTGCCCGGCCGCCAGCCGTTCTCACCGAACAGCTCGGTCTCGACCTCGTGCGGCGGACGCAGCTGCGTCAGGCGCACCTTGATCTGAGCCCGAACGCTCAACGCACCGCGGTCCATCGCCATGATGGCCTCGGCCGGCGAGCTGTACACGCCGCTCTCCGGGGCATCCTTGGCCGCCGCGGTGTGCTCGCCCTTGTCCCCGGGAACCAGGGTGGTCAGGAAGAACAGACCGGTGACCATGTCCAGACGCGGCATGGCCAGCGGCTTGCCCGATGCCGGCGACAGGATGTTGTTGCTCGACAGCATCAGGATGCGGGCCTCGGCCTGCGCCTCGGCGCTCAGCGGCAGGTGCACCGCCATCTGGTCGCCGTCGAAGTCGGCGTTGAACGCCTCACAGACCAGCGGGTGCAGCTGAATGGCCTTGCCTTCCACCAGCTGCGGCTCGAAGGCCTGGATACCCAGGCGGTGCAGGGTGGGTGCACGGTTCAGCAGCACCGGATGCTCGGCGATGACCTCTTCGAGGACATCCCACACCTGCGGACGCTGACGTTCGACCATCCGCTTGGCGCTCTTGATGTTCTGCGCGTGGTTCAGGTCGACCAGTCGCTTCATCACGAACGGCTTGAACAGCTCCAGCGCCATCAGCTTCGGCAGACCGCACTGGTGCAGCTTGAGCTGCGGGCCGACCACGATGACCGAACGGCCCGAGTAGTCGACGCGCTTACCGAGCAGGTTCTGGCGGAACCGGCCCTGCTTGCCCTTGAGCAGATCGGACAGCGACTTGAGCGGACGGTTGCCCGGTCCGGTGACCGGACGGCCGCGACGGCCGTTGTCGAACAGCGCGTCCACCGACTCCTGAAGCATCCGCTTCTCGTTGTTGACGATGATCTCGGGCGCGCCGAGGTCGATCAGTCGCTTCAACCGGTTGTTGCGGTTGATCACGCGGCGGTACAGGTCGTTGAGGTCGGAGGTCGCGAAGCGGCCACCGTCGAGCTGGACCATCGGGCGCAGCTCCGGCGGGATCACCGGGACCGCGTCGAGCACCATGCCCATCGGGGAGTTGCCCGACTGCTGGAACGCGGCGACCACCTTCAGACGCTTGAGCGCCCGAAGCTTCTTCTGCCCCTTGCCGCTACGGATGACCTCACGCAGGTTCTCGGCCTCGGCGTCGATGTCGAAGTTCTCGATGAGCTTCTGGATCGACTCCGCACCCATCGAGCCCTGGAAGTACTCGCCGTAGCGGTCGACCAGCTCGCGGTAGAGGTTCTCGTCGACGATGAGCTGCTTGGGGGCCAGCTTGGTGAAGGTCGTCCAGATCTCCTCCAGGCGGTCCAGCTCACGCTGGGCCCGGTCACGCAGCTGACGCATCTCGCGCTCGCCGCCGTCGCGCACCTTGCGGCGCACGTCGGACTTGGCGCCCTCGGCCTCCAGCTCGGCCAGGTCGGCCTCGAGCTTCTGGGCACGGGCCTCCAGATCGGAGTCACGCTGGTCGGCGACGGCCTTCTTCTCGACCTCCATCTCGGCTTCGAGAGTGGACAGCTCGTTGTGGCGCATCTCGTCGTCGACCGCCGTGATCACGTACGCGGCGAAGTAGATGATCTTCTCGAGATCCTTCGGCGCCAGGTCCAGCAGGTAGCCCAGACGCGAGGGCACACCCTTGAAGTACCAGATGTGGGTGACTGGAGCGGCCAGCTCGATGTGGCCCATCCGCTCGCGGCGCACCTTGGCGCGAGTGACCTCGACGCCGCAGCGCTCGCAGATGATGCCCTTGAAGCGGACGCGCTTGTACTTGCCGCAGTAGCACTCCCAGTCGCGAGTCGGTCCGAAGATCTTCTCGCAGAACAGGCCGTCCTTCTCGGGCTTGAGCGTGCGGTAGTTGATGGTCTCCGGCTTCTTGACCTCGCCGTAGGACCAGTTGCGGATGTCCTCAGCGGTGGCCAGGCCGATCCGGAGTTCATCGAAGAAGTTGACGTCTAACACGTAACTCCCTTTCCCCTTTCGGGATTAGTACTGCTAGTAACTAGGCCAAGTCCTCGACGGACGCAGATTCGTTGCGCGACAGGTTGATACCGAGGTTGGCAGCAGCGCGCTCCAGGTCCTCGTCGTCACCGTCACGCATCTCGATCGCCGCGCCGTCCGAAGACAGCACCTCAACGTTCAAGCACAGTGACTGCAGCTCCTTGAGCAGCACCTTGAACGACTCCGGAATGCCCGGCTCGGGGATGTTCTCGCCCTTGACGATCGCCTCGTAGACCTTGACCCGGCCGACGGTGTCGTCGGACTTGATGGTCAAGAGCTCCTGCAGCGTGTACGCCGCGCCGTAGGCCTGCATGGCCCAGCACTCCATCTCACCGAACCGCTGACCACCGAACTGCGCCTTACCGCCCAGCGGCTGCTGGGTGATCATCGAGTACGGACCGGTCGAGCGGGCGTGGATCTTGTCGTCCACCAGGTGGTGCAGCTTGAGGATGTACATGTAGCCGACCGTCACCGGGTACGGGAACGGTTCGCCGCTGCGGCCGTCGTACAGCACGGCCTTGCCGTCGCCGTTGACCAGAACTTCGCCGTCCCGGTTGGGCAGCGTCGAGCTCAGCAGGCCCTGCAGCTCCTCTTCCCGGGCACCGTCGAACACCGGCGTGGAGACGATGCTGTTGGGCTCGGCCGTCAGCAGATCCTCGGGCAGGTTGCCCGCCCATTCCGGAGAGCCCTCGATGTTCCAGCCGGCCTTGGCCACCCACCCGAGGTGGGTTTCCAGGATCTGGCCGATGTTCATCCGTCGCGGAACACCGTGGGTGTTCAGGATGATGTCCACCGGTGTGCCGTCCGGCAGGAACGGCATGTCCTCGACCGGCAGGATCTTGCCGATGACGCCCTTGTTGCCGTGGCGTCCGGCGAGCTTGTCACCGTCGGAGATCTTGCGCTTCTGGGCCACGTAGACGCGGACCAGCTCGTTGACGCCGGCGGGCAGCTCGTCGTCGTCCTCCCGGCTGAACACCCGGATGCCGATGACCTTGCCGGACTCACCGTGGGGCACCTTCAGCGACGTGTCGCGGACCTCGCGGGCCTTCTCGCCGAAGATCGCGCGCAGCAGCCGCTCCTCCGGGGTCAGCTCGGTCTCGCCCTTCGGGGTGACCTTGCCGACCAGGATGTCGCCGTCGCGGACCTCGGCGCCGATGCGGATGATGCCGCGCTCGTCGAGATCGGCCAGCACCTCATCGGAGACGTTCGGGATGTCCCGGGTGATCTCCTCGGCGCCCAGCTTGGTGTCGCGGGCATCGATCTCGTGCTCCTCGATGTGGATCGAGGTGAGCACGTCCTCCTCCACCAGGCGGTTGGAGAGGATGATCGCGTCCTCGTAGTTGTGGCCCTCCCACGGCATGATCGCGACGAGCAGGTTCTTGCCCAGCGCCATCTCACCGTTCTCGGTGCACGGCCCGTCGGCGAGCACCTGGCCCGACTCGACCCGCTGGCCGGCGTCCACGATCGGACGCTGGTTGGCGCAGGTGCCGTGGTTGGAGCGGGCGAACTTGCGCATCCGGTAGGTGTGCCGGGTGCCGTCGTCGGCCATCACGGTGATGTAGTCGGCGGACACCTCCTCCACCACACCGGACTTGTCGGTGACGACCACGTCGCCGGCATCGATCGCCGCACGCAGTTCCATACCGGTGCCCACCAGCGGTGCCTCGCTGCGCACCAGCGGAACCGCCTGGCGCTGCATGTTGGCACCCATCAGGGCGCGGTTGGCGTCGTCGTGCTCGAGGAACGGGATCATCGCCGTCGCGACCGACACCATCTGGCGCGGGGAGACGTCCATGAAGTCGACCTCGGTGGCGTCGACGTACTCGACCTCGCCGCCCTTACGGCGGACCAGGACGCGGGGCTCGGTGAACTTGCCCGTGTCGTCGGTCGGCGAGTTGGCCTGCGCCACGACGTGGCGGTCCTCCTCGTCGGCGGTCAGGTAGTGGATCTCGTCGGTGACCACACCCTGGACGACCTTGCGATAAGGCGTCTCGATGAAGCCGAACGGGTTGACCCGCGCGTACACCGACAGCGAGCCGATCAGACCGATGTTCGGACCCTCAGGGGTCTCGATCGGGCACATCCGGCCGTAGTGGCTGGAGTGCACGTCGCGGACCTCCAGGCCGGCGCGCTCACGGGACAGACCACCGGGGCCCAGCGCCGACAGGCGACGCTTGTGGGTCAGACCCGACAGCGGGTTGTTCTGGTCCATGAACTGCGACAGCTGGCTGGTGCCGAAGAACTCCTTGATCGCCGCCACGACGGGACGGATGTTGATCAGGGTCTGCGGCGTGATCGCCTCGACGTCCTGGGTGGTCATCCGCTCGCGCACGACGCGCTCCATGCGGGACAGGCCGACCCGGATCTGGTTCTGGATCAGCTCGCCGACGGTGCGCAGGCGGCGGTTGCCGAAGTGATCGATGTCGTCGACCTCGACCGGGACCTCGACGCCGCCGGGGGCGGTCATCGTGGTCTGGCCCTCGTGCAGGCGCACCAGGTACTCGATGGTCGCGACGATGTCCTCTTCGGTCAGCGTCGAACTGGTGATCGGCTGGCCGGCGTTCAGGCCCAGCTTCTTGTTGACCTTGTAGCGGCCCACCCGAGCCAGGTCGTAGCGCTTGTCCTTGAAGAAGAGGTTCTCCAGCAGGGTCTGCGCGGATTCCTTGGTGGGCGGTTCGCCCGGCCGCAGCTTGCGGTAGATGTCCAGCAGAGCCTCGTCGGTGCCGGCGGTGTTGTCCTTCTCCAGCGTCGACATCATGATCTCGGAGAAGCCGAAGCGCTCCCGGATCTGCTCGTTGGTCCAGCCGAGCGCCTTGAGCAGCACGGTGACCGGCTGACGGCGCTTGCGGTCGATGCGCACACCCACGGTGTCGCGCTTGTCGACGTCGAACTCCAGCCACGCACCGCGGCCGGGGATCACCTTGACGCTGTGCAGCGTCTTCTCGGTGGACTTGTCGATGCTCTCGTCGAAGTACACACCCGGCGACCGGACCAGCTGGCTGACCACGACACGCTCGGTGCCGTTGATGATGAAGGTGCCCTTCTCGGTCATCATCGGGAAGTCACCCATGAAGACCGTCTGGCTCTTGATCTCGCCGGTGTTGTTGTTGATGAACTCGGCCGTGACGAACAGCGGAGCCGCGTACGTCATGTCCTTGTCTTTGCACTCGTCGACCGGAGCCTTGACCTCGTCGAACCGCGGGTCGGAGAAGCTCAGCGACATCGAGCCCGAGAAATCCTCGATCGGCGACAGCTCGGTGAGAACCTCTTCGAGGCCGCCCACCGGGTTGACGTCACCACGCGCCTCGGCGATACCACGCCAGCGCGGCGAGCCGATCAGCCACTCGAACGATTCCGTTTGAACGTCGAGCAGGCCGGGTACCTCGAGAGGCTCGCGCAGCTTGGCGAAGGAAATTCGTTTTGGTGCTCCGGGAACGGAGTTAGAAGTAGTAGTCGTTTTGCTCTGGCTAGAGACTGCCAAGATGCATCCTTCCAGCACCTAATGCGACAGCCGGAGGTGATCCGAGAGGTCGCGATATCTGCGTCGGTTCGGCTGGCCTACTCGAGGCCCGGGCCTGTCCCCGACGCACACGACACGCAAACAGGTCTCTGAGACGAACTCAGATTCAAGGACCGGCGGTGTCAGGTGCAGGTTGAGGTGGGCAGGAGGCAGCCAGCGCAACGTCCAACGATAGCGTAGAACGGCGCATTCCTCAACAAGCTCATGCCGGGCGGGCTGACGCTGGCTGGCGATCTAGCTACCCATACACACATGCTGGTCAACAGACTGGACCGTTTGGGCCTTTCCGTCAAGGGAAACGCGGTGTTTGTTGTGGAAAATGGCTGCCAGATTCAGACCGCGACGGTGGCCGGATACTGCCGGGTCGGGGTGATCGGCCCCCACACCCCGAGTTGGCGGGCCCGTGACACCAAAGCGCTGTACTCGCCGGCCGGGATGGTCTGGTCCCGGGTCAGGATGTAGCCCGAGAAGCCGCTCGGATCACTCACGATCACCCACTGATAGTCGGGGTCGTAGTCGAGGATCCAGTAGTTGCCCGGTTCGGCGCTGCTCGGCGTGCCGTTGAAAAACGCCACGTCAAGCCGGGTGTTGAGGTCCGGGTTGACGCTCACCGCGGAGCCGACGATCTGAGATTGCGGGCCGTTGGGCCCGAAGTAGTTGCCGGAGTTCTGCACCCGGACCGAGCCGTCGGCGTTCAGCGTGTACACCGCTTTGGTGTTGACCAGGCCCCACGCGAACGGCAGCTTCACGCTGCCCTGCTCGTACCAGGGCTGACCGTTGGCGTATTCGGTGACGTTCACCGGTGGCGGGGCGGGCAGTGTCGCGGCCCCGGCCTGGCCCATCACGATCGGCTGGTTGGGTACGTACTGACCGTTGTTGGGGCTGCCGTAGATGCCGTAGAGCGGATCGGTGGGGCCCTTGCCGGCGTAGATGTCGTTGACCCAGCCGGTGGCGAAGGTGCGCACCGCATCCTTGGCACCGGGCGGAGAGGGTTTGACGATGATCGCGCTGGCGATCTCGCCGAGCCAGGCGAACAGGTTGTCACCCGCGATCACGTCGGTGTGCGAGCCGTTGTCGATCTGGACCCCGTAGAACTGATTGCCGTAGAAGGCCTGCATCAGTTCGGTCGCCACCCCGTAGGCGTTCCAGGGCTGGGGCGGCGCGGCGATCTGGTAGTCCGGGATGCCGGCCGCCTGCAACGCGGTCAGCGAGTCGGTGAACAGCGGGTCGCGGGACACCCCGTCGAACATGACCACGCCGAGCAGGTTGTCGACCTGATCGGTCTGGGTGATCAGCGCCCCCACCGCGGTGGCGAAGTTCCCGCCGGCGGAGTGCCCGGTGAGCAGGAACTTCTCCGGCAGCGTGCCCTCCAGCCCGGCGGCGTTGGCGCTGATGGTCAGCGCCGAGCGGCTGCCGGAGAACATCCCCGCGACCGCTTCGCGCATCTGCTCGCCGCCCAGATAGCAGCCCGGGCACAGCGGGGTGTCGAACCAGAAGATGTCCGGCACCACCACGATGCTGTTGGTTTCCTGGGCCAGCTGCTGGGCCATGTCGCCGTACCAGTCGTTGAAGCCGAGGAAGCCGTGCTGCAGCCAGATCACCCCGTTGGCTTGTACGGTGCCGTCGGCCTGAGTCGGGAAGTACCAGTTGGCCGGCGCGGCGTAGCCGTTGGGACCACACGGGATGTCGAGCACCGCAGATCCGGTCCTGACGCCGGTGACGCCGTTGCCGACCCGCACCACCGGCGTGTTCGGGTCCAGCCCGTTGTCGCCGCTGTTGACCGGTGGCGGCAACTCGAACCCGAACAGTCCGCCGACGGTGTCGATCACACCTTTGACGATCCGGTCGACGAACGACAGCTGGTTGGCCTGCGCGGCGGGCAGGCCCACCGCGGCGGTCGGGCCCATGATGATCTGCTGGTTGGACGCCGCATACAGGCCGTACACCGGGTCCTGTGGGGTGGCGCCGGAGTACATGTCGTTGATCCAGCCGTTGCTCAGGGTGTACACCGCCGCGGTGTTGCCGGCCGGGACGCGCCTGGTCACCAACTGCAACACGGCGTCGAAGATCGGGTTGACCCCGAGCATGGAGTCCACGTGCGACCCGCCCTGGAGCACGACGCCGATGAAGGTGCCGGGCAGAGTCGCCGACAGCACGTTGGTGGTGGCTCCGAACAGGTTCCAGCTCTGCGCCGGGGCGGCGATCTGGTAGATCGGCTTGCCTGCCGCGGCCAACGCCGAGACCTGGGTGGCGAACGACCCGTCCAGGGAGCCGTTGGAGACGCCGTCGAACATCAGCACCCCGACCAGGTCGGTCGGGTCGTACTGGCCGTCGTTGCCGGCCAGGTAGTCGTCGGCCACCGCGGTGGCGAACCCGCCGCCGGCAGAGTGTCCCGCCAGCACGAACCGCTCGGGCAGCTCCGCGCCGGTGTAGCCCGCCGCGACGGCGCTGCTCAGCAGCGTCGACCGGTCCGGGCCGAGCAGGGCCGCGGCGTCCTGCTGGGTGACCTCGCAGGTCAGGCAGCCGCCCGAGAAGGTCATCGGAATCGAGGACAGCGTCGGTGCCACCACGATGCTGTTGGTCTGCTGCGCCAGATCCTTGGCCAACGCCGAGTAGAAGGTGTTGGTGGCGCCGAAGCCGTGCTGCAGCCAGATGACGCCTTGGGCGTCGACGCTGCCGTCGGCCTGGGTCGGGAAGTACCAGTCGGCGGCGACAGTCTTGCCGATGAAGGCGCCGGGGATGTCGAGGCGGGAGTGCCCGACGAGCACACCGGTGACCCCGTTGGTCGGCGCGACCGGCAGCAGCGGGTCCGCGGCGGCCGTGGCCACCGGCGTGGTGGTGGCGGCCGCGACCCGGGTGCGGGGTGACACGCCCAGACCCGTGAGCAGGTTGACAACCGCGGTGGCCAGCAGGTCGGAGGCGGGCTCCGAGGCGGATGCGGTGGCCGCGGGGCTGACGGTCAGCGTGCCCGCCGAGGCGATGATCTGGTTGATGTAGGCCCGCCGGGCAGCGGCTTCCGCTGCGCGCCGGGAGGTACCGACCGCGGCGGTGGCCGGAACGACATCCGGTTGGGTGGCGGCCTGCGTGGCGGGAGCCTCGGTCGCGGCGGCCTCGGTCACGGCGGGCGCGGTCTGGTTACCGACTCGCCGGTCGACTCCGCCGGTTGCCCCCTTCGAGGCCCGGCTGGCCACCGGCTTCGGCTTTCCCGTCGTCGACCGGCTCGAGCTCCCACCAGACGATGCTGTGGCAGCACCGGCGCCGGGTGCCGGCTCAGCTGCCCGCCGGCTACCGGCCTCGGACTTGGGGCCCGCCGACGTCGCGGAGTCCGATGACGCGTTCGCGCCGCCCGACCCGTCGGTGCCGTCGGCGTGCGCGACACCGGACGCGGACAGCAGTGCGGCGCCCAGACCCACCACCACCGCGCCGGTGGAAAACAACACCTGCCGTTGCGCCATCGCTGACCGCCTCCCCGGGATTGACGATCGGGAAAACGTACTCAATCGCCACCGGGGTCCGCGGCGAAATGCCGTCCCCCAGACCGCGATGTCACCGTTTCGTCAGACCGGGTGGACAGCGACCGCGACTCCGGTCAGCCGGGCCATCCCGGCCAACGGCTCGAGATCCTCTGGCGCGCTGGACATCAGCTGGTTGACGTTGGCTCCGCCGGCGTCATTGGCGGTGCGCCAGCCGCCCGAGCCGGTGTGCCCCCAGCCATGCGGGATCGCGATCACGCCGGCCACGATGTCCTTGGTCACGGTCACGGGCAGCTCGATCTCGCCGTACGGCGAGCTCACCCGGATCCGGTCGCCGTCGGCGAGCTGCAGGTCGGCGGCGTCGTCGACGTGCATCAGCGCGGTCTGCACCCGGTTTCCGCGCATCAGCAGCGGGGCGTTGTGCATCCACGAGTTCTCCGACCGCAGCTCGCGCATGCCGATCAGCCGAAGCGGATAGCCGTCGGGCTCGGTGCGCCGGGCCAGTGCGTGGATTTCGGTCTCGATGTCGGCATGCGCCAGACGGATCTTGGCCCCGCGGTAGACCACGACCTCGGGTAGCACTCCGGGCCGCAGGTTGGGTGCCAGCACCACCCCGTGCGGGTGGTCGCGGGTCAACTTCCGAAAGCTCAGGCCGCCGCGGTTGAGCCCGAACCGGTCACCACCTGCGCCGAGCCGGATGACGGCGTCGGCCACCAGCCGCGGAGTAAGCCGAAAACCGAAGCGTCCCAACACTTTGCGAATCACATCCAGACCGCGCAGCGCCGGTGTGCGGTCGGCCAGCCGGCGGCTGAGTTCGTCGATGATCGCCCACTCCGAGCGGGCCTGGCCGGCCGGCGCCACCACCGCCTCGGTGGCCTGCCGGAACGGAGTCGGCTGCAGGATCTGGAACGGCAGGGGGAAGTCGTCGCGCTCGTACATCGTGGTCGCGGGCAGAACGTAATCGCAGTGCGCGGTCGTCTCGTTGATGTAGAGGTCGATCCCGACTGACAGCTCCAGGGTGTGCAGAGCGTTTTCCAGCTCGGCACCGTTGGGCACCGACAGCACCGGGTTGCCTGCGCTGACGAACAGCGCCCGCACCTGGCCGGGGCCCGGGGTGGTGATTTCCCTGGCCATGATCGCGGCGGGCTCTGACAGCAGCACCGACGGGAAACCGCCGATCCGGGACCGTTTACGCCGATACACCGCACGCAGGGCCGCGGCCAGCGGTTTCATCAGCCAGCGCTCGGCGGGCATTCCGAATGTGCCGAACATCGCCCCGCCGGCCCGGTCCAGGTTGCCTGCCACCAGGTTGACCGCGTCGAGCAGGTAGGTGGTCAGCGTTCCGCTGCGTCCCACACTCGTGCCGATCCGGCCGTAGACGGCGGCGCGCGGGGTGGTCACCAGATCTCGGGCCAGGCCACGAACGATGTCCGGCGCGATGCCGGTATGCCGCTCGGTGGCCTCCGGGGTGAACGGGGCGGCCAGACGGTCGAGCCAGTCCAGCCCGACCGCCCGGGCGTCGACGGCCGCCCGATCGGCGAGGTTCTCGCCGAGCATCACCTGCAGCAGCGACAGCAGCAGATAGGCGTCGGTGTCGGGCACGATGCCCAGCCACTCGAACTGGGCGGCGGTTTCGGTCTTGCGGGGATCGATGACCAGCACTCGCCCACCGCGCTTGACGATGTCGTGCATGCGGTCGCGCAGCCGCGGAGCGGTCAGCACACTGCCGTGCGAGACGACGGGATTGGCGCCGATCACGACCAGGAAGTCGGTGCGCAGGACGTCGGGCACCGGAAGGCTCAGCGGCGAGCCGTACAGCAGCTGGCTGGCGACGAACCGGTTGTTGATGTCCTGCGAGCCGGCGGTGAACAGATGCGATCTCAACCCCAGCCCGAGCAGCAGGACGTTGAGCCAGAGCTGATGGGAGTAGCTGAAGGCGCCGGGATTACCGAAGTACCAGCCCAGCGCCCCGGAACCGTGTCTGCGGTGCACCTCGGCCAGCCGGCGGGCGATGTCGGACATCGCCTCGTCCCAGTCGACGGGCTCGAATCGCCCGTCGGGCAACCGGCGCAGCGGGGTGGTGACCCGGTCCGGGTCGTTGTGCACTTCGGCGAACGCGATGCCCTTGGGGCAGGCGAACCCCTGCGAGACCGGGTGGTCCTTGTCCGGCCGCAGAGCGACCAGCTTGCCGTCCTCGACGGTCGCGATCATGCCGCACAGCGGCTCGCAGATGCGGCAGAACGTCGGCTTGTGCTCGGTGCCGGTCATCCTCCCGCGTTTCTACGATGAAGTCAGCTGCGGCCGTCCTCGGCGTGCGCGACGTGCGCGGGCTCGCCGGCGAAGGTGTGGGTCGGCAGTTTGTGGGTGCCTTCGAGGTCGTCTCGGATGGCTTCCTGGGCGGCCGGCGGCAGGGTGTGCAGGATCTGGCGCACGCGGGCCTGGCGGCGGTGCACGGCCTGGCGCTCGGGAATGCCCGGGGTGACCGTCAGCTGCGGGGGCACGCCCTCGATTTCCTCGACGCCACCGTCGTGGTGACCGGCGTCGACCATGGCCTGCTCTTCGGCCATCGTCGCCTCGTCCTTTTCCTCCGACATACCGATCGGGCCGATGCGACGACCGTTGAGGAACTGCCGCACGACCGGCTCTTCGCTGGTCAACAGCACCTCGCGGGGACCGAACATGACCAGGTGCTTACGGAACAGCATGCCGATGTTGTCGGGCACCGTGCGGGCGATGTTGATGTTGTGCGTCACGATCAGGATCGTCGCGTCGATCTGGGCGTTGATGTCGATCAGCAGCTGGGACAGGTACGCGGTGCGCACCGGGTCCAGGCCCGAGTCGGGCTCGTCGCAGAGGATGATCTTCGGGTCGAGCACCAGAGAGCGGGCCAGGCCTGCTCGCTTGCGCATACCGCCGGAGATCTCACCGGGGAACTTGTTCTCGTCGCCACCCAGACCGACCATGTCGAGCTTTTCCATCACGATCTGGCGGATCTCGGATTCCTTCTTCTTCGTGTGCTCACGAAGTGGGAAGGCGGTGTTGTCGAACAGGTTCATCGAACCGAACAGCGCGCCGTCCTGGAACATGACGCCGAACAGCGTGCGGATCTCGTAGAGCTCCTTGGCCGAGCACTCGATGATGTTGGTGCCGTCCACGATGATCTTGCCGCGCTCCGGGCGCAGCAGACCGATCAACGACTTCAGGAACACCGACTTGCCGGTACCCGACGGACCCAGGAGCACGCTGACCTCACCGGCGGGGATGTCGAGGGTCACGTCCTCCCAGATTCGCTGGGAACCGAACGACTTCGTCAACCCCTCGACCTGAATAGCAATGCCCACGCCGGATCCTTCCGCCCACGCTGGTCAGCCATCGCTGCGATGGCCTGTGGTTTGAGTCACTGTAGCGCACGCCGATTGGCGCCACTGAGTTTGTGTACCGACCTGTGATCGATGATCCCGCCGCAACGTTGCCACCTTCTCGCCCGGTGGGACGGGACAAGAAAATCCCCCGCGGGCACGCATGCCCGCGGGGGATTTCTTCGATGACAGACCTACTTGACGGTGACCGTCGCGCCGGCGGCCTCGAGCTTGGCCTTGGCGTCGTCGGCGGCCTCCTTGTTGACCTTCTCCAGCAGCGGCTTGGGAGCGCCGTCGACGAGGTCCTTGGCTTCCTTCAGGCCCAGGCCGGAAACGATCTCGCGGACGACCTTGATGACGCCGATCTTCTTGTCGCCGGCACCCTCGAGGATGACGTCGAACTCCGACTGCTCCTCGGCGGCCTCGGCGGCGGCACCGCCGGCGGCGGGGCCGGCAGCCGCGACGGCGACCGGAGCGGCGGCGGTGACGTCGAAGGTCTCCTCGAACTGCTTCACGAACTCAGAGAGCTCCAGCAGGGTCATTTCCTTGAACGCGTCGAGCAGTTCGTCGGTGGACAGCTTTGCCATGGTGATTCCTTATCTGTGGTGGGTGTGGTGGTTCAGGCGGCGGGCTCGGACGATTCCGAGCCGGCCTTCTTCTCTTGCAGAGCTGCGGCCAGGCGGGCGACCTGGGACGCGGGCGCAACGAACAGCGCCGCGGCCTGGGACTGCTTGGCCTTCATCGCGCCGGCCAGCTTGGACAGCAGCACCTCGCGCGACTCCAGGTCGGCGATGCGCTCGACCTCGGAGACGGACAGAGCGCGACCGTCCATGTAGCCGCCCTTGATGACGAGCGCCTTGTTGTCCTTGGCGAACTTCTTGATCGCCTTGGCGGCGTCGACGGGCTCGCCACTGATGAACGCGATGGCGGTCGGTCCGGCGAACAGTTCGTCGAGGCCCTCGACACCGGCCTCGGACGCCGCACGCTTCACCAAGGTGTTCTTGGCGACGGTGTACGTCGTCCCCTGACCCAGGGACCTGCGCAGCTCGGCAAGATTGGACACCGTCAGGCCGCGGTACTCGGTGACGACGGTGGCCGTCGCCTCCTTGAACTTCTCGGCGATGTCGGCGACCGCGGTGGCCTTGTCAGCCTTGGCCATGCTTGCCTCCTCGTGTTGGTTGGGACGTCCACCAACCGACGGGCGCAAAGGGCCGGAAAACACGAACGCCCCGACACAGGACAGGTCGGGGCGCGCAGAAAAATACTGTTACCTCGTCCTCCTGCGTAGGCCGCCCGGGATGTCCGGGACCTTCAACCGATTGCTCGGTAACCGACGGTCTTCGGTGGAACTGGCCAAGGATAGCGTGCGCCCGCGCTGAATTCCTAATTCGCCGAGCAGACGCACAATCGCACAAAAACCCCGTGCGCCATGCGAGTCTGCGTCTGCTCGCGGGTCAGCCGCGCAGCAGCGCCGCGGCGCCGACCAGCCCGGCTTGCCCGCCCAGTGCGGCGGGCACCACCTGCAGCCCGGACAAGAAGTCCAGGCCGAGGTAGTTGCTCAACTCGGCTCGCACGGGGTCGAACAGCACCGGCCCGGCTTTGGCCACGCCACCGCCGACGACGACGAGGTCCAGGTCGCACGCGGCGCCCACCGAGGCGATCATCGCCGCGATCGCCCGCGCCGCGCGTTGGAATGCCCGCAGCGCGATGCCGTCGCCGCCGGCTGCGGCGTCGGCGAGCTCCTTGGCGTCGGTACCGGCCCAGCCTTGCCCGCGGGCCCACGCCGCCAGGTTCGGTCCACTGGCGATGGCTTCCACACACCCGCGGGCCCCGCACACGCATCGCGGGCCGTCCGGGTCGGCGATGACGTGTCCGACGTGGCCCGCGTTCCCGGTCCGCCCGTGATAAGGCCGACCGTCGAGGACCAGGCCGCCGCCTACCCCGGTGGAGACCACCATGCCGAGCAGGAAGGCCGCTCCCTGTCCGGCCCCACGCCAGTGCTCCCCCAGTGCCATGCACACCCCGTCGTTGGCCATGCGGACGGGCACGCCGGGCACCGCGGCGACCACCCGGTCGCGGATCGGGAAGTCCCGCCAGGCCGGCATGTTCACCGGGCTGATGGTCTGGGTGGGCAGGTGGACGGGGCCCGGCGCGGCGATGCCGACGCCGTCGACGGGGCCCTCGGCGGCTCCGAGCGCATCGGCCAGGGCGCGCTGGGTCGCGGCCCACACCTCTTCGGGGTCGTGGCTGCGCGGGGTGGGCTGGCGGGTCTCGTACAGCAGGCGCCCATCGGCGGCGACGAGGCCGGCGGCGATCTTGGTGCCGCCGATGTCCAGCGCGAGGGTTGCAGAGGTATTTGTCATCAGTGGCGGTGGGTGTTGTCGGGTTGACGCGGGTCGCCGGGATGTTCGTAGCCCGGCGCCAGCCACACCAGATCGGCGCGGTGCTGGTCGAGCCACATCCGGAATCGACGCCGCCGGGCGGCGCCGCGCAGGTGCGCGACGATCAACGGCCGTACGTCGGCCAGGTCTGGTTCGCAGGCCACCTGCCAGCCGGTTCCCTGGAACCGCAGGAACCGCCGCGGGTTGCGGGTGTGGAAATCGACGACGGTGCGCTCGTCGACGTCGACATCGCCGGTGACGTGATCGAACACCGCGCGTGCGACGGGGTCGACGAGTACCGCGGCCGCGATGCTGCCGATCTCGAGCCGCGCGGTCTGGTCGGGCAGCAGGTCTTCTTCGTCCGGCGTGGCCGCGGTGACGCGTACACCGAGCGTCTCCGCCTCGCGGGCCACCAGCTTCTCGGCGACCAGCAACTGGGTCAGCCACCGGCGTAACTGGCGGCCTTCGCTGGTGTGCGGTCGGGGCAGGGCCGCAACTTGAGGTGCGGCCCGCAATGCCGCCTCGCGGGCGTCGACCTCGTCGACTCCCACGTCCATCCCGGCCACCGTGGCCACCACACTCATCGCACCGTCACCGCCACCGCCGGTGTGTAGAGCAGCCGGCCCGCGCAGCCGACCCGGATCAGCGCCCACCAGGTTCCCGGCTGCTGCCACGGCGGCGGGGTGACGTCGAAGGCGATCTCGACCGTCGAGCGGGCACTCAGCACGGCACCGCGTGCGGCCGGGCCGATCCATTCCCAGGTCCCCCACGGGCTGATGAGATGTGCCTCGACCACCAGATCGGTGCCGGCGGAACTGCCGACGGTGACGGCCAGCCGGGCGCGCTGCCCGGCTGCGACGACGACCGCGTCCGGCTCGGCGACCAGCTGCACCAGGGCGTCGGGGGTGCCGACCGAGACCACGCAGACGTCCTCGACCGGCTGCCGCCATGCCACGGGCACATCGCCACCCAGCGTCAGCTGTGCCCGTAGCGGGTAGTGCCCGGGCACGGCGTCCGGCGGCACGTCGACGACGATCTCGGCTTCCCGGTGGTGGCCGGCGGGCAGTTCGAAGGACAACTCGGGCGGGCCGACGGTCCAGCCGCGCGGACCGCGCAGCCGCACATCGCCGAGCAGGCTGGCATCGCTGCAATCGCTGGCCGCGGTCAGCCGTAGCCGCAGCCGCTGACCGGGCTCGGCGGCGACGGTCTCGGGGTGCAGGTGCGCCACCGCGGGCAGCCCGCCCAGTGGGGCGGGGCCGCGGTTGTGCAACCAGTACCGGGCGTACAGCGGTTGGGCGCTCTCGGCTTCGGGCGCCAACATCTCCCCGTCGGCGTCGAGCACGGCCCGCACGTCGAGCCGGGCCAGCAGGGTCGCGATCTGGTACCCGTGCAGGTGCAGCGGCCGGCGGCCGTCGCCCCGCGCGGTCTCGAGCAGATCAGCCGACACCACCGCGGAGACAGTACCCACATCGGAGGACAGGGTCACATCGGTTGCGCTGCCGCGGGTTTCGACCAGACGCACGGTGACGTCCTCGGGGTCGACCGCAGCCGAGCTGCCGGTGGCCGTGGGGTTGCCGCCGATCTTGAGTGCTCCCAGGTGCACGGCCCCCGCGGGTTCCACGCGCAGCAGCGAGCCGTCGGCAGCCAGCACACCTGCCCCGTCCGCGGCCACGACACACACCATCTGATGGTTGAATTCAGCACTGCGGGAAGGCAATTGATTATCCCGCCAGTCGCCACGCCCGGACACCAGCGCGAAATCGAAAGTGTGCGTCCAGTGCTGCAGCGCGAAGTTGGAGTCGTCCGGGGTCTTACGTTGCGGCGGGTCGATCCACACCCCCGAAGGCCATCCGGTGCAGGAGCGCATCAGCGAGCTGTGCAACGTGTGGTCGCGCTCGACAGCGAACCCGGGTACGCCGCGGTTGAGCAATGCGACCGTGCGTGATTCGAACTCCCCGCCGCCCGAGGGGGCATCTTGGGTGACGTCGATCTGCGCGTCGTCGAGGTCGTCGACGACGGCGGCGACGGCATCGGTCAGTCCGCCTGCCCAGTGACCGGCGACGATGAGCACCGGCAGGGCGAGCACCTCACGCAGGTCGGCGTCGGGCACCCACACCTGCGACAACGGTCGGGCGGCCGGCACCCAAACCCGGGCCTGCCCGGTGGCCGAGAGCTGGCGGTGCAGTTCCGCGGTGTAGACGTGGTCGGCGGCGGCCAGCACCGCCGCGGTGAAGGCGTTGTCGTCCGGACCGCCCAACGCGATTCGGGTATCAGGCAGGTTGGAGTCGACGGCGAGGTGCCCGTACCGCGGACGCCCGGCGCCGCTGCAGGTCGCGGTCACTCCGGCGCGCACCAGCGCCACCATCAGATCGCGGGCGCTGGGGGTGTCCTCGTTGGGCACCACCACTTCGGCCACCGAGACCGCTCGGGCCACCGATCCGACCCGGATGCGTGCCGCCGAGGACAACCCGAACCAGCCGTGCGCCGGATTGTCCAGTGTCCAAGGATGTTCGGCGGAGTCGACCGCCCGGTCCTGCCCCGAGGCGGGATCGTGCATCAGTCCGAATCCACGTCCGATGACGGCGTCGCCGACCTCGCTGACCGGCAGCGCACCGGGGACCGGGCAGGGCCAGCGCAGCCGGACCAGCCGATCGGCACCCGTGAACTCGTCGATGGTGGTGCTGATGTCCACCCGGTCGATTCCGTGCCACAGAGTCAACACCTGGGTGTAGCGCAACAGCTCACCGATGTGGCCGGTGACGACGAGCCGTTCGCCCAGTGGGCTGCGCAACGCACGGACCGAATCCGCGACGGTGGCAGACGAACACGTCACCGGCCCGGTCGGCAGCAGATGCCACGGGCCCTCCCCGGCCTGCGGATGCGCCGGGTACTCGTCGTAGACGGCCAGTTCGTTGCCCACCTGGCCGGCTGCGATCAGTTCGCGGTCGGCGGCCAGTTCGATCAGCGAGACCACGCCGCCGCCGCGGGCGGGATCGACCCGCAGGCGATGGAATTCGTTGCCGATCTGGACTCCGTCGGCGGTCTGCCAGCCGCCGGCGTCCGCCGCGGCGACCTGATAGCTGCGCCATCCGAGGGAGTCGACGTCGTCGGCGCGCCAGCTCACCAGGTGCCCGTCGTCGGATACCACCGCGGGGACGGCCACGCCTGCGGAGTCGACCACCGCGACGCCGGGTCCGATCGGTGTCGCCAACTGCACGGTGACGATGTCGGTACGCTTGTGCGCCAACGGATTCCACACCACCACCGAACCCGGCTCGGCCGCGGCAGCCCGAGAGAGCAGCTGGAGCGCACCGGAGCGTGCGGCGCTGCCCAACTCCCACGCGTCACGCCAGCCGGTCAGCAGGTCCAGGTAGACCTGATCGGACTCCGAGCCGGTGATGCCGTCGTGGTGGGCGCCGTAGGCCAGCTGCACCCAGGCCTTGGCCAGGGCGGCTTCGGGGTAGCGCGCACCGGAGAGCAGCGCGGCGAACACGGCGAACCGTTCGGCGCCGAGCACGGCGTCCTCGGCCGCCCGGTTGGCCTGTTTGGTGTCGATGTAGGAGACGTCTTTGCCGGTGTAGATCGGGTTCATGTCGCGGGTCTGTGGCGAGGGCAACACCCCGCGGCGGGCGGTGTCGGCCCGCACCGCGGCGAAGAACTCCGACGGCAGCGCGCAGATGAACCGGGGCCAGGTGTAGCGGGCGTTCCAGTCCCGGTGGATTTCGGTGACCCACGCGTTCGGCGGGGTGTAGTCGGTGCCCACCGGCAGGAGCACGTTGCGGGTCAGCGCCACCGATTTCAGTTCGGAGAACAGGTGATAGGTGGCCGCCTCCGCCTCGGCCAGCGACGGCGCGGAATCCATCCACCACCCCGCCGAATAGTGCGCGGGCATGTAGTGGGTCAGCAATCCAAGACCGGACGGGGCGATCCACTCGAACTCGCTGCGGAACTGCATGCGCCGCGGGTCGCCGGCTTGTCCGTTCTCGGAGGCCATCGGACCCCACTGGTGATGCGGGCCGCGGGCCCACGAACTCGATGTCAGGCCGGCGTCGGCGGCCATCCCCGGGAACTGCGGGTCGTGACCGAAGACGTCGAGCTGCCACGCGGTGGCTGGGTCGGCGCCCAGGATGTCGCGCTGGTACCCGACGCCATGCACGAAATTCCGGATCGCCGTCTCGGCGCCGACCAGGTTGGTGTTGGGTTCGTTATAGGTTCCGCCCATCACCTCGACGCGCCCGTCGGCGATGAACCGGCGCAGGTCGGCCCGATCCTCGGGATGGGTGTCGAAATAGGGCTTGAGGTAGTCGACTTCGGCGAGCACGAACCTGTAATCCGGGTCGCGCCGGGCCATTTCGAGGTGAGCGGCGACCAACGCGAACCCGTTGTTCTGCCGGGCCCGCCCGGGCGGCTCCTCGGTCCACAGGCTGGTGTAGGCGCCCTGGGTGTTCCACCACACCGGGTCGTAATGGAAGTGGCTGATCATGTACATCGTCCAGCCCGGCTCGGCGACGGTGAACGCGAAGGAGAGCTCACCGACGCGGGCCCGCCGCTGCTGGCCAGGCACGGGCTGGTGCACGCGCACCGGTATCTCGACGGTCCCGTCTCCGGGCGCCAGGGCGATGTCGTCGGACGCCATGCCGTCCCCGGAGACCCGCACGGTCTGGGCGGCACCGGCCCCTCGGTAGTCGGCTCGGACCACCTGCAGCGGCGCATCGGGCGGACCGACGAACAGCTCCGTCGATTCCGCGGAGGTAATCCGCACGCCAGCAATGTACGGCGCGACCACCCCTCAGCGGAGCGACACGTCGATCACGAGCGGGCGATGGTCGGAGATCGGCAACACCGGTGCCGAGGCGTCGGTGGCGACCAGGCCATCGTGATCGGTGAGGATGTGGTCGAGCTGGCGGCTCGGGCAGTGCAGCGGAAAGGTCGGCGCGACGGCCAGTGGGCGCAGGCCGCTGCGCCGGCCCGCCGCCGCCGGGGACATGTTGAGGTCGCCCATCAGCACCCGAGGGCCGGGAAGACCGTGAAGGTCGCGGATCAACCGCGCGAGCTGGATGCGATTCCAGCCGGGCACGAAGGACAGGTGGGTGTTCGCCACCGTGAGCACGCCCACCGGGGTGTCGAGTTGGGCCACCATCGCCGCTCGGGGTTCCTCGTCGACGATCTGCACCCGGTTGGGGCCGGGCAGATACATCGGGAACCGGACCGGAATCCGCGGCAGCCTCAGCACCTGCCAGGAAATCGCCGGATAGCGCGACAGCAGTGCGATCCCGTACGCGGCCGTGCCCGGTTGCTCGCTGCCGGTGGCCGCCATCCACGTCGCCCCCGGGGTACCGGAGATGGCAGCGACGAACCGGTGCGACGCGGCCCCCATCGCGGCGGCGGCGATCGCGGTGAGGTCGGCCAGCGATGAGCGTGGCTGATCGCAGTCGACCTCCTGCAGGGCCAGCACGTCGGGGTCGAGCCGGCGGATACAGGCCGCCAGTCGCTCCAGGTTGACCTGCCCATCGTCGGTGCTGCGGCCGTGCAGGATGTTGAAGGTGGCCATCCGCATGGGTACCTGGTACCCATGCCGGCCCGAAATACCGATCTGCGTTCGGCATTGCGGCGTGCCGCCGCGGCGATGACCGCCGACGGGCCGGACTTCTCGCTGGCCGGATCCGAGGTGGAGGCGGCCGCCAAGAGCCTGGCCGACGCCGGGTTCACCGTCGAGCGGCCGCCGGAGGACTGGCTGGTCAAGGCGTGCGTCGGTGACGACTTCGTCATCGACGTGCTGCATCGGCTCAACGGCGTACCCGTCGATGCGGCGACGCTGGAGAACGCGGTGCGCCGCGAGGTCCTGGCGGTCTCGATGCGGGCGTTGCCGCCCACCTACGTGCTGATCGAGAAGCTGTGTTCGCTGGGTGAGCACCACTGCGATTTCGCGGCGCTGCTGCCGCCGGTGCGGGCGGTACGCGAGCAGGTCGACTGGGACAGCGTCCGTACGGGTACCGCCCACAACGATTTCGCCGTCGCGTTCCTGACGCTCACCGACCGGCTCGGCATCACCGCGTGACGGAACCGGCCAGCAGCGCCGACATCGCCAGCGCGGCCTGGGCGACGGCGTCGGGTTCGAGGATGTCGAAGGCGACGCCGGGCATGGCCAGGTACAGCGCCAGTGTGTGCGGGTCGTCGGCCCCGCTGACGACCACGCAGGCGTCGGGGCCGTCCTCGGAGATCGTCACCGATGTCGGCGAGAAGTGCTGGGCAATAACACTTTTGGGCGCCCGGTAGCGCACCCTGGCGACATGCCGATATGGCGAGGTGGTGATCGCCCGACCGACATAGGTGGCGGCATCGGGCGCGTCCCGCGCGGTGAAGGTGGTCCCCGCGACCCGCACCTGCGCCATCCGGTCCAGTCGCAGGCTGCGCCAATCCTGGCGATCCCGGTCATAGGCCAGCAGGTACCAGCGTTGCCCGGTGGTGACGAGTTGATAGGGCTCCAGACGGCGGCTGCTCGCGGCGCCCGCCCGGTCGACGTAGTCGGCGTCGACGTGCTCGCGGTCGCGGCAGGCTCGCGCCAGCGTCATGAGTATCTCGGGATCCACCGGCGACTGGGGCTCGCGGGTCAGGGTGACGGTGGCCTCGTGCACGGCCGCGACCTGGGACCGCAGCCGCGCGGGCATGACCTGGTCCAGCTTGGTCAAGGCCCGCAGCGCCGACTCCCCCACCCCGGCGACGCTGCCGCCGGCGGCCAGCCGCAGACACACCGCCATCGCCACCGCTTCGTCGGCGTCGAGCAGCAGCGGCGGAAGAGCCGCCCCTGCGCCGAGCTGATAGCCGCCGCCGTGGCCGGTGCTGGCATGCACGGGATAGCCGAGTTCGCGCAGCCGCTCGATATCGCGGCGCACGCTGCGGGTGGTCACGCCGAGCCGCCGGGACAACTCCTCACCCGACCAGACTCGCCTCGACTGCAGCAGTCCGAGCAGCTGCAACACCCGGCTGGTCGTTTGGGACATGGCTCCAGAGTCGCCCAGTCTGCGGACAGAAACTGTCCGTAACTCGTGAAAGCCTGCGGTTATGACCTCTTGGACGACGCAGCTTGCCGAGCAGTTGGACTGGCACTGGCGCACCACGCTGCGCCCGCGGTTGGCGGGCCTGACCGACGACGAGTACTTCTGGGAGCCGGTGCCCGGGTGCTGGACGGTGCACCGGGACGGTGCCGGCGGTCAGGGGCACAGCGACCAGGGGAAGGCCCGGATCGACTTCGCCTATCCGCCGCCACGGCCGGAGCCGGTGACCACGATCGCCTGGCGGCTGGCCCATGTCATCGTCGGCGTGCTGGCCATGCGCAACCACTCCCACTTCGGCGGGCCGCCCGCTGACTATCAGAGCTGGCCGTATGCCACCGACGCCGAGACCGCGCTGGCCCAGCTCGACCTGGCGTATGAGCAGTGGAACAGCGGGGTGCGGGCGTTGTCTGACGGCGATCTCGCCCGCCCGTGCGGGCCGGCCGAAGGCCCCTACGCCGAGCACACGTTGTCCGAGCTGATCCTGCACATCAACCGTGAAGTCATTCATCACGGTGCCGAAATTGCTTGTCTGCGTGACCTGTACACCCACACCGCACACTGAGAGGACCACCATGCCCACTCTGGCCCGACCCGTCCGTGACGAGCGCGACTCCCTGCGTGAGTACCTCGCCTACCAGCAGAGCGCGTTCTTCGCCGTCGCCTACGGGCTGACCGACGAGCAGGCCAGGGCCACCCCGACGGTCAGCTCGCTGTCCGTGGGTGGCCTGGTCAAGCACGCGACCGGTGTGCAACGCAGCTGGATGCAGCGGGTCGCCGCCGCGCCCCAGGAGCCACCCGCCGACAGCCGCCCGTTCGAGGAGCGTGCACAGGAGTATCAGGACGAGCACGTGATGCGGCCCGACGAGACATTGGCCCAGCTCTTGGCTGCGTTGCGGGCGCAGAACGCCGAATCGCTGCGTCTGGTGCAGACCGCTGACCTGGATGCCGCGGTGCCGGTGCCGCGCGACGCACCCTGGTTCCCGGCCGATGTCACCGCATGGTCGGTGCGGTGGGTGTTCGGACACCTGATCACCGAGCTTGCCCGACATGCCGGGCACGCCGACATCATCCGCGAAAGCATCGACGGGGCAACGATGTACGAGCTCGTCGCGGCGGCCGAAGGGATGGCGCCGCAGCCGTGGCTGACGCCGTGGCAACCCAAATCCTGAGGCCAGACCGCCGCTGTGACCAGGGTCGCTGCGGCCCCGCAAGATTGGTGGTATGGACAGCCGGTTTGGCACACTGGCAAGAATGAGTTCGACCAAACACCGCGAAGTAGCCAAGCTCGATCGCGTTCCGTTGCCGGTCGAGGCCGCCCGCATGGGCATGACCGGCTGGCAGCTCACCCGTACCGGCGCCCGCGTGCTCGGCACGCTGCCCGGCCGCGGGCGCTGGCAGGACAAGGTCATCAAGCAGATTCCACAGACCTTCGCTGACCTAGGTCCGACCTACGTCAAGTTCGGTCAGATCATCGCGTCCAGCCCGGGCGCGTTCGGCGAGGGGCTGAGCCGGGAGTTCCGCGGACTGCTCGACGCGGTGCCACCCGCCGACACCGGCGAAGTGCACGCGCTGCTGCGCCAGGAACTCGGTGGTGACCCGGCCGAACTGTTCGCGAGCTTCGAGGAGAAGCCGTTCGCGTCGGCTTCGATCGCCCAGGTGCATTTCGCCACCCTGCACAGCGGTGAGGACGTCGTCGTCAAGATCCAGCGGCCGGGTATCCGCCGCCGGGTGGCCGCCGACCTGCAGATCCTCAAGCGCTTCGCCCAGGTCGTCGAGCTGGCCAAGCTGGGCCGGCGGCTGTCGGCCCAGGACGTGGTCGCCGACTTTTCCGACAACCTCGCCGAAGAACTCGACTTCCGCATCGAAGCGCAATCGATGGAAGCCTGGGTGTCGGGCCTGCACGGTTCGCCGCTGGGCCGCAACATCCGGGTGCCCCGGGTGCACTGGGAGTTCACCAGTGAGCGGGTGCTGACCATGGAGCGGGTGCACGGGGTGCGCATCGACGACGTCAAGGAGATCCGCCGCAAGGGTTTCGACGGCACCGAGCTGGTCAAGGCATTGCTGTTCTCCACCTTCGAGGGCGGCCTGCGGCACGGCCTGTTCCACGGTGACCTGCACGCCGGCAACCTGCTGGTCGACGACGACGGCCGCATCGTCTTCCTGGACTTCGGCATCATGGGCCGCATCGACCCGCGCACCCGCTGGTTGTTGCGTGAGCTGATCTATGCGCTGCTGGTGAAGAAGGACCACGCCGCGGCCGGCAAGATCGTGGTGCTGCTCGGCGCGGTCGGAACGGTGAAGCCTGAGGCCCAGGCCGCCAAGGACCTCAAGGCGTTCGCCGAGCCGCTGACGCTGAAGACCCTCGGCGACATGTCGTACGCCGACATCGGCAAGCAGCTCTCGACGCTGGCCGAAGCGTATGACGTCAAGCTGCCGCGCGAGTTGGTGCTGATCGGCAAACAGTTTCTCTACGTCGAGCGCTACATGAAGCTGCTGGCGCCGAAGTGGCAGATGATGAATGACCCCCAGTTCTCCGGCTACTTCGCCAACTTCATGGTCGAGGTCAGCCGCGAGCACCAGAGCGATGTCGAGGTGTGATGGACATCCGGACCGGTATTGCCCGCGTCCCTTGGGGGCAGGAGCGCAGCGACTCGGGGGATGGACGGGTCGACGAGATCGAGCTGTACTACGAGGATATCGGCAACCCCGGCGACCCGCCGGTGCTGCTGGTGATGGGCCTTGGCGCACAACTTCTGTTGTGGCGCAACGGCTTCTGCGAGAAGCTGGTCGACCAGGGCTATCGGGTCATTCGTTACGACAACCGTGACGTGGGGTTGTCTTCCAAGCTGCACGGCCGGCGGGCCGGCGGCGGGCTGGTGCCCAACCTGGTGCGCTCGTACCTGGGTCGCCCCAGTCCCTCGGTCTACCGCCTGGAGGACATGGCCGACGACGCCGCGGCGCTGCTCGATCATCTGGAGCTGGAACGGGCGCATGTGGTCGGGGCGTCGATGGGCGGGATGATCGCCCAGATCTTCGCCGCGCGGCATGGCCACCGGACGAATGCATTGGGAATCATCTTCTCCTCCAACAACTCTGCGTTCTTGCCGCCCCCGGCACCGCGCGCGTTGCTGTCGTTGATCACTGGCCCGTCGCCGAATTCGCCGCGCGAGGTGATCATCGAGAACGCGGTGCGGGTGGGCAAGATCATCGGCAGTCCCGGCTACCCGGTGTCCGAAGATCAGGCCCGCGCCGACGCGCTCGAAGCCTACGAGCGGGCGCACTACCCGCAGGGCATCGCGCGGCATTTCGGCGCCGTGCTGGGCAGCGGCAGCCTCAAGCATTACGACCGCCGGATCACCGCACCCACCGTGGTGATCCACGGCCGCGCCGACAAGCTGATGCGTCCGTCGGGTGGCCGTTCGATCGCGTCGGCCATCCCCAACGCCCGCCTGGTGCTGTTCGACGGCATGGCGCACGACCTGCCCGAGGCCTTGTGGGACGACATCGTGGGCGAGCTCAAAACCACATTTGCCGAGGTCAACTAGCTAATTTCGGTGCGTCACGGACTGTTTACTCTCAGCTGGAGCGGCTAGCATCGGGTCTGCACACCAGCGGTGATCGCTTTGTCCCAACGGGGGGGATACGTGGTTGCTGCCTGAAGCATTCACTGCGAAAGGCGCACCGGCATGCCCAGAAAGCTCCAGCCTCATTTCGAGGACGTCCAGGCCCATTACGACTTGTCCGACGATTTCTTCCGGCTCTTCCTCGATCCCACCCAGACCTACAGCTGCGCCTACTTCGAGCGCGACGACATGACTCTCGAACAGGCTCAGATCGCCAAGATCGACCTGGCGCTGGGCAAGCTCGGCTTGCAGCCGGGAATGACACTGCTGGACGTCGGCTGCGGATGGGGAGCCACGATGCTGCGCGCCCTGGACAAGTACGACGTCAACGTCATCGGGCTGACGCTGTCGAAGAACCAGCGCGATCACGTCGAGCAGGTGTTCCGCGAGTCGAAGAGCTCACGGGACAAGCGCATCGAACTCAAGGGCTGGGAGGAGTTCGACGAGCCCGTCGACCGGATCGTCTCGATCGGCGCCTTCGAGCATTTCGGCTTCGACCGCTACGACGACTTCTTCACGATGGCCCACCGGGTGCTGCCCGACGACGGGGTGATGCTGCTGCACACCATCACATCGCTGACCTTCCACCAGATGGCGGAGAAGAAGATCCCGCTGACCTTCGAGGCGGCGCGGTTCGCGAAGTTCATCCTCACCGAGATCTTCCCCGGCGGCCGGCTGCCGTCGGTGGAGAAGGTCGAGGAGCACTCGACCAAGGCCGGCTTCACTCTCACGCGTGTTCAATCCCTGCAGCCGCACTATGCCCGCACACTGGATTGCTGGGCCGAGGCGTTGGAGGCCAACCGAGCCGAGGCCATCGAGGTGCAGTCCGAGGAGGTGTACGACCGGTATATGAAGTATCTGACGGGATGTGCCCGTGGCTTCCGGGTCGGGTACATCGATGTCGATCAGTTCACGCTCGAGAAGCAGGACCATTGACACGCAGGGTTTACGCACTGTTTGACGGCGGTTCGGGCGGGGCAAGAAGGTATGGTCCAGATCACATAGTGCATACTGGCGCGCAATACCACTCGCGGGGGCAGTGGCGTCGTCACACCAGAAAATTCAGGAAGGCTTAGACACTCATGCCCGAGGCAACCGAAACCAAGGACATGCGGCCCCATTTCGAGGAAATTCAGGCGCATTACGACCTCTCGGACGATTTCTTCGGGGTCTTCCAGGACCCGACCCGCAAGTACAGCTGCGCGTACTTCACCGGTCCGAACGTCACCCTCTCCGAGGCCCAGATCGCCAACGTCGACCAGCACCTCGACCGGCTCGATCTCAAACCCGGGATGACGCTGCTCGAAGTGGGGTGCGGCTGGGGCCTGACGCTGCAGCGGGCGATGGAGAAATATGACGTCAACGTGATCGGCCTGACCCTGTCGAAGAACCAGAAGGCCTACTGCGAGCAGTTGTTGAGCAAGATCGACAGCGAGCGCACCTTCGACGTCCGGCTCGAAGGCTGGGAGCAGTTCCACTCCCCCGTCGACCGGATCGTGTCGATCGAGGCCATCGAGCACTTCGGCTTCGAGCGCTTCGACGACTTCTACAAGACCTGCTTCGACATCCTGCCCGACGAAGGACGGATGACCATCCAGAGCAGCTGTGGCTACCATCCCGACGACCTGGCGGCTCGCGGCAAGAAGCTGACGTTCGAGCTGGCCCGGTTCGCCAAGTTCATGGCCGAGGTGATCTTCCCTGGCGGCCGCATTCCGAGCACGAAGATGTTGGTCGAGCACGGCGAGAAGGCCGGCTTCGTGGTGCCCGAACCGCTGTCGCTGCGCAACCACTACATCAAGACCCTCGGAATCTGGGCGGCTCGGCTCGAACAGCACAAAGACGAGGCCGTCGCGGCTGCCGGGATCGAGAGCTACAACAACTACATGCGGTATCTGACCGGCTGCCAGTACTACTACCTGGACGAGGCGCTGGACGTCAGTCTGGTCACCTACCTCAAGCCCGGCGCGGCAGCCTGAGCGTTTGACACTGCGCACGCCGGCGTGACGGGGGGCGTTAGTGTCGGTCCCATGCTCGCTGGCCGGCTCGCCGATCCGAATCGCACGCTTGGCACCGATCCGCGATCGGATCCCCGGATGGTGGCGGCCTTCGCCCCGCTCGGGCTGGCCGACGTCCTGCCCGATGCGCCGCTGACGGTCGACTCACCGCTCGCCGACCGGTTGGCGTATGCGGCGGCCGCCGAGGAGGCGGTGGGCGGCGTGCTCGACGTGTTCGCCCTCGCAGCCCCGGCTCCGACCGGCGTGACGACGACGACGGTCACCATTCCCGGCGTCGACGGCAACGTGATCACGGTGTTCGTCAGTCGCCCGGACCGCGCCGACGGTCCGCTGCCGGCGGTGGTGCATTTTCACGGCGGGGCGATGGCGATCGCCAGTGCGGCGGATGCCGGGTACCGCCACCTGCGGGAGAGTTTGGCGGCGACCGGCCTGGTGGCCGTTGGCGTCGAGTTCCGCAATTCCGGCGGGCGGCTGGGTGCTCACCCGTACCCCGCCGGTCTGAACGACTGCGCGGCGGCGGCACGGTGGGTGTACGCCAACGCCGCAGACCTCGGTGTCAGCCATCTGATCGTCGCGGGCGAGTCGGGCGGCGGAAACCTCACGCTGACCGTCACCCACAAGGCCAAGCGAGAGGGGTGGCTGGGCGAGATCGCGGGCGCGTACGCGCAATGCCCGTACATCTCCAACCGCTGGCTCGACTATCCCGACGACTTGCCGTCGCTGCGCGAGAACGACGGCTACTTCATCAGTTGTCAGCAGGCTGCGCTACTCGGCTCGATCTACGACCCGGAAATGTCGCACACCGGCGACCCGACCTGCTGGGCCGGCGCGGCGAGCCTTGCGGACATGGCCGGCCTGCCGCCGCACATCATTTCCGTCAACGAGCTCGACCCTCTGCGCGACGAGGGGCTTGTCTATTACCGCCGACTGCTTGCCGCGGGGGTCCCCGCGGCCGGGCGGATCGTGGTCGGCACCTGCCACGGCGGTGACTTGCTGTTCCCGGCGTTGATGCCGGAAGTCTTTGCGGCCTCGGTTCGCGATATCAGTGGCTTCGCACATTCGCTGCGGTCGCTCTGACCCGAATCCGGCGAACGGGCGATATGTGAGTCAGGCATGTTACAGGAAAGTGTCAGGTAAGCGCAGAGAGTCGAAATACCTCGCATATGCAACAAAACCCCTGGCGACAAGGTGTTTTTTGTGTTGACAAGGCTGCGGTGGTATGCGACTCTGTTACCAATTCTCAGGCTATGTCCAGGAAGAACAGCAAGGTCAACCGCATAATCCTTAGGGGGGTCTCGATGACAACAGCAGTCGCTACCAAGTTCTCGGCCATGTCCACCAAGTTCCAGGTTGGCACTGCCGCCCTGGCGATCGCCACCGCAGCCACCGTCGCACCGGCCATCAGCCACGCTGCGCCCAGCCTGACGTCTTTCGCGGAAGGGCTCGGCGACTCGGCCTCGCTGGTCGTCGATCCGGTGCTGCTTCCCTCGGCTTCCGCGTCCGCGACGAGCACTTGCAGCCCCGGCGCTGTCGGCTGCTACTTGGTCGAAGGTGCCATTGCCGGAACCCAGGCGTGGGTCCGGGGAGCGGTGATCTACGTCGGCACGCTCGCCTACGTGATCGTCGAAGGGACCGGCGAGGTCCTGCAGTTCCTGGGCCTGACCCAGCTGGCTGACGGTGTCTTCGCCTTCGCCAACAACATCGCCCAGACCTTCCACGTCGGACCGTACCTCACCGGCGCATAGCTCTAACTCACGAGACAACTCGTCAGTTGACACCCAAATCGGGCAACTGGCGAGTTGTTTCGTGTTTGGCAGCTATCAAAGCTGCGGGCTGTTAGCGTCTAGCGCAGACCGCACCGGAGCACGGGGGGATTGCTGAGTGGGCCTCTTTTCACGTAATCAGTCCGACGACGACTTTGGCGACGACAGCGAGGACGACGAGCGACGCTGGCTTACGCGCCGAAATGTCATCTGGGCGGGGGGCGCCGCGCTGGTCGTCATTGTGTTCGGCTGCTGGCTCGGTTTCCAAGCGCTGACTGCGAAGAGCAACCTCGAACAAGCACGCCACAGCGCGCAACAGACCAAAGATGCACTGCTGCAAGGAAACACGGCCGGCGCGTCGAGCGCTGCTGCCGAAGCACAGTCTCATGCCCGGGCCGCCCAGGATGCCACCCATTCGCTGCCATGGAACATCGTTGCGGCAGTGCCGTGGTTGGGAAGCCCGTTCAAGACCGGTCAACAGATATCCGACGTGGTACTCGGCTTGACCGCCGACGTGCTGAAGCCCACCGCAGAGGCTGGCACGACCGTCGCACCAAATCAGTTGCTCGCCAACGGCCGGCTCGACGTCGTGGCATTACGCCGAGAAGAACCAGCACTCACCAAAATCGCGGCGGATGCGGCTCGCCTGAATGCCGACGCGCAAGCGATCTCGGATCCGCGGTACCTGTCAGCGTTGGGCACGGCACGCTCACAATTGCAGGCGCAGACCGCTGACATCGCGGCTTTGCTGGGCAATACCGCCCTGGCGGCGCGGGTGGCGCCGGCTCTGATGGGAGCCGACGGCCCACGCAGTTACTTCATGGGATTCCAGACCAACGCCGAGGCCCGTGGTACCGGCGGCCTGCTCGGGGGGTTCGGGATTCTCCGATTCGACAACGGCAAGCCCAGCGTGGACAACCTGGGCCGGAACACCGAGTTCGACAAAGACTTTGCACCGATATCACTCGGCAAGGAGTTCGACGAGGCGTACGGGTTCACCAACCCGACGACCGATGTTCGTAACAGCAACCAGAGTTCACATTTCCCCTACGCGGCGGAGATCTGGAAGTCGCTGTGGACGCAGCAGACCGGGATGAATGTCGACGGAGTCGTTGCCATCGACCCGATCGCTCTGAGCTACATCCTCGCTGCCACCGGTCCGGTAACAATGCCGGACGGCGAGACGGTGACGAAGGACAACGTGGTCGAGTTGACCGAGTCCACCATCTACACACGTTTCCCCACCGACCAATCAGCGCGAAAGCAGTATCTGCAGGACATTGCCACCGAAGTCGTCAAGAAGATCACCAAGCCCGTGGAGTCGCCGCGCAAGTTGTTCGAAGCGTTGGGCCGCGCGGTGAAAGAGCGGCGAATCTCGGTGTGGAGTTCATCGCCCGCTGACCAGAAGCTGCTGGAGGAAACTCCGCTGGCCCACGTGATCCCCAACGATCCGGCCCCGTACGCCGAAATCGTGATCAACAATCTCGGCGGCAACAAGATGGATTATTACTTGGACCGCAACATCGAGTACGTCGCCGACGGCTGCGACGGAGACAGACGCATGTCAACGGTCACCGTTCGGCTCACCAACACGCTGTCGGACCCGTCGCCGTTGCCGGATTATGTCGCAGGAAAGTTGGGCTTCTTCCCCGGTCTGGCGGAGAACATCCCGAGGGGTGCAATGCTCACCTCGGTCCGTCTTCTGGCGACAAAGGGCGCTCAGATCATCAGTGCCTCCGTCAACGGCAAGAAGATCCGTGTCTTCGGAGCAATGGAGCGCGGACATCCGAGCTATGAAGCTCAGGTGGCAGTGGCGCCCGGAAAGACCGCCGAGGTGACGTTCCGGCTCTCCGAGCCGACTGTTGCGGGCAAGGCGCAGGTTCCGATCCAACCATTGGTGGACAACCCCACTCCCAAAGTTTCGGTACCCGTGTGCTCGGAGTGATACCGAGCGACCCCACTGGCTGGTTACCAGATCGACGGGCACGTAACGAATGAACGTGTTCGGCAGTGCCCATGCCAGTAGGTTCAACCCGCGCCGTGGCACACCCTGTCCCTCTCGTAGTGTCAGCAGCTCAGCACTCGAAGTGAGACAATGGAATTTGCGCTTAAGTGACCGTGCCTGGGTGCCTGAATCAACGGACTCGGGGCAGACAGCAGCTTCAGGTTCCCGGGCACCAGCGAATGTTGGCGCGTCGGGCCGGGGGTTGGTCAGCGAGGGAGGGATATCGTGAATCTTCAGGACTTTTCAAAGTTGCTGCGGACGAGATGGATCACCATCGTCGTCACCGCGCTCGCAGCGGTGTTGATCGCGATCGGGTACTCGCTTCTCACGACTCCGCTCTACGAAGCGTCCACGAGACTCTATGTCTCCACCTCCGCCGGCTCGTCGGCCGCAGAGTTGTACCAGGGCAATCGGCTGTCCCAAGAGCGAGTCCTTTCCTACACCCAGCTGATCACCGGAGCAACGCTGGCCCAACGGACCATCGACAAGCTCGGCATCGACATGGATGCGCCCGCGTTGCAGAAGCGAGTCAAGGCCACGGCGAAGCTCGACACCGTCCTGATCGATGTGTCGGTCCTGGACGAGTCACCGGTGCGAGCCCGCGACATCGCCAACGCGATGTCTGACGAATTCGTGCTCTTGGTGCGCGAACTCGAGACGCCCAAGCCAGGGGCCACACCTGATGCCCGAGTCGTCGTGGAACAACGTGCCTCGGTCCCCAGCAAACCAGTAGTTCCGAAGACCGCCCGAAACATCGCGATCGGTCTCGGATTGGGACTCCTCCTCGGTGTCGCCCTCGCAGCGCTTCGCGACGTGCTGGACAACACGATCAAGAGCCGAGAGATGCTCGAGGAGATCACCGGCGTAGGCATCGTTGGCAGCGTGCCGCTGGACAAGGGGCGGCGCAATCAGCCTGCAATTTCGTTCGAGAGCGAGAACTCGGCCATCGCCGAAGGATTCCGCAAGCTCCGGACCAATCTGCAGTTCTTGGCTGTCGACAACCCGCCCCGGGTCATCGTCGTCACCAGTTCCATGCCCAATGAGGGCAAGTCGACCACCGCGATCAACATCGCACTTGCGCTGGCCGAAGCTGAGCACAACGTCGTGCTCGTCGACGGAGACATGCGACGGCCCTCGCTGAACCGGTACCTCGACTTGATCGGACAAACCGGATTCAGCACCGTCCTCAGCGGTGCCGCATCCCTTTCCGAGGTCCTGCAAGAGACCAAGTTTCCGCGCTTGACGGTCCTCACCTCGGGAGCGACCCCACCCAATCCCAGTGAGCTCTTGGGATCGCAGGCCGCCAAACACGTGTTGAGTGAACTTCGCGAGAAGTTCGACTACGTCATCGTCGACTCGTCGCCGCTTCTCGCCGTGACCGACGGCGCCATCTTGGCCGCTCATGCCGATGGTGCGCTTCTCATGGCGCGATTCGGCCAGACCAAGCGGGAGCAGGTCATGCACGCGGTGCGCAACCTGAGCGACGTCGGCGCGACGCTTCTGGGCAGCGTGTTCACCATGATGCCGACGCGCGGCGGCGGGGCGTCGTACAGCTACACGTACAGCTACTACGGCGCCGAGGCTAAGAAGCAGGAACGGTCGTCACGTAGTGAAGCGACGGGTAAGAACGCCGTGGCAACGACCATCGGCCAAGACTCCTCCGCCGCCGATGCGGAGGCGACGTCCGAAGCGGGCCAGCAGCAGAGCGGTACCCCCTCGCGCGCCGACTGATCCTGACTACGCGTGCCCGTCGCGGGCGAGAAGGATGCGGTCTGAGATCTCCCTGATCGCGCCGCTGCCGCCGGCAGCGGTCAGTACCACGCGTGCGGCTTCGATCACCTCAGGGTGAGCGTCTGCCACCGCGACCGGCCACCCCACCGCATCCAGGCAACCCAGATCGTTGATGTCGTTGCCGACGTAGGCGGTGTCGGCAAGCGGTATGGAGCGCTCGTGACACCAGGCCCGCAGATGAGCCACCTTGTCGTCGATGCCGCACACCGCCTCGATACCGAGTTTCTCAGCGCGGCTGAGGACGATCGGCACCCGTTCTTTCGAGATGATCAGCAGCGGCACACCCGCTGCTCTCAGTCGCTCGATTCCCATGCCGTCAGACCGATTGACAAGCGCGAACTCGTTTCCGTTCGTGTCTATCAGTGCGCGGTTATCGGTGTGTACGCCGTCGAAGTCCATCACCAGAGCCCTGGCCGGCACCGCCTGCGAGTCAGCTCCGACCGTCGCGGCCACAGCTCGGGCGAGGGCCAGGTCAGTCGGGGTATCGATCTCGATCGCCGTTTCGGCTGGAAGTAGTTCGACACCGACACGTCCGAAGAAGCGGTGCTTGGCGGAACGAAATCCCGCCACATTCATCACGTAGAAGGCACCCGTTTCCAGGAACTCGGGTTCGCGGTCCTGGCGCCGCAACCGCACCGATGCATCGTGGTTGATCCCGACAGCCCCATCCGCAGACAGTCGCCAGATGAACCCATGGAACGGAACGGCCGAAAACATGGCGTCGAAATCGCCGGCGCGAACCGAAGATACCGCCCGAGCCAGGCTGCGCGCGGGGATAAACGGGGACGTTGCCTGAAGGAAGGCCAGCGTGGCGGGACCACCGCCGGCGCCCTCCGCCGCCAACACATCCAGCGCATGTAACAGTGCCGCCTCCGACGAAGCGGTGTCCCCGCTCAACGAATCTGGCCGGTTGATCACCTCCGCACCGAACTGCTGCGCCACCTCGGCGATCGCGCTGTCGTCTGTCGACACGTAGACGGCGTCGATCGCCGGGACCTGATGCGCCGTCAGGATCGCGCGAGCGACGAGTGGAACACCACCGACTCTGGTCAGGTTCTTGCCTGGCACGCCCTTCGACCCGCCGCGGGCGGGTATGACGGCAACAACGCCTCCGTCACTACTCCGGGTGTGCTCCGGGTTGGGATCTGACATCGCTGACTCCTGCCTCACTTCGTCGAGGTTGCAGTGGCTCGTCCCGATGTTCTACCTCAGCAGGACCGAGCCGAAGTCGTCTGAGGGTGCGTCGCGACAGGTACGCCATCCCGCCTGCTGCAACCGCATTCGCGCCGAGACCCAACAGGGCCACGTGCAGCGGCGTCACCTGGCGGAAGACGGCCAGGGCGCCCAACCCCGCAAGATACGCGACCAAGGCCGTTGCCGTCACCGACGAGATCTGGCCACCGAGGCGCTCATAGAACGCGGCATGCGAGAAGAAGTGGTAGACGGACTGGACGGCGGCGGCGGCGAGCAGCGCGGGAAGAAGGGCCTTGGCTGAGTCGTACTCGCGGGCGAACATCAAATCGAAGCACACCAGCACAAGTCCGTAGTAGAGGGCGGTGAAACCGAACACCACCGCGACGAACCACGCCTGAACTCGCTGGAATCCGGCGAAATCCCGATTCTTGAGCCGCCGATAGAGAAACGGCTGAAGCTGTTGGTTGACCGAGATGAACAGGATGTACACCACGCTCGCGAGGGTGGCTGCGACGCTGTACACACCGGCAGCAGCTAGACCGAAGTAGGCCGACACGACGAACCGGTCGATGCTCAGCCGGATCCAGGTGCTCGCCTGGTGGACGAAGAGCGACATCCCGAACCGGATGACCGTGGCGGTGTTCGATCGACGAGTCACTGTGTCGGCTCGCTCAAAGTGCTTGCTACGTAACTCGAGTGCGTACACCAGCTGGACGATGCCGCCGGCCAACACAATCGAGAGCAGGCGATTGACGGCGGTGGCCGAGTCGAACTCGAATGCCACAACGGTCAGCACCACGTTCAGGATCGCGAATGCGAATTGGCCCGCGACCGCCAACTTGTAGGTCTGCGCGCCGCGGTAGTACGACAATTCGAGCACGTTGAGTGCCTGCACATAGCTCACCCCGACGATGAGCAAACCGGCCATCAACGGGACGGCTGCCGGAACAATCCACGAGACTGTCACGCTCACCACGAGCAGGGCGATCGAAACCCACAGCGAAACACGAAGATTGGCCGCGCGCAGGCGCCGCGCCGCGGTGTATCCCTCGCGGATGTACTCGACGCCGAGGAGGCCGGCACCCCCCAGAGAGATGGCGAACGTCAGGATCTGGGTGACCGACACATAGAGATTGAGGACACCGAACTGCGCTGCGCCCATCCGATTGGCCAGATATGGCGTGATCAGCAGACCGATGCCTTTTCCGATGACGTCCGCGGCGGTCAGCGATGCCGCACCGAGTACGCGACCGTTGCGAAGAAGTCGTGAGGCGCGATTGCGGAGTGTGCCGGCGAGGCCCGTTCCCACGTCAGCGTCTCGTGCCGCGGGACAGCGTCGGATGCTCGATCACCTTGACCGCCGAGGCAAGTTCGGTTCGGTAGTACCGATAGACGTCCTCGACAAACGGAAGCCAGGACTCGTTGACACCGTCGCGGGGGATCTGCAGCGCGGTGATGTCCACCGAATCTCCCAGCAGATCAGCCACCGTCGCGAACAACGACGAGTAGTAGCCGACAACCGCACGCGGCTGCTTGCCGATCACCCGTGGATAGATTTCGAAGGGAACGTCGGGCATGACGACCGTGAACTCTGCCCGCAAGGCATCGAGTTTCTCGGCCCGCTCGCGGCGGTGGGCCATGTAGACGACCTCTTTGCCGGTCCACTCGCCGGCGAAGCGGGCGAGCTCAAGAGCGAGTTCCACGTCACCGGTGTCCATTACGCCCGCCTCGCGATGCGGAGTTCCGATGACGTACACCGAGTCTTCGTCGGGCGGAAGCTTACGAAGCTCGGCACTGAGGGTTCGGTAGTCGTTGCGCACGATCGTGTCGCTGTCCGCCAGATGGGCCTCGAGAGCAAAAATCGTGAAGAAGGTCAGCGCCGAAGGAGGTAGGACGCCACGAACGCCGAACACGAGAAAGATCAGACTTTTGAGCCTCAGCCGCAAAGCTTTCCGCGACAGCAGTGTTGGTCGCCGGCGGTCGATACGCAGCATGGCTGTTCCGTCGTCGACGACCACAACACTGCCGACCAAGTCCCCGAGTCGGTGCAAGACCGCCCAGGAGAACGAGTTGCGGTATTCGCCGACGACGAACTCGTACGGCCCCGCGGTCAAATGCTCGCGCAGGGCGGATACAGCCGATGACACTGCCCGTCGCGCGCGGAGCGGTTTACCGGACGACAGCAACCATGTGCGATAGATGATCGTGCGCGGCTTCACCAGGGACAACACCGCATCGATCTGGGTGCGGCTGGTGGTTTCGAGCCCAGACAGGGTTCCCACCACCACCACATCGACCGGCCGGTCGAAGCGCTGGCTGTATTCGAGAAGGTTCAGCGCCTGTAGCGGTGAGAAGACAAACGCGACGAGCTTCACCGCGGCCCTACTGGGTCTTCCCGCACGCAACCAGCTGCGTCAGTGGTTCGACAACCAAAGCGCAAACTTACTGGCGCCACTTCAGTTTCGCGCGCGTCTCGTGCTCGATCGGCAGAAGCCCACCGTCGTCGCGCGACGTCATCGCTGCGGCAACGGCGGACAGATCACGCCGCACCCGGCGCATACCGTCCGGCTCCAGCGAGGCGGCGTGGTCGGTTCCCTTCGAGGTGCGGTCGAGGGTGAAGTGCCGCTCGACCACGGTGGCGCCGAGGGCAAAAGCCGCCACGTCGACCGCGATGCCCAGGTGGTGCCCGGAGAATCCGACGGCCCGCAGTTCGGAGCCGTACATGGCCTTGAGCCGCTCGATCTCCCGGATCGCCAGCTGATCGAAGGGCACTGGGTAGCCGGAGGTGCACGAGTACAGGACAACGTCACCCATCCGGTCGTGGGCCCGGAAGAAGTCGACGATCGACTCCTCTTCGGCACGTGTCGTCATCCCCAGCGAGAGGTGGATCTCCCCCTCGTAGTTGTCGCAGAGGTACCCGAGCAGCTCGAAGTGCAGGTTCGTCGCCGACGGAATCTTGATCAGCTTGGGGTTCAGTCCGGCGATTTCCTTCGCGGAGGTCATGTCCCACACCGACGTCGCGTACGTCACCCCGAACTTTGCAGCGGTGTCCATCAGTTCGACGTGTTGGTCCACGGTGAACTCGAGGAACTCACGATGCGCGCCGTAGCTGTCGCCGAACGAGTGGATCGCGTTCGGATGCGGCGCGTCGTACTGCTCGGGCGTCAGCAGTTCGCGCGGGTTCCTCTTCTGGAACTTGACCACGTCCACTTCGCAGAACTCCGCGGCGACCCGAATCATCTTCTTCGCCAGCTCGAGATCTCCTGCGTGGTTGCAGCCGACCTCGGCAATGACAGTGGGCGCACTCACTGGATTTGACATAGCTACTTCCCCCTCCCACGGGTCAAGCCGGTTTGGCTTGCCGCAAGGCCTTTTCCCTCGTTCGGCGTCTCGCTCAAATGACCTGGCGAAAGGCCCTCCAAGGTATGGATACGGTACCAGCCACGACGTGATTGCGTCCAAAGATAGACAGCCCTTTCCCGCGCTCTGGCGATGGATCCCGGGGGACACGCCATCGGTGACCGAGCGGGGCCGAGATGTATCGTCTCGCAGCCACCCACTGGGCCCGGAATACGGCATTCGTTCGGCCTCGATCTGCGGCACCAATTTCGGTCGCGAGAGCCCACCCATCAACCTCTTTTCGGTCCCCTCAGGTCGATTACCGCGAAGAGTGCGCCGACACAGCTGGAGTCTCTAGCTGCGAAAAATCCGTGATATACGTGAAATGGCAATTAGGTGGCCGCTCCCAGCTTGCGAATTAGGCATGGCGTATTGCCTCTGCATCGAGGGTGTGCGACTCTGAGCCTTGGATTACCTAATCGTCAATTCTTCGGGGGGTTGGACGTGGCGAAAAATCGGGCGCACGCTACTCAACAGAGCAGGTCTGGACGCGGACGGCGCGAGCCGTACTTCTGGCTCGGGGCGGGCGCAATCTCCCTGGGCGTGGGCGCGGCCGCGTTGGCCGGCGGCACCGCAGTGGCCCACGCCGACAACTCCGACGGCGGAACCGGCGCAGGCAAGGCCAGCAGCAGCGCCAACCACGCGACCAAGAAGCCGGCCAAGTCTGACAGCGCCAAACAGCTCACGAAGGCCGCCGGGCGTCAGTCGGTGACGGTCTCGGCCACGTCGTCACCGGAGTCCGGCACCGGCGGATTCGCCCGTCATATCCCAGCATCGAAAGCGTCGGCACCCGACGCGGTATCCACCGGCACGTCGCCCGCCGCACCGTCGATTCCGCTGCCCGCGGAGATCGCGTCCCTGGTCAATGTGGTGACCAGCGCCGCCACCACGACGGTCGGCACCAGCCGATCGACCGGCGTGGCCAGCTCGGCCCGGTCGGCTACGACAGCCCCGACGGCGGCGGCGACGCCTGCTGCAGGCACCGGTGGCACCACCACGCTGGGCTCGATCACTCTGGCCGGTATGGGAGACGTGCAGTACAACGCCGACGGCAGTCGCGCACTGTTCTCCAGTCAGGCCCAAGACCAGGCCACCGGCAACTACATCACTCGGCTCGTGCTGATCAACACAGCCACCGGCGCGCAAGTCGGCACCACCGTCAAACTCACCGGAACCTCTCTGGGGCCAGTGCAATTCAACGCCGATGGCAGCCGGGTCATCGCCAGCGCGTACACCCAGTCAGGCGGAAGCTTTTCCACGCAGAGCGTCTTGCTCAACAGCGCCACCGGGGCCCAGATGTCGTCGATCAAGCTGGCCGGCCTCGGTTATTCGGTCTTCAGCGCCGACGGCGGCCATGCCATTATCAGCACGTACAACCCGGACAGCTTGGATCCCGCCAACCCGATCTACACCAGCCGAGTGGTGATCCTCAACTCGGCCACCGGCGCGCAGGTCGGCAGCACCTTCAAGCTCTCCGGTCTGGGAATCGCACAGATCAACTCCACCGGAAGCCGCGTCATCCTGACCGCGTACCAACAGGGTGCGAGCATGACTGATATTCAAAGTCAGACGGTCGTGCTCAACACGGCCACCGGCGCTCAAATCGGCTCCACCGTGAAACTGGCCGGCTACGGGTTCTCCCAGTTCGGCCCCGATGGCACTCGCGCGGTCGTCGAAACGCTCAGCCCGGACGCGACGACCGGTGCATATCTGTCCCGCACCGTGATCATCAACGCCACCAATGGTGCGCTCGTCGGTACCACCGTGAAGGGGACGGGTTTTGGCGTCCCGCAATTCAACTCTGACGGCAGTCGAGTCATGATCAGCGCGTACTCGACCGACCCGGCAACCGGTGCGATCAGCACCCAGACGATGATGATCAGCACCAGCACCGGAAAGCAGGTCGGTGCGACGGTGAAGATCGCCGGCCAGGGCACCGCGGGGTTCAGCGCCGACGGCACCCGGGCATTCGTCAACACCACCGCTGGTGACGGGGTGAACAGGACGGTGTTGATCAACGCCGCGACCGGCGCGCTGGTCGGCACCACCGTCAAACTCACCGGCGACGGGACCGCGTCCTTCAGCGCCAACGGATCCCGTGTCCTCGTCAGCCTCGACGGAGCCGACGGCTCAGGTAATGCCACCACCACGGCTGCCTTGATCAACGCCAGCACCGGAGCCCTGATCGGTACACCGGTGAAGTTGGCCGGCCAAGGCGAGGCGCAGTTCAGCGCCGACGGAACGCGCGTCCTGTTGACCACCCAGGACTGGGCCACCAATACATACCGCGTCGTGCTCATCAATACCGCGAACAGCGCCCCAGTCAGCGCGACGCTGAAGCTGACCGGTCAGGGGTCCGCGCTGTTCGCCGCCAACAGCGCTCGCGTTCTGGTCACCAACAACTCCACGACCACCGACGCATCGGGCAATTACACCACTCAGATCATGCTTCTCAACTCGACCAACGGCGCGCAGGTCGGCGCCACGGTAAAACTCACCGGTACGACCATGGCCGCGAAGTTCAACGCCGGAAGCAGCCGCGCCGTGGTCACCGCTGTGGAGAACTACGACGCGATGGCCTATACCTGTCGGACCGTCGTGCTCAACACCTCTACCGGCGCCCTCATCGGCACGACATTCAAGCTCGCCGGCAACCTGGTGTCCGAGGATCTGAGCAGCGACGGAAGCCGCGCGTTCGTCACCACCACGGTCGCCAACTCAAATGGGAACTACACCACCCGGTTCGCGATCCTGAGCACCTCGACCGGCGCCCAGATCGGTACCACCCGGACGTCGACGGGCGGCAAGGCTGAGTGGACAGCGTTCAACCAGGCGAGCAACAAGGTTTTCCTTGGCACGTACTGGTTCGGAAACACCACGACGACCGCGACACTACTGCAGATCACCTAACCGATCCGCGGCTGCAGCCGACTCGCACCGCCATATCCCGGTCGGCGCGTTGCTATGCTCTGCGCAGCCAGGTCGCGTCGGCGTATCATCAGTCGACTCGGTTCTGCTCACCCGGGGTGGGGGTATGGGGATTCAGCGTTGCTTGAGGTGGTTCGCAGGTTCCGCGCTGCCTGCCAATAGTGCAGGCGCCGTACGCATTCCACCGACATCCAGAGAGGACGCACCACGGTGTTGAAAGAAGTCGGCAGAAAAGTCATTCCCTTGTCGATCGCCCGTCCCCTTCAAGGAATCGTCAACCTGTCCAAACCCGAAAGACACGAGTGCAACCTCTGCGGGCACTCGGGCAGGTTCCTCCCCTTCGGCAGCCCACCCCGTCGCGGCGCCGCGTGCGCAAAGTGCGATTCCAAGGAACGCCACCGGCTTGTCGCGCTGTGGGTCAACGACAACGCCTCGGTCGTCGACGGCGCGCGAATTCTGCACTTCGCACCGGAGCGCTTCCTCGAGAGCGTGTTCAGAAGTCGCGCGGGCGAATACCGCTCGGCGGATCTTTTCCCTGGCGCGGCCGAGATAGTGCTGAACATCGAGAGCATCGACCTCCCCGACGAGTCGGTGGATCTGGTGGTGTGCGCACACGTGCTCGAACACGTCGACGATGGAAAAGCGCTTCGTGAGATCCACCGCATCCTGGCCCCGGGCGGGCGGGCCCTTCTGCTGTTCCCGATCGTGGAAGGCTGGGACCACACCTACGAGAACCCGGCGCACACCAGCACCGCCGACCGGATCAGGTATTTCGGGCAGGCTGATCACGTCCGGATGTTCGGCCGCGATGTCCGGGACCGAATCGCCGAAGCCGGCTTCACGCTGACCGAATTCACCGCCGAGGAACCGAACGTCGCACGCTACGGTTTGCTGCGCGGGGAGAAGATTTTCATCGCGACCAAGGACGCCTGAGGCCGCAGTCTCACGGACCGCACGGCCGGACAACGCTTCACGTTGCCGGCAAGCGCACCGGACTAGCCGGCCGAAATCGGTACGTGGCGGCCCAGAACAGGGCTGAAATGATCAAACAGCTTGGCGTTGAAGGCCTTACGCGGGAAGTAATAGTTGGTGAGCGCGAACCGCTCACCGCCGAGGAGTGGCATACCGCGGTGGATGCCAGTGGTGTCTGCAAGTACCACCGTGCCCATCGTCGCAGTCATCACCCGATGCCGCTCAGGCTGCGCGGCGATCAACCGCTGGGCAGCAGCATCCTCGATCCGCACGGTGTCGAGCGGAATGCCGAATCTCTTGTGGTCGGCGAACTTCTGCTGAAGCAGATGTGAGCGCGTGATGTACTCGAAGGGGCCGCTTTGTTCGGTGACGTCAGTCAGATAGATGATCGCCTTGAACTGATTGAAGAAGCTGTCCCGATGCCAACCCTCCCCCGAGCCCAAGTTGCCCTCGGTGTAGCTGATCACACCCGCAAGGGTGAACGCGTTGGCGGCGTCTTCGCCGAGTACGGTCCGGGCCGCGTTGAGTAGCCGAGGCTCGTCGGCAAACGCCCGGATACCCTCGGCCACCTGCTCGATGCCGAAAACTCGGCGGTCGGCTCCGTTGGACCTGTTGTGCACCGCGGCGGGAAACCGTTCCGCCACATCGAGAATCTCCTGACGGAGGTACTCGCAGGTCGCCGGATCATAGAAACCGGGGATCGCGCAGACACCTTCGTCGCGTACCGTCTGCATCCAGCCTTTGACGTCGTCAAATTCCGGTGCCGCCATCGGTGCGGTCGCACGGAACGCACCCAATCCTCGCTTCGCCATTCGTGCGAGGTCGACAACGATCATCTGTGCCTCCCGATGTCTCCGAGCTTCGCCAGCTTACGAAGCGATCGTCAGACGCGCCCTAGTTTGCGCTTCAATTTCGACGCGCGCTCGCCGCCGAGCACTTTTCGCCCGACATCTTTCAATGTGCCGCTGACCATGCGGCGCGCATCGGACCGACGTCGCATGGCCTCGGCATGCGAAAGCGCCTGCACCGCGCGGTCATACCCACCCTGATCTGCTGGAACCACCGTCGGGTCGGGGGTGAAGACCGAGCGGATGAACTCGTCGCCCTTCACCTGCCGATAGCCATATCCGGCCAGAACAGCGGTGAGGCTGCCGAGATCGAAATTCCACAGGTGGGCATTCTGGAAATAGCGCAGTGGATCGCCGAACGAGCCCGGGATGGCTCGGAGGCCGGGCAGTTCGATGTACACCAACCCACCCGGGGCGAGCATCGGCTTCAAGTCATCCATCAGCTTTCGCGGGTCGGCGATGTGCTCGAAGACGTGACACAAGATGACGAGATCGAACGGCGCCAGATCGGCGAGGCTGGTGTGGTCTCCGTGGCGCAAATCGAGACCGCGGGAGCGGCCGGCGTCGAGAAAGGTGGACCCGAGATCGCAGCCGGCAACACGGTGTCCGGACTCCCGAAACGACAGCAGAGTGAACCCTGCACCACAGCCGATGTCGACAACCCGGCTTCCGGCCGGGAGCACACCGGTGAGGAAGTGGTTGATGTTCTCCCCGCGGATGCGCTGGAGTTCGAGAAACTTGTCCTGGGCTTGCACCGAGCCGGTGTAGAGCGGGCGGTACTCGTGGTCGTAGAACGCCGACAGACTGTCATCTGCGAGGCGTGGCGAGGTTCGGACCACACCGCACTCGAGACAGAGCACACTCGGCGACGGCAGCCCGTAACGATCGCGCTCAGCGACCAGCTGACCCCCCCGAGCGCCGCAGAGGCACGCCACCTCGACCGTTGCATAGGTACCGTCGGCGTACTTACCCAGCACGGCATCCCGGGTGGCGATCTGCAACGAGTTCAGTGGCACGGCGGGGTTCTCGCGGGTTCCCCTGGATCGCGCGAGTAGCTGGTCAAGCATGTCCGGCATCGCAACTCCCCCTAGTCGCAGTCGGCAATTGAGCAGAAGCAATACTATATCGGCAGTCGGGTCGGCTCATCGGTCGATGGAACGAGCCTGGTCAGACCCGTCGACCGACGTGACGAAGTCGTGGATCGACTTTTGAAGATCCACCGTGGCCGTCCAACCCGTCTCTTCGGAGAGCCGCTCGGCGTTGCCGACGATTACCGACGGGTCGATGCTGCGCTGGGTTGTCCCAGTCGTAGGTGGCACCGGCTTTCCGAGGGCCGCGCACACTGCGGCGAGAATCTCCCATCCCGAGCGAGACGTGCCGCTGCACACGTTGTAGGTGCTGTGTTGCGGTGCGGGCAGTTCCAGCAACATGCGGTAGGCGACCGCGATATCGCGAACGTCGGTGTAGTCGCGGGCGGAGTCCAGATTGCCGACCGGCAGCGCGCTGCCCGGTTGCCATTCGGCGAGCCGGGCTGCCAGGTCCGGAACGATGAAGCCGGGCCGCTGGCCCGGGCCGATGTGATTGAACGGCCGGACCATGACCGCGTCGATTCCGCGACGGCGGTAGTACTCCGTCTGCAGTTCCACCAACAGCTTGGAGACCACGTAGGGCGACGTCGCCACCACCGGGGACTCTTCGGTGAAGCTGTGCCCGTCCAGTTCACCGCCGTAAACCGCGCCTGAACTGACGATGAGTGCGCGACCGTTCCACTGCTCGGCAAGGGCCCACTCGAACAGGTGAGTGACCATCGCGCTGTTCGTCGCGAGGTAATCCTGCGGATGATCGAATGACGGACCGACCGCGGCGAGGCCAGCCAGATGGATGATCCCGCCGACGGGCCCGGTGACCGGCCAGCCTGCCGTCAGGTCCGCGGCGCAGTAGTCGTCGAGAATGTCGGCTATGGTCGGCGGCGGCTCCGGGCGCTCCGAGATGCCCACCACCCGGTAGCCATCGGCGCAGAGCCGCGACACCAACGTCTGCCCGACGAATCCTGTTGCTCCACTTACCGCTATTCGATCGCCAGGTCGCGCGAAGGTCATCGCTCGGTCTGCGACGCGAGCACGGTGCTGCGCGCCCGCTGATCCGCGATGTCGTGCTGGACCATCAGGCGTACCAGGTCGGTGAAGCCGACCTCGCGCCCCCAACCCAGCACGGTTTCCGCCTTGGTCGGGTTGCCCAGCAGGATGTCGACCTCCGCGGGTCTGATGAGCGCCTGGCTCCGGTTGACGTACGGTGTCCAGTCGTCGATACCGATTTCGGCGAATGCCTGGGTGAGGAATTCTTCGATGGAATGGGTTTCGCCGGTGGCGAGGACAAAATCGTCGGGCTCGTGGTGTTGCAACATCTGCCACATGCCCCGCACGTAGTCGCCGGCGTACCCCCAGTCACGCTTGGGCCACAGATCGCCGAGATTCACCGTGTCCTGCAGGCCGAGATGAATACGAGCCACCGCATGGGTGATCTTCCGCGTCACGAATTCCACGCCACGACGCTCCCCCTCGTGGTTGAACAAGATTCCACACGCGGCGAAGATGCCGTAGCTCTCCCGGTAGTTCTTGGCTATCCAGTGACCGTAAAGTTTCGCGACGCCGTAGGGGCTTCGGGGATGAAAAAGCGATCGCTCGTCATATCCGAGCCCCGGGCGGTTGTAATCAAGTCCGCCGTACATTTCTGAGGTCGAGGCCTGGTAAAACCGAGTTTTGTCGGCACGGCCGGTCATCCGAATGGCTTCCAGGCAATTGAGCACGCCACCGGCGGTGGTGTCCAATGTCAACGTCGGGTTCTTGAACGAGTACCCGACATGACTGATGGCCGCCAGGTTGTAAAACTCGTCGGGATCGGACTCTTCAACCGCGCGGATGATCGACGACGGGTCGAGCAGATCCGCTTCGATCAGTTTGACGAAGGGAAACTCCTCAAGGAGTTTCTCCTTCTTGAGGTTGCTCTGGCCACGGATGATCCCGTAGACCTCGTAGCCCTTCTCGTGCAGGAGGGGTGCCAGATGGCCACCGTCTTGCCCGGTGATCCCCGTGATCAGGGCGGTCTTTGTGTGCTCGGTCAATGGGCCCCCGTCGCTCGCTCGCCGTAGCGTCCCGCGGTCGTATCGTAACTCGGCCCAACCGTGGCGCGCCCCGCTCGGGCCGAGAAGGACGCCGTGGGATCGCTACCAGCGCGTCAGCGGAGACGGACAGATTCGAAGAACTCGCGGTAAATCTCGCGAACTGCCTCATCGGTGGGCACTGGCCGTTCCCGAGCGAGGTTCGCCGACAACGCCCTTCGGAGCTCGGCGTCGTCACGCAACGTCTCGAGAGCCGAGCCGAGTGCCGCCCGGCTGCCCGTCTCGAACAGCAGGCCGGTATGACCCTGCTTGACCCATTCCGTCGGGCCCCCGGCATTCGCCGCGATCACCGGTCGGCACGCAGCGAGGTATTGCAACACATTCTGGCCGAGCGGTTCGCTGTGCAAAGACGCGTGCACGCAGATGTCCCAGGAATCCAGCAATGGCCAGATGTCGCTGACGTGTCCCAAAAACCGCACCTGCTGCTCGATGCCGAGGTCCCGCACGACGGTGCGGAGGTGCTCCAGATATGCGTCCTGCCCGAAGGCCGGCGAGCCCGCCAGTTCAAGCGTGACCGTAGACCCCGCGAACGCGTCCGCGAACGCACCAATCAGGAGTTCCTGCCCCTTCCACTCGGTGATCCGGGCCAGCATGCCCACCACCCGGACGTCGTCGCGCACTCCTCCGACCGGCCGCTCGTCGGAAAGGCCTACCGGAGAAGGGATCACCATGGCTGGAGTTCCTGGCCGCAGATGTGGCTGTGCGGAGCGCAACGTGTAGTTCGAATTCGCAATGACGCCCGCGGCACGGCCCAGGATCAGGCTGAGCAGCTTGGTGTTCCGTGAGCCCAAGGCTTCGACGTCGACCGCGTCACGCAGATGGACCACAAGTCGTCGCCGCGAACCGACGGTCGCAAGCCAGCCGATGATCGCCGCGCGGCTCGTGTTCGCGTGTACGACCTCAGCGCGCCGGAACGACCGGTTCAGCCTGATTACCAAGGCCTGATAGAAGGCCCGGGCGAACAGTGCCAATTGGCCGGTGAGGCCGCCCCCGATTGCGCCGGCCGGTTGCCACACACCTAGCCGCGACACGTACTTCTGTGGAACGACGGCGAATGTGTCACTTTCAGAGCTCGTCGGCGGAATCATCAGCAGGGGCATCCACCCAGGATCCTTCTCGACGAGCCGGGCGAGCGCGAGCTCGGCACCTCCAGCCTCAGCGGTGTGGTCAACATGGGCAACGGTAATCATGTCCCTCATTCTCGAGCGAAGTGACAGGACGCCTCGGCCGAGGACCTGTGGCGGCATCCAGGGCGTCGATGACCGGACGACTCACCCGCTCGACGCCCCACACGTCGGGAGAATGGCGCTCAGCCGCATCGAGCGCGGGAAAACCACTGCCGCACAAGGCATCCGTCCCGGACCCCGTGTCTAAGCGGTGCCCGACAGCGAACGCATGGCTGCGGTGGGTGCCGGTGTCGAAGCGTCGCCCGGAGGCGCATCGGCGCGTGCCGTCGTCCTTGCACCGAACCCGGCGGCCGCCCCGACAGCGAGCAGAATCGCCAACGACGCCACCGACGGAATTGCCAACTGCGACAACGCAAGATTGATCATGATGCCAAACGCCAGCAGCGGCAGCATGGGACTGGCCGCGACAGCCAGCCGTCCCACGGCGGCGAGGATCATCACCACCAGGGCACCGACCGCGGGCAGTCCCGCCGTCAGCGCAAGATCGAGGAAGCCGTTGTGGGCCGAGTTCTTGGTGTAGGAACCCCAGAACCCGAAGCCATAACCCCAATACGGCGCCTCGGCGATCCCGTCCATCGCATAGTTCCAGATGTAGGTTCGGTTGCTGACGGTATCGGTGCGCCCCAGCGCTTCCGAAATCTTCGGCAGGATCTCCGGGTCGCTGACCGCTTTGATCACCAGCAAGACGGCGATGATTCCGACGCCGATGACTGCCTGGCGCCGGTTACGCAAACTGACGCGACGCAGAATCGCAACGCAACCCAGTACCGCGAACGCGGCCAACACCGCACCATCTGCGGTTGCGGAGTCCGACAACACCAGGATCAACACGGCACCGGCCGCGCCAGGCACCTGCCACCACCAGAATCCACAATAGAAGAACGCCAACACGATGCTGAGCAGGGCGGCCGCGGCGCACATTCCGGACATGCTGTTCCACGAGAAATAACCGGCATAGCCGCCCGCGCTGCCCGCATGCGCAAATACCGGCGCCAGAATCGGAGTGACCAGGCCGATGATCGAGGGCACCAGCGCGAATGTCGTCGCCAGCGCGAACGTGTGAATGGTGTCCTTGGTGGTGCCCTGTCTGGTGGTCGTGTACACGACCATCAGAATCAGCACCACGACCTGGGGCAGCGACGCCATTGGCCGTGGCGAGAGAAGTGCGGCTCCGACCAACCAGAACGCGAGGAAAAGCACCAGCGGACTGAGCCAGGTTGCGCTCAATGCCTGGGCAAGCTGTCGAACCACCAAACCGATCAGTACAACGGTCGCGAGGATCAGGGTGCTGCGCGTCTGGTCTCCTGGGAGGAACGCGGAAAATCCCTGCGACGCGACGACAACGAGCACAAACAGACCCCAGTCGACGTCGGGCCGGGCGGTCGTTCGCGGCTCCCCCATGCCCCCACTCCTTCACATCCCAGCTGGCACACACTTTCCAGCCGGTAATGAGCATACGCAGCAACACGCACGCCGCGCAGCGAGCCGGCCAGCGCGGTCGTGCGCTCCACAGCACGAGCCATCTGATTCGGTCGTGAGATCATCGCTGCATGTCCAAGGACGACCGCATCGCCATCGCGCACGACTACCTCACCCAGCGCGGGGGTGCCGAAAAGGTGGTCCTGGCTCTAGCACGCGCCTTTCCCGAGGCTCCGATCTACACCACCCTGTACGAACCGGGCTCGACCTACCCAGAATTTCAAGCGCACGACATTCGCCCCAGCTGGCTCAATCGAGTTGCACTGCTGCGCAAATTCCATCGGCTGGCCCTGCCGCTACTGGCTGCGGTGGTCGGCAGCACGAAGATCAACGCCACGCATACCATCGCGAGCAGCAGCGGATGGGCCCACGGATTCCGCACGTCGGGCACGAAAATCGTATACTGCTATTCGCCGGCCCGCTGGCTCTACCAACCCGACGCGTACCTCGGTTCGGATCGGATGACGGCCAAACGACTTGCCTTAAAGGTCTTTTCGCCGCTGCTCAAACGATGGGACAAGCGGCAGGCGGCGACGGCCACGAAATACTTCGCGATATCCACGGCTGTTCAGCAGCGAATTCGGGAAACGTACAAGATCGAGGCCGAGGTCCTGCCGGCTCCGCATTCGATCGACCCGACTCTGCCCCAAGAGCCCGTCGACATCGCAGCTCTGCCGGCAGCGGCGGACGGGTTCTATCTGTGTATCTCCCGACTGCTTCCCTACAAGAACGTCGACGTCGTGATCGATGCATTTAACGAGTTGGGTTTGCCCCTGGTCGTTGTCGGCGCGGGACCAGAAGAGCGCCGGCTCCGGCAGAAGGCCGGACCATCGATTCTGATGGTCAAAAACCTCACCGACGCCCAGATGAGGTGGCTGTACGCGCACTGCGTCGCGGTACTGGCCGCCAGCTTCGAGGATTTCGGATTGACGCCGATCGAGGCGGCAACTTTTGGAAAGCCGTCAATCGTCTTGCGCTGGGGCGGCTTTCTCGACACGATACGAGAAGGTGAGACGGGGCTCTATTTCGACCAGCCTGTCCCTGAACTCGTCCGCGAAGCGGTCGAAAAGAGCCGCACCAAGGTGTGGAATCCCGACGTCATCCGCGCCCAGGCGGCGACGTTTTCCGAGGAGCGTTTTCTTGCACGCCTGATGGAAGTGCTCTCCAGCGAATCCTGAGGTCGGCCTGACCGTCGAAATTCGCTGTCTCTAGCGCCTGCCGACTCCGCGATAGATCCACCCGGCGTTGCGCCATTTCGCCGGATCCAAGCAATTTCTGCCGTCGATGATCCGCCGCTGCCGGACAATGGTGTCCAGGTAGCCGGGGTCCAACTGACGGAACTCATCCCATTCCGTGAGCACCAACGTCAGGTCTGCACCTTCACACGCGGCACGAAGGTCACTGGCGTAATCCAGGGTCGGAAACTGCCGTCGGGAATTCTCCATGGCTTGCGGGTCGTATACCGATACCGACGCCCCTTGCAGTTGAATCTGACCCGCGATGTTCAATGCCGGAGAATCGCGAATGTCGTCAGAGTCCGGCTTGAATGCCGCGCCCAGCACAGCCACCCGTACACCGATCAATGAGCCGCCCGCGACCTCACGGGCCATTTCCATCATCCTGACGCGACGCCGCATGTTGATGCTGTCGACCTCGCGCAGGAAAGTCAGCGCGTGGTTGGCGCCCAGCTCGCCTGCACGAGCCATGAACGCACGGATGTCCTTCGGCAGGCAGCCTCCGCCGAAGCCGATTCCGGCATTCAGGAAACGCCGCCCGATTCTGGTGTCATAACCGATGGCGTCAGCGAGTTCCGAAACGTCGGCTCCGGCGGCTTCACATACTTCGGCCATTGCGTTGATGAACGAGATCTTGGTTGCCAGAAAGGCATTCGCTGCCGTCTTGACAAGCTCAGCGGTCTCGCGATCGGTGACCAGGAACGGCACCCCCTCACCGATGATCTTGCCGTACACCTCCCGGGCCAACTTCTCAGCTTGTCCTGTGCGGCCCTGGTCGACGCCAAGCACGATCCGGTCTGGATGCAGGGTGTCCTGCACGGCGAAGCCCTCGCGGAGGAACTCGGGGTTCCACGCCACTTCGATCACATCACCGACTGGCGCGAGCGCGTGCGCCATCTCGCTCAATCGCGCGGCAGTACCGACCGGGACGGTGGACTTTCCGTAGATGACTGCGGGCCGTCGAAGAAGCGGCGCCAAGGTCGCGACCACCGAATCGACGTAGGTGAGATCGGCACCGAACTCCCCCCGCTTCTGCGGGGTCGCCACGGCGATGAAGTGAACATCGGCGAACTCCGCCGCCTCCTCGTACGACGTCGTGAACCGCACCCGGCCGGCATCCACGTTGGCCTTGAGCACCTCGTTGAGGCCTGGTTCGAAGAACGGGGCCTCACCGGCGGCCAATCGCGCGAGTTTTGCCTCGTCAACATCGACACCGACGACTTCGTGACCGAGTTCGGCCATGCACGCGGCGTGGGTAGCACCCAGGTAACCGGTTCCGAAAACGGCGATGCGGCAACCCATCATTGTCCCCTACCCTGTACGGCGCCATCTCGGCGCCAACGACGCTCCGCCCTCACGGGACCACAACCTATGGCCCCCAACGGGACCAACATTCACCAATAGCAGCCCACCCGCAACCCTTCAGGCGGACATCGACGACAGCAGAGCCCGGCATCGCCTGTCCGGCCGCCGACGACCTGCAGCTTTGTCTCCCACCGCGGATACCAGGCGTTCTCCTCGCCACAAACAGCCCCGCATCTCGCCCACCGCTCACTCTTCTGCTTCAGCGGCTAACCTGTGACACCGACACCACCGCGAACCAAGGCGTATGCGTCGGATCTCCGGCATACCGGGGATCCGACGCCGAACCGAGGAGTTCAGCTCTGCACGTCCTATTTGTCTGTACCGGAAACATCTGCAGGTCGCCGATCGCCGAGCGACTTGCCCAGGCCTACGCCGAGTCGCGTGAATGGGACGGATTTCGGGCGTCCAGCGCAGGAACGCGGGCGGTCCGCAATCATCCGATTCACTCCGACGCTGCCCGTGTCCTCGAAGAGCTGGGCGGTGACGCGTCCGACTTCGCCGCACGACAGATCACGCCCAAGATCGCCTCGGACGCCGACCTGGTGCTGACGATGACCACGCGACATCGCGACGCGGTCCTGGAGCTGGCTCCGCGCCAGCTGCGCAGGACCTTCACCCTGACCGAGGCTTCCCTCTTGATCGCGAACTGCGAGCCGCAGAATCTGGCAGACCTGGCCGCGGTCCGTTCCCAGCTACCGGCGCGAAATGTGGCGGATATCGCCGACCCCATTGGGCAAGACGCCGCGTTCTTCGCCGAGGTCGGCGCCCTGATCGCCGAACAACTGCCGACGGTCATCGAGTTCTGCCATCGCAGTTCGGCGCCGGGCGTCAATTAGCTCTCCGCCAGCAAGTCGATCGGCTCCGGCCGTTAAGGCGCGACGTCGCCACCAATATGACATGATTCTCACAGAGTCGCGCAGTCCTGCGGGGGAGCCGGTTTTGGGGGGAAGATGACTGCAATTAACGAACGATTGGTGGCTGCTGCGGACGTAGGTCCAGCTACGGAGGCTATTCCTTCCTGGCAGCTCGGATACGCTCGGCGCCTGGTGGTCGCCGACTTGATCGCCGTCGTCGCCGCGATCAGTCTGGCACAGTGGCTGCGTTTCGGGGCGTTGCCACCCACGGAAGCGCCTTTCAAGAACTCAAATTATTTCGTCGTCTCGACGATAATCGCGGTCAGCTGGACGTTGGCCTTGTCGATCAACCGCTCTCGTTCGCCCCGCGTCATCGGTTCGGGTGCCGAAGAGTATCGGCGGGTGTGGCTGGCCACGTTGTCGGTGTTCGGCACCGTGGCCATCCTGTCGATGCTGTTCAAACTGGAGATTGCCCGCGGTTACCTGATGATCGCGCTTCCCGCCGGCATCACGCTGCTCATCCTGTTCCGGTGGTTGGGTCGGCAGATGGTGGTCAGGGCTCGCAGGAAGTATGGGCGCTGCATCACCCGTGTCCTCGTTGTAGGCAGCGAACGGGCGGTATGTGACCTCACTCGGTCCCTCGCTCGGGACAGCTCGGAGTACGAAGTGGTCGGTGCATGCATTCCGGGCCCTCGCAGCAGGACTGAAATCACTGTTCCCGGCATTGGATCGATTGCGTCGTTCGGGGACGAGTCAAACGTCGTCGGTGCGGTCACCGCCACCAAGAGCCATGCGGTGGCCGTGACGGCGACCGAGCGCCTCGACGGACGCGGATTCCGGGACCTGTCCTGGGAGCTGGAGAAGCTCAACATCGACCTGCTGGTTTCGCCCGGCGTGGTCGATGTTGCCGGACCTCGGCTACAGATGCGTCCCGTCGCCGGCTTACCGCTGATCCATGTGGAAAAGCCGCAATACCACGGCGCAAAGCGCTTCCAGAAGCGACTTTTCGATATCGCGTTCTCGAGCGCCGTGCTGGTGTTCGGGCTGCCGATTCTGGCCGCCATCGCGATCGCCATCAAGCTGACCAGCAAGGGTCCTGTCTTCTACCGCCAAGAGCGGATCGGAATGAACGGTCAGCCATTCGAAATGGTCAAATTCCGCACCATGGTCGACGGCGCCGACACGATGCTGGGGCAATTGTCCGCTCTGAACGAGAGTGAAGGCGGAGTGCTGTTCAAGATCCGGTGCGATCCGCGGATCACTCCGGTCGGCCGGTTCCTTCGCAAGTACAGCCTCGATGAACTCCCCCAGTTCATCAACGTCTTCAAGCAGGATATGAGTGTCGTCGGCCCGCGTCCGCCGCTGGCGAACGAGGTCAAGTCCTACGACGATCACGCCAAGCGGCGGCTGCTGGTGCGCCCCGGCATCACTGGTCTCTGGCAGGTGAGTGGACGGTCAGATCTGTCGTGGGAAGACTCGGTCAGACTCGACCTCTTCTACGTCGAAAACTGGTCGATGATGTCCGACTTGCTGATTGCGCTGAAGACAGTCCGCGCTGTCTTCGGTCATCACGGAGCATACTGACGGCATCGCGGCCGTTGGACCAGGCACCACCAGCTTCCAGCCCCTATAAGCCCAACCAGCATGCGCTGATCTGGACTGATAGCGTGCGGTCAGATGCGGACGCACAAGGAGGACACACGTCTCTTGTCGGCCAGACGGGTCCTGCAAGGGCTGTCGTTAGCCGCTGTCCCAGCCTTCGTTGTCGTCGCCATGGTCGCGCGGGCGAAGCCGATCACGAATGTGCCGTCGATGATCTTGGCGGTCGGCTCACCTTACGTCCTGCTGGTGGCGATCGTCGGAGCTCTGGTGGCCGTCCTGTACCACCAACGCATCGTCGCCGTACTCACCGTGGCGACGCTGGCGATGTCGCTGACTATCCAGGTCACGTGGTACTACCTCGGCGTTCCCGGGACGTCGACACAACGCATCCAGATTCGCGTCCTGTCGTCGAACCTGCGCAAGGGACAGGCCGACGCCGCGGTGTTGGTCCAACTGGCCAAGGGCAACGCCGATGTGATCACCGTGGCGGAGCTGACCCCGGAGGCGGTTCAACACCTCAAGCGAGCGGGCATCACCAAGGCTTTTGGCTATTCGCATCTGCTTCCGGCTGAGGGTTCGGCCGGAATCGGGATCTGGAGTCGCTACCCTCTGACCGCGTTGACAGTGCCCCGACACCGTGCGGTGAAAATGCCGGCGGCCCGAGTGGATGTCCCCGGTGTACGTTTCGACCCGCTGCTCGCCAGCGTCCACGTGTACTCACCAGTCGCGGGCGAGCGGAACACCGTCAGCAACTGGCGTATCGGAATGACGGGTGCCAAAGCCCAGCTTCGCACGTTCGAACGGATCGCCGGGCCGGCGGCGGTGATCGTCGGTGGTGACTACAACAGCACTCCTGACATGCGCCAGTTCCGCGATCTGCTCACTGGCGGCTACGCCGACGCGGTCAATCAGTCCGGGGCCGGCTTCGCCCCGACGTATCCGGCCGACACATGGTTTCCGCCGTTGCTCACAGTCGACCACGTGCTGACACGGAATTCCGTCGCCACGTCCGTCCAGACCGTCACGATTCCCGGTTCCGACCATCGCGCTCTGCTGGCCACCATCGAAGTACCTGTCGACCCGACCGCGTCCTGAAACGACAAGTGGCCACCTGCCCAGGGCAGGTGGCCACTTGTTCGAGCGTCTAAGCCTCTTCGGTGAAGTTCCGGATGACGGCCGGGTCGACCGGGATGCCCGGGCCGGTGGTCGTCGAGACCGTGATCTTCTTCAGGTAGCGGCCCTTGGACGACGACGGCTTGGCACGCAGAACCTCGTCCAGCGCGGCGCCGTAGTTCTCGGCGAGCTTCTTCTCGTCGAAGGACGCCTTGCCGATCACGAAGTGCAGGTTGGCCTGCTTGTCGACGCGGAAGTTGATCTTGCCGCCCTTGATGTCGGTGACGGCCTTGGCGACGTCGGGGGTGACGGTGCCGGTCTTGGGGTTCGGCATCAGACCGCGCGGGCCCAGCACGCGGGCGATGCGTCCCACCTTGGCCATCTGGTCGGGCGTGGCGATCGCGGCGTCGAAGTCGAGCATGCCGCCCTGGATCGCCTCGATCAGGTCGTCACTGCCGACGATGTCGGCACCGGCTTCCTTGGCCTGCTCGGCCTTCTCCCCCACCGCGAACACCGCGACGCGCGCGGTCTTACCGGTGCCGTTGGGCAGGTTGACCGTGCCGCGGACCATCTGGTCGGCCTTGCGCGGGTCGACGCCGAGCCGGATCGCCACCTCGACGGTCGCGTCCTGCTTCTTCGACGAGGTCTCCTTGGCGAGCTTGGCGGCTTCGAGGGGGCTGTAGAGCTTGGTGCGGTCCACCTTCTCGGCGGCTTCGCGATATGCCTTGCTGGTCTTGCTCATTGGTATCTCCTGAATTCAGAGGTCGTGGTGCTGTGTTGATCGCTCTTCGCGCAAGCGCTCATCACGAGCCGAAGCGGGCTCTCCCACGTGTTCCTGCAGTTCTTATTCGACAGTGATGCCCATCGACCGGGCGGTGCCTGCGATGATCTTGGCGGCCTGGTCGATGTCGTTGGCGTTGAGATCTTCCTTCTTGGTCTCGGCGATCTCGCGCACCTGATCCCAGGTCACTTTGGCGACCTTGGTCTTGTGCGGCTCGGCCGAACCCTTCTGGATACCGGCGGCCTTGAGCAGCAGCCGGGCCGCGGGCGGGGTCTTCAGTGCGAAGGTGAAGCTGCGGTCCTCGTAGACACTGATCTCCACGGGGATGACGTTGCCGCGCTGGTTTTCCGTCGCGGCGTTGTACGCCTTGCAGAACTCCATGATGTTGACGCCGTGCTGGCCGAGCGCAGGGCCGACCGGCGGGGCGGGGTTGGCCTGCCCGGCCTGGATCTGCAGCTTGATCAGCCCGACGACCTTTTTCTTCTTCGGGGCCATGGGTGTTCGACTTCCTTACTGTGCTTTCCAGAGGGCGCAAGCGCCCGATTACTAGATCTTGGCGACCTGGTTGAAGGTCAGTTCGACGGGTGTCTCGCGGCCGAAGATGGACACCAGCACCTTGAGCTTCTGCTGCTCGGCGTTGACCTCGCTGATCGACGCCGGAAGTGTGGCGAACGGGCCGTCCATGACGGTGACCGACTCGCCCACCTCGAAGTCCACCAGGATCTCCGGGCGCTCCAGCGTGGCCTCGGACGAGGCGGCCGACGCAGCCGTCGATGCCGCCTTGCCGGGCTTCTTCGCCGCGCCCTGCGGCAGCAGGAACTTCACCACGTCGTTCAGCGACAGCGCGGTGGGCCGCGAGGTCGCGCCGACGAATCCGGTGACACCGGGGGTGTTGCGCACCGCGGCCCAGGAGTCGTCGGTGAGATCCATCCGGACCAGGATGTAGCCCGGCAGGACCTTGCGATTGACCTGCTTGCGCTGGCCGTTCTTGATCTCGGTGACCTCTTCCGTGGGCACTTCCACCTGGAAGATGTAGTCGCCGACGTCGAGGTTCTGCACGCGGGTCTCGAGGTTGGCCTTCACCTTGTTCTCGTAGCCGGCGTACGAGTGGATGACGTACCAGTCGCCCGGCTTGCTGCGCAGCTCAGCCTTGAGCGCGGCGGCCGGATCGAGTTCCTCCTCGGCGGCCTCGCCGGCGGCCTGCGGCGCCTCAGCGTCAGGCGCCGCCTCGAGCTCAGGTGCGGCCTCGTCGATGACGTCGACGGCCTCACCCGTGGGCGTATCGCCTTCGGGGGTTGTCACGGTAGTCAGTCCTCTCTAAAAACATCCATGCTCGGGCTAGCCGAACACCCACAGCACCAGCTTCGCCAGGCCCAGGTCGACCCCGCCGATCAGGGCCACCATGAAGGCCAGGAACAGCAGCACCACGGTGGTGTAGCTGACCATCTGCTTGCGGTTGGGCCAGATCACCTTGCGCAGTTCGGCGACGACCTGCTTGAGGTAGTTCCAGACGAAGAGGATCGGGTTGCGCGAAGGACCGGTTTTGGCCTTCTTGGTCTTCTTCTTCGTCTTCTTGCCGGACTTGTCCTCGACGCCGAGTTCTTCGGCGCTCGATTCGACTTCCTCCGGCTCGGCCAGCGCAGTGGCCCCGGCGCGCCTGGACCGCTTGCCGGTGGGACGCGCGGGTCGGGTCACGACGACGGTCTGCCCGCCGGTGGTGTCCTCGGTGCTGTCGCTTGCGGCGTCAGCACTGTCGCGCTCGTCGCTCACCGCATGCTCCTTTGTGTCGAGTCCGTCAGGGCTGAGTACCCCAGCCCGGTGTGCACCCTCCAGTGTCCACCATGTTCCAGTCCAGTCTTATTCAGTTATTGCAGGGGCGACAGGACTTGAACCTGCAACCTGCGGTTTTGGAGACCGCTGCTCTGCCAGTTGAGCTACGCCCCTCTGCAAAGGTTTGCCCCACATAGGTCGCGCGCTCCCCGTTCGGTCAACCCGAACCGACGGACAGCGCGCTTATCTGGGAAAACCCCGAGGTCCGAGTGTACAACGGCACATCGGACGAGTGTTAATCCCGCTGTCAGTCGTGGGCCACCGGCTTGCGCAGCACCTGTCCGGTCTCCGGATCCCAGCCGGCCGAGATCGAGTTGTCGCCCTCGTGACCCATCAGCGTGGTGAAGGACTCCATGACCACCTCGCCGTGCTGGTCGATCAGCACATTGCGGGTGGTGACGATGTCCGCACCGAACCGCTCGTCGACGGACTCGATGTACATCGTTCCCTTGACCGCGTCGCCTTCGACGATGGGTCGGTAGAACTTGAACTTCTGGTCCACCTGCACGATCTGCATGGTCTCGAAACCGACGTCGACATGCTGGAAGAAGTGCCGCTGGATCATCACGGCCAGGATCGACATGAAGGTCGGCGGTGCCACCAGACCGGAGTGGCCGAGTTCGGCCGCGGCCTTCTCGTCGATCGAGGCCGGATCGTGGGCCTTCACCGAATTGGCGTACTGGCGGATCTGCTCGCGTCCTACGACGAAGGTGTCGGGGTACTCCCAGACCATTCCCCGGATGTCAGTCTTGAGTGCCATGGTTACGCCAACTTCGCAATCGCCACGGCGCGACCGAAAATCTTCTTTCCCCCCGTTGTGGCCGTCAGCGCGATGGTCACGGACTTGGTCTCGGGGTCGGCGGACTTCACCTTGCCGGAGAAGACGATCTCGGCGCCGACGCCGTCGTTGGGCACCGGGACGATCGCGGTGAAGCGCACGTTGTACTCGGTCACCGCACCCGGATCACCGATCCAGGAGGTGACGTAGCCGCCGCCGAGGCCCATGGTGAGCATCCCGTGGGCGATCGCGGTGTCCAGGCCGACCTGCTTGGCGATCTCGTCGTCCCAGTGGATCGGGTTGAGGTCGCCGGACACACCGGCATAGTTGACCAAGTCGGCGCGGGTCAGGGTGATGACCTTTTCAGGCAGCTCCTCACCCACATTGACCGAGCTGAACTCACGCAGTGCCATCGTTGAAGCCACTCTCTCCGTCTTCCTCACTCCGCCCGGCAAGCGTCGTGTAGGTCTCCTGTACTACCTCGTCGTCCTGGTTGCTGACGACATTTCTGGTGACGATGATGTCGGTGCCGTGCGCCTGCCGGATGTCATGCACGTAGACGTCACAGAAGAGCGTGTCCCCGGCCGTGATCGGCTTGCGGAACTTCAAGACCTGGTCGACCTGCACGATCTGCTTGTCGGTGAGGCCGATGTTGGCGTCGGCGAAGAAGGCGGTCTGAGCCGTGTAGCCGAAGATGCTGATGAAGGTCAGCGGCGCCAGCACGCCGTCGTAGCCGAGTTCGGCGGCCGCCGAATCGGAGAAGAACGCCGGATGGTCGTTCTTGACGGCGTTGGCGTGCTCGCGGATCTTCTCGCGCTCCACCACATAGGACTCGGGATGGCGGTAGTGCGTTCCGATCAAAGCTTCGGACAATGCCACGGAACAGAAACCTACCTAGTCAACCTCGGCACTTCTACCGGGCCGTCGACAGACGGCCGACAAATCAGCGCGACTCTTTGTGCGGCTGGTGATGCCCGCAGTTCGGGCAGAACTTCTTCAGCTCCAGCCGGTCGGGGTCGTTGCGGCGGTTCTTCTTGGTGATGTAGTTGCGGTGCTTGCACACCTCGCAGGCCAAAGTGATCTTCGGCCGTACGTCAGTACTGGAGGCCACGTCCGTTGCCTTCTTTCACGTTCTCGTTTGCGTCTACTAGTAGCGGTGGGGAGGCTCGATCTCCCGACCTCACGATTATGAGTCGTGCGCTCTAACCAGCTGAGCTACACCGCCCCGATAGGCGCGGGCGGAGCCCCGCTCGCGTCCACCGAGCCCCCTAACGGAATCGAACCGTTGACCTTTTCCTTACCATGGAAACGCTCTGCCGACTGAGCTAAGGGGGCCTGACCCCCGACGCAACCTGCGGCGCGGCGTGGGCCTTAAAGAGGGTACAGCGTGGCGCGGGACTGAGCCAAACCGCTCGTCGCGGGCGCGAAATGACCCGCGAACGAGAGCGAGCACGGCTGGTCGAGCCACTACCGGGCGATCTACTGTGTGGCCATGGCCTCGACCGACCGTCTGTACTTCCGCCAGCTGCTGTCCGGCCGGGATTTCGCCGCCGGCGACATGATGGCCCAGCAGATGCGCAACTTCGCGTACCTGATCGGTGACCGCGAGACCGGCGACGCCGTTGTCGTCGATCCGGCCTATGCGGCCGGCGACCTGGTCGACGCCCTCGAGGCCGACGGCATGCATCTGTCCGGCGTGCTGGTCACCCACCACCACCCCGACCACGTCGGCGGATCGATGATGGGCTTCACGCTGGCGGGCCTGGCCGAACTGCTGGAGCGGGCCGAGGTGCCCGTCCACGTCAACACCCACGAAGCGCTCTGGGTGTCCCGGGTGACCGGTATCCCGATGAGCGGGCTGACCGCGCACGAGCACGGCGACAAGGTGGCCGTCGGCGCCATCGACATCGAGCTGCTGCACACCCCCGGCCACACGCCGGGCAGCCAGTGCTTCCTGCTGGACGGCCGCCTGGTCGCCGGGGACACGCTCTTCCTCGACGGCTGCGGACGCACCGACTTCCCCGGCGGCGATGTCGACGAGATGTTCCGCAGCCTCCAGCAATTGGCGGCGCTGTCCGGTGATCCGGCGGTGTTTCCCGGACACTGGTATTCCATCGAGCCCAGCGCCGCGCTGTCGGAGGTCAAGCGCTCCAACTACGTGTACAAGGCGTCCAACCTGGACCAGTGGCGCACGCTGATGGGTGGCTGAGCGCCTCGACGCGGTAACCTGACCGCAGGGGCACCGCCCCCAATTTGATTGACAGCCGGGAAGATTCGATGGCAGACACGCTCTACGCCGATGTCTCCGAATGGCAGGTCGGCGTCAACGACACCTACCCGTATCCGGTGCTGTGCATCCGGGCCTGTGACGGCACCTACCGAGACCGCCGATGGGTGAACAACTACGCCTGGTGCCTGCGCAATGTCGATGCCGGGCGGTTGACGTTCTTCATCGCCTACTTCGTCTGGCGGCCCAATTGGCGCGACACCGTGAACACTTTCATCTCCCAGGTGCGCGCGCCACATCCGCGGATGGCGGTGATGATCGACGTCGAGTCGTGGGGCGGGCAGATCTCCGGCGACCAGTCCGCCGGGATCAACGCCGCCTACGACGCGGTCGGGGCGTACGTCGGCTCGGCGGCCAAGGTGATCGGCTACGGCAACGTCGGGGATCTGAACCGCCTGTGGCCCACCAAGCCGGCGGGTCTGCGCCTGGTCGTCGCCGCCTACGGCTCGAACCCGCCGTATCCGGGCAAGGTCGCTCACCAGTACACCGATGGGCAGGGGTACGGCGGTGGATTACCTGAGGGCGCACCGCCGTTCGGGCGCTGCGACATGAATTCCGCCGATGGGCTCACCGCTCAGCAGTTCGCCCAGGCGTGCGGGATCGGGGCGGTGTTGCCGGTTACCCTCGCCGCGCGACGCCGGCGGGCGCTGGCCGCGGCCAGCCCGCTGGCCGCGCAGCGCCGGTTGTCCTGAGCCGCAATAAGTTTCACCTGCGTCAATACTGCGGTCGACAGTTTGCCGTGATATAAGCGATGGGTGGAAAACGCGAGAGAGAGTCTCGCGGATCTGTGGGGAGATGTAACCGGGGTCGGGGCCGGAACGTGGCTGGCGGTAGCCGCCTGGGCAGCACTGCTGCTGGGGCTGGTGGCGCTGCTCTACACGCATCGGCAGATCCGCCGGCACCAGCACGTCAATGCCAAGCAGGTGCGGCCACACGTCGCGATGGTGATGGAGCCGCACGCGGCGGACTGGCACGTCGTCGAGCTGGTCGTCCGCAACTACGGCAGCACGGCCGCCTACGACGTGGGGTTCACCTTCGACAAACCGCCGACGGTTGCTCGCTACGAGCACGCCGAGGACGGGTTCACCGACATCGTGGAATTGACGCTGCCGCAGGGCATTCCAGAGCTCGCACCCACCCAGGAATGGCGCACAGTGTGGGATTCCGCGCTGGATCGTAACCAGTTCGGCCCGTCGATCGACTCACGATTCGAAGGGGTGGTCTCCTATTACGACCGTCCCGCACCACAGGGGTGGCGGGCCAGAACCTTCGGCCGCAAGCGCGCGGTGTATCGCACCAAGGTGGTGTTGGACTGGGAGTCGCTGCAGCCGGTGCGCCGTGTGGAGATGATGACCGGACACGACCTGGCCAAGCGCGAGCGCGAGAAGCTCGAACTGTTGCGCACCACCCTCGACTACTTCCACTACGCCACCAAGGAGGCCCGAGTCGACGTATTGCGGGCCGAGATCGACCGGATGAAGCGCGCCGCGGACGAGACCCAGAGCCGGTGGCGGCGCGAGCGATTCGAGCATCCCACCGAGGTCGTTCGGCTGCCCCGGCACGGCTGAGCCGAGATTGCCTCTTGGCAATTGGAACCTCGTTACGTAACGTCGATACGAAATTCGACGCTGCGACGAAGGAGCCTCCATGAGCGGATCGGTCAGTTATCGCAAGAACGACGCGATCGCCGTGCTCACGATGGACGACGGCAAGGTCAACGTGCTGAGCCCGGCCATGCTCGGCGAGATCAACGACAATCTGGACCGCGCGCTCGCCGAGGACGCCGGCGCGGTGGTGATCGCCGGAAACGAGCGGGTGTTCAGCGGCGGCTTCGACCTGAAGGTGTTCCGCTCCGGCGACATCCAGGCTTCCATCGAGATGCTGCAAGCCGGATTCAACCTGTCCCACCGGCTGCTGTCGTTCCCCAAGCCCGTCGTCGCGGCAGTCACCGGCCACGCCATCGCCATGGGGTCATTCCTGGCATGCAGCACCGATCATCGGATTACCGGCCCCACGTACAACTTTCAGGCCAACGAAGTCGCAATCGGGATGGTGCTGCCCTACCCCGCGCTGGAGATCCTGCGGCTTCGGCTCACCCCGTCGGCCTACCAGCAGGCCGTCGGGCTGGCCAAGATCTTCCTCGGCGAGACGGCCCTGGCCGGCGGCTGGGTCGACGAGATCGTGCTGAACGACCTGGTGCTCTCGCGCGCCGAGGAAGCCGCCCGCGAGTTCACCACGCTGAGCGCCGGCGCACACGTGGCCAGCAAGCTGCGCGCCCGCCAGGCCACGCTGGACGCCATGCGCGCGGGCATCGACAACATCGGCTCCGAGTTCGGGCTCTCCTAGTCCGTGCCCAGGATCAAGCAGCGCACTCCCGAGCTGCGCGATCGCGTGATCGACGTCGCGGTGAGGACGCTGTGTGAAGACGGCATGTCCGGCTTCACCACTCGGCGGGTGGCCGAACGAGCAGGCACCTCGGTGCCGGCGGTCTACGAGCTGTTCTCCGACAAGGCCGGTCTGCTACGGGCGGTGTTCTTCGAGGGTTTCCGCCGGCTGGGAACCGAATTGACCGCAATCGGGGAGACCGACGACGCGCTGGCCGACGTGCGGGCGGCGATACCGGTGTTTCGCCGGTTCTGCCTGGACTATCCGCCGCTGGCGCGGGTGATGTTCAGCAGGCCGTTCCAGGATCTCGATCCTGATCCCGAGCAGCTGGCAGCCGCGCCGACGGTGCGCGAGATCCTCGTCGGCAAGGTCCAACGCTGTGCCGACGCCGGGCTGCTCGCCGGTGATCCGGTCGACATCGCCCACGTATTGCTGGCGCTGGCACAGGGTTTGGCGGTCCAGGAGGCCGGCCGCTGGCTGGGCACGACGGCGGAGTCGGTCGACCGCCGGTGGGAGGTCGGAGTGCAGGCAATGCTGGCGGGGTTGCGGCCGGCGGCCGGCTGACCGCGGTCACGTCCGGCTCAGCCCAGCGTGGCCCGCAGCCACCGGTCGATGTGATCGGCCACCTCGTACCAGCCGCGCTCGAGCATCATGTTGTGCCCCATGGCAGGAAACATCACCGGCTCGGTGCGGTACGCCCGGGCTGTGGCGGCCACCTCACGCGGGGTGAAGAACCCGTCGAGTTCGGCACCGAGCACCAGCACCTCGGTGGTGACCTGTTTGGGCCGGGCGAGGTGGCGGTAGAGCAGATCGCGGTAGAGGACCCGGGCACTTTCTGGACCGAGCCGCGACACGCAGGCGGTGACGATGTCGTCGGGTGTGGCGGAATGGTAAAAGGTCGCGCGCGAAACACCCGGTGCAGCAAAGAAATCCAGCGGCCTACTGAGCGACCGGGTGCGCATCGACTGACGCCAGTGCCGCCGGGCCACCCGCACTGTCGCGGGAGCGATACCGGTCGGGGGCGCCGACGCGACCAGGACGGCGGCCGGCGCGTCGTGCACCGCAAGGTACTTCTGCACCACGAAGCCACCCATCGAGTGTCCGATGACCACCGGCCGCACCGGCAGGCCGTCGGCCACGGTATTCACGTCCGCGACGTAGTCGAAGACGCTGCATTCGTTGATCGGTGCCGGCGACGTGCTTCCGCCGTGGCCACGCAGGTTCAGGGCCAGCGCGTGATAGCCGCGCTCGGCGAAGTAGTCCAGAAAGTGGTCGTCCCAGCACCATGCCGCGTGGAAGGCGCCGTGCACGAACAACAGCGGCGTGGCGTGGGTGGCAGTGGCCCCACCCTTGTCGATCACCTCCAACACAGCCGCTCACCTTAGCCCCGGCAGGGCTGTTTGGCGGGCGAACGCGGAGGTAGCCTGCACCCGAGCCGTGCGCTCTGGAGTACCGTGCCGCGCATGGGACGTGTCGAGGGCAAGGTCGCCCTGATCAGCGGTGCCGCGCGTGGCATGGGGGCGGCGCACGCCCGGCTCCTGGTCAGTGAGGGCGCCAAGGTGGTGCTCGGCGACGTGCTGGACGAGGAGGGGGCGGCGGTGGCCGCCGAACTCGGCGAGGCCGCCCGCTACGTCCACCTCGACGTCGCCGATCCCGACGACTGGTCGGCCGCCGTCGCACTCACCGTGCGCGAATTCGGCAGCCTGACCGTCCTGGTCAACAACGCCGGCATCGTGTACCGCCGCACGCTCAAGAACCTCGAACCCGAGCGCTGGCAACGGGTGATCGACGTCAACCTGACCGGCACCATGCTCGGGATCAAGTCGGTGATCGAACCGATGACTGCGGCCGGCGGCGGCTCCATCATCAACATGTCGTCCATCCAGGCGATGCGCGGAACCCCGGGAAACCACGGTTACGTGGCCTCCAAGTGGGCGATCCGCGGACTGACGAAGTCGGCAGCACTCGAATTGGCCGGCAACAACATTCGGGTCAACTCGCTGCACCCGGGGATGATCCGGACCCCGATGACCGCACACATGCCCGAGGATCTGGTGGCGGCCCCGATGGGACGCCTCGGCGAGCCGCACGAGGTGTCGACGTTCGTGCTGTTTCTGGCCAGCGACGAGTCGTCGTACGCGACCGGATCGGAATTCGTCATGGACGGCGGCTTGATCACCGACGTTCCGCACCGGATGCCCTGATCACCAGCGCCCGGACACACATCGGCGGGGACC
>NZ_BEWG01000055.1:0-74835 GCF_002723835.1 Mycobacterium sp. shizuoka-1 | reverse complement strand
ACGGTCCCCGCCGACTTGTGTCAGGTCTTCGGATCAGAAGCCCATGTGCTGATCGAACTGGTTGTGCGACGACACATCGGCACTCGCCTGGCTGTGCGACGGCGTTGCGTCGTGGCCGGCGTCAAACAGCGAGTGACTGGAGTAGTCGGTGGCTGCGTGAGCGGACTGATCGAAGGCCGAATGATCCGGCGTCGTAGTCGCCGCGGCATGACTCGACGAGTCGATCCCCGCATGCTGGTCGACGGTGGCCGAGTCGTGCGTGGCGCCGACCGACGTTGCGCCACCGGCATTGGCGCTGCCGTGCGTGTCGGTGATCACCGACGAGCCGCTCGATCCCGCGGTCACCGAACCGCCCGCGGCGGTCGAGCCGCCGGTGTGGATGACGCTGCCCTGCGGCGACGTCGCCGCTGAACCGGATGTCGTCGCGGTGGCGCCGGTGTTGACCGTGCCATGTCCGCCGAGGGCTGCGGAGTCGTGCCCGAGGAAGGCGGTCTGACCGCCAAAAGCGTTCTGGAAGGCGCCGTTTCCGCCCGCGGACACATGGTCGGACGATGCGCCCCCGCTCGCCGCACCCGCTGCCTGCATGGAGTCGTGGACGTTGAGGTTCGCCGCCTCGTGGTTGAGGAAGCCTGCGCTGCCGGACCCGCTGGCGCCACCAGTGAATCCGGTGTGGCCGGTGATTCCGGCGCCACCGGTGATTCCGGTGTGGCCGCCCGCGTTCGCCTCCACTGTCGAGGCCGCTTCGGCACTGGTGTGGCCGCCGACGCTCGCCTGGCCGCCGAAGGCACCGCCGAGATTGGCTTGACCCCCGAATCCGCCGCCGAGATTGGTCTGGCCGCCGAATCCGCCGCCCAGGTTGGTCTGGCCGCCGAGTGCGGCACCGTCGTCGTGCAGGAAGCTCACGGCCGCAGTGTTACTCGCTGCTGCCTGTGCGCTTGCGGTCGCGCCACCTAGCGGAGCGGCAAAGCCGGCAGCCGTCGAAGTGTTCATCGCGGTGTTGCCGACCGCCGTCAGGCCGCCGCCACCCAGGCCGACCGCTCCGCCGCCGGCCGCCGCAGATTGGGTACCGACACTGGCACCACCGAGCGGACTGCTGAACCCGACGTTGGAGTTGCTGGTGAAGTTCGCGCTTTCCTGCGCGCTCAAGCCCGTCCCGACGTTGGCGCCACCGCCTGCGCTGGTCGTACCGCTGAGGGTGGCGCGGCGCTCGGCGTCGGCTTCGCCGTTGGCGTCGATCACGCGCGCCCGGTCGCCGGCGTGCGCGCCGCCATCAAACTGTGCTCCACCCTGAGCGCCAAAACCGCTGTGCGCTTGGATGTTCGAGCCACCGGCGACTTGCGCGCCGCCCCCGGCGCCGACCGCACCACCGAGGCCGGCACCAAAGCCACCACCCAGCTCGGCACCACCACCAGCACCGAAGCCCGTGCCCAGACCGATTCCGCTGTGACCACCCACCTCGGCACCGCCACCGAACTCAGCGCCCAACTCCGAATTGAACCCGCCACCAAGCTCCGCACCCGCACCGCCACCGGCACCAACCGAGCCACCGAGTCCACCGCCCAGGCCGGCACCAAAGCCACCACCCAGCTCGGCACCACCACCCGCACCGAAACCGGTACCGAAGCCCGTGCCCAGACCAACCCCGGTCTGGCCACCTAATTCAGCGCCACCGCCAGCGTGGAAGCCCGCACCGATCTCGGCTCCGAGGCCGGCCTCGAACCCACCGCCGAGCTCAGCACCACCACCGGCACCGAAGCCGCCACCCAGCCCGGTGCCGAAGCCCGTGCCGATCCCGGTGCCCAGACCGACACCGGTCTGCCCGCCGAGTTCAGCGCCACCGCCGATTTCGGCACCCATGCCGGCGTGGAAACCGGCTTCCATCTCGACGCCCAATCCGGCCTGGAACCCGCCGCCAAGCTCAGCACCACCACCGGCACCGAAGCCGCCACCGAGCCCGGTGCCGAGGCCGACCCCGGTCGCGCCACCCACTGCGGCTCCGCCACCGAGTTCAGCGCCGAGTCCGGCACCAATGCTCTCGCCCAGGCCCAGGCCGATGCCGTTGCCCACGGCGGCAGCCAGGGATGTACCGCCGTCGACACCGAGGTCCAGCGCCTGGTTTCCGATCACGTCCGCAGCCACCGCGGGTGCCGACAGCACGCCCGGCACGATGCCCTCGACCGGCGCGAAGCCGAACTGATTGGAAACCGCCTGCGCCAGGCCGGAGACCGGGTCGCCGCCGACGAGTTGCAGTCCTGGCACGGCCGATGCCGCGACGGACTGAATCTGCTCAGGGGTGACGTCAGCCAGCCCCGCGTTCGCCAGCGCCGCGTTGGGGTCCGCCACGAATGTCTGCGCGGCGGATTCGTTGTTGAACAAGTCAAGGATGAATTGGAGCAGGGAGTCCATTGGGAGTTCCTTCCTAATCTCTTCAGAAAGCTCGATCGCCGGCCCCGCCCGGTGATTACTAGCCACGGTATGAAGAACCCGCACACCCTGAAATGGGGCACGGTCCCCTACCCGGTACATGCAGTACCGGGATATCCCAGCAATCCCCGTTAGGGGATTAGGGGATCGCCAGGACGCCTACCGCGACTTCGCAGAACACTGTCAGTCGGATCGGTATAGATACTGTTCACAGCCATAAATTTGAGCAACGGCAAAATGTGAACTGATTCACAACCGTGACCTGTAAATTGACATGCTGGTAATTATCAGCAAACGAGTTGTCGCTGAAATGGCACGTCGGGCCCCATTCAGCAGCGCGCACGACATCCGCGCACCCGACCCGCCCGGGTGCGCGGATCGCGCGGACGCCCGTTACGCGGCGCCGCGCCGGTGCGCGTGGTCGGGGTGTTCGGCCAACCAGCGACGCTCGACCCGTACCACCCGGTGATGCTCGGCCATGATCAGCAGAGCGCCCACGATGAGTAGGCCCGCCGCCACCGAACCGAGCATCATCAGCAGCTCGTGGTGGTTGTACGCCAGGGCGGCGATGATGCCGGCCAGGCCGATCACGCCAAGAGCGATGAGAAACAGCCCGGGCAGCCACAGCGTGTCGATGAACGATTCACCGGCATGCGGTTGTGTTGTTCGGGAGTGATCCACCGGATCGCGATATGCACCCTTCATCGCGTCTCCCTTCTCGAGACCCCCTCAGGCTACCCCAGATTGTGAGCCAGATCACAGCTGAGTTCAGGGTGATAAAAGCCTGAGATTTACCTGAGCGTCAGATAGCATCGCAGCAGATCTCCGGGGGGTGTCGTTATGGACCGGTCAGCACGCACGCGGGAGCGCATCCCGCGCCTCACCCCTATTGCCGCATCGACACTGATCGCCATCAGTCTGGTGTCCGCGCCGCCGGCGACAGCCGCGATCAGCCACCATGCCGCCGTCGCGCCGGCGCAGACGATCGCCGTCGAGCTCACCAGCACTGCTCGACGGGTGGACACAGCGTTCACGACACCGGTTCCGTCGGCGACCGCGTCCGGCCCGACTGTCGACAATCTGGCCAAGGTGGCGCTGCTGATCGCGTTGACCCCCGTCTGGTATGCGGCTTTCCCGGTCACGTTGCCTGCGACGTTGGTGCTCACCTATTTCGTCGCGGTGGCGGTCTCGTGCATCGGCGGTTGCGGCAAGGACATCGACCCCGCCGGCACGCTTGCGCTGGGACTGGGTGCATGGGCGCTCGGCCCCATCGATCGGATCCAGGATGCGGTCAAAAAGCTTGTCCCGAAGCCGGTTTCAACGAAGAACGCCCAGCAGACGACATCCGCGGCGCGACCCGCGGCAACCGGAGTCACGCCCGCGCAGGGTCGTCCCACCACGCACGGCGTGGCGCACTCGCGACGCACCGCCGGCGAGAAACCGGCGGCGCAGCAGACCATAGCGAAACAGTCGAAGGCATCCGCAGCCACCAAGCACACCGGAACGGCCGGCTCGGCCCGGGGCCTTTACAAGGGGGTATCACGTGGATAAGGCGCGTCTCACCGCACCTCGCCTCGCCGGGGCGTGCGTGGCAGCGATCGTCTCTCTCGGTCTGGTGCAGGTCCCCCACGGTGCCGAACCGGCATCCACGCGGACGGTCTTCGCATCAGCGATCGAATTGCGCTCCAGCGTCAGCGAATTGGCTCCCGCGGTACATTCCGCGGCGGTCAGCGAACAAAGCCGCCGCGCGGCGGTGGCACCGCGGGCAATGGCCGCGCTCCCGGATCCCGAGACCGTGGTCACGTCGGTCGCCATTGCGGGCGCCGCGCTCGTACTACCCCCGCTGTGGTACATCGCCACGCCCGTCACGCTGCCGGTGAGTTTCGCCGTCGCCGCCTTCGCCTACACCGCGTTTTCCATGGTCGGTTACTTCCCGATCCCTGCCCCGGTGTTCATCCTCGGTGCGGGCCTGCTGGGATGGGGGGTGGGCCCGCTCGCGGTGGCCACGGGCGCGCTCCTGATCGTCGCGAAGAGACTGACTCCGGCTGCCGCGGCGGCCGATTCGACACGATCGGCCGCCTCGACCTTCACCACACGATCGGCGGGCGATACCCACCGCGCGACACGAGGCCTGGCCAGCTCCCGACGGGATGCGATCACCGACCGGAAGCCGGCATCGCATCGAAGCGCCAAGAGCACCCCGAAACCCCACAGCGACAGCAAGAAACGCACAGGAACCGCCGGCTCGGCCCGCGGCAACGCGAAGCCCAGAACCTAGTGTCCTGAGTCATTAGTTCGCCAACCCCGAGAATCGCCCGAATCGGCCCCCTTCACGCGCCGAACGTGGGTGTTGTCGTTGATTTTTCGATCGATCGTCAACGACAACCCGCACGCTCGGCGGTTGGGGCCACTGCGAACGAACTAATGACTCACGACACTAGGGTTTGGGCGTCAGCGCGCTGCCCTTGAGCCACTCGCCCCACGGCAGCGACCAGTCGCCGTTCTGCCAGATCTCCAGTCCAGGACCCCCGGTGTTCTTGACCTCGACCACGTCCCCGGGCTGGGAGAAGTCGTAGAACCACGCCGCGTTCTCGCTGTTGAGGTTGAGGCAACCGTGCGAGACGTTGGTGTTGCCCTGGGCCCAACGGGTTTCGTTGAGCTGGTGCAGATAGATGCCGTCGGTGCTGATCCGGGTGGCATACGGGATCTTGACCTTGTAGCCCATCGACGAGGCGACCGGAAGCCCGTAGGTGGAGGAATCCATCGTCACCGACTCGGCCTTGTCGATCACCGTGTAGACCCCCGGCGGTGTCCAGAACGAGAACGTGCGGCCGGCAATGGTCTGGTAACCGCCCTGCCCCATCGACGTCGGCATCGCGCGCACCAGCTTGCCGTTGTCGAACACGCTGACCGTCTTGGTGACGTCGTCGGCTATCGAGACGTGGGCATCGCCAATGGTGAAGGTGGCCTTGGCGTTTTCGTCACCGTAGAGTCCGTCGCCGAGGCGCAGCCCGAAGATGTTGGCTGCCACCGACACCGTGGTACCCGGGCTGTAGTACTTCGCGGGCCGCCAGTGCGCGGTCTTGTCGTCTACCCAGTACCAGGAGCCCTGCACCGGCGGGTTGGTGGTCACCACCAGGTTGCGTTCGGCGGCGGCCTTGTCGGCGATCCGCTCGTCGAATCGCGCCGCGATGATGGTGCCGATGCCATAGCGCATCTCTTCGTGTATCGGCAGGCCACCCGGCGTCTCGAGGTACACCTGGGTCAGGTTGTCCGGCGACGCGGTCGCGAAGGTCGAGGTCCGTGCCAGCGGCACGCCGCCGGCACCGAGGCTGGCCACCTGCATGGTGTAGGTGCGCCCGTACTTCAGCGGCGTGGTCGGCTGCCACGATGTCCCATCCGGGGACAGGGCGCCGGTCAGGGTGTTGCCGTAGTCGTCGACCAGCGAGACGTTCGTCAGGCGGCCGCCGAGCACCTGGGCGGCCACCCGGCTCAACGGGCTCAGGTCCGCTGACCCGCTCGCCGGCGAGACACCCAACACCGGCGGCTTCGGCGGAGCCGGTGGCAACTGCGCCTGCGCGATGGCTGTGGCGGTCTTGCAGCCGGCCCGGCACCCGGGGAGCCCGGCGACGTCGCTGACCAGGACGCCCAGGAGGAACACTCCCACCACCAGGCCGACCGTGCGCGCACGACGGGAAAAGACCACCGAGAATCACTCCAGAATCAGTCGACGATGAGTTGCCGGCGTCACCATTGACGCCTGAGATCATAGACGCCCGCGGCGCTGTTCCGTGACCTGACGAGGCCCGCCGGAGCCGCCACCTGCAGCAAACATCGAATCATTAGCGGACTCTAACTTTTCCGCCGCCTGCCGCATCGCCATCGGCGCATGTCGAGGGCGGTCACGGGGCGAGGTCGCACGTTGTGGCTGTGATCGCCATGGGGACCGGCAGCGCCGCCAGATCTGGCGGGGAACTCAGTGCAGGGCACTGCCTTTGAGCCAGTCACTCCACGACAGGGTCCAGTCGCCGTTCTGGGTCAGCGAGAGCGGCGGGCCGCCGGTGTTGCGGACCTCGACGACGTCTCCGGGCACCGAGAAGTCGTAGAACCACGCCGCGTTCTCCCCGCTGAGGTTCAGGCATCCGTGCGACGTATCGGTGTTGCCCTGCGCCCACACCGTCGCGTTCAACTGGTGCAGGTAGATCCCGTCCGGGCTGATTCGGGTGGCGTACGGGATGGTTTCGCGGTAGCCCAGCCGCGAGTTGATCGGCAGCCCGTAGGTGGACGAGTCCATGATCACCGGGTTGGCCTTGTCCATCACGGTGTAGACGCCGGGCGGCGTCCAGAACGACAGCGTCTGTCCGCCGATCGTCTCCGTACCGCCCCGACCCATCGAGGTCGGCATGGTGCGCACCAGCGTGCCGTTGTCGAACACGCTCACCTGCTTGGTCGTGTCGTCGGCGACGGAGACGTGCGCATCGCCGATGGTGAACGTCGCGGCGGAATCCTGTTCGCCGTACAACCCGTCACCGAGCGGCACGCCGTAGACGTTGGCTCGGACAGTGACTGAAGTGCCTGGGGCGTAATACTTTTCGGGACGCCAATGCGCCGTCTGGTCATCCATCCAGTACCAGGACCCGCGCACCGGCGGGTTGGCGGTGACCGACAGGTGCTGTTCAGCGGCGACACGATCGCTGATGGGCTCGCCGAAATGCGCGACGACGACGGTGCCGATCCCGAACCGGCCACCGTCGAGCGGCTGCCAACCCGACGCGGTGAACGACACCTGGGTCTGATCGCTGGGCACCAACGTCTGGAACGTCGACGACATCGTGGACGGGACACCACCGGGGCCGCGGGCATCGACGGTCAGGGTGTAGGTACGTCCGTAGCCCAGCGGCACGGTGGGCTTCCAGGTCTTGAAGTCGGGGGTGACGACGCCGGGCACCGACTTGTCGGCGTCGTTGACCATCGAGACGTGGGTCAACATGCCGGACTTGGCGACCACCGTGATCCCGCCCAGCGGGTCGACGTCGGTGGTGCCGTCGGCGGGGGTCAGCGCGAGGTCGGCCGGGTCGGTGGACGGGGCAGGCTGCGGGTCGAGGGCGGCGGCTTCGGTGCGGCAGTGCTCGGGGCAGCGCGGCGCCGCGGAGACCACGACGCCGCCGAGCACGGCCAGCACCGCCAGAACGACGCCGAGGCAGGCCCCGCGGGCACGACGACTCAAGCTCAACTGCTCACTCCATGACGAATTCGAGGATCGGCGACTGCTGCCGGGATGCCGATGATCAATCGGGCTCCTGAAGCATAGACGTACCGGCGCGCCACGCCGTTCGGGCAAAGGCGCGTGCCGCGTCACAACATGGACAAGACTCGAGCACATGACCGAACCTGGCTCCGCCCGCGTCGCGGTGTACCTCGACTTCGACAACATCGTGATCTCGCGCTACGAGCAGGTGAACGGCCGCAACTCTTTTCACCGCGACAAGGCCAAGGGCCTGGATCCGGCCAAGCTGGGCCGGGCACGGGTCGACGTGGGCTCGATCCTGGACTTCGCGTCGTCGTTCGGCACGGTGGTGCTCACCCGGGCGTATGCCGACTGGTCGGCCGACGTCAACGCCGAGTATCGCGAGCAGTTGGTGGGCCGTGCCGTCGATCTGGTGCAGCTGTTCCCGGCGGCGGCCTACGGCAAGAACGCCGCGGACATCCGGTTGGCCGTCGATGCGGTCGAGGACATGTTCCGGCTGCCCGACCTCACCCACGTGGTGATCGTGGCCGGCGACTCGGACTACATCCCGCTCGCGCAGCGGTGCAAGCGGTTGGGCCGCTACGTGGTGGGTATCGGTGTGGCCGGCTCCTCGAGCCGGTCGTTGGCCGCGGCGTGTGACGACTTCGTCATCTACGACTCGCTGCCCGGGGTCCCGGTGTTCGAGCCGGCGGCCTCCGAGCCGCCGCCGAAGCGATCCACCCGCGCCAAGTCCGCAGAGCCCGAGCCGCCCGACCCGCAGACCGCCGCCACCGCGCTGCTCAAGCGGGCACTGCAGATCGGCCTGGAAAAGGACGATGCCGACTGGCTGCACAATTCGGCGGTGAAAGCGCAGATGAAGCGGATGGATCCGTCGTTCTCGGAGAAGTCGTTGGGGTTCAAGTCGTTCAGCGACTTCCTGCGCTCCCGTACCGATGTGGTGGAGCTCGACGAGAGCTCCACCACCCGGATGGTCAAACTGCGTTAGACGGTCGTGTCGATCCACACCGCGCGGGCCGCGGCCAGCAGTTCCCCGTCCGCGGTGTAGAGCGTGGAACGAGCGCCGATCTTGCGGCCGTCGTGCCAGTCCGAGGTGGCCACCACCACACATCGTTCGGCCACCCGCGGCGCTCGGTCGATCCGGGCGGTCATCCGGCCCAGGACCGCGACCCCGCCCGGAATGCGGTCGAACGCCGCCCACCCGCCGGGGCAATCCAGCGCGGCCCAGACAATCTCGCGCCGCACCACCCCGTCATCGGCCAGGGACTCGTCCGGGATCCACAGGTCGGCCAGAACCGACTGGCCGGGAAGGCGTTTGGCGAAGATCCGCAACCCGTCACCGGTCTCGCGGTCCGGGCCGCAGGTGAAGCAGCTGCGGAACGGATGGTTGGCGTCGGCCAGCGCGGCCGGGGCGTCCGCGGGGATGTTCAGCACGGGTGGCACAGCGTCGACGGGTTCGTCGACCGGCCTGGCGACGGCCACCACCTCCCCACCGGCCGGGTGCACTTCATACGTCGGCCCCGCCGGCTCCACCAGCAACGCGGTGTCCAACGGAGGCGGACGGTGCAAGGTCACCTCGACCAGTTCGGCCGGGACGTGGCCGGCGATCAGTCCGCAGGCGTAGCCGCCGTTGGCGCTGCCGGGCGGGCCGTTGAATCGGCCGGCGAACATCACTGACGGCTCGGTCATCGCCGATCCCCTCTCACCCGCGCCACCAACCACGCCTGCCCGTCGCCCTCGCCCCCGGCGAGCACCTGTAGGTCGGCGAACGCCCTGTCGAGTTCACCCGCCTCGGCCCGAAACGCACCCGGAGCGGCGCCGACCTCGCTGAGCACGCTGATCGCCAGCAGGCCACCGGCTGCCAGCCGCTCCACGATCGGGCGATACAGCCGTGGGTCGCGGAAGCGATGGCACAGGACCATGTCGACCGCGGGTCCGGGCGGCAACCCGTCGTCGAGGTCGGCGACCGAGAACCGGCACCGATCGTCGACACCGTGGCGGCGCGCCAACTCCCGCGCCTGGTCGACCGCGACTTCGGACGCGTCCACACCCCACACGCTCAGACCACGCCGGGCCAGCCAGACCGCCGCGGCACCGGAGCCGCAGGCTATGTCCAGCGCTGTACCCGCCGTCGGGATCGACTCCTCATATCCGGCGAACACGGTGGGCAGCGCGGGTGTCGCGGCTGTGCGACCCGCATACTTCTGGTCCCAGCGGACGCGATCGGCCTCGGCCACGTCCCTCACGGTAGACGCAGGAACGTGCCGTGCGAAGCCGTGATTGAGATCCGCGGCAGTGGGTACACGCGTCGGATGTCGAAGGCAGAGTCTCAGTGGCTGTCCAAGTCCGCCTCCCAAACACGCGGGTCCGACAAAAAGGAAGTTCAGTTCCACTACGACATCTCCAACGAGTTTTTCCGGCTCTGGCAAGACCCCACCCAGACCTATAGCTGCGCCTATTTCGAGCGCGACGACATGTCGTTGGAAGAAGCGCAGATGGCCAAGGTCGATCTGGCGCTGGGCAAGCTGGGGTTGCAACCGGGAATGACGCTGCTGGACATCGGCTGTGGCTGGGGGTCCACGATCATGCGGGCCGTAGACAAGTACGACGTCAACGTCATCGGCCTGACGCTGTCGGAGAACCAGAAGCGCCACATCGAGGAGTTCTGGTTTGCCAACTCCGACAGCCCGCGACACAAAGAGGTTCGGCTGCAGCCGTGGGAGGAGTTCGACGGCAAGGTCGACCGGATCGTATCGATCGGCGCCTTCGAGCATTTCGGCTTCAACAAGTACGACGATTACTTCAAGAAGACGTTCAGCTGGCTGCCCGACGACGGGGTGATGCTGCTACACACCATCATCATTCCCGAGGACGACGAGATCAAGGCCAAGAATTTGCCGTTGACGATGTCGCGGGTGCGATTCATCAAATTCATCATGGACGAGATCTATCCGGGAGGTCGCCTGCCGCTGGCCTCGATGGTCAAGGATCACGCCGCGACCGCAGGTTTCACCGTCACCCGCGAGCAGCACCTGCAGCCGCACTACGCCCGCACGCTCGACACCTGGGCTGCCAACCTGGAAGCCAAGCACGACGAGGCCGTCGCGGTCACGTCGGAAGAGATCTACGAACGTTTCCACAAGTACCTGACCGGATGCGCCGACCTGTTCCGCAACGGATACACCGACGTATGCCAGTTCACATGTGAAAAGGCAATCAGCTAGCCTGATTTCGGAGACGACGTGAACAACTCGGCTAGAGGGGGTCGACGTCGATGACGGAAAGTGGTTCTGCCTCAACGAAGCTGCGTCCGGCATATGAGGACGTGCAGGCACACTACGACATCTCGAATGAATTCTTCGGCCTGTTCCAGGACCCGTCGCGGACTTACAGCTGCGCGTATTTCGAGCGCGACGACATGTCCCTGGAGGAGGCCCAGCTCGCGAAAATCGATCTGGCACTGGACAAGCTGGACTTGCAGCCCGGGATGACGCTGCTCGACGTCGGCTGCGGGTGGGGCTCGGTGATGAAGCGTGCCGTGCAAAGGTTCGACACGAACGCTCTCGGATTGACGCTGAGCCGTAACCAGTGCGCACTGGGCCAGCAGATCCTCGATGCGGTCGACACCGACCGATCTCGGCAAATTCTGTTGCGCGGCTGGGAAGAATTCGACCAGCCGGTCGACCGGATTGTGAGCATCGAGGCGTTCGAGGCGTTCCCGAAAGACCGCTACGCGGCGTTCTTCTCGACCTGTCACCGCGTTCTGCCCGCCGACGGCGCGATGGTACTGCAGACCATCATGGGTCACCCGCTCAAGCGCTGGCCGGAACTGGGCATCCCGATCACGATGACCGACCTGAAGTTCATGCGGTTCATCGCCAAGGAGATCTTCCCGGGCGGGGCGGTCCCCTGTGACGACGATGTCGTCGAATACGCCGAGAAGGCCGGGTTTTCGGTGACGAACCTGGACTACCTGACCCCGCACTACGTCCGCACCCTCGACATCTGGGCGCAGCGACTGGAAGCCGCCCGCGAGCAGGCGGTCGAGGTGACGTCGGTGGAGGTCTACGACCGCTACATGCGCTACCTCGTCGGCTGCTCGGACTTCTTCAACCGGGGCATCTCCGAGGTCGGCCAGTTCACGCTCGTGAAGCGCTGATCAGGCGGCGCCGAACGCCAGCACCACGTTGTGGCCGCCGAGGCCCAGTGAATTGCTGATCGCATATCCGAAGTCGGCCCGGCGCGGCCGATCGACCACGACGTCCAGACCGATCTCGGGGTCGAGATCTTTGACGTTGCGGGTGGCCGGCACGACGCCGTCGCGCAGGGCCTGCACGGTCAGCGCGGCTTCGACCGCACCCGCCGCGCCGAGCGAATGGCCCAGCGCGGCTTTGGGTGCATACACCGCGGGGTCATGGCGGCCCATTGCGTGGCGGACGGCGCGGGCCTCGGCGAGGTCGCCGAACGTGGTTCCGGTGGCGTGGGCATTGACCAGATCGATGTCGCTGGGCTGCAAGCCGGCCAGGTCGACGGCATGGGCGATGGCGGCCGCGGCGGTCTCCCCGCTGGGGTCGGGCGCGACGTCGTCGTAGGCGTCGGAATTGGTCGCCGCCCCCATCAGCCGCGCCAGGATCGGCGCACCGCGGGCCCGCGCATGTTCTTCGGTCTCGATGAGCAGCAACGCACCGCCCTCGGCCAGCACCATGCCGTCGCGATGTCGATCGAAGGGCCGGCAAGCTCCGGGCGGGTCGTCGTTGTTGGTGGACATGATGCCCAGCTCGGTGAAGGCGGCCACCGGCACCGGCTCGACCCACGTCTCGACCGCGCCGCAGATCGCGATGTCGGCCTCACCCAGCACGATGTGCCGCCACGCCTGCGCGATCGATGCGGCGCCGGAGGCGTCGCCCATCAACGGCGCGATCACCCCGGCCTTGGCCTTGCGCTCCAGTCCGACCGCCGCGGCCGGCGCATTCGGCATGAACATCTGCACCGCCAGCGGGGACATCGCCCTGAGACCGCGGGCGTGCCAGTCGACGGCACCCTCGGCGATCTCTTCGGTGTTGGCCAGGGCGGTGCCGATCGAGACCAGCAGCCGATTGGTGTCGACCTCGGGAGAACCCGCGGCGCTCCAGAGCCGACGCCCCAGCACGGTGGCCATCTTGCCCAGATAGGACAGCCGGCGAAGTTCCACCCGGTTGAGGTAGGGGTCGAAGTCCTCGCGCAACGTGCCGCCGATGCGCACTGCGGATTCGTATTCGCGGACGAACCACTTGTCCAGCTGCCGAATCCCGCTACCGCCCTCCAGCAATTGCTGCCAGGTATCCTCGGCGTCAGCAGCCAGCGCGTTGGTCGATGCCAATGCGGTGACCACCACATTGGGCAGACCCTCGCCCGTCCGCAACGACGTCATCTCGGATTGGCACCTTCCGATCGTGTGGGTTGCCGCGCGGGTACCCGGTGGGGCGGGAATTTAAGCGCCTCCGCTACTGCTATGCTGGTGTCAACGTTGGCGTCACTGACAAAGCCGCCAGCACGTCGTGGAACACCTTCACTTCACCGGCACTTCCGGATTCCGGAAACCGAGTTCAGCTGATTTGTGCTCCTGAAGCACACAGTCTCGCGGCGATCGATTTTGCCTCCCGGCAATCTCGCCACCCTTACTGATGCCCGAAAGGCACCATGCAAACCGAAAAAACGTTCGCCGACCTCGGCGTGCGTGCACCACTGGTGCGCGCCCTGTCCGACAACGGCATCATCCATCCCTTTCCGATCCAGGTCTCGACCCTGCCGGACACGCTGGCCGGCCGTGACGTGCTGGGCCGGGGCAAGACCGGCAGCGGCAAGACGCTGGCGTTTTCCATCCCGTTGGTCAGCAGGCTGGCCGGCACCACCCGCGTGGCCTCGCGGCCCTCGGGTCTGGTGCTGGCACCCACCCGTGAGCTGGCCACCCAGATCACCGCGACACTGCAGCCCCTGGCGGAGGCGTCCGGTCTGCGGGTCACCACCATCTTCGGTGGTGTGCCGCAGAACAAGCAGGTCAGGGCATTGCAGTCCGGTGTCGACATCGTGGTCGCCTGCCCTGGCCGGCTCGAGGATCTGATGCGGCAGCGCCTGATCTCGCTCGACGCCGTCGAGATCACCGTGATCGACGAGGCCGACCACATGGCCGACCTGGGCTTCCTGCCCGGCGTCACCCGGATCTTGGCGGCCACCCCGGCCGGCGGGCAGCGACTGCTGTTCTCGGCGACGCTGGACAACGGCGTCGACAAGCTGGTCAAGCGGTTCCTGCGCGACGAGGTGTCGCACGCCGTCGACTCCGACACGTCCCCTGTCGACGCGATGACCCATCACGTCTTCCACGTGTCCAGCGCCGAGGCCAAGAAAGACCTGGTGCACACGCTGGCTTCCGGCACCGGACGGCGAATCCTGTTCCTGCGCACCAAGCATCACGCCCGCAAGCTGGCCAAGCAGCTGACTCAGGCGGGTATCCCGTCAGTTGACCTGCACGGCAACCTGTCTCAGCCGGCACGCGACCGCAACCTGGCGGCCTTCGCCGCAGGCACGGCCCGGGTGCTGGTGGCCACCGACATCGCCGCGCGCGGTGTCCACGTCGACGACGTGGAGCTGGTCGTCCACATCGATCCGCCCGCCGAGCACAAGGCCTACCTGCACCGGTCCGGACGGACCGCGCGCGCCGGACGGACCGGCGACGTGGTGACCGTGGTGCTGCCCGAGCAGCGCCGCGATACCCAGGCCCTGCTGCGCAAGGCCGGCATCACGGCAGCGCCCCAACAGGTTTCGGCTGATTCCGAGTCGGTGCAGGCGCTGGTGGGCGAGGTCGCCCCGTACCAGGCGCCGGCCGCTGCCCCGGCGGCGCCGGCACCGCAGCGTCGCCCGGCCGGTCACCGCCGCCCGGGAGGCGGTGGTGGCGGCACCGGTGGCCAGCCCGGCCGCCGGCGTTCGCGCCGCCCGCGTTCCGCGGTTGGCGCCAAGTAGATTTCGTTCCGGCGGACCCGCCGGAGCGGACACCGGATGCCTAAAGCATCCAACTGAATGAGAGAAGAAAGATAGATGGCACAGGGAACTGTGAAATGGTTCAACGGCGAAAAGGGCTTCGGCTTCATCGCTCCTGACAGTGGCGACCAGGATCTGTTCGTCCACTACTCGGAGATCCAGGGCAGCGGCTACAAGTCGCTCGAGGAGAACCAGCGTGTCCAGTTCGAGGTCGGACAGGGCCCCAAGGGCCCCCAGGCGACTCAGGTCTCCGCGGTCTGATCGAACCACATACCACCACCAAGGGCTGGTACGGCAATGCCGTACCAGCCCTTGGCTTTTGGTCAGTCTGCGGTAGCTTCGACGACCGGCGTCTGCAGTGTGCGAGCCGGCGACGAGGCACTCTGCTCCCGCGCCGCACGCACCACCCGGTCGGCTACCGCGTACTCAGGCACGTCGGTGTCTTCGCCCAGGGTCGGCAGGTCGGCCGCATGGCGCAGAACCATCCATCCCAGCGCTTTGGTCGTGGTGGTCGGAATCACCAACAGCCGGGCGCACCCGGTTCGGCCGACGAGGACCATGATGCGTTGCCGTTCGTCGTTCCAGCCCATGTTGCGCATCGCCGTCGAGACGTGGGCGTCCAAGATCGGCACGGCCGAGGTCGCCGACCAGTTGATGTTGATGTCGACGATTTCACCGAGCCGTACGTGCAGCGCCTCGATGAGGTCGGGCAGTTCACTGGCCAGCGAGCCGGTCCGCGGCCACCACGCCCCGTCGATGTCGCCGCCAAGCAGCGGATTGAGACTGAGTCGAATCGGGCTGGCGGTCCGGCGCGATCCGCGCATGCCGTTCATCGGGATCCTGCTGCCGTGGCGAGTTGCTTCATTGGCGTTCCTCACGCAGCAGGGTGGTCGATCCGCGGACAACCTGCGAAACGGACCGGTACCAACGCTACCCTGCGCCGCTACGGCGTTTCGCGCGGCCCGTCAGTGCGCGGTTCGATCAGCTCTTTGATCGAACCGCAGACCGCGGCCAGGGTGTGCTCATCGCGGGTCGACAGCGTCAAGACGAACGCGCCCTGGATCAGGGCCAGTACGGTGTCGGCAAGATCGTCGCTGGAGCGGTCGGTGCGGATGTCGCCGCGTTCCTGGCCCGCCGCGAGTAGGGCGGAGACCCGGGTCTTCCAGCCGTGGATCTGGCCGGCCAGCTGAGGGCGGAACACGTCGGAGGTGGCGGCGACCTCGGTGGAGAACTTTCCGGTCAGACACCCCGTCTGGAAACCGGACTTGACGAAGATCTGCGACATGTCCTTGAAGTAGCCGGTCACCTGGTCGGCCGTGGACAAGTCGGTCCTGGCGACCCACTTGGCGACCAGTTCACCCTGGAACCCCATGTACCGGTTGAGCACCGCCTGCCCGAAGGCGTCCTTGGAGCCGAAGTGGTGATAGAAGGAGCCCTTCGGCACGCCGGCCTCGGCAAGGATCGCGTCGATGGTCGTCCCGTGGAAGCCCTGTTCGTAGAACAGCTTCGCGCCAGCGCGGAACAGCCGCTCTTTGTGCGAGAGCGCCGCTTCCTGCTGGGTTGACATCCAAACCGCCTTCAGAGCATCGGTGAACTGGGCGTTTCCCACTATATGGCGGGATCGCCCGGTACTAGACCAGGTCGCCTGAACCGTGTGGTCTAGACCACATCGTCTAGACCTACTAGTCTAGACGATTTAGTCTAATACGGACGGGGGTCGAAGGAACGGAGGACCGTTCATGGTCGCAATCGGAGCCGGTGGGCTGTCGCCGGCACGCTTTCTGAGTCGCGTCGCGGCGTGGCTGCGGGCACCGGCATTCGTCGAACGCGAGCAGCCGCAAAGAACTCGGCATTACCCGCCCCGGCGGGCCAGCTTCGTCGAGCAGGCGTCGATGTCGCGGGAGATGTACCGGCTGTGATCGCCGGTCACTGTCCCCTGATCAGCGGACAGTGACATCCGCCACAACTGGGCCCAGCCAGCGGATACCCGCGTGACGCGGGTGGGGCGACCATTGCGCCATGGAAATGGGAATCCGCGGCCGTGCCCGCCGGGTCGCGCTCGCCAGCTACGTCGGCTCAGCCATCGAGTTCTACGACTTCTTCATCTACGGGACCGCCGCCGCATTGGTGTTTCCGGTCGTGTTCTTTCCAGAATTGAGCCCGCTGATGGCGACGATCGCGTCGCTGGGCACCTTCGCGGCGGCGTTCCTGGCCCGCCCGCTGGGTGCCGCGGTGTTCGGCCACTTCGGCGACCGCATCGGGCGGAAGAACGCCCTGGTGTTCACCTTGGTGATCATGGGCGGGTCCAGCATCGGAGTCGGCCTCATCCCCAGCACGGCCGCGATCGGTATGGCCGCACCGCTGCTGCTGATCGCCATGCGGCTGCTGCAGGGCTTCGCCGTAGGCGGCGAGTGGGCCGGTGCCGCGCTGATGAGCGCCGAGCAAGCTCCGCAGGGCCGGCGCGGCTACTACTGCATGTTCACCCAGCTCGGCCTGGGCACCGCGCTGGTGCTGGGCAACCTGGTGTTCCTCGGCGTCCACAGCGCGTTCGGCGAAGCCAATTCGGCCTTCCTGCAATGGGGTTGGCGCATCCCGTTCCTGCTCAGCGCGGTCCTGCTGGCCGTCGCGCTCTACATCCGGCTGCACGTCGAGGAGAGTGCGGTGTTCGCCGAGTCGGCCGCCGCGGGCCACACCGGAGTGCCGATCGCCGAGGCCGTCCGCAACCAGGGGCGCGAAGTGGTGCTGGCCGCCGGTGCGGTGATCGGGATGTTCATGCTGGCCTTCCAGGCCGGCACCTACTTCCCCAACTACGCCGCCAACCACCTGCACTACAACGAGAACCTGATCCTGCTCGTCGGCGTGATCGGGGGCCTGACCAGCATCGCGACCGTCGCCGCGGCGGCGACGCTGAGCGACACCTATGGCCGCCGCCGGGTGCTGGCCTTCGGCTCGGTGCTGGCCCTGCCGTGGACGCTGGTGTTGTTCCCGCTGATCCAGTCCGGCGATCCGGTGCGCTACGGCGTCGCGATCATCGGGACCTACGCGATCATCGGCGTCATGATGGGCCCGCTGGCCGCCTTCATCCCGGAGATCTTCGCCACCCGCTACCGCTACACCGGCGCCGGGTTGTCCTACAACATCGGCGGGATCGTCGGTGGGGCGCTGCCCCCGGTGCTGTCCCCGATGCTGCTGTCGGAGTACGGCAGCTGGGCGATCACCGCGATGATGGCCGGCTTCACGGTCCTTGGCCTGGTCAGCATCCTGCTGCTGAGCGAGACCGCCGGTCGCGGACTCGGGATCTTCGAGGCGGCGGCGCCGGGCGCCCCTCGGTTAGCGAGCCTCTGACGCCACGGCGTCGGCGGCCGCACACCGGCCCCGGCGATGCAACTCGACATCGGCGGCGAAGGTGAGCAGCGCACTGCGGATCATCCGGGCGGTGCCGTCGGGATGGCGGCACGCCCCGCGCCCGTCGACCAGCCGGGCAATCCGCCGAACCTCTTTCACCAGAGGGTCATTGGCCCGCCCGTAGGCCAGTTCCTCGAACAGCTCGGCCAGCCGCGGCAGGCCGTTGCGGCACGGCCCGCACTGGCGAGCACTCTCGTCGGCCAGATAGCCGACGATCTCGGCGGTGCGGGCCAGCCCGCATTCGGTGGCACCCAGGGCGTGCACGATCCCGGCGCCCGGTGTGGCCCCGACCGCCTGCAGCCCCGCCCGCGACAGCCGCAGACCCTCGAATGCCGATGCAGGCAACCAACTTCCGTGATAGCCACCGATCAGCACCGCCGACACCGACCGCGCGTCGATCAACTCGGTGAGCCGGACGCCGGTGGGCACCTCGATCACGCCCTCGGTGTCCACCGCGCCGGACACGGTGACCAGCATGGTGCCCGGCTCCTCCCGGTCACCGACCGAGCGGAACCAGTCCGGCCCGAAGCGCGCGATCAGCGCGATGTGAGCCAGGGTTTCGACGTTGTTGACCAGGGTCGGGCGCCGGCGCAGCCCGGAGATCGCGGTCGGCACGACCCGGTCGCGGGGCAGGGCCGGGCCGCCCTCGATGTGCCGGATCGCGGCGGACTCCTCCCCCGCGACGAAGGTGTCGGGAGCGGTCACCACGGTGACGGAGTAGGGATCACGGCCGGCCGCCCGTCGCTCGTCGAGAGCCGCGCGCACCGCTGCCACGGCATCGACATGCACGTACAGATAGACGGTGTCGGCACCGAGCGCCGCGGCCGCGATGTGAAGCCCGTCGAGAACCAGATGCGGTGCCCTGCCCAGCAGCAGAGCGTCCTTGCGGCTCAAGGGTTCTCCCTCAGCGCCGTTACCGATCACCACCGCGCCGCCGCCGGTGATCGCGGCGATCTTGCGCGCGGTCGGAAAGCCGGCACCGCCACGGCCCGTGAGCTTGGCGTCCTCCAGCAGCGAAACAAGCTGTGCGCGCGAGTGTTCGGGCGGTGCGCCGAAGTGATCCTGGTGTTCGGTGAGGCTGGGCCCGTGGGCGGCGAGCAGTCTAGGCATCGGCGTACTCGCTGAAATTGGCACGCAACCGCCACACCAGGACCGCGGCCACCACCAGGGCGCAGCAGCCGGCGAACGCCAGGAACCAGACCCGGCCGGTGTCGGTGCCGTTGCCCAGGGCGTGGGCCATCGCGATCGGCCACAACAGGTACGTGGCCCAGTGCACCACCCGAAAGACCCGCGGACCGATCCGTTGCCGCAGCAGGCCGGTGACCACGATGACGGCCAGCACGTCGACGGCCACGGTGCCCAGGCCCTGCCACAGCGGCCGGTAGGCACCGAGGAACGGGACGACGAAGTCGATGACCTTCAGCTTGGCGTACGGGTCCAGGAACAGCAGGCCGATGTGCAGCACCACCAGCAGCGTGGCGGCCAGCGCGACGAAGCGATGGACGTCGGAGACCGCGAAGCGCGGCAGCACCAGCAGCGGACGGCCCGACCTGGTGGCGATGCCCAGCGCCATCGAGATCGTCATGAACGCCAGCGCGACGATGCCATTGCCGCGACCCAGCGCCCACAACGCTTCACTGGTCATGATCCGCGGGAGATGGTGACGTGCGGCGAGAAGCTGTTGCCGCCGGAGGTGCCACCGCCGCCGAGTGGGACATGGCTCTGCCGGATCGGGAACGCGGGCTGGGACTTGGTGCTCGGCGCGGCGGCCGGTGGCGGCGCCTGCTGCTGCACGGTCTTCGGGGTGTAGCTGGGTTTGGGGGTGTAGGCCGGGCCCTCGGCCGGGGCCTGCGTGACCGTCGGCTCCGGGGCCGGCGGCGGCGTCGACTCCGGGGCCGGTGGCGGCGTCGACTCCGGGGCGGATGCGGGTGCGGCCGGTTCCGGGGCGGCGACCGGTTCCGGGGCGGGCGGCAGGTCGGTGGCCGCGGTGTCGACGGCCGGGATCTCGACCGGTGCGGGCTTGACGGTGTCGCCGTAGGCCAGGGCCGACGCGCCGGCGACTCCGGCGACACCGATCCCGGCCAGCGCCCAGGAGGTGATGGCGGCACGGCGGAATCCGGAACGGGGTGAATCCATGTCAGAGATGGTGGCGTCCGATTCTTTAAGCGCTCAAAGAACTGGCTGAGCGCCGGTTAGGTCGCGGCGACTGGTGACGAAAGTCCCCGTGGCGTTGCCGCGCCGTCGTGACATTCTGGAGCGGTGAGCAACTGGGACGACAGCACCGATAGCGGCGAATACAGCGTCGACGACGACAACCAGCTCCAACCCGAGGACACTCTGGTCGACCGTGGTGTCGACGACATCCTCGACGAGGGCATTTCGCCGCCGGAACGGCCGTACGCCCGCACGGTCCTCGACCATCCCGGCCCGGAGACGCTCGACGAGCTGCTCGCCGAGGAGGAGCCCGACCCGGTCGCGCGGCTGGGCAACGTGCTCGACGAACTCGACGGCGGCGACGAGGCCGAGCGCGAGGCGGAGTTCCCTGAGGACGACGAGGTCGGCGGCGCGCGGTCGGGCCGGCTGGTCGCCCCCGACGCCGGGTTCGGCGAGGACGACGACCCGGAGCTGTTCGCCTCCGACGTCGGCATCGACGGCGGCGCGGCGTCGGCCGAGGAGGCCGCGATGCACGTCATCGACGAGGACTGACGGCGCTTTCAACGCCGAGATTGCACTCACGCAGCGAAAGTGCGAGTAGCCGGCTGCGTGAATTCAATCTCGGCGTAGTCATGGCCGCCATCCCCTCGACATCAGGGCGTCCCGCACTCGAGCGATGACGTCATCAGGGCGGTCCTCTTTGATCACGCGTACGGCGTTCCAACCCATACCGGCGACCAGGCGGGCCCGCTTCTGATCCCAGACGTACCGACCGCGGTCGGTGCGGTGTTGGTCGCCGTCGTATTCGGCGGCGACCATGAACTCCTCCCAGCCCATGTCGAGCACTGCGACCAAACCCCAGTCGTCATAGAGGGGAATCTGGGTCGTGGGGATGGGCAAGCCCGCGTCGATCAACAACAGCCGCAGCCATGTCTCCCTCGGGGATGCCGCTCCACGGTCGACGAGCGGCACGACCTCACGGAGGCGGCGAATCCCGCGCGCACCCGGGTAGCGCTTGGCCAGCAACAGGATGTCCTCGCTGGAGAACGATTCGGCGCGCATCAGCGCATCCAAGCGCGCAATCGCTCGTGCCCGCGGAAGGTGGCGGCCGACATCGAATGCGGTGCGCGCCAAGGTGGTGACGGGAAGGCCGGCCACTCGAGTGACCTCGTCGTCGGCGAGGGATTCATTGCGGACGATCAGTCCTTCCGGCGGACGCCCGTTGTCCCAGATCAACTCGATGGGCTCGGTCGGGTTGATCCATTGCGACCCGTGCAGGGCGGCTGCTGCGGCGCCGGCGATGACAGCCCGCCTGCGCGACCACAACCATGCGGCGATCGTGCGATCCCGCAGCGAGACGGGCTGACCGCGAGGCTGATAGACGTCGGGTAGCAGCCGGTCATGGAAGCGCCGCAGCGCGTGTCGCGTCAGGGCACCGCTGGCCAAGGCTTCACTACCGATGAAGACCTCACCCATCGAGCCATCATGGGCGCAGCCACCGACAGTTCGCCGAGATTGAATTCACGCAGGGAAAGTGCGAGTAGACGTCTGCGAGAGTTCAATCTCGATGCGGGCGTCAGCGCACGGCGGCATTGATCGCGGGCTTGTCGATCATGCCCTTCTCGACACCCCAGATCGTCGCGATGGTGCGGTACTCCCCGGTGTCGATCAGATGCTGGAGCGCCAGCCGCAGCGATTCCGCCAGCCCGGAGTCCTTGGCGACCGGCCAGCCGTAGGGCGCGGAGTCGAACACCTCGCCCGCGGCCTCGAGCTGCCCACCGCTGGTCTTGATCGCGAACCCGGTGACGGGTGAGTCGGCCGACATCGCGTCGACCTCGCCGGCCATCAACGCGGTGTTCAGATCGTCCTGGCGGGTATAGACCACCTTCTTGATCGGCGGCTTGCCGGCCGCCACGCAGGCGTCGCTCTTGGCCGGGATCTCCGTGGTCTCCTGGATGGCGGCATATGCCACACCGACTTTGAGCCCGCAGGCGTCGTCGGGATCGACCGCAGCGCCGGGCCGCTGGGCCCACAGCGTGCCGGCCTGGAAATAGGTGACGAAGTCGGCGGCGCCTTCACGTTCCTTGGTGTCGGTGAACGAGGACATACCGAGGTTGAAGTCGCCGGCGCGCACCGAGGGGATGATGGCCTCGAACGCGGTCTCCCGGTATTCCGCCGTCAGGCCCAGGGTGCGGGCGACGGCATTCATCAAATCCACGTCGAAGCCGACGATCTTGCCGTAGGCGTCGATGAATTCGTTTGGCGCATAAGGGATGTTGACGCCGACGATCAACCGGCCGGAGTCTCGGATGGGTTGCGGGACGGTGGCCGCGATCGAGGGCACCGCACCCGCGGCGGCGGGCACCGGCTCCGAGCTGGACAGCGTGCCCGCCAGACTGGTCGCGCCGCTGGACCCGGTCTCGGATCCGCGCCACTGCCATGCCCCGATGCCGGCGGCCGCCACCAGCAGCATCGCCGCCCCGGCCGCGAGCAGCGCGCGGCGTCGATGCCGTTGCGGGGTGCCGGCCAGCGCGTGGCGTCCCGAGCCGCCGGTCCTGCGCCCCCGCGCGCTCAGCGCCCGGCGCGCGGCGGCAGCCAGTTCGCCGGCGCTGCCGTAGCGCTCGGCGGGTTTCTTGGCCATGCCCTTGGCGACGACGGCATCGAATGCTGCCAGCTTCGGATCCTTGTCCGATGGGCGTGGGGCCGGGGTGGTCATGTGGCCGGCGATCTGCTGTTCCAGGCTGTCGTCCGGATACGGCCGGGAGCCGGTCAGGCATTCGTAGAGCACGCAGGTCAGCGCATAGACGTCGGAGCGAAGGTCGGCCTGACGGCCGCTGAATCGTTCGGGCGCCATGTAGGCCAGGGTCCCCAGCGTGCTTCCGGCGGTGGTCAACCCAGCCTCGCTGGCCGTCCGGGCCAGGCCGAAGTCGATCAGGTAGGCGAAGTCGCGGGGGGTGATCAGGATGTTGGAGGGCTTGACGTCGCGGTGGATCAGCCCGGCGGCGTGGGCGGCGTCCAAGCCGGCGGCGACTTGTTCGACAATGTCGACCGCGCGCGGCTGGGACAACGGGCGGCCGGCGTCGGACAGGATCGCGTCCAGCGTGCGGCCCTCGATCAGGCGCATGTCCAGATACAGCCGGCCGTCGATTTCGCCGTATCCGTGGATGGGGACGACGTGCGGTTCGTTCAGCGCGGCGGCGGCTTGGGCTTCCCGGCGGAAACGTTGCTGGAAGACGGTGTCCTCGGCGAGCCGGGCCGGCAGCACCTTGAGGGCGACCACGCGATCGGTCTTGGTGTCGTAGGCGCGGTAGACCTCGCCCATGCCGCCGTGACCTATCAGCTCCTGCAGCTGATAGTGCCCGAATGGTGTCGCATCCACCATCTACTCCTCGGCAAGGCTCCGACCGTCGATTGAAGCTACCTCACCTTTGCCAGCAATGCCGCAGGTCGAGCTGTTTTGCGGGCTGCCGAGCGGAGGGGTTCGGCGCCAAAACCGAGACTGACATCACGCGTAGTCATATGGTCGACGGCAAGGTATCCCATCTGGGCCGAATCGCGGTCGCCAACCGGGACGCCGCGACGAGCAATCAGGGGACACATGACCGTACGTACGCCGTACCGCGCCGGCCTGGCCGCGATCGCTGTCGGCATCGGATTGAGTTTCGGGACCGTCACCGGACAAGCGGTCGCCTGGGCCGATACCGGGCACGCGTCGTCGAGTTCGGCGAGCTCGTCGAGTCAGACCGGGGTGGCCGGGCCGAAGAGACCGGCCGCCAGTCATCGCGCAGTGGCGTCGAGCCACCGCGCCGCGATCCGCCCCGACTCGCCTGCCCCGCAGCGCAACTCGACCAGACCGACCACGATCACCCTCACGCTCGCACCGGCCCGCTCCGCCGCGTCGACGCCGGCTGCGGTGCGCGGTGCGGTCGCGACCACGGCGCGCCCGATCGCGGCGGCCGTCCCGCGCGCTGTGGTGGTCACCGCGCCCACGACCACCGCGACGACGACGCCGACGCCCCCGGCGCCGCTGTCCCCGATCGCCAAGCTGATCGCCCTGCCCGGGCACGTCGTCAACACCGTGCTGCAGGCGCTGGACATGACCGCCGCCGTCAGCGGCCCGCAGAGCCCGCTCGACTTCGCACCGTTCAACGACCTGGTCTTTGCGGTGTTCCGCAGGATCGAACACGCGGTGGGACTGGACGCGACGCCGACGACGCAACCGGTGCCGCCGGCTCTGATCTACACCGGCCCCACCACCGGTCTGACGCCGACGGTGGCCCAGTTCCTCAACGCTGCTGCCGCGGAATACGTGCTCGGCGGCACCCCTGGCGGATTGCGGCCGTTCACCGTCAACGGGGTTCCGGTGACCTCCACCAACGTCCTGTCCGGTGAATCCGCCCAAGTGTGGGTGACGCCGGAGAACCAGATCATCATCGCCTATCAGGGCACCACCGGCGGGACGAACTTGTTGTTCAACCCGTTGATCGCGGTCTCGCAGATCATCACCGACATGCAGATCATCTTCACCGGCACCACCCCGCTGGCGTTCCACCACGCGCTGGCCTTCGCCCAGCGAGTGCAGGCCGACGCCGCCCTGCAGGGCTACAGTTCCTCCGACATCTTCGTCACCGGCCACTCGCTGGGCGGCTGGGAGGCCGAATACGTTGCCCAGCAGACCGGTCTGGGCGGCATCGGATTCGAAAGCCCGGGCATCAACACCATCGTCGCGGGTAACGGCGCCAACTCCGGGTTCGTCAACATCGAGACCTACGGCGATCCGGCCGCGTACTTCTCCACCGACTTGCCGGGCCTGCAACCGTTCATGCCCGCCTATGTGCCCGGCGGCGGAACCAAGCCGCATTACGGATCGATCGTGATGATCGGCGACCCGAACGCGGTTGCACCGTTGTTCAATTCGGCGGCGTTGTGGGGTTACGGCCCGATCGGTGACCTGGTGTTCATGATCGACACCCTCGGCAATTTCTTCATGCACCATCTGCCCGGGATGCAAGCCTACAACCTCGACGTCGATCCGGACCCCACCGTGGTGCCCTGGCTGGGGGTACCGATGGGACCGGTCCAGACCGGATACGGCGAGTTGACCATTCCCGAACTGCTGAAGGCCGCCTCGGACGCCGGCACCCTGGTCATGCCGTAGCCGCCACAGATGTGAATCGGCAATGTACGTCGGTCACAGCAGGCTGGCAGTCAGCCGACAGCTCGGGATCCGTTCCACAGGGGTCTGACACACGCGAAAATACGCACTATAAGTTTGGTTACAGTCACACTGGTGCGGCCATTCGGGGTTCCCACCCCTGATCACTCGAACAGTATGTTAACGAATATTCTCCATCTCCTTGACTGCGAGAGTGGGCGGGTCATACGGTGTCCAGCAGGCACCAAGCACTCTTCGCCGACACCCTCGGCATCAAGCAGGGAAGGGATGTGAGTTCGTCCATCTTCTGCTTCTCCCTCTGTGGCAGCCAAAAGTGCTCGCGCACAGAGCTTTTGACACCGACGCAATGGCGGCCGAGGACGTCCGCCCATGACTAGCCACCACTCGCCCGCGGCCGAACACCCGGGCACCGACGGCGTCACGGCCATCGAGGACTGGACCGTCGGCTATGTGAAGCGCCATCCGCTGGCATCGCTGGCGACGGTCGGACACCAGTTCGTGCTCGGCGTGCGCACGCTGCAATACCTGTTCCTCGATCTGGTCACCGGCCGATTCCCGTTGCAGGAGTTCGTCCGTCAGGGTGCGTTCATGGCCGGCACGGCCGTGGTGCCCACCGTGCTGGTCGCCTTGCCGGTCGGGGTCACCCTGTCGATCCAGTTCGCTCTGCTCGCCGGGCAGGTCGGTGCCACCTCACTGGCGGGAGCGGCCAGCGGGCTGGCCGTGATCAGGCAGGCCGCGTCTCTGGTGGCGGCGATCCTGATGGCCGCCGCCGTGGGCTCGGCCATCACCGCCGACCTCGGTTCACGCACCATGCGTGAGGAGATCGACGCGATGGAGGTCATGGGCGTCTCGGTGATCCGCCGGCTCGTAGTCCCCCGGTTCGCCGCGGCCATCATGATCGGCGTCGCCCTCACCGGGGTGGTGTGCTTCGTCGGGTTCCTGGCCAGCTACCTGTTCAACGTGTATTTCCAGAACGGCGCCCCGGGCAGCTTCGTGGCCACCTTCGCGGCGTTCACCACACCGGGTGACATGGTGCTGGCGCTGCTCAAGGCGGTGGTGTTCGGCGCGATCGTCGCGGTGGTGTCCAGCCAGAAGGGCCTGTCCACCAAGGGCGGTCCGACCGGGGTGGCCAACTCGGTGAATGCCGCTGTCGTCGAGTCGATCCTGATCCTGATGATCGTCAACGTGGTGATCAGCCAGCTCTACAACATGCTGTTCCCGAGGGTGGGTTTGTGAGGTGACGGTATCGGCCTACAGTCCGTTCCGGATCCCGCTGAACCGGATCTCGAAGGCGCTGCTGTCACCCGTGGTCCGGTTGGGCCACATGCTGGTCTTCTTCATCCGCGCGGTGGCCGGTGTGCCGATCGTGCTGCGGCACTACCGCACCGAGTTCGCCCGGCTGCTGTCCGACATCGCCTGGGGCAACGGCTCCCTGGTGGTCGGCGGTGGCACCGCCGGTGTGGCACTGGTCCTCGGCGTGACGGTCGGGGCCATCGTCGGGATCGAAGGCTACAACTTCTTGAACCTGCTCGGCCTCGGGCCGGCCACCGGCATCATCTCGTCACTGGTGAACACCCGCGAGCTCGCGCCGATCGCGGCCTCACTGGCGTTCGCGACGCAGGGCGGCTGCCGGTTCACCGCGCAACTGGGATCCATGCGGATCGCCGAGGAGATCGACGCGCTCGACTCGCTGGCGATCCGGCCCATCCCCTATCTGGTCACCACCCGGCTGATGGCGTCGGTGGTCGCCGTAATTCCGCTCTACGTCCTGTGTTTGGCGGTCAGCTACCTGACCACCCAGATCGTGGTCGAGGTCATCAGCGGCGGATCCAACGGCGCGTACCTGCATTACTTCACGCTGATGTTGTCCGGCACCGACGTGCTGTACTCGCTGCTGAAGGCGGTGGTGTTCGTCTGGATCGCCTCGACGATCCAGTGCTACTACGGCTTCTACGCCAGCGGCGGCCCAGAGGGGGTCGGCATCGCCGCCGGGCACGCCATGCGGGCGGCGATCACGGTCACGATCATCGTCAACATGCTGCTGACGATGGCGTTGTGGAGCGTCGACGCTGGAGCGAGATTCGGCGGATAGATGGCGAATTCCCTTGACCTGGACGGGCGCGGCCCCACCGACCGGCAACTGGCACTGTGCGGGTTGGCCGTGCTGCTGGTCGCGGCCATGGTCGCCACGGTGCTGCTGCTCAAATCCACCGGGCGGCTCACTGGTTACGTGCGGGTGGTCGCCGACCTGCTCAACGTCGGCGACGGGCTGCCGCAGAAGTCCGACGTGAAGTACCACGGCGTGCTGGTCGGCACGGTCGACAACGTGGTGCCCGCGGCCGACGGCCACCCCAACTACGTCCACATCGACCTCAAACCCGAGTACGCCGGATCCATTCCGGCATCGGTCACCGCCAGGGTGGTGCCGTCCAACGTGTTCGCGGTGTCCTCGGTGCAGCTGGTCTCCGACGGCAGCGGGCCGGCGATCCGCGCCGGTGAGCACATCCCCGAGGACACCACGCTGCCGACCGTGCTGTTCCAGACCACGATCAGCAAGCTGCGCGACGTGCTGGCCGCAACCGGACGCGGACGAGAAGACCGCAGCGTCGGCATCCTGGCCGCCGTCAACGCCGCCACCGAGAACCGCCGGGGCGCCCTGCTGGCGAGCGGTGCCCAGCTCAACCGGCTGCTCGACCAGCTGAACTCGGTGGTCAGCACCGACGACGGCCCGTCGACGGTCTCGGCGTTGATCGACGCCACCCACGGTCTGGCCCAGACTGCCCCCGATCTGGTCGATGCCCTGCACCAGGCGGTGCAACCCATGCAGGTGCTGGCCGAAAAGCGTTCGGCGCTCACCGCTCTGGTCACCGGCGGCTCGCGCACCGCGGGCACCACCCGCACCGCGATCGACAACCACATCGACCAGCTCACCGGCATCACCAACCACCTCACCCCGGTGATCGGCAGCCTGGCGATGAACGCCGGCAAGTTCGTTCCGGCGTTCACGAAACTGAACGGGTTGTCCCGCAAGTTCTTCGACGAGGTGTGGATCCCCGAGCTGGACACCGGCAACATGCGCATCAACCTGTCGCTGACACCGAGCTACTCCTACACACGCGCCGACTGCCCGCGCTACGGCGAGCTGCTCGGGCCGAGTTGCTACACCGCACCGGAGATCGTGGTGCGACCGGATCTGCCGGAGATGCTGCTGCCGCAGAACTACCAGCCGCCCAAGGATCTGGCCCCGACCCCGGGCACGGTCGTCGGCCCGGACGGCAACCTGGTGGCGGTCGGACCGCCGCTGATCAACCCCAATCCGAACTTGGCCGACCCCAATCCGCCGGTGCCGCCATGGCTTTCGCCGGCTCCCCGGGTGCCGGGCACCGCCGACCCCGCCGACTCACCCCCGCCGCCGGCGCCCGCAGCGCCGCTACCCGCCGAAGCACCTGGAGGGGCGCGATGAAGTTTCGTGCCCCGTTGATCGGGCTGTCGCTGTTCATGGTGGTGGCGATGACGCTGACCTGGCTGGTGTACGTCACGCTGCGCCGCGACGTCGCGGGGCCCACCACGCCCTACACCGCGATGTTCACCGACGTGTACGGCCTGCGCGAAGGCGACGACGTGCGGATGGCCGGCGTGCGGGTCGGCCGGGTCGAGAAGATCGAGCTGAGCGGCAAACTGGCCAAAGTGTCGTTCGTCGTCCAGAACGATCAGCAGCTCTACGGCAACACCGTCGCGTCGGTGACCTACCAGAACATCGTCGGCCAGCGATATCTCGGGTTGTCCCTCGGCAAGCTCGGCGACCCGGGCCCGCTCGCGCCGCACGCCACGATCCCGGTCGAGCGCACCGACCCGTCGTTCGACGTGGGCACCCTGCTCAACGGCTACGAGCCGTTGTTCAGCGTGCTGAACCCGCGCGATGCCGACAACCTGACCAAGGGAGTCATCCAGTCGCTGCAGGGTGACAACGCCTCGATCGTCGCGCTCGTCGACCAAACCTCCACGCTCACCGACACGTTCGCCGGTCGCGACCAGGCTCTGGGCGATGTCATCACCCAGCTCAACACGGTGATGGGCAACTTGGCGTCGCAGAACTCCAACCTCGACAAGGCCATCTCCCAGACCAGCACGGTGGTGTCGGACTTCAACGCGCGCCGCCCCGAGCTGGTCGCCTCGACCGGGTCGCTGGCGCGGGTGATCCGCCAGCTGGCCACGATCTCCGACACCGTCAACCCGGCGCTGAACGAGATGGTCACCCGCGAGCCGGGGTTCACCGGGCATCTGGTCACGATCGAGCCACAGCTGGCGTTCACCGGCGACAACCTGCCGCTGATGCTCAAGGGGCTGGCCCGGATCACCAACGAGGGCGCCTTCGGCAACGCGTACGCGTGTGATCTGAACGCCACCGGCTTCTTCCCCGGCCTCAACGACGTGGTGCCGATCATCGTCAACGCCGCGACCCCGGGCAACAAGGCCGCCTACAGCCCCCGATGCAGGAACATGGCCAATGGTTAGAGGACGGCTGGAGAGTTACAACAAGACCTGGCTGGGGCTGATCGCCGTCGCCGTGGTCACCGTGATCGTCGGGGCCATGCTGATCGCCAACGCCGCCAACATCTCTCATCGGCACTACACGGCGAAGTTTCTGCAAGCCGCCGCCCTGCAAGTCGGCAACCCGATCACCATCGGCGGTATCCAGGTCGGCAAGGTCACCAGCCTGAAACTGGCCGGCGATCACGTCGAGGCGGGCTTGGAGGTCCGCGACGACATCGTGCTGGGCAAGGACTCCCGGGCGGTCATCAAGGTCGCCACCATCCTGGGGTCACGCTATCTGGCGCTGGAGCCCGAAGAGGGTGGCACGTTGCCGGACAACACGTTCGACCTGGCCCACACCGAGGTGCCCTACGACCTGCAGGCCGCGCTGGCCGACGTGACCACCACCTACGAGCAGGTGGACACCGATGCGTTCGCGAAGTCGCTGGGCATCCTGGGCACCCAGATGCAGGGTCTGCCCGCCGTGGTGCCGCAGGCGATGCGCAACATCCAGACCCTGTCGACGGTGATCGCCGATCGCCGAGACCAGCTGGGCGCGTTGCTGAAAAGCACCGACCTGGTCAGCTCCACCCTGGAGCGCCAGCACGCCAACATCGCCGCGATGATCACCCAGGGCCAGGAGCTGATCGGCCGGTTCGTCGACCGCAGCGCCACCTTCCACGCGATGCTCGCGGCGTTGACCGATCTGGTGAACGCGATGAGCACCACAGTGGTGACCAACCGTGGCGAGCTGGACCAGACGATCACGAACCTGCGCCGGCTGTCCGATCTGCTGGCCCAGCATGACGACCTGCTGCGCAGCACCCTGCAGGCCGGACCGGTGGCGCTGCGGGGCTTCGCCAACGCCAGCGGCACCGGCAACGCCTTCGACTTCAACACGCCCAACGGTCTGGCCGTCGACTCGTGGATGTGCGCGATCAGTGGGCGCGCCAAGCAGTTCGGCATGATCCAGTACTTCAAGGACTGCAAGTGAGGGGCGGGCGAGCCCGGCTGGTGGCGATCGCGACGGTGGTCGTGGTGGTGATCGCGTCGGCGGTCACCGCCGCGTGGGCGTATTTCCGGTCGAGCACCGACCACATCACGCTGACCGCGCAGTTCGACAGCGCGGCGGGGCTGTATGTCGACAACACGGTGGCCGTGCTGGGGATGCCGGTCGGCAAGGTCACCGCGATCACCCCCAAGAGCGGCTACGTCGAAGTCGAGTTCACCGTCGACCGCGGTGTACAGATCCCGGCGGACGCGCAGGCGGTGACGATCTCGACGTCGATCCTGACCGACCGGCAGATCGAGCTCACCCCGCCCTACCGCGGCGGGCCAGTACTGGCCGACCACGACACGATCGGACTGTCCCGGACCAAGACGCCGGTCGAATTCGCAAGGGTGCTCGGTGTGCTGGACAAGATCTCCACCTCGCTGAAGGGCGACGGCAACGGCAACGGTCCGGTGGCCGACGTCATCAACTCCGGGGCGGCGATCGCCGACGGCAACGGCCAGAAGATCAAAGACGCGCTGGGCCAGCTGTCCAACGCGTTGCGGCTGTCCGCCGACGGCGGCGCGCAGACCCGTGATCAGCTGACCACGATCGTGCGCAACCTCAGCTCGCTACTGCAGGCCGCCGCCGACAACGACGCGACGCTGCGCGATTTCGGCACCACCGTGCGTCAGCTCAGCCAGATCGTCAACGACGAGAACTTCGGCAGCGGCACCACCGGCAAGACGATGAACACGCTGCTCACCCAGATCGGCGATTTCCTGGAGAAGAACCGCGACAACATCAAGGCCGTCGTCAACAACGCCAACACCACCGCCAACACCCTGGTGGAGCGGCAGCGCGACCTCAAGGAGTTCATCGACGTCGCCCCGCTCACCCTGGACAACCTGTACAACATCATCGACCAGCACAACGGGGCGGCCCGCGCCCGGGTGCTCACCGACCGGGTGTTGTTCGACAACCAGGCCACCAAGGAGATCTGCAACATGATGGGTCTGCGCCAACTGGGCTGCAGCACCGGCACATTGCAGGATTTCGGGCCGGACTTCGGGTTGACCTACGTGCTCGACGGCATGGCTGCGATGGGGCAGAAATGAGGAGGCTCAAGCGCACCGCCGCCGTGCTCGCCGTCGCCGTCGTGGCCACCGGGTGCTCGTCGGGCGGGTTGTCCAGCCTGCCGTTGCCGGCGCCGACGGTGGGTGGCGGCGGGTACCGGCTGACGGCGGTGTTCGCCAATGCGCTGAACCTGCCGGCCAAGGCCAAGGTGAAACTGGCCGGCGCCGATGTCGGCCAGATGGAGACGATGGTGGCGCGTAACTACACCGCGGTCACCACGATTCGGATCATGGATGGGGTGCGGCTGCCGCAGGGCAGCACCGCCGAACTGCGCTCAGCGACCCCGCTGGGCGATGTGTTCATCGCGTTGAAACCACCGCCGGATGCGGCGCCGAATACGCCGCTGTTGAAGGACGGCGACACCATCGGCCTGGACTCCACCACCGCGGCGGCGACGGTGGAGTCGGTGCTCAGTTCGGCGGCGGTGATGGTCAACGGCGGCGCGGTGCGCAACTTGACCAACATCGTCAACGGCATGGGCAAGGCGACCGGCGACCAGGGGCAGGCCTTTGGCGACCTGCTCGCCAAGACCAACGGCACGCTGTCCACGCTCACGGCACGGTCTGACCAGATCTCCGACGCGCTGACCGAAACCTCGCAGCTGGCCAAGGCTCTCGACGCCAAGAATCAGAAGCTCAGTGAGGTCATGGCGGCGGCAGGCCCGGCCACCGACACCCTAGCGGCCAACGCCGACACCATCGCCGACGTCGTCGCGCAGGTCGGCGCCACCAGCGACCAGTTGCAGAAATTCCCGTCGATCGCGGGCACCGACACCAGCGGGCGCAGCGTGATCGGCGATGCCAACACCATCGCCCGGTCGTGGAACGACCTGGTGCTGGCCCCGGACGCCAACCTGGCCGCGCTGAACCGGTTGATGCCGCCGTTCATCAAATCGACGCCCAGCAACGCGATTTCGGTGCGGGCCAGCATCGACCGGCTGGTGCTCGGCTCGATCCCCGACATCGGGTTCGGCGGCGACGTCGGCTTGCACGGGCCGAAGCGCTACGACTGGGCGCAGATGGCCGGCACGTTCAAGTACACGCTGTGGCGGCTGCAGCAGCGGGTGGTCGGCCAGGGCCCCGCTGTGCCGCAGGTGCCGGTGCTGCCCAGCCCCACCGATCCCGGCGAACTGATCGTCGCTCCGACGCCGCCGGCCGCGGAGCCGCCGCCATGATCGGGTCCGTAGCCAATCAGGTGGTGCGGGTCGTCACGTTCGGGCACCGGCACCGATTGTGGTTGTCCACCGCGGGTTTGGTGTTCACGCTGGTGATCGCCACCGCCTACGTGTTACTCGGGGCGCTGCGGGTGTCGCCGTTCGCATCGGCGTACCGGGTGACCATCGAGTTGCCGGAATCCGGTGGGCTGCTGCCCAATCAAGACGTCACGCTGCGTGGGGTGGCGATCGGGCGGGTGCAGTCGCTGGCGGTGACGCCCGACGGGGTATCCGCGGTGGCCAGTGTGCGCTCGGACGTGCGGATCCCGGCGGCCAGTCCGGTGCGGGTGTCGGGGCTCTCGGCCGCCGGTGAGCAATACATCGAGTTCGTGCCGGACTCCGATGCCGGCCCCTATCTGCACGACGGCAGTGTGGTGGCGCAGAAGAACACGTCGGTGCCGGTCAGCCTGGCGCAGCTGCTGGCCAACGCCGACGGCATGCTCAAGCAGGTCGACCCGGCCAAGCTCGAGCTGATCAAGAAAGAGCTCAGCCTGACCAAGGAGGGCCCGCAGAAGCTGGCCGACATCATCGACGGCGGCACGTTCCTGCTGTCGACGCTGGATTCGGTGCTGCCGCAGACCACCAGCATCCTGCGAACCAGCCGGATCGTGCTGAGCACCGCCGCGGACAAGAACGCGGGGATCGCTGTAGCCACCGGCAATCTGGGCCGCACGTTTACCGGAGTGAACAGGATGCTCGACGGGTATCGCCGGTTGGTGGATCAGACACCGCAGACCCTGTCGGCCACCGACACCCTGTTCGCCGACAACTCCGACACCATGGTGGGGCTGTTGACCAGCATGGCCACCGCGTCGCAGCTGCTGTATGTGCGGGTGCCCGCGCTCAACGCGCTGTTCCCCGACTACCGCGGGTCGGTACTCGACGCGCTGGGCAGCATCATGCACGACAACGGGCTGTGGGCGACCGCCGACATCTATCCGCGCTACGCCTGTGACTACGGCACGCCGCGGCGGCCACCGTCGTCGGCCGACTATCCCGAGCCGTACCTGTACACCTACTGCCGCGACGACGATCCCGCGGTGCTGATCCGCGGCGCCAAGAACGCCCCGCGGCCGGCCGGCGACGACACCGCCGGACCGCCGCCGGGTGCCGACCTGGGCGCGACCACCGACCCGACACCCAAGGGCCGCTACACCATTCCGACCCCCTATGGCGGCCCGGTGCTGCCGATCGAACCGCCGAGCTAAGGAGATTGCGGTGACTGCGACGACTGACGAGGCTGAACCCGAGACCGAGACCGATTCTTCGGTGGAGACCGAGGCTTCGGCGAAGACCGAGACTGAGGCCGTGCCCGCCGTGGAGCCGGTGGCGGAGAAGCCGTCGCGGTGGCGTCTGGTCCGTCGAGTCTTACTGGGCGCGTTGATCGTTGCGCTGCTCGGTGTGTCGGGCTTTCTGGGCTGGCAGGTGTGGCAGGAGCATCGGGTCGAGGTGGCGGCGCGTGACGGCCAGGCGGCGGCCGTGCGGTACGCGCAGATACTGACCAGCATCGACTCCAACAACGTCGACCAGAACTTCGCCGAGGTGCTCAACGGCGCCACCGGTGAATTCAAGGACATGTACTCGCAATCCAGCGCGCAGCTGCGCCAGCTGCTGGTCGACAACAAGGCGTCCGCGCGCGGGATCGTCATCGATTCGGCCGTGCAGTCGGCGACCCCGGACACGGTGGTGGTGCTGCTGTTCGTCGACCAGACGGTGTCCAACACCGCCGCGCCGGATCCGCGGATCGACCGCAGCCGGGTGAAGATGACCCTGGAGAAGGTCGACGGTGCGTGGCGGGCCAGCAAAGTCCAGTTACCCTGACGCACATGAGGATTCGAGTGGTGTTCGGGGTGCTGGCGGTCGGGGCGTTGGCCGTCACGCCGGTGGCACAGGCCTCGGCGCCGGACTTCTGTACCGGTCTCGGGGCGGACTGGGACGGCCAGTACTGTCACACCTCGGTGCTCTCGGAACGCAAGGCGGTCCGCGACATCAAGGTGGCGGTGCCGGGTGATCTGGTGGACAACCCGGTGACGGGCCCGACGATCCGGGATTATCTGACGCAGCTGGTGAACAACTGGCGCAGCGTCGGCCTGCACATGGCGGCCGACAGCTTCGGCGAGGAGAACTTCCAGATCCTGCAGCGCGGCGACGTGCTCAGTGTGGTGTTCCACGAGGACTATCACGCCGACGGACCCAAGCCCAACAATGCTTTTCGCACGTTCACCTGGGACATGGCGCGTGGGGTGCGGCTGGGGCTGGCCGACATGCTCAAGCCCGGGGTGGATTTCGGCGCGATCGCCTCGCTGGGGCAGCCATTCATCATCGACGCACTGGATCAGGCGCCACCACCGCATCAGCCCGGCACGTATCCGTTCGTAGTGGATCGATGGGGGCCGGACAAGGTGTATTCCGGTGGGTACAAGGCGTGGGCGTTGTCCGGTGACGAGCTGATCCTGTACATGCCGGACTATCCGGTGGCCCATGATTCGCCGATCAACTACACGCCGGGGATCATGCAGTGGTCGATGGACGGTGGGACGGTGCAGGCGCATATCCCGTTGGCCGCGCTGAGTTCGGTGCTGCGTCCGCAGTTCGGCGGAACGTGACCGCGTCAGAGGGGGAGCCCACCGTGCGGCGCCGGCCCAAGGACCGCAAGGCGCAGATCGCGCGCGCGTCGGCCGACGCGTTCGGGTCGCAGGGCTACCACGCCGTCAGCATGGAGGACATCGCCGCGCGGGTCGGCATCACCCCGGCGGCGCTGTACCGGCACTCCCCCAGCAAGTACGACCTGTTCCGCGACGCGGTGCTGGGCCTGGGGCAGATGCTGGTCGACGCCACCGCGTTCGCCGACGATGTGGGTGACGACGATCCGGTGATGACGTTGCGGGCGTGGACGTCCGCGCTGATCGACACCGCGATCGCACAGCGCACCGCCGGCGGGCTGTACCGGTGGGAGGCCCGCTATCTTCGGGACCCGGATCGCGCCGTGCTGGTCGATCAACTCAAGGTGGTCAACCACCGTGCGCAGCGTCCGCTGCTGACACTGCGCCCGAAGCTGACGGCAAACCAGCGGTGGACGCTGTCGTCAGCGGCGCTGACGGTGATCGGAAGCATCACCGACCACACGAACCCACTGGCGGCCAACGATATTCGGTCCTGTCTGACTGCGATGGTCGCGGACATTCTGGCGGCCGAGCTACCACCAGTGCGCCGCCGCGCGGCGCCGAGGCCCCAGCCGATCGTCGTCGGCGCGGCGGCAGGGATGTACGAGCATGTGCTGTACGAGGCGGTGCGGCTGTTCTACGAGCACGGCTACCGCAACACCAGCATGGAGGACATCGCGTCGGCGGTCGGCATCCAGGCCTCGGGGCTGTACCGGTCGTTCCCGGGCAAGGCCGACATCCTGGCGCTGGTGTACCGGCGAGCGGCCGACCGGCATTCCAGTGACACCGCCGACGCCCTGTCGCGGACGGCCGATCCCGAGGAGGCCCTGCACGAGGTGATCGACGAGTACCTCGGGCGGGTGATGGAGTGGCCGGATCTGCCGTACGTGTATTACACGGAGCGCCAGAATGTTCCGGAGGCAGACCTGCGGGTGCTGGAGACCATCGAGCATTCGACGATGGACGCGTGGGCGCGGTTGGTGACGACGGTGCGGCCGCAGATGAAGATCGGTGCGGCCCGGTACGCGGTGGGGGCGGCGTTCGCGTTGACGGCGGATTTCCGGCGACTGTTCGCGCGGGAGTCGGGCCCGGAGTCGGTGGCGACGATCCGCCGGCTGATGGAGGTCACGCTGCTGGGCCGCCCGACGGTGGCGTAGCTACCAGACCCGGATGTAGTCGATCAGCATGTTGGCCGGATATTTGCCGCCGCTCGGATCTCCGCCGCCGGAGCCGGCGACCGCGAGGTCGAACACCGGAAACATCTGGTAGCCAGGGTCATTGAACTGCCAGTCGGGCAGCGAGCGGGCCGGGACGGTGAAGTAGGGCGCGGCGCCGTCCTTGGAGAAGCTCATGCCCGCGTCGTTCCAGACGACGCGCCAGGTGTGCCAGGCGCTGTCGACGGAGATGGTCTGGCTGACGTGCTCGCCGCCGTTGAGCTTGGCGTGCACGGCGGTGCCGGGTGCCCACTTGCCGTTGCCGTACCACTCCATGACGTCGACTTCGCCGCCGTTGACTGGGCTTTCGTTGGACAGGTAGAAGGCGGGCCAGCAGCCGGGGGTGAGGCAGTCCATCTTCATCCGGGCTTCCCAGGTGTGGCCGATCCCGCCCTGCCACTTCCCGAAGATCTTGCCGCTGTAGTAGGTGGGGCCGTCCTTGGCGGCGTGGAAAACGAGGTTGGAGTTGCCGTCGAGGTAGACGTTGCGGCGGTCGTCGCGGTATTGGCCGACGTTCTCGGGCAGCTCCCAGAAGGTGGGGTCTTCCATCGTTTCGCGGGCCAGGGCGGTGGTCCACTTGGACGGGTCGGGAGCCGAGCCGGCGGGGCCGTCGAACTCGTCGTGGAAGAGGTAGGTCTGCGGGGCCGGGGCTTGCGGGCCGGATGTCGATGGTCTGGCGCCGGCCTGCGGGATCTTGGCGGCGGCGACCAGAAGGCCGAGGCCGGTGGTCATGAGCATCTGGCGTCGATCCATTCGTCCATGAAAGCGTGCCGTTTTGACGGGACGCAACCTTGTCGTTGACTGTGTGCCTATTGAGCTGCGGTTATGCGGCCTGCGGTCGTACTGTGGGCGGGTGGATAAGACAGCGGCGACGCCGGCGCCCCCACCGGACGCGATCATGCGGGCGATCAACCCGCTGATGCGATACCTGTTGCGCACCCCGCTGGCAGGCGGCTTGCGCAAGCAGTTCATGGTGCTGACGTTCAAGGGCCGCAAGACCGGACGGCAGTTCGTGGTGCCGGTTTCCGCACATCTCATCGACGGTGAGCTGTATGCGCTGGTGGAGTCGGTGTGGAAGCTGAACTTCCGCGGTGGGGCTGCCGCGTCGGTCTTGTACGACGGGCGTGAGCGGACGATGCGGGGCGAGCTGGTCGAGGATCCCGCGGAGACGGCGTCGCTGTTCCATCGGTGTGCGGTGGCGTACGGGCCGAAGCGGGCCCAGCGGATGATGGGGCTGCAGTTCCGCGATGGCCGGGTGCCGACGTTGGAGGAATTCACCGAGGCTGTCGCGGTGAACAAGCTGGCGGCGATTCGGTTCACTGGTTAGGACTTCAGGCTCGGTGGCTCGGCCCTCTGCGCTGCCTGGTGACCGACGGCACCAAAGACCGCGACCGCCACAGCGCCGCCAACGGCGCCGACGAACCCGAGTGCGACAACCCAGCCCATCCCGGGCCTGGAGCTGTCGCCGAGGAACACGACACCGATGACGCCGGGGACGACAGTCTCGCCGACGACGAGGGCTGCGGTGGCCCCGTTCACCGAGCCGAGTTGCAGTGCCACGGTATGGAGGTAGAAGCCGCCGATGCCGGCAAAAGCGACGGTCCACGCCGCGGGGTCCGCGAGGAGGATCCACGGCTGAAGTGGTTCGAGACCATCGAGCACGCGGACGCCAACGGCGAGCATGCCGAACAGCACACCCGCGATCAGCCCGGCCATGACTGCGCTGCGGGAGCCGAGGATGCGGGTGAGGGCAATGCCGCCGAGCACGATGAGCACCGACACTGCGAGGACGATCCAATGGATGGGCCGGTCGTGGTTCACCGGGCCGCGCTCACCAGAGCCGAGGCCGAGGACGAACAGCGAGGCGATCACCGCGGTGATGGCGATCCAGTCGCGGGTATGCAGGCCGATGCCGAGCACGGCGATACCGAGCACAGCGGTGACGACGAGATTGGCGCTGATGATGGTCTGGGACAGGAAGAGTGGAATCAGGCGCGCCGAGACCGCGCTTCCGGCGAAGCCGATGACATCGAGGACGATGCCGACGATGAAGGCGACGGTCAGCGCGGCGTGCATGGTCGACAGGAGCGTCGGACCGCCGGTCGCGGTGACGTGGCCGGTGGCGCCGCGATCGCGGGCGGCGGCCGCCGATCGTCGTGCCCCGTAGGCCTGCAGCACCGACGAGACCCCGTAGCCGAAGCAGGCCAGGAGCGCTGCCGCGACGCCGATCATCATTGGTCGAGGTTAGCTGCCGAAGCTCGGCGGTTGCGCTAAGGAGCGATGTTAGGAGAGCGGTCAGGCCCCGGCGCACACCTGAGAGTCACGGATGGTGGTGCCGTAGACGTTGGCGGTGGCGATGTGCGCGTTGAGTTGACCGGACGGCAGCTGCTGCTTCATGTTGGCGCTGATCTGGGTGAGCTGATACCAGAGGTGGTACATCGAATCCCCGTTGTAGACAGGCGAATACTCGCTCTGGTCGGGGTAATTCACGACGAACAGGGTGTGGGCGCGGGCGTCGAGAAAGGCCGCGGACTGATCGAGGTTGGCTTCGATGGTGTCTGCGGCTGGTTGGACGCCGGGGGCTGTCCAGTCGTCGTGCGCGTTGCCGAGGAAGTGTTGGAAGCCGAGGGTTTGGCCCATCAGGGTGTCGTATTGGGCGTTGAACCACTGGCAGGAGTCACGCATGGCGGTGACTTGCTCGGGGGTGACGCGGGTCTGCCAGAGGTTGTAGGGGTAGACGCTGGCGTTGGGCTGCCAGTCGGATGGGTGCGGGACGAACTGCGGCAGTGACGGGGTGGGGTTGTCGGCGTGGGCTATTGGGGTGATTCCGGCGGCTGACAGGAGCGCTATTGCTGACGTGAGCCACTTGCGCATGGATCGATTCTTTCGTGTGCGCGTCGGCCGTGTCCAGGGTTCCATACGCGTCTTCATACGATTCGAAGAGACATTGACGTGGGGCCGTCGCGGGAATGCAGTCAAGACGCAGCAGCTAATCGCAGTAGTCGCAGGCTCCGGTTAAGGATAGTTGGATACCGCACTTGCAGAACTGGGAGTTTTCACGACTGACGTCACGGGACCGCTCACGACGTGGGCGAATTTCGTTGACTGGGTGGGCGACGTACCAGGTGCCCGATCGTGAACTAGGTTCGCGAGTGACTTCGCTTCCAAGAATCTCGACTATTTCCTCTTCTGAGGTGAACCCATTTGTGTAGCCGTAATAGATGTGCAGAGCGGGCATCCCGTTGCGACGTGTCGCGAGGACATACGGCTTGCTGGAGTCGAGGGACATTGCTTGATATCTGTCAATCCCCGCAGCGGAAGTCATCTTGACGATGAACTCATGATTTTCTGTAGGGACCCGCGCCTTCGCCAACGCGGAGAGCAGCGAATCGGATCCTTGCTCAGCTGCTGTCATGGCTTCGACTCAACTCCCGTGTATCGCATCTACGTTAGCTACCGAGGGCAAGCCGACGGTCATCCGTCTTCGCACTTAGCTCGACGCGGGCGGCGGGGTGCCGATCAGGACAGCAGCCATACGGTAGCCGTCGGGGCCGGCTTTCCACGCGTGATCGACGCCGTTCATGACGACCATATCGCCGGCCTCGACGCGATGGGCACCGTCATCGAGGACGAGGTCAACGCTTCCGCTGAGGACTATTTCGAGGTCGAGGGTGTCGGTGTGATGCTTGGGCGTCTCGGTGTTAGCGCCTTGATCGACGACCATCCAACGCACGTGTCCCGGTTCAAGGTATTGGTCGATCAGGTCGGCGTTACCCTGCGGGCGAGCGGGCGGCGGAGTTTGGCTCGTGTTGTAGGGGATGGCCAATCCGAAACCGGGTGCGACGGCATTGATTTCGACCTCGCCCTTGCTAACAACGCAGGATCTTCCGTCGACATCGACGCCTGTGATGAACAGTCGCATGAGGTGTTCGCCTTTCGTGGTGTTGGCGATGTCAGCGTAGTCGGGGCCTAACGGCAGGGGCGGCCCGCCCGAACCCAGTTGTTCGGTCATGCCAGATGGTCCGCAACTGCGGTAATCAGCCAACGCGTCATGACTAGATAAATTTGGCGGCGGCGATCCGCATCAGCGCGGTCGCACTCAGCAAATCCGGAAACGGCAGGCCCACCGCAAGATTTTCGCGGGTGGCCGGTACAGCTCGCACGGTACTAGTGGAGAATGCGCTGAGTCCCCGCCGCACTGCCCGGAGGAGGAATGATGGCGCACCGGCTCACGAAAGGCGAGCGACTTGAGCGTCTGGTTGCTACCTGTCGTCGACGCGTCGACGCAAATCATGGTGCGCCGCGGTCCTTAACCCACACGCCCGACAGCTTGCTCTCGACCCTCGCGCGCGACGCTGGTTACCAACGGATCTCGCTGAAGTTTCTTGAGGAGCTGGGAGCGAAGCTCCAGGCCGCAGGTCTAAGCACATTTCCGGACCTCTCTGATCCCACGATTAGCCGCACAACGCGGATCTACCTGTTTGACCGCAACCACCCAATCGAGGGCATTCAACCTTCTCGCTTTCTCTTCGAGGATGAGAAGCAGATGTCGCGATTCCTTACTGCCAACTTCGCGGCGCTGTCCTACGCCAGGAAGAACGCTCTGAAACTGCGGGGCCCCGAAGTTCGCATCGCCGGCAATTGCATAATCGACCTGCTTGCGGAGAGCAGGAAATCCGGCGAATTAATCGGCTTCGAGTTGAAGGCCAGAGAAGCCGATGAACGGATAGTCGCGCAGGCGAAGAAATACATGACCGCGCTCAACCAACAGGCAAAGAAAGAGCACAGGCCGGGAGCTCAGCTCCTGATTGTCACCGGGCAGCCTGATGAGTCGCTGAAAGAGAGCATTCAACTTCTGTCCGAGAAGTACGAGGTGCCGACCAAGTGGTTGCTGTACAAGTTGTCCGTGGACCTCACCGATAGCCCCTAAATCTCTGTAGTCGTCGGGCTAGAAGCCGCGCGCGGGTCCGAGAGCCAAAAACAGTCGGCCTGAGATATGCGCCAATAGCGAAAACCGTCGCTTGATCACGCTTTAACCTCGAACCATGGCACGCATCCGCTCACTTGCCCATGACAAAAAACCAGCGCGGCCTCCTGCTACCGAGGTCGATTGCTTATATACATCAGTTAGAACACGCGACGGTGAGACCCTTCTTCGGTTCGCCACGATGGGCTCAGATTCACGCAAATTAGAGCCCAAGCCGAGCCAGATAATTGAACTTGATGAAATGATGGCACGGCAGTTCTTGCGGGCGATACTCGAAATTTTTCCTGCCGCGCTTCCTTAGCCGACGCTGGTGACCGCGTAGCCTGGTTACCTCTGCGCCGCCGCACATGCGAGACGAGCCGATGCGGTGGGGCGCCCGTTCCGGGCTAGCAGGCAAGCCAAGCTCTGCACTTCGAAGTGCCGTCGTTTGTCGGGCGTCACAAGTATGGTCCGCTAAGTAGTTTTATCGTGCGCAGACTCGGGGGAGGAAGTCATGGACGCGTTTGGGGTCCTCAAGGAGGTCCTGGACGACTACGAGAACTTCGTCAAGGGCTTCCTGGAGATCAAGGACGACCAGATTCGTGGCAAGGTCGAGGCCGAGATCGCCGCCGGTCTTCTGTGGCCTGAACCCTGGCTGGCCCTCAACCCTGCGTTCGAATCCGGCGGTACGGCACGCGACCTTGCACAGCGCGGGGTCCTCGACCCGAAGGCTGCCGACATCTTCCGCGGCCCAGACGGTACCGACATCTCATTCCATCGCCACCAAGCGGACGCCTTTGAGATTGCCAACCGCCGCGAGTCCTACGTGCTCACCACAGGTACCGGCTCGGGTAAGTCGATGTCCTACATCGTGCCAATCGTCGACCGAGTACTGCGCGAGGGCACAGGCCAGGGTGTGCGAGCCATCATCGTCTATCCGATGAATGCCCTGGCAAACAGCCAGCGCAACGAGTTGGAGAAGTTCCTCGGCAAGACGAACCCCAAGGTCAGCTTCGCTCGATATACGGGGCAGGAGAACAAGGAAGAACGCGAGCAGACCCTAGCCTCGCCCCCGGACATCCTGCTGACCAATTACGTCATGTTGGAGTTGATGCTGACCCGCCCCAAAGAGCGGGAGAAGCTCATCAACAGCGCGGCGAACCTGTCGTTCCTCGTACTAGATGAACTGCACACCTACCGCGGCCGTCAGGGCGCTGATGTCGCAATGCTCGTCCGCCGCCTACGCGGCGCGGTCAGCTCCAACGCAGTGCAATGCATCGGAACCAGCGCAACGTTGGCCGGTCCGGGTACCAAGGCCGAGCAACGTCAACAAGTCGCCGAGTTGGCGACGAAAATCTTCGGCGTCGAGATTCCTGCAGCGAACATTATCGGGGAAACGCTGCGACGCGCCACAACAGGCGAGGCGGACGCGGCCGCACTACGAGTGCGCCTGGCAGCACAGTCGCCGACGGAGTGGGCAGAACTTCGGGCCGATCCGCTTGCCGTGTGGATTGAGCACCACTTCGGCCTACAAAAAGACGATGAGGGCAAGCTCGCGAGGCGATCACCCTCGACGCTTCGAGACGCGGCGGCGACACTTCACCAGGAGACAGGTGTCGACGAGACAGTCTGCCGGGAGAAGCTCCAGGAACTGCTGCTCGCTGGGTCGAGGGCCCGCGACCCGCAGGGCCGTTCACTGTTCGCATTCAAGCTGCATCAGTTCATCGGCAAGGGCGACACTGTCTACACCACTCTCGAGCCGCCCGCAAAGAGATACCTGACCACCCAGTACCAACGCAGCGCGCCGAACCGGCTACCGGGGCAGCCGCTATTTCCGTTAGCGTTCTGCCGCGAGTGCGGCCAAGAGTTTCTCGTCGTGAACTTGGAGCGGGGCGGAGAGAGCTTCAGCCCTCGCATTCCGAACTCCGATCTCGTCGAACACCCCGAAGCTGACGGCCTGTTGTTTCTGACCGAGCAGCCCTGGCCGGATACACAGGATCCTGCGGTGCTCGATCTCGTCCCCGAGGATTGGGTGGTGGCAGGCGGGGGCGGTCAGGTGCTGGACAAGGCCCGAATCCCGAAGCTGCCAAATTCACTTCGTGTTGATGAATTCGGGACGATCACCGATGACGGTATGCCGGTGGCGTTCTTCGATCGGCTTGAGTTCTGCCCGTCGTGCAAGACCACCTACGAAAGTGCCCGCCAGTCCCAATTCTCCCGAGTCGCCAGCCTCGGCACCGAGGGACGCGCGAGCGCTGTGACAGTGCTATCCCAGTCGATCGTCAGAACGCTCCGCGGGGAGTCGAACCTCGATAGTGAGGCACGAAAGTTCCTGGCGTTCAGCGATAACCGGCAGGATGCCAGCCTCCAGGCTGGTCACTTCAATGACTTCGTGTTGGTGGGTTTGATCCGCTCGGCGTTGTACCGCGCTGCTTACGATTACCAGGAGCGCAACCCCGGGGAACCACTGACCGACGAGAACCTCGGCCCCGAAGTGGTCAAAGCGCTCAGCGGTAACGGCCTGAAGTTTTTCGCCCGCGATGAGGACACGGCCGACGAGCACATCCCACGCAAGAAGATCGCGAGCGCGCTGCGCGATGTCGTCACCTACCGGCTGTGGGCGGACCTGAAGCGGGGCTGGCGTATCACGATGCCCAACCTGGAGCAGACCGGCCAGCTGCGCCTGGCCTACGAAGGCGTCGACGAGCTGGCGGCCGACGACCGCAAATGGGCAGACTTTGGAGAACCGCTCGCCAGCGCCAGCGCCGAGATCCGGCGCGAGGTAATGCACGTTCTACTCGACGAACTGCGCCGAAACCTGTGCATCGACACTGACTTCCTTACAGAGGATAAGTTCGATGCTATCGGGAGGGCTAGCAGGGAATGGCTCAAAGACCCGTGGGCGATTTCCCAGACCGAACAAGCAACCTACAGCGGCCTCGCGTATCCAGGTGGCCGACCCAAAGGGACGGCCGGGATCGGCGCCGATCTCTATCTATCAGGGCTTGGCGCATACGGGCGCTGGCTGCGACGCGCGAATCGCTTCCCCGGCTTCGAGCACACGCTCAAGACCAAGGATGCCGACGCGCTCATTGAGAATTTGATGACCGTTATGGCGAACGCGGGGATCCTCGTACGGATTCCGGTTCCCAAACGTCCCACCGGCTACCAGCTTCGCGCCGACCTCATCGCTTGGCATCCCGGCAGCGGTGAGCATCGAGCGCCAGACCCTATCCGTAGTAATCAAACCAAAGGCAGAGTTAACCCGTATTTCCGTGCGCTCTACGCCGAGACCGCCAAAGCGCTCGTCGGCCTGGAGGCGCGCGAGCACACTGCTCAGGTCGAACCGTCCAAACGGCAGAAACGGGAGGAAGAGTTCAGCGACGCGCGGTTGCCGGTGCTGTACTGCTCCCCCACCATGGAACTCGGCGTCGATATCAAGAGCCTCAATGTCGTTGGCATGCGCAATGTTCCGCCCACACCGGCCAACTACGCGCAGCGGTCAGGGCGGGCCGGCCGGTCAGGTCAACCCGCCATTGCCCTGACTTACTGCGCCACCGGAAATGCGCACGACGCCTACTACTTCCGCCGCAGTCAGGACATGGTGGCGGGAGCGGTTGCACCGCCACGGCTGGAGTTGGGCAACCAGGATCTGGTACGCGCACACGCCCACTCGATCTGGCTAGTCAAATGCGGGCTGGATCTCAAGGCCAGCATGGTCGACCTGTTGGAAATCGACCAGCCTGGCCAACCGCTGCGAGCCGAGGTGCTCGCCACAATCAACTCTCCGTCGAGTCGAAGCGCTGCCATCGCCGCGGTCACAGACGTGCTCACAGCGACTACTGAGGTCACCTCGGCGCCGTGGTGGACGGACACGTGGATCGCAGACACCGTCGAGCAAGCACCCGCACGATTCAACCGTGCTGCAGACCGGTGGCGCGGGCTATACAACGAAGCCCAAACGGAGTTGGACCAGGCCAATACGACGTTGAAGACCATCGGTGCATCCGAGAGTTCGAAACAACGTGCCCGTGGCCGCATTTCGGAGGCACGTGCGGCCCTTGACCTCCTCAAGGGGCAAGTCGACGACATCCTTCAGGGTGACTTCTACACCTACCGCTACTTCGCATCCGAAGGCTTCCTGCCAGGATACTCATTTCCGCGGTTGCCCCTGTCGGCGTTCATACCCGCCGAACGACGCACCCGCAGCGGCGGTGAGGGTGACTTCATCCAGCGACCCCGATTTATGGCGATTAGCGAGTTCGGGCCAGGCGCCTTCATTTATCACGAAGGCGCACGCTACGAAGTCAACCGTGTGAGCCTGCCCGCTCGCGATGACGGCACGGGTGTCCACATCACTGAGATCAAACGATGCAGCGCATGCGGGTACCTACATGAGTCGACAGATCCTGATCTCTGCCAGCACTGCGGCGCACCGTTCGCCCCGGAAGCCACAATGGGCAATCTGATGCGGCTGTTGTCGGTAAAGACCCGCCGTCGCGACCGGATCAGCGCCGACGAAGAGGAACGCCAGCGCGCCGGACACGAGATTGTCACCACTATTCGCTTTGTGCCACATGGAGTTCGAGCTGGACAACTCACCAGCACCATTACGGTGGACGGCGCCGAACTCGGCACCATGACTTACGGCGACACGGCGCTGATCCGGCGGATGAACGTCGGCCTGCGCCGCCGCAAGGACAAGGACGTCCGCGGTTATGTGCTGGACACGGTGGAAGGCCGCTGGTGCAAGGAGGCTGACCTTGCGAAGAATGTGCACGGCGAGGCCCCCCGGTATCAGCGAGTGATCCCCCATGTCGAGGACCATCGCAACGCACTGCTTCTGCACTTGGACCCTTCCATAGCAAAAGAGCAGCGGATGGCGGCGATGTACGCCCTCAAGCGTGGAATCGAGGCCGTGTATCAACTCGAGAACTCCGAGCTGGCGGTGGAGGCACTCCCGAGTAACACGGGTGACCACGCATGGTCGCGGCTGCTGTTCTTCGAAGCCGCTGAGGGTGGCGCCGGCGTGCTACGCCGGCTAGCCACCGAAGACGGCCAACTCCGCCAGGTCGCCCGAAAAGCGTTGGAGATTCTGCACTTCGACCCGGATACCGGTAATGACCTCAAGCATGCCCCGCACGCGACTGAAGACTGCGCACAGGCCTGCTACGACTGCCTGCTGTCCTACAGCAACCAATGGGATCATCAACATCTGGACCGCCACAACGTCCTCGACCTGCTTCAGCGACTCGCCACATCGACGGTAGCGGTAGGTGCCGGCGGTGAAGATCGAGTCGCGCAACTCGAACGGCTCATCAAGGCGTGCGATAGCGAACTGGAGAAACAGTTCCTCACTCTGCTTGAACAGCATGGCTACCGGCTGCCTGATGATGCTCAACGGATCGTTGACGGCTACTACGTTCGGCCAGATTTCGCCTATCACACCGACGGCATGGACGTCGCGATCTTTATCGACGGCCCGGTCCATGACAACGCACATCAGCAGCAGAAGGACGAGCAGGCGCGCATGAAGCTCGAGGACGAGGCGGGCTGGATGGTGCTGCGCTTCAACCACAATGACGCCGACTGGCTCACCACGATCTCCGAACACAGCGGCATCTTCGGCGAAGCGAAGAGCCACGCATGACAACCATCGACTATCCCGCAGGCAGCTTAGTCAACGCCCGCGGCCGAGACTGGCTGGTGCTACCTGGCTCCCCTGACGGCACGCTCCTCGTCCGCCCGCTGGGTGGCCACGAGCACGAGACCACGGTGCTCCTACCCGAGATCGACAACTTCTCGGCAGCCACCTTCGAACCCCCGACCGTCGACGACCGTGGTGACGCAAGTCGAGCCCGCTTGCTGCGTGACGCTCTAAGGCTGTCGTTCCGTGCCAGCGGCGGCCCATTCCGCTCATTCGCACGGCTAGCCGTCACACCGCGCAACTACCAACTTGTTCCGCTGATGATGGCAGCCAACCAGGAAGTCACCCGGCTGCTGATCGCCGACGGCGTCGGCGTCGGAAAGACGGTCGAAGCCGGCCTGATCGCCGCGGAGCTACTCGCAACCGGCGAGGCTCAGCGCCTGGCCGTCTTGTGTTCGCCCCAGCTCGCGCCACAATGGCAAAGCGAGCTGCGGCACAAGTTCGGAATCGACGCGCAGCTGCTCCTGCCGTCCACCGTCAACCGTCTGATGCGGAGTGTTCCGTTCGGCTCCAACGTCTACCAGCATCATCGATATCTGGTGATCTCCACCGATTTCATCAAGCAGAAGTCGCGCCGCGACGAGTTCGCCTTGCACTGCCCCGAATTGGTGATCGTCGACGAGGCGCACACTTGTGTGGCGCCCGCGGGCGTGGGCAAGTCGTCGCAAGCTCATCTGAGGTATGCACTGCTACGCAAGCTTGCCGACGATCCCAGCCGCCACCTCCTACTGCTGACCGCCACCCCGCACAGCGGCGACGACACCGCGTGGCAGTCACTGATCGGTCTGCTCGACAACCGCCTGGGCGACCTGCCAGCCGACCTGTCGGGGCGTGACCGCGAAGAGGACCGCAAACTGCTCGCGAAGTTCATGGTCCAGCGCCAACGCGCGGACATCCGCGAATACCTCGACGAGGACACTCCTTTCCCCGATCGCGAAACCACCGAGACGGCATACAAACTCACCCCCGGATACCGACAGCTTTTCGACAACGTCATGGAGTACGTGCGAGAGCAAGTCACTGACCCGAAGCTCACCGCGGTGCGGCAGCGCGTCCGGTGGTGGTCGGCAATAGCATTGCTTCGCTGCCTGGCCTCCAGCCCAGCTGCGGCGGAACAAACGCTTCTCAATCGTTCAGCAGTGGCCGACACCACTGACGAAGATGAAGCAGACGTCGACGCCTATGCCGAACCTCGCGTGCTCGACACCGATTTGGACGACACATTGGAAGCCCAGGACGTCGCCGTCGGCGCAGACACCGGCAGCTCCGATGAGCCCGACACCAAATCACGAAAGCGGCTGCGCGAATTGGCCGCAGCAGCGGCGGCTTTGAAAGGTCCTCGCTCGGACGCCAAGCTGAAGCGTCTCATCCCGCTCCTTAAGGAGCTCATCGAGCAGGGCTATCACCCCATCGTGTTTTGCCGCTATATCCCTACCGCCGACTATCTCGCCGAGCACCTAGGTTCGGCTCTGTCGAAGGTCAAAGACCTCAGGATCGACGCGGTAACCGGAACTCTCCCGCCGGAGGAACGCGAAACCCGCGTGAACACCCTCAGTGCCCACGACGGCCCCCGTCTGCTCATTGCAACCGACTGTCTCTCCGAGGGCATCAACCTGCAAGACGGCTTCACCGCGGTCGTCCACTACGACCTCGCCTGGAACCCCACCCGGCACGAGCAACGCGAAGGACGCGTCGACCGGTTCGGGCAGCAAGCCCCGACCGTGCGCACCGTGACCTACTACGGCGAGGACAACGGCATCGACGGCATCGTGCTGCAGGTCCTCATCCGACGCCACGAGAACATCAAACGCAGCATCGGCGTCTCGGTGCCGATCCCCGTCGATTCCACCACCGTGATGAAAGCCATCTGGGAGTCACTGCTGCTCCGGGGCAAGGATGCCGAGCAGCTCACCTTCGACTTCGCCGACGCCACCTCCAAGTCGCTGGCCGAACAGGTCGACGTCGAATGGACCAACGCTGCCGAACGGGAGAAGGCGTCGCGTTCCAGGTTCCGGCAGGCCGGCCTCAAACCCGACACCGTCGAACACGCGCTCACCGAAGTCCGCCGCGCCCTCGGCGGCCCTGCCGATGTCGAAACCTTCACCCGGGCAGCACTATCCCTGATGGGCGCTTCGATTAGTGACAACGACGATGGATTCACCGCGATCGTGGACACACTTCCCGCCGCGGTGCGCGACCAGCTCCCACCAACCAAGGGCGGGCGGCTGCACTTCCACCGCTCGCTCCCGGTTCCGATGGGGCATAGCGTGCTCACCCGCACCGACGCCACGGTCGACGCGCTGTCACGGTACGTCCTCGACGCCGCACTCGATTCCCGGCTCGACTCCGCGGCCCGGCCGGCCCGCCGAGCCGGCGTCATGCGCACTCACGGAGTGAGCAAGGTGACGACGTTGCTCATGGTGCGGCACCGGCTGGAGATCCGTATCCCCGGCTCGGCCACGACCGTCACTCAGGTCGCCGAGGAAGCGAAATTCGTCGCCTTCACTGCGACGGGTGACGACCTGCAGTGGTTGCCGCAGGCCGACGTCGACGCGCTGCTGACAGTGAAGCCCTCGGGCAACGTCGACGATGCTTTAGCCCGAATGCAACTGGGCCGCGCGCTCGGCCGTCTACCCGCGCTCGGCAAGCACCTCACCGAGACCGGTGAACATGCGGCGAAAGACCTCGTATCCGAGCATCAGGCGGTACGAAGCGCATCCAAAGCTGGCGGCCGCACACCCGCGGTGAAATTCCTGCCGCCCGCCGACGTCCTCGGCGTCTACGTGTTCCTGCCCGAAGCGGGTGCCCGATGACCGCGCTAAACCTCTTCAAGGCCGTTCGCACCGTCGGCACCGCACTGCCCGCCGAGGCCATCCCGCGGGCGAACGAATTGCGGATGCCCGGCCAAACCGCCGAGGCCTACGAGTTGTCTCCGGGCATGGCGGTCAATGGCGCCATCGCCCGCGCTTGGGAGGCCATGCTCGCCGCGCACCGCGCCTGGCTCGCAGCGCTGGATCGGCTACCCGACGGTGATGCCGCCACGAAACTCACCCGGGACAAATGGCTGCTGCCGCTGCTGTACGAACTCGGTTGGGGCCGACCCGATCTCGTCAGCAGTGGGTTGGCGGTACCTCCTGGGCTTGGCGAGACGGAGGCACCGCACTTCCCCATTTCGCATCGGGTCGCCTGGCCTGAGGCGTCGAATGCCACGGCGTGGGCGCCGCTGCACCTCGTCGGCGCCGGAATCGACCTGGACACCAAGACCGCAGGGGTGACTGCACGGGCGCCGCAAGCCATGGTTCAGGACTACCTCAACCGGGAAGACCGTGCCCTGTGGGCCATTGTGTCGAACGGCAAGCTGCTGCGGCTGCTGCGTGATGCCTCGAGCCTCACCCGGCAGTCCTTCGTCGAGTTCGACCTCGATGCAATCTTCACCGACCAGCTCTACGCGGATTTTCGCATCCTGTTCCTCACCGTCCACGCCAGCCGCTTCGCGCCACGCCTGGACGACAAAGCGGCCAAAGCCGTTACCGAAAGCGAGGATTCCGGTGAGGATGCCGGGGTCGAGCAGGCCGGACCCAAACTGGACAACTGCTGGTTAGAACGCTGGCGCACCACCGCCATCGACGACGGCGCGCGCGCTCTGCTGAATCTGCAGCATGGCATCGCCGCCGCGCTGCAGGAACTCGGCACCGGCTTCGTCGCACACCCTGCCAACGCCGCACTACGCGAGACCCTGGCCGGGGCCGCCGACGCCGACCGCGATCTGCAGCGTGCACTGCTACGCATCGCCTATCGGCTAATCGTGCTGTTCGTGGTCGAGGACCGCGATCTGCTGCACCGCTCTGATATCCCCGAAAGTGCTCGCACCCTGTATGCGGAGTACTTCTCAACGGCACGCTTACGCCGACTGGCGGCGGAGCCGATTGGCGGATGGCACACCGATTTATGGGAGGCGCACCAGATCGTCACCGACGCGATCGCCGGTGACGGCCTGCCCGATCTCGGGTTGAGTGGCCTTGGGGCCAGCCTGTTCTCGCGGGAGGCACTGAGCATTCTCGAGGGCGCCAAGCTGCCCAATCGCGCGCTGCTCGCCGCGGTACGGGCGCTGGCACAGATCGACGACCCTGTCACCGGCCTGCCGCGCCCTGTCGACTACCGTAACCTCGACAGCGAAGAACTCGGCGGCATGTACGAGGGCCTGCTGGCCTATACGCCCCGCTACCATACCGATGAACGGGCCTTCACACTCGATGTGACAACCGGCAACGACAGAAAGAAGTCTGGCTCCTACTACACCCCATCTGATCTGATCGCGCTTGTCCTCGACGAGGCGCTTGATCCACTGATCGATGAGGCTATCCGAGAGGCAGAGCCGGAACAGGCGCTCCTCGCGCTTACTGTGGTCGATCCGGCCTGCGGCAGTGGGCATTTTGTTGTCGCAGCGGCTCGACGGATCGCCTCCGCGCTGGCAACCGTGCGCACCGGGGAAACCGAACCCACCCCTGCCGCGCTGCGGTCGGCTACCGCCGATGTCATCGAGCGGTGCGTCTATGGAGTGGACCTCAACGACTTGGCGATCGAGATCACCAAGGTCGCACTGTGGTTGGAAGCCTTCGACGCCGACCGACCATTCCCGTTCCTCGATGCGCACTTCCGCGTCGGCAACGCCCTGCTAGGAACGACACCGGAATTGTTGCGGCACAACATCCCCGATACAGCATTCGTTCCGTTGGGTGAGGACGACAAAGAGTGGACGTCCAAGCTCAAGGCTCGCAACAAGAAAGAACGCCAGGCTGACGACAACCAACTGACGCTCAGTTTCGGCGCCGAGACCCTGAACGTCGAAACCAGCCAATTCACCAAAGCAGCCCGCGAAGCCGACACCGGTACCGTGGCCTCGGTAGCAGCCCTCCGAGCCCGCGCGGACGCCTGGCGCCGGCTGGAAACCGACCCAGATCTGGTGGCTGCCAAACTCGTCGCCGATGCGTGGTGCGCGGCCTTCGTGCAACCCAAGACCGGGGCCACTACATCCGGGCAGGGCATCACCCACGCGACCATCCGTACGCTCTCCGAGACGCCCGAATCGGTACCCGACACTCTGATCGCACAGATCAACGTGCTCGCTCGACAGTATCGATTCTTCCACTGGCACTTGGAGTTTCCCGGCATCTTCACCGTGCCCGACGACGGAAGCGCCGATGCAGGCACCGGTTGGACGGGCGGGTTCTCCTGCGTCGTCGGTAACCCTCCTTGGGAGCGGGTGAAGATCCAGGACAAAGAGTTCTTCGGCAACGCCGGGCGATCCGACATAGAAGGTGCAGCCACCGCCGCCATCCGAAAGAAGATGATCGACAAACTCGTCGACACCGACCCGGATTTCCATCAGACCTACCTCGAGGCGCTGCGTCAGTCGGACGGTACCGCGCACCTGCTGCTGAAGTCCGGCCGCTACCCGTTCACCGGCCAAGGCGATGTGAACACCTACAGCGTGTTCGCCGAGACCATGCGGACCGTCATCAATCCAGATGGCGCCGCAGGCATCATCACCCCCACTGGCCTCGCTACCGACAAGACGACCTCACCGTTCTTCGCCGACACACTTAGTAATCAGCGACTGTATGCGTTCTATGACTTCGAGAACGAAGCTCCAAAAATCTTTCCTGCCATCACAAATCGAGTTCGCTTTGCTGTGACGACAATGACCGGATTCAACCGCACTTCGCGACGCGCGAAATTTGCTTTTCTGGCCCGTCGCATCTCGGATATCGCAGAGAAGCGGTTCGAGTTGACTTCCGAGGAAGTCCTCGCTCTGAACCCAAATACCGGCACCCTCCCTATGTTCCGAAGCCGCAAAGACGCTGACATCACGCTAGGTATCTACGCCCGCCACCCAGTGCTTATCCGTGACGACAAGCTCGACGGCAATCCTTGGGGGCTATCGTTCGAGCGGTTATTCGATATGTCCAACGACTCCGGCCTGTTCAAAACTGCTGAGGATCTCACAGACGGCCGCTTCAACGGCTGGTCATTTACCCTCAGAAACAAGGAGTATGTGCCGCTGTACGAAGCAAAGATGCTCAGCCATTTCGATCACCGATTCGCTACGTATAAAAACGCAACCCAGGCTCAATTGAACAAGGGTACTTTGCCGCGGTTGACCGACGACCAGCACCGCGATCCCGAGCTGGAACCACTGGCTAGATATTGGGTGGACCGCAAGGAGTTCGACGCACGGCTGGCCGAACGCTGGGACCGGAAGTGGCTGCTGGGCTGGCGCGATATTGCACGGTCATCCGACGAGCGGACCTTTATGCCGTCCGTGTTGCCGGCGTCAGCGGTGGGCCACAAGTTCTTACTAGCCACGCCGGACGACCCCGCATTAGCTCTTTTCCTTCATGCGACGTGGTCCAGCATGGCTTTCGACTACGTGTCCCGCCAGAAGCTAAGCAGTGCTTCGATGTCGTACTTCATCGTCAGGCAACTTGCCTGTCCCGTTCCCGAACAGTTCGCAAGGCCTACGCCCTGGCACAACCTTGAGGACCTCGCAAAATGGCTCAGGCCGTACGTCGTCGAATTGTCGTACACCTCCACGCGAATGATGTCCTACGCCATGGACCTCGGCGACGAGGGGCCACCTTTCGTATGGGAACCCGAGCGCCGCGCTCTGCTCCGCGCCGACCTCGACGCCGGCTTCCTCCATATCTACGGCATTGATCGTGCCGAAGCCGATCACGTACTCGACTCTTTCTTCGTTGTCCGCAAGCACGAGGAACGGGACTTAGGCGAGTACCGCACCAAGCGCCTGGTCCTGACAGCCTATGAGCGCATGGCCGATGCCATCGCCAATGGCGGGAGGGGCTGGAAGCCGCTAGCCGACCCACCCGCCGGACACGGACCCCGTCACCCCGAATAGTCAAGCAACGGAAGAACAATGCCACTCGCCATCGATAAGGGCTTCATCGCCGACCTCGCCAAGATGGAAAAGCCTGTCGTTAAACGGGTTACCGAGGTCTTCGACGAGTTCGACGCTGCCACCCACACGGGGTTGCACCTGGAGAAAATCGCCAACGCGCGCAACCCGCGGTTCCGATCCATCCGCATCGACCAAGCCTGGCGCGGCATCGTGTTAGCGCCCGTTACGGGAGACGTCTACACCCTGCTGAAGGTTTTACACCACGATGACGCATACGCCTGGGCTCAACGGAGCAATGTGTCTGTCAACTCCGCGACCGGCGGCATAGAAATCCGTGACGAAGCCGAACTCGAACGCCAAATCCCCGAAATGGCTCACGCCGCCAAGTCTGCCGGCGCACCGATCTTCGCCAACATCAAGGATGGTGAGCTGACGAAGCTCGGCATCGACGAGAAGGTCCTCGCGTTCGCGCGCACCGTCACCGACCCTGTCCAGCTCGACGCTGCGAAATCCTTTCTCCCCGAAACACAGTGGGATGTGCTGTTCGGGCTTGCCGCCGGATTCACTCCTGATGAAGTGTGGGCCGATCTTGGCACGCAAATTCTGAACGAGCCCGTCGACACCGAAGACATCGACGCCGCAATCCTCCGAAGCAATGACCGCGTCGTCCTCGTCGACGGACCCGACGAGCTGATGGACGTCTTCGCGTACCCGTTCGCCACGTGGCGGGTGTACCTCCACCCAACCCAGCGCACTGTCGTCAACGCCACCTACAAGGGACCCGCCCGCGTCACCGGCGGCCCCGGCACCGGCAAGACTGTCGTCGCGCTACACCGGGCGAGCATGCTCGCTAAGCGCAATGACGGCAAGGTCCTCGTCACCACGTTCACCTCCACGTTGTCTGAGACGTTACAGTCCGGGCTCGACATGCTCGTCGAGGACGATGTTCAGAGCCGCATCGAGGTGTCGCACGTTGATCGGATTGCCCACCGCGTCTTCCGTAAGGCCCACGGCGCACCCCTATTGCTAGGACATGACGACGAAAAGGCGTTGTGGGCCGAACTGATCCATCAGCTTGGCTTAGCTTTCACTCCAGCATTCCTGTCCGAAGAATGGCGACAAGTAGTGCTGGCACGCCGGATCAGCTCGGCCGACGCGTATCTCGCAGCGAAGCGAACGGGCCGCGGCCGAGCCCTGGGTTCCACGCAACGAGCCCAGGTTTGGCAAGCCGTCAACGAGTTCGAACGCGCTCTTGCCACCCGGGGTTTCTGGACGCACGAGACCATCCGGCGCGAGGCCACTCACCTGCTAGAGCATTCCTCCGAGAAGCCTTTCCGACACATCATCATCGACGAAGCACAAGACCTCAGCCCCGACCAATGGCGTCTGCTGCGAGCCGCCGTTGCCGAAGCGCCAGATGACATTTTCATCGCAGGCGACACCCATCAACGCATCTACGACAACCGGGTCAGCCTGCGCGAAGTCGGGATCAACATCGCCGGTCGTTCGTCACGGCTCAGCATCAACTACCGCACCACCGCCGAGATCCTCGCCTGGAGTCTTGGCTTGCTGCGTGGGCAAGCCATCGACGACATGGAGGGCGGCCTGGACTCCATCGCCGGCTGCAGGTCCCACGTCCACGGACGGCCCCCCACGTTGCAGAGTTTTGCGAACGCCGAAGCTGAGGCGCAGGCAATCGCCGACACCATCAAGAAATGGATTGCCGCAGGCGTTGCGCCGTCTGAGATTGGCGTCGCTGTTCGCGCCAAGTGGCTCACCGCGAAAATTCAACAGGCACTCAAGACGTCGCGCGTTCGATCGGTCGACCTCGCCAAGGCAGCGGATAACGACGAGTCGGTACGCGTCGGCACTATGCACCGCATGAAGGGGCTGGAGTTCCGCTGCATCACGGTAGCGGGCGTCAGCGCAAAACACGTTCCGGAGGCAAAGGCCCTGACTCCTATCGATGAGGACAGGCACACCCACGAACAAGACCTAGAACGCGAGCGCTGCCTGCTGTTCGTCGCGTGCACCAGGGCGCGGGAAGAACTGCTCGTGACCTGGCATGGCGAACCCAGCCCGTTCCTGACCGCCCTTGAGAAGAACTGAAAAGGAGTTTCAAGTGACCCGCTTGTCTACCTTGCTGGACGAAATCGATTCGGGTGTAGTCCTTCTCCCCGAGTTCCAGCGGGGCTACGTCTGGAACCGCGACCAGGTCCGCGGCCTCATGCGGTCGCTCTACAAGCAGTACCCAGTCGGTGGTCTGCTGGTGTGGGAGACCACGTCGGAAGGCATCACCGTTCGCGGGGCATCGGGTGGGGGTGGCACACGTCAGCTGCTCCTAGATGGACAACAGCGCGTCACATCGATGTACGGGGTTGTTCGAGGAACCCCGCCGCCCTTCTTCGAAGGTGACAAGAGCGCGTTCACCGGGTTGCACTTCAACGTCGAGACCGAATCATTCGAGTTCTACGCACCAAGCAAGATGGCCGGCGACCCAACGTGGGTAAACGTGACCGAATTGTTCCGGAAGGGGCCGTTCGAGTACCTGACCGCATTCCCCAATGTCGAACGCGAAGTACTCAATACCTACCTTGAACGGTTGAACCGGATCAAGGAGATCGAGAACCGCAACTTCAACTCCGAAAAGATCACCGGCGCCGAGAAGACCGTCGACGAGGTCGTCGACATCTTCAATAAGGTCAACTCCGGCGGCACGAAGTTATCCAAGGGCGACCTTGCGCTGGCCCGGCTGTGCGCAGAGTGGCCCGACGCCCGAAAAGAGCTGCGAAACAACCTCGACCGTTGGAAGAAGGTCGGATTCAAATTCTCGTTGGATTGGCTATTGCGGAACGCGACGGCAGTCGCAACAGGCCGGGCGTTGTTCTCGTCTCTCACTGAGGTGTCCGCTAACGAGTTCGAGACTGCGCTCGCAAAGTCGGTGAGCCACGTCGGTACTTTCCTCGACGCCGCCTCCGGCCGTCTTGGCCTCGACCATGACCGCGTGCTGATGGGCCGTTATGCCACGCCCGTTGTCACACGGCTGCTTCAAACAAACGGCGGCGGATTCACCGATAGCACCCACCGGGACAAAGTCCTTTACTGGTACGTGCACTCCGCGCTGTGGGGCCGATTCAGCGGTTCAACAGAGACTTTTCTCCAGCAGGACTACGACGCAGTGGAACGCGGTGGCGTCGACGCGCTGATCTCCACGCTAGAACGCGTCCGGGGTGGAAAACTGGTCGTCACCCCGGACGACTTCACCGGATCCACGCGTGGATCACGGTTCTATCCGCTGCTGTACCTCTTGACCAGAGTCGACGGCGCCCGTGATTTCGGCAGCGGGCTCGAATTGCGAGCCGAACTTCTCGGCAAGCTCACTTCCCTGCAGGTTCATCACATCTTCCCAAAGGCTCTGCTGCGCGAGCACGGCTTCGACCGCAACGACATCAACGCTCTCGCGAACTTCTGCTTTCTCACTCAGGACACCAACATCAAGATTGGCATGCGCGATCCGGCGGAGTATCTACCAGAGGTGCAGGCTAAGCATCCCGGTGTGCTTGAGTCTCAGTGGATTCCGACTGACCCGGAACTTTGGCGCGTGGAGCGGTATTCAGACTTTCTGGCCGCGCGTCGTGAACTACTGGCGGCATCTGCACAATCCTTCCTCGAGAGTCTGCGAAATCCGCAGGCGCCGCATGACGACGTCATCCTGGAACGTCTGCAGGTCGCCGATGAGGAGATAGACGACCCCCGCGCTGAACAGGTGCAAGCACTTATCGCGGAGCTGAGTCGCAGGGGCTACGCCGAGCCAGAGGTCGACGCCGAGATTCCAGACCCTGATACCGGTGCGGTTCTTGCCGTCGCTGAAGCGTTCTGGCCAAAGGGTCTTCAGGAGGAGTTGGGGGATCCCGTCGTCCTCGAACTCGATCCCGACGATGCCGACCTACCCCGCTTGGAAGAGTTGAAGATTCGGGTCTTCACCTCAGTAGACGCGCTGTTACGGTTCGTCGACAGCGAGGCCGCAATGGCGGCAGGCTCGCAGGAAGAAGTTACTGTCGCCAACGCCAACGACTCGGAGACGAGCGAAATCGAGGCGGCCTTTGCGCATCGAATGAAGAATGTCTACTTACGAGGCCGTTCGGAGGCGGATTACAACGCCTCCTACTACGTGAACATGCTTTCCCAGTACGGTCCGCTGGAAACAGCCCACAAGCTACTGGCTTCGCCAGCGGTCTCTGATGGGTTTGCCAAGTTGTGGGAACGGGGCCGGCTAGACCTGACGGTGGAGGCCGTCGTCGTTGAGCCACAGTTCTCTGGGTTGTTCACCGAGGACGAGATTGAGATCGCTAGGCGGCGGCTCGAGCAGTTCGGGTATACGCCATGACCACCTTCGAGACGGACGCAATTTTGAGAATCCGGCGTCGTTTTGCGTCGATATCGCAGAACCAGGAGTAGCTATGCCAGACGACACTTCCGACAACCTCCCGGCGCCGGTGGACAGCGATGCGGTTGAGGTATCGGTTCAACCCGGCGGCCTCGTCGTTTCCGGTGAACCCGAAGCTGTCGAAGCCTATTTGTCGCGTTTGCGAAACGCCGCCGGGAGGACAATGCAGGTCACCGGCATCAATCGGTCCTCAATCGGCAACGCCGCAGGCCTCCTGGCCGGAATGGCAGGAATCCTCGCCGATAGCGGGAAGTACGTCCGGCTCCACCCCGACAGCGTCAACGCCTTGCGGGTCGGCAATTGGATACCAGGCACAGACGGCTACTTCCGGATGATGACACGAGGCGACAACGGGCTATTCCTGCAGCAGCTGCAGTGGGCACCGACGCCAATCGCACCGCCACAAATGCTTGCCGTGCAACTGATCGCGACACAATTGGCGCTCAAGTCTGCGATCGCCGACGTCGAGACCGCCGTGCGCCGCGTCGAAGGCAAAGTCGAGTCCGTCCTCAACATCGCCCAGGCGACCCGTGCGGGTGATGTGCTCGGCAACCACCTGTCGATCCGCCGGGCAACGGACTTCCTCGACAAACACGGCGAGCTACCGGATGCGGACTGGGATGCGTTGGCTGGCCTAGGACCAGCACTCAATGTGACTGTTGAGCAACTCAGAAACCACGTGAGCCGAGTCCTCGACTCGTTCGAACCCAACCGGCCTGTACAGGAGCGCGCAGCCAAGTTGCGCGCTGCGGTCGAGGAGAAGCAGCTCGGCGAAACCCTGAGCCTCCTGGTCGTCGCGGAGGATGCGCTGTATCGCTGGCAACTCCTTCGACTGGCCCGTATTGGGGAGAAGGAACCACAGCATCGACAGCGCGTAATCGACGATCTCAACCAACTGATCCGCCATCAGCTTGCTGAGGACGGCAAGCTCTATCGCGAGGCGAAGAGCCTGCTGGACGACTTCGCAAAACCAGCCCCCATAGAGGGATTTCGCTTTCAGAAGGTGCGGGAGCTTGCTGAGTATCGGTCAACCCTGCGTGACGAACTAGATCGCTTCGCTACAGCGCGGCGCCACCAGATTGAGGAATGGTCGAATCCAGACACTCCCAACGTCTTGGACGCTGCGGAGGCCGTGATCGACGCCGTCGCGGACTCGGCACTCAAAGTCGTCGGCGCAGCTGGACAGCGACTGATTCGGATGGGTGAGTACCTTGCCGAGAAGTCCCCAGCCAAATCACCATTGCCGCCAGGAGACGAGTCCGACAACGAGGAGTCGACGAGCAGAGATCGAGACAACTGACGGTGCCAGTCAGACTCCACGCCTTCTCGAATCGCACCCGTAGTTCCGTAGTGACGGACAAACCATGAGCACCGAGAACCGCCCTCTGCCTCCGGCTGCGGAAGCTGCGCACCGCATCCTGGCCGAGCACGGCCCGCTCACGGCGATGGAACTTCGCGACCGGCTGCGGTCAGACCAATTCGTACTCGCCATCGAACGGCTCCTCCAGCTCCCCGATCGTTTTCCCCATCGATTCGCAGTTTCCGCCAATGGCCGCCTTTCCATCGCGACTACCGATCGCGAGGCACCGGCGGAGCCCGACGAAGAGGATTCAGACACTGCGGAGTGGTATCGCCCCGGACCCGAGCGCGTACGAATGGACCGCGTGGCCGTGCTCGACCTGGAAACCACCGGTCTGAACCGCACAAAAGACTTCGTCACCGAAATTGCCGTCGTGCGCCTCGACGGCACGCCGTTGGTCGACCTCGCAGTCGACCTACCCGACGGTATTGAGCGACCGACGCCGGCCACCGACGACGTCGTCTCATTCGACCAGGCACTGCGGGTGCTGCAGGCTCACCTGGAAGACGTTGACCTCGTGATCGGCCACAACCTCCTCGACTTCGATCTTCCGTTTCTCCTAAAGGCAGCTGAACGTGCCGGCGTCGAGGCGGTCAGATTCCCTCCCGTTGCCGACAGCATGCAGCTGTCGTTACTGGTCGATGTCGCGATGCCCAACCGCCAGCTCGCCGACCTCGTGATGGCACACAAGATCAGCCACGACAATCCTCACCGAGCCCTCCCGGATGCCGTCGCGACCGCCGCAGTCGTGCGAGAACTGCTTGCCTCAGTAGACCTGAGTGAGCCCAGCTGGAATCTCGCGATCGCTGCACTCGAAACGACCGGCCATAGCCTCGCCAAGCTCCTACCCCAGTTGACCGAAGTGCCTGACCTGTCGACGCTCGACCGCCCTGCCGATCCGCTACTCGAGGCCACCGGCTCGCCAGCTCCTGACGCGTGGTCGGCGGTACGTGATGACTTTCCTGTTTTGCATCAGCAACGCCACCTGCTGCCCCGACCTGCCCAGCAGGAAATGGCGCACGCCGTCGCACAGGTCTTTGACGGCGGTGGTCGTCTGGCCGTGGAAGCACCAACGGGAACCGGTAAGTCCCTCGCCTACCTGTTGCCTGCCCTCGGCCGCGCATCGCAAGCAGGCCGACCGGTCCTCGTGGCAACCGCGACAAAGGCGCTTCAAAACCAACTTCGTGCCGACGCCGCCCGGCTCCATGAAGACGGCCTACTGCGCGCGCCTTTCCGACAGATCCAGGGAGTTGGCAATTATGTGTGCGCGAGGGAGCTTGAAGGCGTCCTGACCGACAAGGACGCTTCCGGGCTGGCTCTGGCTGTTGCTGCTCGAACGTTGGCAACGTCGTCGTCGGGAACATGGGATGACGTCACCGACTACGCGATAAGTAGCTCCGATGCCCACTACGCCAGAACCCGCGCGCGCCTGCGTACGAATTCAGGCGGGTGTGACCGACGAAACTGCCTGTGGGCCACCGTGTGTCCGCTGATGCAGCAGCTGGTGAACCTTGAGAAGAAGCCCGGCGTGGTATCTGTCAATCACGCACTGATCGCCAGCTGGATCAAACTCGAACAGCAGGGCTCTCGAGCTCCTGGTGATGTGCTGGCCGAAGGTAGGGCCGACCTGGTCTTCGATGAGGCTCATGCACTCGAGGACTCGTTGACAGCTGCCTGGACCGAACGCGTCGACGCGCTCGAGCTGGAGATTCTTGTCAACAGCCTCGCGAACCGGTCCCGGCTGATGCGAGACATCCGCACCAAGACCAAAGGCGACCAGGCCGTCGGCGACGCCATGGAGTCGATCGCGACAGCATCTACCCAAGTGCGATCGACCGGTAAGGAACTGTCCGAGGCAATCGACACCTATCTCCATGAGTACGCGGGTAAAGCCGACGCCGTGGTCCTGCAGGCGGGAGTGGTCAACAACCGCCCGGAGTTCCGGGCTTTGCGCCAAGCTGCGTCGAGCGTCCGTTATTGGCTTATTCAGCTCGCCAAAGCGGTTACCGTCCTTCGAAGTTCACTGGCGGAGATGAAGAAACTCTCCTCGGCGAAGCAGCGACTCCGCGGGTTCTCCGAACGCCTCGACAACGCCATCGCTCTTCTGGAGGCGGTTGGTGAACTCCCCGATAGTCACCTCTGGGTCTACCGCCTCGCCGCCGAAGAAGACGACCCAGCAGTATGGACGTTCGAGCGTCTGCCCATCCACGTCTTCCCTGAGTTCAAGCAACAGGTGGTCGATCGCACCCACTCCACCGTCCTTTGCTCAGCGACGCTAACGGTGGAGCGCCACTTCGACTACCTCGCCTCCCGGCTCGGTATCCAGATCAGTCCCGACGCCGACGGTGAGGCATTTCGAGCACTGCGTCTCGCCTCCCCGTTCGACTACCAGAACCAGTCGATCGTGGTGCTTACCAACCACCTACCCGTACCCGTGCCGATCAACGAGCGTGAGTTCTGCGAGGAAATGGCTGCCGACCAAGCTGGATTCCTGTCGTTATCCGGCGGGAAGACGCTGACGCTCTTTGCCGCCCGAAAACGTATGGAGGCCGTCGCACACGGTGTTCGAACGAAGTCGGTCGAACTCGCCGACCGCGGGGTCGAGTTGCTGGTCCAAGGTGAGTTAGGCCGCGCGCAGATCGCCCACCGTTTCCGAACAGAACCCGGCACTGTGCTCTATGGCCTCAAGTCGTATTGGGAAGGCTTTGACGCACCCGGCGACACACTCTCGTATCTGTTCCTTGAGAAGCCGCCCTATCCCCATCCGGATGACCCCCTGGTGTCTGCTCGCCAGCGCGCCATAGCGGAGCGCGGTGGGGACCCGTTCCGTGAATACGTCCTTCCGATGACGGCCATGCTCTTCACCCAAGGGTTTGGTCGACTCATTCGTTCTGAGAAGGACAGAGGCGCAGCTTTTGTGTGTGACCGTCGCCTGCACTCACCGACTCTGGCTCAACGAGTGATCCTCGAATCGCTGCCGGAGCCCACCATCCACGAAGCCATCGACCGGGATGACGCGTGGACCCGCGCCATCGAGTTCGTCACGGGCACACCACCCGACCTCTCCGACGCCATCTCCTTTGGCCGTGATGACGTCACCCAACTTCTTGAAAGCCTCAGGCTCGTCGAAGGCGAAGATCCCACCGCGAAACTCACCGAGGCCGCAGAGAAGTTGTTTGGGATCACCAAACTACAGCCCAAACAACTTGAAGTAATGCGGGCGATCATCGAAGGAAGAGACGTCGTAGCCGTGCTACCTACCGGCTTCGGTAAGTCGCTGTGTTTCCAACTTCCCGCGCTACTCGCCCCCGAAGCACGGGCTACCGTCGTCGTGTCCCCCTTGATCGCCTTGATCAAGGATCAGGTCAACGACTTGCGTGGCCGGCGCGGTATCAGACCCGTTCAAGGCATCACAGGCACAACATCACGGGTCTTGCAAACCGAAATACTGCGCGACACGGCGAATGGCCAAGTGCGGCTGCTCTACGTCTCTCCAGAACGACTAGCCCGAGATCCGGTGCTAAGGGGTGCATTAGGGCGCCAGCAGCTCAACCGCGTCGTCGTTGACGAGGCGCACTGCATTTCAGTGTGGGGGCATGATTTCCGACCGGAGTTTCGCCAGGTTCCCGCTTCCGTGGCCACCTTCGAGACCCGTCCACCACGAGCAGGGCTTACGGCGACAGCCACACCTGAGGTCGAAAAGGACATCACGGTCGCGTTGGACATGCATGAGCCCATCGCCATCCGCGAGCCAAGCGATCGGCCCAACCTTCGATTCCGGGTGGTCAAGTGCGCTGACGAGCGGGACCGAGCCCGGGAACTACTACGCTTTGTGACATGGGCCGGAGATAAGTCGGGGATCATCTACGTCTCCAAACGCGCGCTCGCCGAAGAGATCGCCGCGCTCTTGCGTCGAGCCGGCCACGCCGCCCGGCCGTACCACGCGGGCATGGTTCCCGAACAACGCGATGCGGTCCAAGAGGACTTCGATTCCGACACAACACGAATCATCGTCGCCACCAAAGCATTCGGAATGGGTATCAATAAGCCGAATATCGGATGGGTCGCCCATTACGACCTCCCAGACTCTCTAGACGGGTACGCCCAAGAAGCAGGCCGCGCCGCTCGTGCGCGCGACGTCTCCGGTGAATGCGTGTTGCTGTACACGAACTCCGACCTTGCACGCCGTCGCCGGCTCATCGAGGCACACGGAACCAAGGCCGACGCGGCAATTACACAACAGCTCCTGGCCGCACTGTGGGAGTGTCCCGAACGTGGCAGCAGCCGTGTCTTTGACATCGATGACATTGCCGACAAACTCGGAATCGACGATGATGAGATCAACGTGCATCTGGCCCAATTGGAACGCGTGCACGCCATCGAACAGGGTTTGGACTGCTCGGCACGAGGCACTGTCGAAGTCGGCTTTAGGGATCCCAGCGATGAAGACGAACGCCGGCTATTCCGTGAGCTCTTCTACCAGGCGCACCGAGCTCGGCCGAACGTCCGGGTGCAGCTCGACTTTCAGCAATTGAAGGACGAGCACGGCCATGACCCGGATGAGCTCGAGCAGCAGCTCATCAACTGGTCGCTGGACCGGCTGATCACGTTCTACAGCTCAAAGAGACTGCGTCGCGTACGCGTACTGTCGCGCGTCGCGCCTCAGCAGTCGCTCGAAAGTGAGTCTGCTAAATGGAAGTGGTGGCAGAAGCGGCGTCTCCAGGCAATGATCGATTACGCGACCAACGACTCTAACTGCCGCCGAACGGTAGTCGGAAGCCACTTCGGCGACACCGTCTTGGATTGCAAGAGCCGAGATGTCGAACTGTGCGACGTGTGCAGCGGCGAGGCGGCACCATGGTCCGCTCTTCCCGACCGGATGGTGCCCGATCCCGAGTTGCTGGTCAATGTCGAACTTATTGTTCTTCAGGCGATCGCGTGGGCGTCTCGATTTCGTGGCGGCGCGTACGGCGAAGCCAGTCTCAAGGCAGCAGTGCTTGGGCGTGAATCACTGGGCGAGGGACGTCCGCTTGGTGCCGGCGTGTTGAACTGCCCTCAGTTTGGTGCGCTGCGTCACGTCCGCGGTAGCGAACGCCGCTGGGACGACTCGGTGAGCAAGCTGATCGAGAGGGGCCTCGTCGAACGTCGAACTGCCGTCCGCGAAGGGTCCCAGTCCTCCTACCAGTCCCTCACCCTGACATCTGCCGGCTGGCAATCACTTGGTATGACGGAGCCAGAATGATCGAGAAGCGAATCACCCACCAAATCCTAGAAACTGGCCTGCTCGCGCTTACTGAGCGGGAGTCGGCAGCGCTAGCACTGCCGGAACATAGTTCAGCCATCGAGCTCGAACTCGAGAGTGAACCGTTTCTGGCGCAGTGGAGCGGACGTAGCCGACAACTTAGCGGTGAACTGCTCACCGAACGTCTGCAAGATTGGGGTCAAGAAGGTGGCCTGTTGCGGCTGCGACTCGTCGATACCGTGTACCGGCTGCAGCTTCTGCCGCCAGGGACGCCGAGCCAGATCAGTATCGTTACGCCACCGCCTGTCCCGATCGCCAAGTCGAGTGGAGCGAAGGCCAAGAAGCGTCGCGCCACCGTCGACCGCCAGTTTCACGCTGACACCGAATACGACTGGGGCGCAGGTGGTGACCGCACAATTGGGTTCCTCAGCACCGCACGTGAACTCCTGGCTGAGCAACTGAAGGCTGCGGGATTCGATGAACTCTCCCTGGTGGAACTGCGTCTGCAAGGGGAAGAGCTTGCAACGCTCGACGACTTCGAGGAACTTCTAGCGGTCGATGTTTCAAACGTCGACCGGATGCCACATCAAGAGGCTGTTGCGCGGCATGCGTTGTCTCGGTTACGGGGCCGCGCTGTACTTGCCGATGAAGTTGGCCTCGGCAAGACCATCGAAGCCGGTTTAGCAGTCAAGGAGCTCGCGCTACGTGGGCTCGCGAAGCGAGTGCTCATCTTGTGCCCGGCACCGTTGCGCGATCAGTGGCGCGAGGAGATGAACAGTAAGTTCGACATGAGTTTCGACATCGCGGCTCGTGGTCCCGAGATCCAGCAGCAGGACAGACTGATCCTCAGTCTGACACTGGGTCGAAGCAATGCTGAGAAACTCACCAAGAAGCCTTGGGACATCGTCATCGTGGACGAAGCTCATCGCGCTGCCGGTAGTGGCGCGCGGAAGACTCGTGATGTCATCACTTCATTGACGACGAAATGCCGCTACGCGTTCTTCCTGACCGCGACGCCCGTACAGAACGACCTACTCGAGCTTTACCGGCTCGTCGAGTTGCTCAGACCCGGCACATTCAGTTCAGTCACCGATTTCAAGCGCCAGTTCATGAAGGGATACGACCCCCGCACGCCAAATGACCCAGCCGCGCTGCGCCGGCTCATTAGCAGCGTGATGATCCGCACCACTCGCGCTCAGGCCGGCGTGGACCGAGTGGTGCGTCGCGCGGTAGATGTTCCCGTCAACCTGGGCTCCCGGGAGCAGGAGCTTTACGTCTTAGCAACTCAATTGCTGCGCGCGGTGATGCGCGACCCTGGCGACGCGATGCGTCGTCGAAGCCTGGCACTCCGTCTCACCGCAAGCCCATTCGCGATGGGGACGACAGCGCTACGGATGGCCGAGCGTCATCCTGACCCTCGGGTTCGAGAAGTGCTCCTCGAAATCGGACATCGCGCCATGGACATCAACGAGTCAGCGCGTGAAGACACCGCGCTGGACATCACCCGAGACTGGTTGCGAGAACACGGCCGGGTGTTGATTTTCACCCAGCACACCGACACTGTCACGGGGTTGCTTCGACGCATGGAACTAGAGGGGCTCAACGCCCGGTCGTTCCATGGCTCGATGTCAGCGGGTGAGCGCGCTGCGACTATCGCCGCCTTCAAGTCCGGTGACGCGCCAATCATGATCTCGACCGACGCTGGTGCCGAGGGTCAGAACTTGCAGTTCTGCAACTGCGTGCTGAACTACGACCTTCCCTGGAATCCCATGCGAATTGAGCAGCGCATCGGCCGAGTGGACCGCCTCACCCAGCCTAAGGACGAGGTGTTTGTTGCCAACCTTTACGCGCGAGGAACGATCGATGAGAGCGTCTACGGACTGCTAGCCCACAAACTGCGCATGTTTGAGCTGTTGTTCGGACAGGTCACCACAATTCTGGGCGAACTCGATGACTCGAAGACCGCAAGCTTCGAAACACGTGTCATGGAAGCTCTATTCGCCGAGAACGACTCCAAGATGCAAAACCTCCTCAACCAGCTTGGCACCGAGCTGGTGCACGCCCGTGAGAAGGCCTCCGAACTGATTGCCGCCGATAGCGGCATGAGCCAATGGATGGCGACGGCATTCGACCATCGCGAGGGGCTCACCAAGGCTGGCAGCACGGAGCTCGCACCTGAGGTGAGCGAACGGGCGCGGATGCGACAGCGCCGCGTACAGACTTGGGTGCGCAGCGTTCTCGACGCGCTTAACGCCGAGATCCTGCACGACACCGGCGACGGTGATGGCGCCTTCCTGACTGCGAAGTTCGATGAAGAGTTCGAGCAGGAACTCGGTGGCCGAACGGTGATGCATCTGGCCTTCGACCGGTTTGGTCTCGAACACCACTCCGACGCTGAGCTCTGTGCCGTCGGCTCCCCGGTATTCGACGAACTGCTCGGCCTCCTCCGCGTCCGCGGCGACATGCATGCCACCGTCCCGGTGATCCCCGACGATATTGGCCCCAGTCCCTATCGACATTCGGCCTCCATCCGGCTGGTCCGTCGACGCCTTATTCCCTCTGGATCGTGGAATGGTCAAGCGACATTCCGAGCTACTGTCGGCGAGGCAGAGACGACAGAACATCTCATCACTGCAGACATCAATGGCCATCACGAAGGTCGGCTGCCTCGGCGCCCACTCCACGACGGCGAGTCGCTGCCGCTCTCATTCGGTACTGCGCAGAAGGTGATCGCCCAGTTCGAACGCGCAGCGACAGCTCAACTCGAGAAGCTTCGCCGCGAACGTTCGAAGATCATTGAAAAAGAACAAAGCCAAGAGCTCGCGCGCGTCGTGAGCGGCTACAAGGCACAGATCGCCGACACGACCGGGGAAGACCGCGCTCGTCTTCAACGGGCGTTACGCTCAGAAGAGAATCGTCTCAGCCGACGCCCCGATGTCCGCGCTCGAGCGAAAGTACTCGCCGTCACCCTCGACGAAGATGACTGGCTGGTCGAGGAGACTTGGGCGGGGCCAAGTGGGGACGAAACCTCTATCACATATGAGTGGGGCACTGATGAGCCCATCGTCGTGGAGAGTGACGCTTCTGGCAATACCATCGGCATCCTCGCCCTCTGCTCCGAAATGCATTGGGTGGACGAGTCTGAAGCGACCAGCTGTGAGTCTTGCAGCCATGTACTGTGCCAGGCGTGCGGCGAGGACGCAGTCTTTGCGCAATGCGCAGCATGCGGACAGCCAAGTTGCGGAAGGTGCCGGCGCGAGACCGGGGGGCTGTGCCGAACCTGCACCTCGCCCGAACGCGCTCCCGAACTGGACGATCAGTACTCGATTGCCTGGAGGCTCAATGGCCACAACATTCTTCGGGTGGGCGAACGAGTTGCCGAATTGGTTCGGCCAACGTCGACTTCGACGGTCGTTGTTGACGAAGACGCAGACGATCCGCAACGGGCCCGCGTACGTGCGTATGCGAGACAGAACGGCTTGCCGTTGGACTGTGGTCTGGTCACGCGCGACTTAACCGGGCGGCGATTGCAGCACAGCGACGCTCGTGCGCGGCTAGCTGGCACAGAAAGGGTCGCGGTCGAATTGTCGGTTGCTTCCGACGGTGGTTCTTCGATCGACAGTAAGGCGCTAGCCGACCTTCCGATATCGGCACCGGCGATTCCTGTTGTCTCCGAAGTGGAGTCCGGAATTGCCCATCTGCTAAGAAAGCTGCGCAGCGATGTCGCGCCGCCACCGCGTTTAGCGGTATTGGTGACTCGCCGATCATATTTCGTAGACACATACCTCGAAGCAGACAGCATCGTGCAGGAGAACTCCTCCATCAACGATGAAGGTTTCCCGCAAGTATCCGATGTGCGGGCTGCAGACATTCAATGGCGGACACCCTCGACTGAAGACTCGACGATCGGCGGAGCGGAACTTCCGGATATCCGAGTCACATTGGAACGAAGGAACGAGGCAGTTCTCGTCACCTCTCGACACGGGGCCGGGGAGGTTAAGTGGATCGGTTGTCCGCCGGGATTCTCACCCGCCGAACAGTTGGGTGCCTACGACTACCTCTCCTCGATCGGAATGCCGGGTGGAAGGCTAGGCAAGACCACCAAAGAGGTAGTTCAGATCGGCGGCGAGTTCCCCTCACCAGCGGAGTGCACGCTCCAAATGCGCGATATTCGTCCGGTTGCAAAGCTGGTCGAGCTCACGGCCGATGCCGAAATCGTGCAGGCTGACAGCGAATCACTGGCGGCTTTGGGCGTGCTTTCCAATCCGTCTGCGTTACGGGGTATCGCATCGCTGCCGAGTGCACTCGCCGCGGCTCTGGTCACGAAGAGCAACCGTAGCTTCACTGCTGCGATGCGCAACGGCCTGGCAGTTTCGGAGACGTGGCACGGGCACGGCATCGCAACGCACACTTATCAAACCTTCGACGGATTTCCGCTCGCTCCCCAGGTCGACGACCTCGGGATCCGGCAGTCTAATTTCGGAGTATGCCGGGACGGTCACTTCTACGCCGCCGGAGCTGCGGCACTGTGCTCATCATGCGATTCGTGGGCGTGCCGTGCATGTGACGAGTTCGGCCAGTTGGCCTCGCTTACGTGCGGAGGCTGTTCACACGAGGTGTGCCGACGGTGCGCATCAACTGCTCACAAGGTGTCTAATCTGCGGTGCCTTCTCTGTAGTGACCACGCCTGTACGGATTGTGGTCGCGACCCGCAGGTAACAGCTTGTGTGATGTGCGAACGCGCCATGTGCCTGTCGTGCCGAGTCGATGATCGTTGCCCAGCCTGCAGCAGCATCGCACCAATAACTGACCAGCAGAGGGCAGCACTCCCGGCAGGTCTCGCCGCGCATGGGGCAACAGTTCACGCCGGCACAGACGGCCATGCTGCTGTCGTGCTCATCAACCGAGGGCGAGCCTACGAGCAAGCGATCGTCCGCCACGGCGCCATCACGCGGTGGGTTGCTTTCGACCGCAGTCATATCGACGACTCGTACCGGGTGCGCTTGGCGGCAAGCCGCGCTCTGCACACACAGGTCCTTCCCACCACTCAGATACTCAAACCCGAGTCGGTAAAGACAGACCGCCGGCTCGTCGTTCACTCGACACGCAGTTTCCGATCTGTCTGGTCGGCACCAGAACTCAATGCCTCCGGGAGAAGCCCCGTATCGAACTCGTCGCCTGCGGACAACGTGGCTGCAGCTGTCGTAGAACTATTCCCGCCGTTGGCACATTTTCCAGAAGCGGCCCTCCAAACTCCGAATCGGCTTAAATCTGTCCTGAGCGGCCTGGAACACCCTTCGACCACTCAGCTGATCATGCGTTGGGAGCGTTCAGGTTTCGAGGTGGCGGTCACACCCGACGGGATCAGCGAAGTAACAATTGATGACTCGGATGACCGGGAGGTCATCGCAGAGTGGGGCGCGACCGAGTTGATGCCGCCCTGGGTGATTGATGCATGGAACCCACAGCCCACGGTCCGAAAGTTGGCCGCTGGAAGTGACACCGAGGCGGTGATCGCGAACCTTGCGAACCTGGTGGCCCTCGGTGTTCGCCGACTCGAGGAGGTGCATTGGTATCTGATTTCAGCGTCGGAGCACGCTCCCGCAGCAACCCTGCTGTCGCGGCACATGGACCTGGGGGATGTCGACGAGGTCGGGGTCTACACCGATCCAAGCAAGGTCACCTTGTCCACCATCTCGAACGCCACGGCGACTTCAATCCATATCGCGCCACGCGGGCAGATCAAGACGGGTCCAAGGTCGCTTGCTAGCGGCACGAGCGATGCGCTTGCCGCGTGGATGCCGGACCAATTGGTCGTCATCCCGCATCTCGGTGACCTTCCGCAAGGGCTTCGGAGTCTCTTGCAGAAGTTGATCCCGCCGGCGCCCCGGAGCCGGCTGGATATTGGCGCATCGGTAGCACAGACCGTCTCTGATAGCGACGGCCACGAGTGGCGGTATCACGTTGTCCTCGCGCCCGGTCAGACCGACGCCCGACGCGTCGATCAGATCAGCAGACAAATCCTCGATTGGGGCGGAATCGATCGCGAGGGACATTTCGGATCAGTTGCCGCCCAATGCGGTTACTGCCAACAGCCAGTTTGCCCCGCGTGCGCAGACGGCATTGTTGGGTGCGATTGCTGTGGTATCGCCATTTGCAAGAGATGCGTAGACACGCCAGTCAGCGGAATGTGGCTCTGCCAAGGATGTTCATCGACGCGTCCGCCTACCCGTCAAGAAGCCCGCGAACACGGGCGGCTCTTGTCCAAACGTGGCATGCTCATCGGCACCGATCCTCTGCACACCGTTGTGGTCGAACACTCGAAGTCCCACTGGGAGATTCACGGACCGGACGGGAAAAAGCGTCTGATCGCCAATCCGTCGGTCGCTCGCTATCTGGACCACCGATTGGCGGAAATGAGCTGAAAGTTCTTGTGCCGCTCATCGAAGCTCAAACGCCACCTGGCACGTCGCCGAGGCAGTCGAGCTCACAGATTGGCGCCACGCTTCGCTGCCCTCCAGAGTGCGACGTCTATCCGTCTAAGCAGGCTCACATGTGACGGGGCAACCTTGCAAACCTCGGAAATGACCTTCCTACGTGCAGGATCCGACAACTCGTCGCGCATCGTCACCCAGAAGAATCCTTTCGGTGGTTGCAGATAGTCACGAACCACATTGTCGAGAATTGGGATCAGTTCGGGACGTTTCGCCGCCATGAGCTTGCCCGCGACAACCCATCCGATTCCTGACAAGGTCCGCAACTCTCCGTGCAGTTTGTCGGCGGCACTTCCTGCACCCACATCTGATCGGTCCACCTCCCAGAGGTTCTGTTCGCGCGGAATCTCCTTGAGTAACGAGCTGAACCGATCGCTATCAACAATCAGAAGCGACGCTGCCGCCTCGGTCGGCACTGTCACGCTGAGGGCTTCAGCTGCGAGTAAATCGGAAGCTTCGAACCGATTGGGGTCACTGATCGCCGCGAACTGTTCAAACCATCGCCCGGTGAAGGGTTGCTTTCCTCCTCCGAAGTACCCGACAAGGTCACTGCGGACTTGGTCCGCGTTGCGGGCAAACCACTCAGCCAGATCGAACCGAAACTTTGTCATTGAGCGTCCTCGCCACCGAAAACCCCGACCAGGGCATCGCGCAACGCTTGCGCCTGCCCGGTGGACATCGTCATTGCAGCGGGCCAGTGCGGGAACGAGACATCCCACGCCGTCGCCTTTCCGTCCGGCAACTCGCGTCTGCCGAGGCACACGCCGTGACTCTGGAAGACCACCTTCCGTTGAGGCGCCGACACTACGTCGCCAGCTGTAGATTCCGTGGCAGCGATTCCCACCACAATTTCGTTACCGGCGGCAGGATCAACGGCGACGTGCATGCCGAGTTCTGTGATCCTGCCGTCACGGGGATGCCATGCACGATCTGGGTTGGTACGCCCGAGTATGGGATCGAGTGAGTCGATTGTCTGCTTCCAGAGGTTCACCCAATTCCTGCGCCGACCGACCACGAACGACAGCTCGAGCCTGACGGGTCCGTCTGGGAGTTCGGCGGCGTGTGCGACGGCGGCGTGGATCTGCTCCTTGTAAGCAACGGTGGTCGCTGACGCGTTCGTCTTAGCAACCAACACTGCTGTCGACGGTGCAGCTACCTCACGTGCCGCGTCGATCCGCACAAAGGACCGCTCGCCATGCTGCTTAGTGCACCAGACGGAGACCAACCCGGGATCCTTGAGGTGGTACGCGAGGGGGTAGGCGAAGTTGTCGAGATCTGACATCCCGAGGAGGTCCCGGTCCGCGGGCAACCCAACGTCGAGCCTCAGCGCCCATTCGCCGTCTGTCCTTGATTCCGCGAGAAGCGCCTCTGTGTCAGCCAGATACGCCCGCAGCCGAACCTGATCTGGATCGTCGGTTTTGTTCCAAGAGGCGAGACGAGGCGCGACCCTCAGAGCGAGGGGTTCGTTTTGGGGGCGGGCGTACCAACGCATTGGCACAAAGTAATGCGGTGGACCGACGGATCAGCGGCCTTTCCGGCGAAGCCAGCCCCCTAAGCCGGCACCAACGTAATCGGAATCTGCGACTGCCCGGGCCGGGTCATCTGGCAGTTGCCCTGCTGGATCTCGGTCACCTGACCCTGCAGAGTCTGGCTGTTCCACATGAAGATCATCGCGCCCTTGGTCTTGGACCTGTCCGGGCATACCGGCACCTGACCGACGACTTTCATCGCCCAGGTGTGGGCGCCCTGAAAGACGGCCTTTCCTTCGATCAGCGGCGAGGTCACGTTCGCCAGGCAGCCCACCTGGATCACGTTGCAGAGGTTGGAGATGGTCCAGGTGTCCATCACCTCGTTCGGGCCCCGGACCGTAAAAGTGCCGCTCATCAGGTCGTCAGCAGCATTGGCCGTCGGCGCCAACGCCAACGCGAGTCCGCACACGGCCACCGCAACACGCCCAGCGCGCATGAACAACCCCTTGCTCGTACCCCCGCGGACAGTTGACAGCTGTCCACGGTAACCCGACAACCTGCAAAGCGGCAGCGCGAGACGGTCCAGCCAACCCACGACAGCCCCGCACTGTCAGCCAGTACATCGCCGCCACCTGCGCGAGCGTTAACACGGCGGTCGCTCACCGAAGCCACCCGCACCATCCAGACCTGCGCAAACGGCCCCGAGCCGCCGCGCTCGGCGGGCTGTACTTCGCAATGATGACGTCGTACCGCCGCGACGTACTCGAGCGCGAACCGGGTGAGCCCGGAGCGTTCTGATTCCGCCCGCCGGGGATTACAATCACCGAACAATTGGTTCGGGGGAATCGAGGCGGTGGCCATGCGCACACGTCAACGGCAGATCACGCTGGGATTGATCATCACCCTGGTGCCCGCCACCCTGCTGACCGCCACCCCCGCCGCGGCCGACTGCGACAACGCCGGCGCCGCCACGGTCTGCGCACAGGGCGAAGTACGCGGCGGCGGCCCCACCGCCCCGATTGCCGGCCCGGTGTATCCCGGCTACTGCGCCGATCCCTGGTACTG
>NZ_BEWG01000054.1 GCF_002723835.1 Mycobacterium sp. shizuoka-1 | reverse complement strand
GTAGATCCCGGTGGCCACCACGATCTGCAAATCGGTCTGCGCGGCCACCCGCTGGATTCGTGGAATGTAGCGGCCGAGCCCGATGACCGTGGGGTCGACGATGGTGTCCACCCCGAGGGCCTTGAGCTCGTTGAGCTTGGCGACGGCGTCGGCTTCCCGAACGGCCTCGTCCCCCCAGCCCTGCGGGTAGTTGGCGATGATCTCTTGCGACAGCACGAAGACGTGTTCGTGCATGAACACCACGCCCAGGTCGTCGGCCGGAATCGGCCCCCGTACGGTCTCGACGCGTGACGGCGTTGTCACGTCAGATGCAGCCATGTCTGGCACCCTAACGAGGAATGCTTGTGTCCTCGGCGGTTTCGGTGTCACTGTGCACGGATGCGGCCAGCGCCCCCAGCGCGATCAGGGCCGGCAACTGTACCCACGGCGAGTGGCCGATGTAGCCGTCGACCGATCGCCACGGGTAGCGCGACAGCAGCGCGCCCGCCGCGATCAGCCCGCAGGCGCTGGCGCCCAGCGTCACCCGGTCGCGCAGCAGGACGCGATTGCGCAGCAGGTAGCCGAGCACGATGGCCGCCCCGAACACCAGCAGACCGCCCAGCCCGGCGATCAGCCCGCCGGCGGCCAGCACGCCCGCGGCCGGCAGCACCCGCAGCGCCCACGGCCGCACGGGGTCCCTGCGCGCGACCGGGCGCCGGGGTGGCACCAGCGCCAACAGCGCGAGAAGCGGCAGCAGTGACAGGCCGACGGCAAGGCCGATCCGGTAGCCGCGGTTGGACGGGAAGCTCACCGTGACCGTGCCCTGCTCGCCGGCGGGCACCACCCACCCCTGCTGCCAGCCGTTGACCACCACCGGGGTCAGGGTGACCCCGTCGGGCAGGTGGGCGACCCAGCCGGGATTGACGCTTTCGGGAACGACCAGCACCCGGGCGGTGGGGGACCTGGCCAGGGTGAACTCCCGGCGGTCCGGCCCCCACGTGGTGACCTCGGCGGGAGTTGTTGGTGCGGTGGGTATTTGGCCGGCCTGCGGCCCGGACAGCTGGGCGCCGTCGACGACGAAGGCCGACCCGGGGCTGATCAGCAGCTCCTGCCGGCCGGCCGGCAGGTCGATCGGCGTCGGGTCGCACGCGCGAGCGGGGATCGGCTCACCGTCCAGCAACGCCCCGACCGTGCTGGTCACCGAGGTCTGGACGAAGCGGCCCGAGACGGCGACGATGGGCCCTTGGCCGCAGGGGATCTCGATCGTGCGTTTGCGGTTGCGGGCGGCGTCGGCCGCGGCGACGGGTTTGCCGTCGGGGCCCAGCACCGCGACCTCGGCCAGGCCGGGCGGCTTGAGCTGGTCGAAACCCAATGCGGTGCGGTCGATTACGTCATTCCAGTTCAGCAGGCTGATCCGCACCGTGTCGGTGACCCGGGGCCGCAGTGACACCCGCTGGGTCCCCGCGGCGTCCAGCCGGCGGGTCTGCGGGCCGTCGCCGAGGTCGATGGCGACCATAGTGGGGTGGGTGGGCAGCGGCGAGGCACTCGGGGTCAGCGCCAGCCCGGTGACCTCGGTCGGCTTCGGCAGCGTCACGGTCAGGGTGGGGGCGGTGCGGTGCTGGACCACATTCTGCTGCGCAGTCCACGAGGTGCGGGGATCACCGTCGGTCGCCGCGTAGGCCGACCCTTCGACGTCGATGAGGTCGGCGTCGCCCCGGGACCTGGTGGTGCCCGGCTGGGCGATCAGGTCCGCCAGATGCGGCCCCTGCCGGGCCCGCACCCACACTGTGGGGCTGACCGCGATCGGGGCGGGCACGGTCAGCGTCCGGCTCAGGGTGACCGGTTCGTCGGGGGCTTGGGCCATCGACGCCGCGCAGTGCACGCCGTCGGGCGAGTCCGCGCAACCCTGCCTGCCGAGCAGCTCGGAGCCCAGGTCCCACGCCGCGACCGTCGATCCGGCGGGCGGCCCCGGCACGACCAGGGTGTGCCGCAGATCGACGGGGTGGGCGAACCCCGACGCGTCGTACTGGGTGACCGACAGGTCGGTGATGCCGAACTGCACGCCGGAGGAACCGTCGTCGGTGCCGATCGCGGTGATCCGCACCCACGGCGACTCGCCATAGGGCAGGGCCACGGCCAGCGGCTTGCCCGGCTCGTCGAACCGCACCGTGGTGGTGCCGTTCGGGGTGGACACCTGGATACGGCGGACCTGCGCGCCGACGGCGGTCGCGCTCGGCGTGATCGTCAGCGTGGCGTTGGTGACGGGGTGGTCGAAGTCGATCTGCAGCCACTGCCCGACCGCGGCCTGCAGCGAGTTGGACACCCACGCGGTGGCCGGATCGCCGTCGACGGCGGCGGCGGGCCCGCTGGCCGGGGCCACGTTGGGCAGTGCGGTGGCGTCCGACGACGAACTCGACGCCGACAGCCGCCCGCCGGTCCACGCGCCGTGGACGAGTTTGGCTCCGGGAACCGGGTAGTCGGGCACCCGGTTGAACGTGTTGCGTTGATCGCCCTGCGCCCTGGCCGCCGACGAATGGTCGTCGACGCGGCCGTAGTCGGTTTCCCGGTCCACCGGGGTGTCGGTGACGGTGACCAGCGGGACCGGCAGCCCGGCGCGCTGGGCGTCGGCGGTCAGCAGCATCGGCCCCAACGGAGCCTGGCCGAGCAGGCGGCGCCGTTCGTCGATGCGCAGCAACACCTCGGGGCCACCGTCGACCCGGGCCATCCGGCTCGCGTCAGTCAGATAGGGGGCAGCCGGATTGCCTTGGCCGCCAACGCGATAGATCTCGACCGCGGGATAGCGCGGGCGCAAACCGCTGTCACTGATGAAGCCCTCGAGCGTGCCCGGCCCGACCGGGTCGCCGAACTCGGCCACCTTCTGCAGACCCGGCGACCCGTCGATGGCCCGGTGCACCAGCAGGGGCCGGGCCGACCGCGACTTGTCCGGGTCCAGGTCGTTGCGTACCACCACGTAGGAGATGCCCTGGCGGGCGAGGGTGTCGGCCAGTCCCGCCGACGGCCGGCCCGCGGCGAACAAGCGCTGCACCGAGTCCAGCGCGCGGATCGTCACCGGTGGGGTCAGGGGGATGGAATCGCGGACCCCCCAGGGGCTTTCGCCGAGAACCTGAAGTGGCTCGTCGTGACTGTTACCCCACACCTGGGTGGCGAACGGCGCGCCCGGAACCACCAGCACCCGTCCCGGGGTGGGGTCACCGGTGTTGTGCTCGGTCAGCCAGTCCGCGGCCTGGTGCCAGTAGTCCGGGATGGCGTCGAACGCACCGGGTGGGGTCAGCCGCCCGGTCCAGGCCATCGAGGTGGCCACCGTGAGGGCCGCGAGCACCACGATGCCGACGGCCACCCGCTTGTCGTCCTCGGGGTGGGCGAACGCCCGGATCCACACCGGTCGTGGTGCACTGCCGGGCAGCGGAATCCGGCCGAGCAGGTGCGCCAGCCCCAGCACCAGCGGGATGCGGATCACCGGCTCCAGCTTGTGCACATTGCGCAGCGGTGCGCCCGCCGCGTCCAGGAACGCCTGCACCTGGTGCGCCACCGGCGAGCCCAGCCCGCCGGAGTAGCCGACGCCGAGCAGGACCACGCCGATCAGCAGCATGGTGATCAGCCGACCCCGCGCCGGCATCGAGCGCAGTGCCAACCCGGCCAACCCGCCGGCGGCCACCAGCGTGGTGGCCAGGATCATGGCCGGCTGCGTCACCAGCTCGGCGGCCGCGGTGGCGTTCGGCGCCACGAACGGGGTCCAGCTGTCGGTGCCGCGCAGCACCTCGGTGAGCGACGTCCACTGGGTGGTGACTCCGGAGGACTCGATGAAATCCAGGAACGGCGGGCTGATCCGGCCCAGCGCCAGCAGCGCCACCACCCACCACAAGACCGCCAGGGCCGAGGCCAGCGCCCACCAGCCGCTGAAACGCCACCACACCTTGTTCGGCCGGTGGCACAGCCACCAGATCAGCGCGGGCAGGCAGCCGGTGATCGTGGCCACCGCGTTGACCGCGCCCATCAGCGCCAGCGCGATCCCGGCCCGGCCGGCCAGCATCCGCAGGGACCGGCCGTCGCCTGAGCTGCCGCGCAGCGCCAGGGTCACCGGCAGCAGCACCCATGGCGCGAGCATCATCGGCAGGGTTTCCGAGGAGATCGACCCCAGGGTCGTCAGCGCCCGGGGCGACAACGCGAAGGCCACCGCGGCGACGATGCGCGACGGCCTCGTCCCGATGCCTAGCGCCTCGGCGACCCGCAGCAACCCCCAAAATCCGGCGGTCAGCAGCAGCGCCCACCACAACCGCTGGGTGACCCAGCCCGGTACGCCGAGGGTGTCGCCGAGCAGGAAGAACGCCCCGTGCGGGAACAGGTAGCCGTAGGCCTGGTTCTGCGCCTGGCCGAAGGGCAGCTCGCTGTTCCACAGGTTGGCCGCTCGGGCCAGGAAGCGCAGCGGGTTGGCGGTCAGGTCGAGTTTGGTGTCCGGCGAGATCATCCCGGGCGACTGCGCGAAGCACAGCACCAGCGCGACCGCGAACGCTGCGCCGAGCCAGCGCCGCGACACCGGCGCGGTGGACAGGGGCGCCTCCGTGACCGCGGAGGCGGGTGGCGTGCTCAGGCTAGCCGCGGTTGCCGTACTCGACGCGGTTGAGCACCGACGACGCGGGATCACCGGGCGACAGCGGGGGTTTGGTGTCCTGCTGGATCATCAGCGTCACGCCGAATATCGCGGCAGCCCCGAGCAACAGACCGACCACGATGCTGGCGGCGGCAGGAACCACGAACCGGGTCATGGTCGGTTCTCCTTGCTCGGATGCTGGGGCTGGGGCCAGGGTGGAACACCCGCTGCGTGCGCGGTGAATACCCGCTGGCCAACCTAGCACGCGGCGAACCTTGGTTGGCCCTCGGCGACGGCCATGACAGCATGTGCGGATGCCTACCCGCCTGCTCTCGATGCGTGGAATCGCGGCCCTGTCGGCACTACCGTTGCTGCTCGTCGGCTGCTCAGCGCCCGCCGCGCGCACCGGTGCTTCGTCGTCGTCGCCGGTCAGCACGTCATCGTCGGCCAGCCCGATGGCCGGGCCCGCGCCTGCACCCGCGGCGCCGGCACAGCCCGCCTGCGGCGACGGGCCTGCGCTGCTGAGCGCGATGTCGACCCGCGACAAGCTGGCCCAGGTGTTGATGGTGGGCGTCAAGAGCGCCGCCGACGCGCGCGCTGTGGTGGACAGCTACCACGTCGGTGGCATCTTCATCGGCAGCTGGACCGACCTCTCGATGCTGACCGACGGCTCACTGCCCGACATCGCCAACGCCGGGCCGCTGCCGCTGGCGGTCAGTGTCGACGAAGAGGGCGGCCGGGTGGAGCGGTTGTCCTCGCTGATCGGCTCGGCCCCCTCGGCCCGGGTGCTGGCCGCGACCAATACCCCCGACGAGGTGTACCAGCTGGCACTCGACCGTGGCCGCAAGATCCGCGGCCTCGGGATCACCATCGACTTCGCGCCCGTCGTCGACGTCACCGACGATGCCGACGACACCGTGATCGGTGACCGGTCGTTCTCCAACGATCCGGCCAAGGTCACCGAGTACGCCGGCGCCTACGCACGCGGTCTGCGCGATGCCGGGCTGCTGCCGGTGCTCAAGCACTTCCCAGGTCACGGCCACGGGTCGGGCGACTCGCACACCGCCGGGGCGGTCACCACCCCGCCGCTGGCCGACCTGCAGAACGACGACCTGATTCCCTATCGCACGCTGGCCGGGCAAGCCCCGGTCGGGGTGATGATCGGCCACCTCGAGGTGCCCGGGCTGACCGGCTCGACGCCGGCCAGCCTCAGCGCCGCCGCGGTGGACCTGCTGCGCAGCGGCGGGTACGGCGGCCCGGCCTTCGACGGCCCGGTGTTCAGTGACGACCTGTCCAGCATGGCGGCCATCGCCGACCGCTACGGCGTCGCCGAGGCGGTGCTGCGCAGCCTGCAGGCCGGCACCGACGTGGCGCTGTGGGTGACCACCGACGAGGTCCCCGCGGTGCTGGACCGGCTGGAGAAAGCCGTCAACGCCGGTGAGTTGTCGCTGCCGGCTGTCGAGACTTCGGTGCTGCGGATGGCGCGTCTGAAAGGCCAAAGTCCGCGCTGCGGCGGTTAGCCTGAACTATTCGGTGGCACGAGCGACAGCGACCGGGGGATCGACGGCGGCGAAAGGCGACGATATGGCGGGTGGCACCAAGCGGCTGCCCCGTGCCGTGCGGGAGCAGCAGATGCTCGACGCCGCTGTGCAGATGTTCTCGCTCAACGGCTACCACGAAACTTCGATGGACGTCATCGCGGCCGAGGCGCAGATTTCCAAACCGATGCTGTATCTGTACTACGGGTCCAAGGAAGAACTGTTCGGGGCGTGCCTGGCGCGCGAACTCAGCCGGTTCATCGAGGCCGTGCGCGACGATATCGACCTCAAGCAGAGCCCGCACGATCTGCTGCGCAGCGTGATCCTGTCGGTGCTGCGCTACATCGATGCCAACCGGGCGTCGTGGATCGTGCTCTACACCCAGGCGACCAGTTCGCAGGCCTTCGCCCATACCGTTCGCGAGGGCCGCGAGAAGATCATCGACATGGTCGCCCGGCTGTTGGAGGCCGGGACGCGACATCCCGAGCCCGGCACCGACTTTCACATGATGGCCGTCGCGCTGGTGGGCGCTGGCGAGGCGGTGGCGGCCCGGGTCAGTGCGGGTGACGCCGATGTCGACGAGGCTGCCGACATGCTGATCAACCTGTTCTGGCGGGGCCTCAAAGGCGCCCCGGCCGACAAGGAAGCCTCGCCCGCAACTCCCTGATGTGTCGCGATTTCGGCGCGCAAACCGCCGCTGGGCGAACGAAAGCGCGCCGAAATCGCTACAGTCCGCGGATCGTCCCGGTCAGGTGCGGGTAGCCCTTGGCCATGTTGCGCAGCGAGATGTCCCAGCCGTCGGCGACCCGGTCGACGTAGAGGCCGGCGCTGGCAGGCAGCACGACCGGTTTCCCGAACTTCACCGAATAGCGCACGGCATCGGGCACTTGCGCCTCGATGTTGGCCAGCACCGCCGCCGCGCTGAACATGCCGTGGGCGATGACGGTCGGGAAGCCGAACAGCTTGGCGCCGATCGCGCTGGTGTGGATCGGGTTGTGGTCGCCGCCGATCGACGCGTAGCGCCGGATCGTTCCGGGGCTGATGCGCAGAATCGCGTTGGGTGGCGGCAGTTTCGGCCGTTTCGGCGGCTCCGGCTTGGGCCCACCGGACAGGCTGGTGCGCTGCTGGTGCAGGAACGTGGTGACCTGGTGCCAGGCCCGCTCGTTGCCCACGTGCACGTCGGCGACGACGTCGACCAGCAGCCCCTTGCGGTGCTCGCGCAGATTCTCGGCGTGCACCGTGACCCCGACGGTGTCGGTGACCGCGATCGGACGGTAGCGGGTGATCTGGTTGTCGACATGCACCGCGCCCATTGCGGCGAACGGGAAGTCGAAGCTCGTGATCAGTGCCATCACCGTCGGGAACGTCAGCACGAACGGATAGGTCAGCGGCACGGTGTCGCCGAAGCGCAGGCCGGTGACCGCCGCGTAGGCGGCGACGTTCGACGGGTCGATCGCCAGTTCGTCGACGGTCAGCGTGCGGGTGGGCAGCTGATCGCCGCGCGGAATGAAGGGCAACGACCCGGCCGCCGCGCGCAGCAGGTTGCGGAGCCCACTGGGCTGTTGACTCACGACAGTCACGGCTAGGCTCCCAACATCGCCTGGCCGCACACCCGGATCACGTTGCCGGTCACGGCATTCGAGGCGGGGCTGGCGAAGTAGGCGATGGTCTCGGCGACGTCGACCGGCTTGCCGCCCTGATACAGGGAGTTGAGCCGGCGGCCGATCTCCCGGGTGGCCAGCGGGATCGCCGCGGTCATCGCGGTCTCGATGAAGCCGGGCGCGACCGCGTTGATGGTGATGTCCTTGTCGGCCAGGACCGGCGCCAGCGCCTGGGTCAGACCGATCATCCCGGCCTTGGTGGTCGCGTAGTTGGTCTGCCCGCGGTTGCCTGCGATGCCGGCCATCGAGGACAGCCCGATGATCCGCCCGCCCGCACCGATGGCGCCGTTGGCCACCAGGCCTTCGGTCAGGCGTTGCGGCGCAAGCAGATTCACTGCGACGACGGCATCCCAGCGGGCGTCGTCCATGTTGGCCAGCAGCTTGTCCCGGGTGATCCCGGCGTTGTTGACCAGGATGTCGGCGTGGCCGTCGTAGTGCTCGCGCAGGTGCGCGGTGATCGTGTCGACCGCGTCGGCGGCGGTGACGTCCAGGGGCAGGGCGGTGCCGCCCACCTTGGCCGCCGTCTCTCCGAGTGCGTCTCGGGCGGAATCAACGTCGATCGCCACCACCTTGGCGCCGTCTCGGGCGAACACTTCGGCGATGGTGGCGCCGATGCCGCGGGCCGCTCCGGTCACGATGCCGACCTTGCCGGCCAGCGGCTTGTCCCAGTCGGCGGGCGGGGTGGAATCCGCCGCGCCGACGACGAAGACCTGCGCATCGACGTAGGCCGACTTGCCGGACAGGATGAACCGGATCGTCGACTCCAGGCCGGTGGCCGCGGGTTTGGCCGCCGGTGACAGGTAGACCAGGGCGACGGTGGCACCGCGGCGCAGCTCCTTGCCCAGCGAGCGGGTGAATCCCTCGAGGGCGCGCTGGGCGATGCGCTCGTCGGTGCTCGCCGCCTCGTCCGGAGTCGTGCCGATCACGACGACGCGCGCCGACGGACCGAGGTTGCGCAGCAGCGGGGTGAAGAACTCGTAGAGGCCGCGCAGCTGCTGCGGATCGGTGATGCCGGTGGCGTCGAACACCAGGCCGCCGAATGAGTCGGCCCAGCGTCCGCCGAGGTTGTCGGCCACCAGGTCGTAATCCTGCGCCAGCGCCGCCCGGAGGGGCTCGACCACGCGGCCGGCTCCGCCGATCAGCAAGGAGCCGGCCAGCGGGGGCTCGCCGGCCTTGTAGCGCCGCAGTGTCTCCGGCTGCGGGACACCGAGCTGCTTGGCCAACAGCGCGCCCGGCGCGGAGTTGACGATCTGAGAGAAAAGGTCGGAAGCCACGGATGTGCCTTTCGAGTCGATGCGGGGGACCGGGAACGAACTTACTCCAGAGTAAGGAAGGTGCGTAGTATGGGTTGGGTATACCCCCATCAAACCGAACTCACAGCGGAGATTGACGTGGCCTCTACCAGTGCAAACAGTCGCCGGGTCGCCGTGATCGGCGGCAACCGCATTCCGTTCGCGCGATCGGACGGCGCCTATGCCGAGGCGTCCAATCAGGACATGTTCACCGCCGCGCTCGCCGGTCTGGTGGACCGGTTCGGCCTGGCCGGCGAGCGGCTCGGCGCGGTGATCGGAGGCGCGGTGCTCAAGCACAGCCGCGACTTCAACCTGATGCGCGAGAGCGTGCTCGGCAGCCAGCTGTCGCCCTACACCCCGGCCATCGACTTGCAACAGGCCTGCGGCACCGGGCTGCAGGCGGCGATCGCGGCCGCCGACGGGATCGCCGCGGGCCGCTACGAGGTCGCGGCCGCCGGCGGGGTGGACACCACCTCTGACGCGCCGATCGGCCTCGGCGACGAGCTGCGCCGGACCCTGCTGGGTCTGCGGCGGGCCAAGTCGAACGTCGGCCGCCTGAAGCTGGTCGGCAAGCTACCTGCCTCGCTGGGCATCGAGATCCCGACCAACGGCGAACCTCGCACCGGGCTGTCGATGGGCGAGCATGCTGCGATCACCGCCAAGAAAATGGGCATCAAGCGCGTCGACCAGGACGAACTGGCTGCCGCCAGTCACCGCAACATGGCCGCGGCTTACGATCGCGGCTTCTTCGACGACCTGGTCACCCCCTTCCTCGGGCTGTACCGGGACAACAACCTGCGCGCGGACTCCAGCGCCGAGAAGCTCGCCACCCTCAAACCGGTGTTCGGCGTGCGCAACGGCGACGCGACGATGACCGCGGGCAACTCGACCCCGCTGACCGACGGCGCCTCGGTGGCGTTGCTGGCCAGTGAAGAGTGGGCAAGGTCACACTCGCTGGAGCCACTGGCCTACTTCGTCGACTCGGAGACCGCGGCGGTCGACTACGTCAACGGCGCCGACGGCCTGCTGATGGCGCCGACTTATGCGGTGCCGCGGCTGCTGGCCCGCAACGGCCTGACCTTGCAGGACTTCGACTTCTACGAGATTCACGAGGCGTTCGCGTCGGTGGTGCTGGCTCATCTGCAGGCCTGGGAGTCCGAGGAGTACTGCAAGGAACGGCTCGGCCTGGACGCCGCGCTGGGCGCGATCGACCGCAGCAAGCTCAACGTCAACGGCTCCTCGCTGGCCGCTGGGCACCCCTTCGCGGCCACCGGCGGGCGAATCGTGGCGCAGCTGGCCAAGCAGCTCGCCGAGCAGAAAAAGGCCACCGGCCAGCCCGTTCGTGGCCTCATCTCGATCTGCGCGGCCGGCGGCCAGGGCGTCACCGCGATCCTCGAGGCGTGATCGTGGGCGTCGGCGAAAATTTTCTGAAAAAAGTTGTCCGGGGTTTGTAACGAACCCGTGCGGGCAACCTATGTACTGGATAGCTCCGTGTTGCCGTCTGACCCCCCGACCCGACGGCAACACGGGGCATCCTCTTTGTTTGTGTCGAATTGACGCGAACGAAGGAACCGCCGCTGGAGAAGAGGGGATTCCAGCGGCGGTTTTTCTGAGGATCTTTTCTGGGATCTTCTCTGGGGCCTATGTCCCCGAATCCACCAGCCCGGATTGCACCAGCGCGGCGTCGACGAACTGCTGAACCGGCCGGGCCTGGAAAAACCCGGTGTGACCGCCGCGGTACCAGCCGATGTTCGGCCGCCCCCAGTGTTCCCAGAGCCCCAGCACCTGCTCACGCGGGTGCACGATGCGGTCGGCGACGCCGGCGTAGATGAAGCGGCCTTCCGGGGCCACCTTGGGCTGCAGGGACAGCGGGGAGATCATCGCGCCGATCGGCTCGGCCAGCTCGAGGGTGCGGTGCCGGGGATCGTCGGCGCCCAGGCCGGCGTGGCGGCCCAGGATCGACACCAGATTGGCCGGCGGGACGCCCAGGATCGCGCAAGTGAGATCGTCGTCGAGGCTGGCCACCAGCGCTGCGATGTAACCGCCCAGAGAGATGCTGTTGAGCCCGATCCGGGCGTCGGGCTGCTGGCTGCGGATCCAGGCGAGCACCCGGCGGATGTCCCAGACCGCCTGCGCGGTGGCGTGCACGTCGTCCATCACGTCCTCCCCGGGGAAGACGGCGCCCTTGGGCAGTCCCTTCGCACGCGGGCCGTGCATCGGAAGAACCGGCAGCACCACGTTGAGGCCGAAGTTCTGGTGCAGATGCCAGGCCCGGAACAGCGTGAGGTCCAGGTTGGCGCGGCCCATCTCGGTGCCGTGCACGCACACCAGCCATGGGCGCGGCTCGCGGTGGCGCAGCATCAACGCGTATTCGCGGTGGTTGCCGGTGTAGCTGAGCCAACGATCGCGCCCGGGCTCCCCGCGGTGTGGCTGGTAGCCGCTGTCGAACGAGATGCGCTCGTGGGTGCGGCCGCCGCTCTTGTGGGACCGGACCGACACGTCGGTCGGGGTGGGCGGGGCGGTGAAGAAGCCCTCCGGCCGGGCCAGCCAGCCGCGTTTGCCGTACAGGTCGATGGCCTCGACGACTTCGGCGTTGATGCGCTCGTAGACCGCCGCGTCGCTCAAGGGGCGACGCAACCGCAGTCCGACCAGGACGATCTCGTCGCGCAGGGCGTGGGTGGCCAGCGAGAGCGTGGGGCGGGCGACGGGCAACTCGCCGCCGCGACCGTCGAGGTAGGTCCCCCACGAGCGGGCGTAATAGCCCCCGGCCTTGGTGAACGGCCCGACAATATTCGCCAGAGGGCCCGCATTGCCCGACTTTTTGCCGGTCGGCGCGGGACCCCCGGGAATCGGGTCGTTGCTGTCAAGCATCGCCATTCCTAGAATGTAGCCGACGCCCAGCTAACTGCCAGAGCCCAAAGTCCCGACCTGGGTCCCCGCTGAACGGGAACGGCCCCGGGACCAGACGATCCCAGGGCCGTTCGCGGCGAATCTCTAGAAAGCGGCTTCGTCGAGCTCCATGATGTCGTTGTCGATCGACTCGATCACCAGTCGCGTGCTGGTCAGCAGCGGCAGGAAACTCTTGGCGAAGAATGACGCCACGGCGATCTTGCCCTCGTAGAAGGAGCGGTCGGCGCCGGTGGCACCTGCGTCGAGAGCGGCGATGGCGACCGCGGCCTGGCGCTGCAGCAACCAGCCGATCACCAGGTCGCCGACGCTCATCAGGAAGCGAACCGACGCCAGCCCCACCTTGTAGATGCTGGCGGAATCCTCCTGCGCGGCCATCAGGTAGCCGGTCATGGCGGCGGCCATACCCTGGACATCCTCGAGTGCCTTGGCCAGCAGCTCGCGCTCCGACTTCAGCCGGCCGTTGCCCGACTCGTTGGAGATGAACGCCTCGATCTGGCCGGAGACGTGCGCCAGCGCAACACCCTTGTCGCGCACGATCTTCCGGAAGAAGAAGTCCTGCGCCTGGATGGCGGTGGTGCCCTCGTAGAGCGAGTCGATCTTGGCGTCGCGGATGTACTGCTCGACGGGGTAGTCCTGCAGGAAGCCGGAGCCACCAAAGGTCTGCAGGCTCTCGGTCAGCTTCGCGTAGGCCTGCTCGGAGCCGACCCCCTTGACGATCGGCAGCAGCAGGTCGTTGACCTTCACCGACAGTTCGCCGTCGACATCGTGCAGTGCCTTGGCGACCTCGGCATCCTGGTAGGTCGCGGTGAACATGTACAGCGCCCGCAGCCCTTCGGCGTAGGCCTTCTGGGTCATCAGCGAACGCCGGACGTCCGGATGGTGGGTGATGGTGACGCGCGGAGCGGTCTTGTCGGTCATCTGGGTCAGATCGGCGCCCTGCACCCGCTCCTTGGCGTACTCCAGGGCGTTCAGGTAACCAGTCGACAGCGTGGCGATTGCTTTGGTGCCCACCAGCATTCGGGCCATCTCGATGACGTCGAACATCTGCGCGATGCCGTCGTGGACCTCGCCGACGAGCCAGCCCTTGGCCGGCACGCCGTGCTGACCGAAGGTCAGCTCGCAGGTGGTGGAGACCTTCAGGCCCATCTTGTGCTCGACGTTGGTGACGAAGGCACCGTTGCGCTCGCCGAGCTCGCCGGTCTCGGGGTCGAAGTGGAACTTCGGTACGAAGAACAGCGACAGGCCCTTGGTGCCGGGCCCTGCGCCCTCGGGACGGGCGAGCACCAGGTGGAAGATGTTCTCGAACATGTCGTCGGAGTCGGCGGAGGTGATGAACCGCTTCACACCGTCGATGTGCCAGGAGCCGTCGTCCTGCTTGACGGCCTTGGTCCGGCCGGCGCCGACATCGGAGCCGGCGTCCGGCTCGGTGAGCACCATGGTGGAGCCCCAGCCGCGCTCGGCGGCGAGGACAGCCCACTTCTTCTGCTCGTCAGTGGCCAGCTTGTAGAAGATGCTGGAGAAGCCTGCGCCACCGGCGTACATCCAGACCGCCGGGTTGGCGCCGAGCACGTGCTCGGCCAGCGCCCAGACCAGGGCACGGGGAACCGGCGTGCCGCCGAGCTCCTCCTCGATGCCGACCTTGTCCCAGCCCGCTTCGGTCACGGCGTGCACGGACTTCTTGAACGCCTCCGGCAACTTCACGGAGTGGGTCTCGGGATCGAAAACCGGCGGGTTGCGGTCGCCCTCGACGAACGATGCGGCGATCGGACCTTCGGCCAGCCTGCTCATCTCCTGGAGCATCTCGCGCGCCGTGTCGGCGTCGACATCGCTGTAGCTGCCCTGGCCGAGCGCCTTCTCGAGACCGAAGACCTCGAACAGGTTGAATACCTGGTCGCGCACGTTTGACTTGTAGTGGCTCATGACGGCTCCTCCTCAGCGAGAATGTCACCTGAATTTGGGCTTTGTGGTTGAGTACTTCGGGCTAAGTTACCCACCAGTAACACGGCTTACTATACCCACGGGTAATCGGAAATCAACCGACTGTGGGCAACTTGAGTCAACTAACCAACCCACCGGTCGGTTTGGGGCTTTACCGCGGCCGTCAATTCAGTTTCCGGCGGCGCCGCCAGGGCTCTGAGCTGTGCGAATGCGCAGAGGCGTGACTGATGGGCGCAGCGCCGCAGCAGTGCGATCTTCGTCACACCGCTGCGACGTCGCCGCTTTTCAGTCGTCCGACGGGGGTTCGGGCGCGGGCTGCGCCGCGTTCGCGGTGCCGTCCGGTCCGGGCTCGGGAGCAGGCTCCTCGGAGTCGGGCAGTTGCGAGACCAGATGCTCGGCGAGCTCCCCGATCGTCGGATGGTCGAACACCGCTGTCGGGCTGATGTCGAACTTGCCGCCGAACTGCCCGAACAGCCGGTTGCGCAGCTCGACCGCCATCAGGGAGTCCGTGCCGAGATCCAGGAAACGGCTGGATGCGGCGGGGGGTTGCGCCAGGCGCAGGAAGCCCTGCACCTCTTTCTGCAGGAACTCGGTGATGAAACCGGCGCGCGCGGCGACCGGGAGTTCCTGCAGTTGCCGTAGCAGCTCGCTGTCACCGACCACCGTGCCGTCGCCGCTGGGCAGTACCTGATCCAGCAGTGGCGGACGGATACCACCGAGCACCTTCGCGGTTCGCTGCCAGTTGGCCTTGAGCACAGTGGCCTGCGCCGCGCCGTGCCGGATGGCCTCGCCGAGCGCGGCCAGCGCCGCGGACGGCTCCAGCGGCATCATGCCCTGGGCGCTGAGATTCGCGACGGCGGCCTGGGAGCTGGCCATACCGCCCTGACCCCAGGGACCGAAGTTGACGGCGGTCGCGGGCAGCCCCTGGGCCCGTCGGTGTGCGACGAGCCCGTCGAGAAACGCGTTGGCTGCTGCGTAGTTGCTCTGTGCCGGCGAGCCCAGCACCGCCGACGCCGACGAGTACAGGATGAAGAACTCGAGGTCATCATCCTTGGTCAGCCGGTGCAGGTGGTGCGCACCATAGGCCTTGGGCCGCAACGTGGTTCGGAACCGGTCGAGGTCCTGTTGCGGCAGCAGCGCATCGTCGAGCACACCGGCCAGATGTGCCACACCCGCCAGCGGCGGCAGCTCGGCCCGGATCTTGTCCAACAGCTCGACGACCTCGGACTCGACGCCGACGTCGGCGGCGAACACGTGGATCCGGCAGTGGAAGCGCTCGGCGATGGCGTCGATGGCCTGCTGCGCCTCCGCATCCGGCGCCCGACGGCTGGTCAGCACGATGTTGCCGGCGCCGAGCTGTGCCAGATATGACGCGGTATGCAGGCCCAGCGCGCCCAGGCCACCGGTGACCAGATAGCTCCGATCACCGCGCGGTTGAAGCGGTTTGGGCATCTGCACCACGATCTTGCCGATGTGGCGCGCCTGCTGCATCCGCCGGAACGCGGTCCTGGCGTCGGTCAGCGGGTAGATCTCGGCGGGTACCGGCGTCCACTCACCCTTGGCCAGCCCGTCGGACACCTCGACCATCAGCCGCTGGATGTGATCGGGATCGGTCATCATCGTGACGTCGAGCGCGACGATCTCGTAGTCGATGTCGGGACGGAGTTCCGCCATCTGCTCGGCCGTCCAGATATCGCGCTTGGCGATCTCGGCGAACCTACCGTTCTTGGCGGTGGCCCGCACCGTCGCCTCGACGAAGCCCTCACTGGTCAAGGAGTTGAGCACCACGTCAACACCTTCGCCGCCGGTGTCCGCGAGGATCTGGTCGGCGAATTCGGTTGTCCGCGAGTCGTAGACGTATTCCACACCCATGTCCCGCAGGGTGCCGCGCTTGTACTTGCTGGCGGTGGCGAACACGGTCGCGCCGTGCGCGCGGGCCATCTGTACCGCGGCCAGTCCCACGCCACCGCTGGCGGCGTGGATCAGCACCTTGTCGCCGGGCTTGAGCTTCGCCCAGTCGAATGCGAGCCGGACGGTGAGCGCCGCAGCGGGAATGGTCGCTGCGTCCACCGCGCCGATCCCGTCCGGCACCGTCGCCAGCAGCGGCTCGGGCACGTTCAGGCGGCTGGCGAAGGCCCCCTGCATCGAACCGAAGACGCGCTGACCGACCTCGAATCGGGTTACTTCCGAGCCGACTTCGGTGACCACACCGCACAGGTCGCCACCGATCGGACCGGGATCGCCGGGGTACAGGCCGAGCACATTGAGCACATCCCGGAAGTTGAGGCCGGCTGCCTCGATCCGGACCTGCACCTCGTTGGCCTTCGGCGGTGTCACCTCGATCTCGTTCAGACGCAGGTTGTCGATCGCGCCGCGTTCGGTGGGCGCCAAGGCGTAGTCGTCGCTGCGCGGCATCGGCAGCTGGCCGTTGCGGGCCCAGTGCAGCAGCCGGGGTACCAGGAAACGACCTTGCCGCACAGCCATTTCCGGCTCGACAACCGGCGTGCCCAGGGCGCCGGCCACCCAGCTCAATGACTCGTCGGAGCCGTCGGAGTCGATCAGGCGAACCCGCAGGCTCGGCTGCTCGGCGATCAGGGTGCGGCCGAATCCCCACAGTGCGGCCGCGACCGGATCGACCGGCTCGCCGGGCTCGGTGGCCACCGCGCGCTCGGTGACGATCCACAGTCCGTCGGCCAGCGTGTGATTGCGCTCGGCCAGCGCGGTCTGCGCGGCGCCGAGGAAGGCGGCGATCTGTGCTTCCAGTCGAGCGGCCAGCTCGGCTGTCGAGTCTGCGGTCGCTTGTCCGCCACTGCGCCAGAGGATTCCGCTGACCGGCGCACCGCGCTCGGTCGCCTCGGCGAACATCCGCTGCCAGGACGGGGGATCTGCGGCCTCGTCGACCGTCATCGCACCGGGTACCTCGGCTGCGAGCGCGTCGAAGCCGGCGATCAGCCAGGTGCCGTTCGTGGTCTTCTCGGCGTCGTCGGCCGCCGGGGTCGCGATCTCCTGCCAGCCCAGGCTGTACAGCAGCCGGGTGGAGTCGCCACCGAGCCCGCGCATCAATGCCTCACGCGGGGCACGCTTCACGGTGAACTCGGCGATACCACCGAGCACCCGACCGTCGCGGTCCAGGAAGTCGATGTCGAAGACCTGGGTTTCGTTGGTGATGGTGTTCTCGTGCCAGCGAGCCCGGCAGTAGAACCGGCGGGGCATCTTCTCGGCCATCGTCACCTGCCCGTAGCGCAACGGCAGGAACAGGTCGGTCATCCCCTGCTCGGCGGCCAGCGTCGCCGGGAAGGCCGGGAACGCCACACCGGTACACAGGTCCAGCAAGACCGGGTGGATCGGCTCAGTGCCGAGATGCTCACCGAGCTCCTCGCCCACCGCGATGTCACCGATCGCCTCACCCTTACCGACCCACAGCGACTTCAGCGAGGTCGACCAGGTCGGGCCCCACGCCAACTCCATGTCGTTGAAGATGTCGAACAGTTCCTGCGGGCGGGTGCGATTCATCTGCTCGATCGCCTCGTCCGGGGCCACCGTGTCCGACGGCGCCGCATCCGGGTCGACGCCGGAGAGCAGCGTGCCGTCGGAGTTCAGCGACCACTCGGCGTCGCGAACGCCGTAGGGCCGGCTGTGCACCTGGAACTTCCACCCGTCGTCGACGGGATGCAGGGTCAGCTGCACCTCACGGGATGCCTTGTCCGGCAGGATGATCGGCTCGTAGAAGTAGACTTCCTTGACCCGAGCCGGGGCGCCTGCCGAGGCCAACGCCATCGCCGCGTACGTAGCGCCGGGAACCACCACGGTGCCGTAGATGACGTGATGAGCCAGCCATGGCTGCGTCTTCACCGACAGCACGTTGGTGTAGACGGTGTCGCCGGAGGCCAGATCCTTGGCGCTGCCCAGGATTCCGGACGCCGCGGTGCCGTCGGGCCGGATACCCGAGGTCTTCGGCCAGTACCGGCGCCGCTGGAAGGGATAGGTCGGCAGTTCGAGTCGCCGGCCCGAGGTGTGGAACCGGGCCGCGAAGTCCGGTCGGTGCCCGCAGATGTAGGTCGTCGCGAGTGCCTCGGTGATCTGCCGTTGGGCGTTGGCGCCCTTACGCACTGAGACGATCGCTCGGGGCGTGGGGCAGGACTCGGGCCAGATCTGCAGCGCGGCGGCGGTCAGGATCGGCTGCGGGCCGATCTCCATCAGGACCGAGGCGCCCAGGGCGGCCACGGTGCGCACACTCTCGGTGAACTGCACCGGCTGGCGGGAATGCCGCCGCCAATACTGGGCGTTGATCGGCGTCTCGGCGGTCAGCACGGCACCGGTTCGGTTGCAGATCAGCGGCCGGGACGGCACCGCGTAGTCGAATTGCGTGGCGAACGATTCGAATTCGTCGAGAACCGGCTCGAGCAGTTCCGAATGGAAGGCGTGGCTGGTCTCCAGCCAGGTGCACCGGGTGCCATCCTCGCTACAGGTGGCGACGATCTGTTCGAGGTCCTCGGCCGGGCCGGACAAGACCGTGTTGCGGCCGTTGTAGGCGCCCACCGACACTCGCGGGAACGCCGCCGCGGCGCGCTCCACGTATTCGGGGTCGGCGAAGACCGCCACCATCCGGCCGCCGGCCGGCAGGCTGCCGAAGAGCCGTCCGCGTTCGGCGATCAACCGTGCGCCGTCCTCGAGGCTGAACACCCCGGCCACGCACGCCGCCGCGTACTGGCCCACGCTGTGGCCCAGCACGACATCGGGTTCGATGCCCCAGGACTGCCACAGCCGGGCCAGTCCCATCTCGACGGCGAAGATCGCCGGCTGGGCAAACGAGGTGTGCCGCAGTGTTTCGGCGGCCTCCCGGTCGCTGGAGAACAGCACGTCCAGCAGCGGACGCGGCAGCATCGGATCGACCGCCTGCGCGCACCGGCGCACCGCGTCGGCGAACACCGGTTCGGTGTCGAACAATTCCCGCGCCATGCCCGGGTACTGGCTGCCCTGACCGGGGAAGAACCATGCGGTGGTCGGCGGGTCGGCGCACTCGCCGCGCAGGACGCCCGGACGCAACCGATTGGCCACCAGGTCGTCCAGCAGCATCTTGGCTTCCTGGCCGGAGGTCGCCACCACCGCGGCGCGGTGCTCGAAGTGCGAACGTCCGGTTCCCGCGGTGAAGCACACGTCGGCGATCGATGCCTCGGGGTGTACCTCCAGCCAGCTGGAGTAGCGCTCGGCCAGGGCAAGCAGGCCCTGGGCCGACCGTGCCGACAGCGGCAGCAGACTCAGCGGTTCGCGCGCTGCCTCGGACGCCCTGTCGACGGATTCGTCCGGGGTGTCGTCGACGGAGTCGGCGACCGGGGGTTGCGGTGCCTCCTCGATCAGCACATGTGCGTTGGTGCCGGTGAACCCGAAGGAGCTCACACCGGCTCGCCGTGGCCTGCCGTTGGCGTGCCACGGTGTCGGCTCGTCGACCACCCGCACCGGAAGTGAATCCCACGGGATGTGCGGTGACGGCTGGTGGAAGTGCAGGTTCTGCGGGAGCAGTTCGTGCTGTAGCGACAACACGACCTTGACCAGACCGGCGACCCCGGCGGCGGACTCGAGGTGTCCGATGTTCGTCTTGGCCGTGCCCATCAGCAGCGGCCGGCCCGGTTCGCGGCCGGCGCCGTAGACCGCGGCGGCGGCTTGCACCTCGATCGGATCGCCGAGGGGTGTGCCGGTGCCGTGCGCTTCGAGATAGTCGATGTCGGCACCGGTGAGGCCGGCGCGGGTCAGTGCCGCGGTGATGAGCCGTTGCTGCGCACCGCCATTGGGTACCGTCAGACCGCTGGAGGCGCCATCTTGGTTGACCGCGCTGCTGCGGATGACTGCGCAGATCCGGTCGCCGTCGCGTTGGGCGTCGGACAGCCGCTTGAGCACCAGCACACCGCAACCCTCACCGCGCACGTAGCCGTCGGCCGCGGCGTCGAAGGTCTTGCACCGGCCGTCGGGGGCCAGCATCCGGGCACGTGAGGCGGCGACGATGGACGCCGGGCTCAACAGGACGTTGACGCCGCCGGCCAGTGCCATGTCGCAGTCACCGGAGTGCAGGGCTTGGCTGGCTTGGTGGACGGCCACCAGGGACGAGCTGCAGGCGGTGTCGACCGCCATCGCCGGACCTTCCAGGCCCAGCGTGAACGCCACCCGGCCGGCGATCGCATTGAGCGCGTTGCCGGTGATGAAGTGGGCTTCCAGATTCTCGACCGACTCACCCGACAAAAGGTGGGAGTACTCGTTGGCGCCGACGCCGACGAAGACGCCGGTCCGGCTGCCGCGGACGGAGGACGGCGCGTACCCAGCCCTTTCGAGCCCTTCCCACGCAATCTCGAGCATCAGGCGCTGCTGCGGGTCGATCCACACCGCTTCGCGCGGCGAGATGCCGAAGAACTCCGGATCGAATCCGTCGACGCTGTCGAGGTATCCGCCGTTGCGGGTGTAGATCTTGCCCGGCGTCTGCTGATCGGGGTCGTAGAACTGGTCCACGTCGAAGCGGTCCTCGGGGATCTCCCGGATCGCATCGACTCCGCCGGACAGGACGTCCCAGTAGGCGTCGGCATCGGGGGAGCCGGGGAATCGGCAGGCCACCGCGATGATGGCGATCGGTTCGTCGGTCGCCGAGGTCGCCAGCGACGTCGGCTGGGTCGCAACCTGGCTACCGGCGCGCTCGTTGAGGTTGAGCACGTCGGACAGCAGATGGTCGGCGACGTCGGTCAGCCGCGGGAAGTCCATCGCCAGCGTGGCGGGCAGCTCCTTGCCGACCGCCTCCTCCAGCCTGCGTCGCAGTTCGACGGCCATCAGCGAATCCATGCCGAGATCGAAGAACCCGGCCTCTTCGCGAATCTCCGCCGCGTCGATCCGCGTCACCTCCGCGACGGTGTTGCGAAGGTATTCCAGCACGAGTTTCTTGCGCTGCTGCACCGGGGCGGCGGTGAGCTGTTCGACGAGCCGGGTGCTGACCGACGAGCCGGCGGGGCCGCTCGCCGAAACCGACTCGGGCACTTCACGAGCCACCTCGGCCAGCAGTTCGCGCCGGCCGGCCTGCAGGTAGATCGGCAGGGAGCGGGCCCAGTCCATCCGGGCCACCACCGCCTGCGCCGGCCCCTGCGCGCCTGCGGTCACGATCGCATCGGCCATTCCGGCCAGCGCATCGGACGGTGTGAGGGTGCGGATGCCGCGCCGATCGAGCTGTGCCCGCGCCGCCGGATCTGCCATGCCGGCCGACCAGGGACCGAAGTCGACGCTGACCGCGGGCACGCCGTCGGCCCGCAACCGCCAGGTCAACCCGTCGAGGAAGGCGTTGGCCGCGCTGTAGGCGCTCTGGCCGTAACTGCCCCATACCGCGGAGATCGACGAGGTGGACACGAAGAAATCGAGGTTGAGATCCGCGCTTGCCTCGCTCAAATACCAAGCACCCCAGACCTTCCCGGAGAACACACGGTCCACTTCGGTGGGCTCGAGCGCGCTCATCGGGGTGGTGTTGTTCTCGCCCGCGGCGTGCACGATACCCGCCAGCGGGGGAAGCTCGGCCTGCACCGTGGCGAGCAGACGGGCCACATCGTGCGGGTCGGCGACGTCGGCCGCGATCACTCGGATGGTGCAGCCGTGCTGCTCGCGCAGCGCGTCGATCCGGGTGTGCGTGGCGTCACCGGGTGCCCGGCGACCGGTCAACACCAGGTGCCTGGCGCCGTGAGACGCCAGGTATCCGGCGATCTCCAAACCGAGTGAACCCAGTCCGCCGGTCACCAGATACGTTGCTTCTGAGCGTATGTGGAGTTGCGCCGGGTTGGGCTGACCCGTCCGCCGAACCAACCGGGGGACCCACACGTCCGGCCCGCGCAGCGCGATCTGGTCTTCGCCCGGCGAGGCGGCGACGACCTGCTTGATCAGCCGGGACCACGAATCGGCACCGCGATCGGACACGTCGGCCAGACCGCCCCAGATCTGTGGGTATTCCAGCGCGGCCGCGCGGCAGAAGCCCCACAGGCTGGTCTGCTCCGGCCACACCGGGTCGGCATCGGTCACCCGTTGCGCGCCATGGGTCACCACCCAGATGGGAGTGCGGAGCTCGGCTGTGGCTGCGGCGCGGAACAGCCGCTGCGTGCCGCCCAGGACCCGATGTTGCATCCGCAGCAGCGATTTCATCGACGGAGCCACGTCGCTGTCCAGCGCAGCGACGTGCAGGATGCGCAGGTCGGGCTCGTCGCGCACCGCGGCACGCAGCTCGTCGACCAGGCGTTCTTCGTCGGCGTCGGACACCGGCAGCCCGAGGAGGCGATGGCGGTGGCCGTGGGTGGTGAGCGCGTCGACCAGCGGCCGCATCGCCGCCGCATCGTCGCCGATCAGCAGCCAGGCAGCCCCTTCGCCTGCCTCCGCAGTCGACTTGGTCTTCTGCCAGCGGATCTCGTAGCGGATGTCGGCGATGGATTGCGCGCTTCGCTGCTGGTTGTGCTGTGCGGCAAGCTTCTTCAAGACATCGGCGGTCGACTGGTTGCCGTCTGCGCCGCCCAGCAGTGCGGCGAGTTCCTCGATCCGGCCGTCTTCGAGCAGACGGACGGCCTCGGTGCGGGCCGAATCGGAGGCGGTGCTGTGCACCTGAGTGCTGCTGAACCAGTACTGGCGATGCTGGAACGGATAGGTCGGCAGGTCGAGCTTGCGCGCCGACGGCGGCGCGAGCACCCCGAATTGGGGCAGATGGCCGGCGACGTAGGTGTGCGCCAGCGCTTCGGCGATCTGGCGGTGGTCGGCGCCGTTGCGGCGCAGCGACGCGACTGCCTTGGGCGCGGTCGCCGGATCCGGCCAGGCCCGCAGCGCCGCGGCGGTCAGCACCGGCTGCGGACCGACCTCGAGCAGCAGCGCACAGCCCAGCTCGGCCAGCGTTGCCACCCCCTTGGCGAACTGGACCGGCTGGCGGGCGTGCCGTCGCCAGTAGGAGCCGTCCAGCTTGGCGTTGCGGCCAAGCGTGGCTCCGGTCCGGTTGCACACCAGGATCCGTTGCGGCGAACTGAATTCGAACTCGTTGGCGTAAGACTCGAATTCATCGAGCGCCGGGTCGAGCAGCGCCGAGTGGAAGGCGTGGCTGGTGTCCAGCCAGTCGCAGCGGGCACCGGCGTCGGTCAGTTCCGCCACCGCCCGTTCCAGGTCGGCCGCTGGCCCGGAGAGAACGGTGTTGGCGCCGTTGTAGGCGGCCACCGACAGGCTCGGGAATTCGTCGGTGAGCCGTTCCACCCGGTCCGGGTCGGCGAAGATCGCACACATCCGCCCACCGGTGGGCAGGTCGCCGAACAGTCGGCCGCGCTGCGCCAGCAGTCGGGCGCCGTCCTCGAGGCTGAACACGCCGGCCACACAGGCCGCCGAATACTGCCCGACGCTGTGCCCGAGCAGCACATCGGGCTGAAAACCCCAGGACTGCCACAGCCGGGCCAGTCCCATCTCGACGGCGAAGATCGCCGGCTGGGCGTGCCGGGTCTGCTTGAGCGTCTCGGTGCCGTCAGCGTCAAAGATGATGTCCAGCAACGGCTTGTCGAGTACACCCGCAACGGCGTGCGCGCACCGGGTCATGGTGTCGGCGAACACCGGCTCGGTCTCGAACAGCTCCCGGGCCATCGCGGCGTATTGACTGCCCTGCCCGGGGAACAACCACGCGGTCTTCGGTGTGTCGGCGCAGTCGCCGCGGACCAGGCCGGGGGCCGGCAGGTCGTCGGCGAGCGCTCCGAGCAGCTCACGCGCGGATTCGCGAGAGTTCACCACCAGCGCTGCGCGATGCTCGAAGTGGGCGCGACCGGCGCCGGCCGTCAGGCACACGTCGGCCAACGAGGCCTCGGGATGCTCGCCGAGCCAGGTGCGGTAGTGCTCGGCGGTGGCCACCAGGGCAGCCGGGGTCCGCGCCGACAGTGGCAGCACCATGAACCGGCGCTCGTCGGCCGGATCGGTAGGTGCCGCCGCGGCCGGCTCGGGCGCCTCTTCGAGGATGACGTGGGCGTTGGTTCCGGAGAACCCGAACGAGCTGACCCCAGCGATGCGGGGGCGTTCGGAGCGCTCCCAGGAGATCGCCTCGTCGACGACCCGCACGGGAATCCGGTCCCAGGGGATGTGGGGCGACGGGTTGCGGAAGTTCAGGTGTTTGGGCAGCTCCTGGTGCTCCAGGGACAGCACGACCTTGAGGACGCCGGCGACTCCCGCGGCGGCCTCCAGGTGGCCGATGTTGGTCTTGGCCGAGCCGATCAGCAACGGCTGGTCGGCGTCGCGGCCCTTGCCCAGCGCGGCGGCGGCGGCCTGCACCTCGATGGGATCGCCCAGCGATGTCCCGGTGCCGTGTGCCTCGAGGTAACCGACATCGCCGGGGGCCAGTCCGGCACGCTCCAGCGCCTCGGCGATCACGCGCTGCTGCGCGACGCCGTTGGGCACGGTCAGCCCACCGGATGCGCCGTCGGAGTTGACCGCGCTGCCTCGGATCACGGCCCGGATGTGGTCGCCGTCGCGGATCGCGTCGTCCAGGCGCTTGATCGCGATGACCCCACATCCCTCGCCGCGCACGTAGCCGTCGGCCGCGGCGTCGAAGGTCTTGCACCGGCCGTCGGGGGCCAGCATCCGGGAGTGCGAGAACGTGATCATGGTGGCCGGGCTGAGGATGACGTTCACCCCGCCGGCCAGCGCGAAGTCGCATTCCTCCAGCAGCAGCGCCTGGCAGGCCTGATGAATCGCCACCAGCGAGGAACTGCATGCGGTGTCGACGGTGACCGCCGGGCCCTGCAGACCCAGCCGGTAGCTGATCCGGCCCGCCGCGGCCGCGCTGGAGGTACCGATCGCCAGATAGGCCTCGATCTCGGAATAGGTCAGGGCGTCCGAGGCCATTCCGAGGAAGTCGTGGGTGGCCAAACCGACGAACACGCCCGTGCGGCTGTTCGCCAAACTCGTTGGTGCCGTACCGGAATGCTCCACAGCCCGCCACGCCGTCTCCAGCAGCAGGCGATGTTGGGGATCCATCAACTTGGCTTCGCGCGCCGACACCCCGAAGAAGGGCGCGTCGAATCCGGTGACGTCGTCGACGAATCCGGCGCGGCGGGTGACAACCTTGCCGGCGGCATCCGGATCGGAGTCGAAGAACTCCTCGACATCCCAGCGGTCCTGGGGCACCTCGGTGACCGCATCCCGACCGTTGTGCAGCAGCTCCCAGTACTGCTCGGCATCTGCGGCGCCGGGAAAACGGGCCGCGTAGCCGACGATCGCGAATCGGGGCGCCTGCTGCGTCGGATGTTCGGTTAATGCCATCAGGTTGTGCTCTCCGCGTCGGGCCGGTACAAACGTCGATCCACCACGGGAGATCTCGTCACGGTCAGGATCAACGTCCGAACGGCCACGGCCCGGTCATCTCCCGACAGCGACGGCCGGCCCCATCTCCCGACGGCCAGTATTGCATGTGCGTTGCTGAGTCAGGTGTATTCGGCCCCGTTGCCAGTCTGCTTCCAGCCACCCCCGCGCAGCTGCCGATTTCAGGTCCTCCACCGCTCTGACCTGCCCCGTCAGGTCCATCGGCGGCCGTCTCAGTCACAGGGGCTATGTTGGTCTGGCCACCAGAGTCGCCGGTCCCCGGCCGTAGCCGTTTCAGACCCGGGAGGGGAATATTGCAGATCGGGAAGATTTCGATCGGCACAATCGATGATTGGTCGCCGAGCCCCGGTGCGGTGATCTCGTGGCGACCGACAGCGGCGGCGATGGCCACGGCTCGGCAGGCCCCGGTCAGTGCCGTTCCGGTCAGCTATATGCAGGGTCAACACATTCGTGGCGTCTACGAACAGGACGCCGCCGGGCTCGACTATTCGCGGCAGATCATCGCGACCTGTGAAGTGCCCGGTCAGTGCGACATCCCTGCGATGAACCACGCGCTCAACGCGTATCTGCGTCGGCACGACACCTACCGGAGCTGGTTCGAATACTCCGGCACCGGCGACATCGTCCGGCGAACGATCACCGACCCGGCCGATATCGAATTCGAGCCGGTCGAGCACGGCGAAATGGCCGCTGAAGACGCCCGTAAACATATCGTCGACATTCCGACCCCGCTCGAATGGGGCTGCTTCTCTTTCGGAATTGTCCAGAGCGCGGACCACTTTGATTTTTATGCCAGCATCGACCATGTCCACGGCGACGCGGCGCTGATCGGGATCACCATGCTCGAGGCCCACGGCATGTACACGTCGTTGACGATGACCGGGCAGCCGATGGCGCTGCCCGAGGCCGGAAGTTTCGACGATTTCTGCCTGCAGGAGCGCGAATCCACTGCGGATCTCACCGTGGATTCCGCCGAGGTCCGGGCCTGGATCGAATTTGCCGAGAACAACAACGGCACCTTGCCCGAGTTCCCGCTGCCGCTGGGCAATCCGCTGGAGCCGACGGTGGCCGACATGGTCGGCGAGATGCTGATGGACGCCGAGCAAACCGCGAGGTTCGAGGCGGCCTGTACCACCGCCGGCGTGCGCTTCGTCGGTGGGCTGTTCGCCTGCACCGCGATGGTCGAGCATGAGTTGACCGGTGCGGCAACCTATTACGGTCTCACCCCGAGAGACACCCGCAGGACGACGGACAATTTCATGACGCAGGGCTGGTTCACCGGCCTGGTTCCGATCACCGTTCCGATCGCCGCGACGTCGTTCGGCGAAGCCGCCTGGGCAGCGCAGAATTCGTTCGACACCGGCCTGAGCCTGGCGAGGGTCCCGTATTACCGGGTGCTGGAACTGGCGCCGTGGTTGGACAATCCCCGGCCGAACTTCCCGGTCTCGAATTTCCTGCACGGCGGCGCCGCACCGCTCAATGCCGTGCTGGCCGCCGCGGACATGGGCTATTCCAACAACATCGGCATCTACTCCGATGGACGATTCTCCTACCAGCTGACGATCTACATATTCCGGTACGAGGCCGGTACCGCGATGGCGGTGATGTTCCCGGACAACCCGATCGCCCAGAAGTCGGTCGGCCGGTACATGGCGGCGATGAAGTCGGTGTGCGAGCGAATCGCCGACAGTGGACATTGGTGACAGCAGATATTGGTGACGTTGTGGCAGTAGCGGGACCTGACGGCACACAGGTGAGGGCGATGTGCGCCGGCTAGCCGATGTCGTGGTGCGGTGGCCGTGGGCGGTGATCGGGCTTTGGGTCGCGTTGGCGGTGGCGCTGCCGCTGACATTCCCGAGCCTGAACGACATGGCTGAGAAGCATCCGCTGGCCATGTTGCCCGGCGACGCGCCGTCCAGTGTGGCGGCGCGGCAGATGACCGAGGCTTTCCAGGAGCCGGGCGGTGACGACCTGCTGTTGGTGGTGCTGACCGACGAGCGTGGCCTTACCCCCGCGCACGAAGCGACGTATCGCAAGCTGGTCGACGCACTGCGCGACGACCAGCACGACGTGGTCATGCTGCAGGACTTCATCGAAACACCGGCGCTGCGTTCGTTTTTGACCAGCAAGGACAACAAGTCCTGGGTGGTGCCGGTGGGGCTGGCCGGTGCGCTGGGCACTCCGCAGTCCTATGCCGCCTACAACCGGGTGGCCGATCTCGTCAAGCAGAAGACGGCGGGAAGCCAGCTCGACGTGCATCTCACCGGCCCAGCCGCCACCGTCGCCGACCTCACCGTCGCTGGTCAACGTGACCGGCTGCCGATCGAGATCGCGATCGCCGTGCTGGTTCTGGCCGTACTCCTGGTGGTCTACCGCAACCCGATCACGATGCTGCTGCCGCTGACCGGGATCGGGATGTCCCTGGTGATCGCGCAATCGGTGGTGGCAGGGCTGTCCCAGCTCACCGGTCTGGGGGTGTCGAATCAGGCCATCATCCTGTTGAGCGCGATGATCGCCGGTGCCGGAACGGATTACGCGGTGTTCCTGATCAGCCGCTATCACGACTACGTGCGGCGCGGGGAGAGCTCCGAGGACGCTGTCCGGGCAGCCCTGACCTCGGTGGGCAAGGTGATCACCGCATCGGCCGCCACCATCGGGATCACCTTCCTGGGGATCAGCTTCGCGAAGATGGGGGTGTTCTCCACCGTCGGGGTGTCGTCGGCCATCGGGGTGGGGGTGGCCTACCTCGCCGCGATCACGCTGTTGCCGGCCATCGTGGCGCTGGCCGGGCCGCGCGGCTGGATCGCGCCGCGGCGCGAGTTGACTGCGCGCTGGTGGCGCCGGTCGGGGGTCCGCATCGTGCGCCGGCCGCGGCTTCATCTGGTGGCCAGCGTCCTGATCCTGATCCTGCTGGCCAGCTGTGTCAGCTTGGCGCGCTACAACTACGACGATCGCAAAGCGGTCTCGCCCGGCGACCCGAGCTCGGTCGGATACACCGCGCTGGAACGCCATTTCGACCTCAACCAGTCGATTCCCTCCTACGTTCTGGTCCGCTCCCCGCGGGACCTGCGTAACCCGCAGGCTCTTGCCGATCTCGAGCAGATGGCCGAGCGCATCAGTCAATTGCCGAACATCGGGATGGTCAGCGGCATCACCCGGCCGCTGGGGGAGGTGCCGCAAGAGTTCCGCGCCACTTATCAGGCGGGTCTGGTCGGTGACCGGCTCGGCACCGGCTCGGCGATGATCGCCGACAACATGGACGACCTGAATCGTCTGGCCGGCGGGGCCAACACGCTGGCGAACAACCTCGGTGATGTGCGCGGTCAGGTGAACGGGATCGCGACCAGCATCCAGAGCATGGTCGACGCGTTCACGACGATCCGGGGTCAATACGGTGGCGACAAGCTGGTCAAGAACGTGGAGGTCGCGGCCAAACTCGTGAACGCCGTCAACCAGCTCGGAAACTCGATGGGCATCAACGTCCAAGCGGCCAAGGATCTGTTTGCCTGGGTGGGCCCGGTGCTGGTGGCCCTGCACGGTAACGCGGTGTGCGACCTCGATCCCTCCTGCGCCGAAACCCGGGGCCACTTCCAGCAATTGGTCGACGCGCGCAACAACGGAACGCTCGACGAGATCAACTCGCTGGCCGGTCAGCTGCAGTCGATGCAGGACAGACAGTCGCTCAACGCGTCGCTGAACCAGCTCAGCGACGCCTTCGGCCGGCTGACGAAGGTCATGCACACCATGGGGCTGGACTCGCCCGCCGGGGCGTCGGCGGGCACCACCAAACTGCGGCAGGGCGCCGATCGCGCGGCCAGCGGCAGCCGGGAAGTCGCCACCGGGGTGGATCAGGTAGTCGAGCAGATCAAGCTGATGCGCACCGGCCTCGATCAGGCGGCGGCGTTCCTGCTGTCGATGAAGCAGAACGCCGCAACCCCGGCGATGGCGGGGTTCAACATCCCACCCGAAGTGCTGCAGCTGCCCGACTTCCAGATGGCCGCAAAGACGTTCATCTCACCTGACGGGCATTCGGTGCGCTATCTCGTGCTGACCAAACTCGACCCGTTCAGCGCGGCGGCGATGGATCAGGTGAACGCGATCAGCGACGCCGCCCGCGGCGCACAGCCGAACACCAGCCTCGCTGACGCCACGATTTCGATGGGCGGATATCCGGCCGCGCTGCGGGACACCCGCGACTACTACCAGAAGGACATCCGGTTCATCATCGCGGTCACCATGATCGTGGTGCTGCTGACCTTGATGCTGCTGCTGCGCGCGGTGATCGCGCCGCTGTATCTGGTTGGTTCCGTGGTGCTTTCGTACTTCGCGGCGCTGGGCATCGGGGTGCTGACATTCCAGTATCTGCTCGGTCAGCAGTTGCACTGGACGGTGCCGCCCCTGGCGTTCGTGGTGCTCGTCGCGGTCGGGGCGGACTACAACCTGCTGTTCGCGTCCCGGTTGCGCGACGAGTCGCCCGGCGGCACCCGGTCCGGTGTGATCCGGACGTTGTCGTCGACCGGTGGTGTGATCACCGCCGCCGGCCTGATCTTCGCCGCCTCGATGTGGGGCTTGTTGTTCTCCAGCATCGGTACGGTGGTGCAGGGCGGGTTCGTCATCGGCGTCGGAATCCTGCTGGACACCTTCCTGGTCCGCACGGTCACCGTGCCGGCCATGGCTACTCTGGTCGGGAAGGCGAACTGGTGGCCGTCACGATCGACAGTGCAGGGAAGCGGTAAGGCATGAAGAAGCTACTCGCCGCAGTGACCACAGTGATCACTGTGTGTGCCACCGGCGGAGTCGCCGCCGCCGATCAGCCGTCACCGGGCGGATCGCAGGGCGACGGGCCAACCCCGATTGGTACCCCGGGCCGGGGCTACGCGCTGGGCGGTGCCCACGTCCTCGGGATCCCGTATGACGAGTACATCCGCCGCACCGGCGCGCAGTGGTTCCCGGGACTCGACCGGCAGATCGTCGACTACCCTGCCGGGCAGGTCCAGGGTCACACGCTCGAGCGTCTGTTCCCCGGTATCGGCAAGCTGGATGACCAGTTCCCGGGCCTGGGCATCGACGGCCCGAGCGTCGGCGAGTCGGTCGACGAGGGTGAAGGCAACGTCATCCGGGCCATCCAGGCGGGTGGCCCCGGTACCGCGATCGGTCTGTCCGAGGGCGCGATGGTGCTCAACGCCGTCCAGAACCGGCTGGCCACCGACCCGAATGCGCCGCCGCCGGATCAGTTGTCGTTCGCCACCTATGGCGATCCGATCGCGCCGCACGCGTTCGGTGCCAGCTTCCTGGCGCAGAACTTCCCGGTGGGCAGCGTGGTCCCGGCGCTGGACTACCGGATTCCGCCCCCGGTGGAGAGCCAATACGACTCCTACCGCTTCGTCTCCGCCTACGACAGCATCGCCGACTGGCCGGATCGGCAGGACAACTGGATGGCGATGGCGAACGCGATCGTCGGACTGGCCACCGGCCACACGGCGGTGGCCTTCACCAACCCCAGCATGGTGCCGCCGCAGAACATCCGGACGACGGTCAACTCGCGGGGAGCGAAGACCACGACGTATCTGATCCCCGAGCAGCATCTTCCGCTGGTGTTGCCGTTCAAGTACCTCGGAGTGGACGAAGGCACGCTGAACAAGCTGGACGGGATCCTCAAACCGATGGTGGATTCCGGCTATTCGCGCAACGACGATCCGCTGACCGCGCCGATCGAAGTCGATCCGGTGAACGGCTACGATCCGGCGGCCGTGACGGCTCCGGCCACCCAGGCCGCGTTCGGTGGAGGTGCGGATCCGATCTCGCAGCTGATGGCCGGCTTCCAGTACGTCTTGGACCACGGCCCCAGCCCGCGCTGATCGTCAGACGCCGAACAGTCCCGCCGCGAGCAGCACGACACCGACCACGGCCAGCAGCGTGGCGACTTCGCGGCGCCGCCGCGCACGCACCCAGGTGTGCAGTGCGGTCATCGCGGCCCGGGTGCGGTCCGGGGCCACCAGATAGGCCAGCAGCGGAATCTCCACCAGCGCGAAGGCGACCACGTTGAACGCCAGCAGAGCTGCGATCCGGCTCGCGGCGTCGGCCGCACCCGCGGCGATGACCGCCAACGCCGCCAGATAGTCGATCGAGGGCAACGCGATCCCCAGTCCGGCGACGCCGGCCACCCACAGCGACGTCCCGTTCAGCAGGCGGCTCAGCCAGGCCGGCGGGGTCCGCTCGCGGCCCCTGGTGACCGCCAGGAACGCCGCCGCCAGGAGCGCCAGCACCCCGATGACGATCTGCACCCTGGGCAGGGTGAAGTGCGCTGACGCCGGGATCCGGGACTCGAGCGCGAACAGCACCACCGCGCCGACGGTCAGGCCCATCAGAAAACCGCCGCAGAGAAAGGCGGTCAACTGCAGGTGGGGCCGCGGGCGGTTGAGCATCAGCACCGACATGCCGATGCGGAACGGCTCCAGACTGACCGCGGCAGCCATCACCAGCAGGGTGAACCACATCGGCTGATCAGCTACGCATCCAACCGCACGAATCGTCCCTGACGGTGGTGATCGACGCACGCAGACCGGCGGACCTTGCCGCTGGTGGTCGTCGGGATCGAGCCCGGCTCCACCAGCACGATGTCGGCGACCTGCAGACCGTGCGAGCGCGAGATCGCCGCGATCACGTCGTTCCTGACCGCGGTCAGCTCGTCTCGACCGTCACGCTTGAGCTCGACGATCGTCACCAGCGTCTCGGTCTGCTCGTCGGAGACCGCGATGGCCGCCACTCGGCCCCGAGTGATCTTGTGCACCGTCGCTTCGATGTCTTCCGAGTAATGGTTGCGGCCACGGACGATCAGCATGTCCTTGATGCGGCCGACGATGAACAGCTCGCCCTCGGAGACGAAACCCTGGTCGCCGGTGCGCAGCCAGTCGGTGTCCGGGGTGCCGGCGGGCGGATCGACCAGGGTGGCGCCGAAGGCGGAGCCGGTCTGGTCGGGCTTGCGCCAGTATCCGGCCGAGACGTTCTCGCCGTGCGTCCAGATCTCGCCGACCGTGCCGTCCGGGCATGGCCGGCAGGTGTCCGGATCGACGATCCGGACCTGGGGTGACGCCGGCAGCTGGTAGCACAGCAACGGGGTGCCGCCGGTGGTGCGCACGGCGGTGCCCTGCGACAGCTCGTCGGGGTCGAAGTCGACGACCTGCGGCACCCGGGCGGCGCCGCCGCTGGCGACGTAGACCGTCGCCTCGGCGAGTCCGTAGGAAGGCACCACCATCTCGGGGCGGAACCCGGCGGGAGCCAACCGTTCGGTGAACCGCACCAGCGTCTCCGGATGGATCCGCTCGGCACCGTTGATGATGCCGACGACCCCACTGAGATCGAGGCCGGACAGTTCGTCCTCGGTGGTGCGCCGCGCGGTGAGGTCGAAGGCGAAGTTGGGTGCTCCGGACCAGGCCCGTGGCTGGCGGGCCAGCGTGTGCAGCCATCGTGCCGGGCGGGTCAGGAAAGCGATCGGGCTCATCAGGTCGGCCGGATGCCCGCTGAAGATCGGCGCACCGATCCCCAGCATCAGCCCCATGTCGTGATAGAAGGGCAGCCACGAGACCAGGGCGGTGCCCGGCGGGAACGTCCCGCCGTAATTGGACAGGTACTCGGCCATCAGCTGCTCGAAGTTGGCCTGCATGTTGCGGTGCGAGATCATCACTCCGGCCGGCAGCCGGGTCGATCCCGAGGTGTACTGCAGATAGGCGATGTCCGGGCCGTCGGGGACCTCGGTGTCCACCGCCCCGGGTGCGTCGAGGTCGAGCGTGTCCACCGCGATCGTGGCGATCACGGCGGCGCCGTCGTCGACGTACTGCGCGGCGACCTCGAAGACCGTGGAGGTGGTCAGAACGACCGTCGGCGACGTATCGGTCACCACGGCGCTGACCCGCTCGTCATGGGAGCCCGGTACCGGGACCGACAACGGGACTGCGATGAATCCGGCCTGCATGGCGCCCAGAAATGCGACGACGTACTCCAGGCCCTGCGGGGCGATGATCAGCGCCCGGTCACCGGGGGCACCGTGCCTGCTGATCTCCTGCGCGACGTTGAGAGTGCGACGGTAGAGCTGTGCCCAGGTCAGGCTGTCGGCGATACCGTTCCAATCCCGGTCGTAGTCGGTGAACGTGAAGGCGACGTCGTCGGGAGTCAGCCCGGCGCGGTCGCGAAGCGCGGACAGGATCGAGACGTTCGGCACGGGCCCCAGGCTACTCAACAGATATTTGAATCGTGCCGGACCCTACTGTGGCCGCAGCGGCCCTTCACATGGGAAGATGGCGGTGTTATGAGCGACACAGAGCTGAGCCCCGCCTCGCTACGTGAGGCCTTCGGCCATTTCCCGTCCGGCGTCATCGCGATCGCCGCCGAAGTCGAGGGTGTGCGGGTCGGCTTGGCCGCCAGCACCTTCGTGCCGGTGTCCCTGGACCCCCCGCTGGTCTCGTTCTGTGTGCAGAACAATTCGGAGACCTGGCCCAAGCTCAAGGATCTGCCATCGCTGGGCATCAGCCTGCTCGGCGAGTCGCACGATGTGGCGGCGCGCACCTTGGCGGCCAAGACCGGCGACCGGTTCGCCGGCCTGGACACCCATTCGCACGCCAGTGGCGCGGTGTTCGTGCACGGCACCAGTGTGTGGATGCTGAGTTCGATCGAGCAGCTGGTGCCGGCCGGCGACCACACCATCGTGGTGCTGCGGGTCACCGACATCACGGTGCACGATGTGCCCCCGATCGTGTTCCACCGCAGCACATTCCGCAGGCTGGGCGCTTAGCCCAGTCTGGCCCCGCGGCGCGCGGGTCAGGGCTTCTCGGCGAGTTCGTCGCGATAGGCGGCGATACGCTTGTCGATCTCGGCCGCGTCGTCGGGCCGACCCTCTTTGCGGGCCAGTTCGGCGCGGACGGACAGCTCGCGGATCGCGGTGCGAATGTCGTTGACGCTATGGACGCTACCCATGGTTCGAGGCTACCCACGCTCGCGCCAATGACAACCGGCGAGCAGACACAAACTCCCCCGAGCACGCGGTGTGCCGGGGGAGTTTGGTGAGGGTACCGGGCTTGGCTACTTGCGCCGGAACAATTTATTGCCCAGCCACACCACCGGGTCGTACTTCTTGTCGGCCACGCGCTCCTTCATCGGGATCAGCGCGTTGTCGGTGATCTTGATGTGCTCAGGGCACACCTCGGTGCAGCACTTGGTGATGTTGCAGAAGCCCAGGCCGTTCTCCTCCTGGGCCATGTCGCGGCGGTCCAGGGTGTCCAGCGGATGCATTGACAGCTCGGCCTGGCGCATCAGGTAGCGCGGCCCCGCGAAGGACTTCTTGTTCTCCTCGTGGTCACGATTGACGTGGCACACGTTCTGGCACAGGAAGCACTCGATGCACTTGCGGAACTCCTGGCTGCGGTTCACGTCCTCCTGCTGCATGCGGTACTCGCCAGGCTGCAGATCCTTCGGCGGGGTGAACGACGGGATCTCCCGGGCCTTCTCGTAGTTGAACGAGACATCGGTGACCAGGTCGCGCATCACCGGGAAGGTCCGCAGCGGGGTGATCGTCACGACCTCGTCCTGGCCGAACGTCGACATGCGCGTCATGCACATCAGCCGCGGCCGGCCGTTGATCTCGGCCGAGCAGGAACCGCACTTGCCGGCCTTGCAGTTCCACCGCACCGCGAGGTCGCCGGCCTGAGTGGCCTGCAGCCGGTGCACGATGTCGAGCACCACTTCGCCGTCGTTGACCTCGACGGTGTAGTCCTGCAGGTCGCCGCCGTCTTCGTCACCGCGCCAGACCCGTAGTTTGGCCTCGTAAGTAGCCATGCTCAGCCCTTCCGGTCCGGGTGTTCGGCGAGTTGATCGTCGGTGTAGTACTTCTCGAGCTCGGACAGCTCGAACGTCGCGAGCAGATCGGGCCGCATCACCGGCTGCTGCTCCGGGGTCACCGTCACATCGGGCACGATGGCGTCGGAGTCGCCCGGCGCCACCCGGCAGACCAGCAACTTGTTGCGCCACTGCGCGTCCATCTTCGGGTAGTCGTCGCGGGTGTGCCCGCCACGGCTTTCCGTGCGCGCCAGCGCCGCCTTGGCCACACACTCGCTGACCAGCAGCATGTTGCGCATGTCGATGGCCAGGTGCCAGCCCGGGTTGAAGATGCGTCCGCCTTCGACGACGACGTTGGCGTAGCGCGCCTTGAGTTCGTCGATCTTGCGCAGCGCCTCTTCGAGTTCGCCCTCCTTGCGGATGATGCCGGCCAGGTCGTTCATCGACTGCTGCAGCTCGGCGTGCAAGGTGTAGGGGTTCTCGGCGTTGGCCTTCGGCTCGAACGGCGCCAGCGCCAGCTTGGTGGCCTCCTCGAGCGCCGTCTCCGACACCGCGGGCCGCTGGGGCAGTGCGCGCACATAGTCGGCGGCGCCGAGACCGGCGCGCCGGCCGAACACCAGCAGGTCCGACAGCGAGTTGCCGCCGAGCCGGTTGGATCCGTGCATACCGCCCGAGCACTCGCCGGCGGCGAACAGACCGGGGGTGGCGCCGGCGCCGGTGTCGGGATCGACCTCGATACCGCCCATCACGTAGTGACAGGTCGGCCCGACTTCCATCATGTCCTTGGTGATGTCCACCTCGGCCAGCTCGATGAACTGGTGGTACATCGACGGCAGCCTGCGCTTGATCTCCTCGGCGGGCATCCGGCTGGCGATGTCGAGGTAGACGCCACCGTGCGGGGTGCCGCGGCCGGCCTTCACCTCGTCGTTGATGGCGCGGGCCACCTCGTCACGGGGGAGTAGGTCGGGGGTGCGGCGGGCCGAGTCGTTGTCCTTGAGCCACTGGTCGGCTTCTTCTTCGGTCTCGGCGTACTGCCCCTTGAAGACCTCGGGGATGTAGTCGAACATGAAGCGCTTGCCATCGGAGTTCTTCAGCACGCCGCCGTCACCGCGGACGCCCTCGGTGACCAGGATGCCCTTCACCGACAGCGGCCAGACCATGCCGGTGGGGTGGAACTGGATGAACTCCATGTTGATCAGGCCGGAACCGGCGCGCAGCGCGAGCGCATGCCCGTCGCCGGTGTACTCCCAGGAGTTCGACGACACCTTGAACGACTTGCCGATACCGCCGGTGGCCAACACCACAGCGGGCGTCTCGAACAGGATGAACTTGCCGGTCTCGCGCCAGTACCCGAAGGCGCCGGCGATCGCATCGCCGTCCTTGATCAGGTCGGTGATAGCGCACTCGTGGAAGACCTTGATCCGGGCCTCGTAGTCGCCGAGTTCCTTCTTGTCGTCCTGCTGCAGCGAGACGATCTTCTGCTGCAGCGTGCGGATGATCTCCAGGCCGGTGCGGTCACCGACGTGGGCCAGCCGCGGGTAGGTGTGGCCACCGAAGTTGCGCTGGCTGATCTTGCCGTCTTTGGTGCGGTCGAACAGCGCGCCGTAGGTCTCCAGCTCCCACACCCGGTCGGGGGCTTCCTGCGCGTGCAGCTCGGCCATCCGCCAGTTGTTGAGGAACTTGCCACCGCGCATGGTGTCACCGAAGTGCACCTGCCAGCTGTCCTTGGTGTTGACGTTGCGCATGGCCGCGGCGCAACCGCCCTCGGCCATCACGGTGTGCGCCTTGCCGAACAGCGACTTGGTCACCACCGCGACCCGCAGACCCCGTTCCCGGGCCTCGATCACCGCTCGCAGGCCCGCGCCGCCGGCACCGATCACGACTACGTCGTAAGAATGCCGTTCGACTTCCACCGTCATTTGACCTCGCTCAGGCTATGGTTTTTCAAAGTTGTTCTCAGCCAACGAATCTCAGGTCTGAGATGGTGCCGCTGGCGACCAGCATGACGTAGAAGTCGGTGAACATCAGCGTGCCGAGCGTGATCCAGGCGTACAGCTTGTGCCGGGTGTTCAGCTTGCTGACCTGGGTCCAGATCCAGTACCGCACGGGGTGCTTGGAGAAGTGCTTCAACCGGCCGCCGGTGACGTGGCGGCAGGAGTGGCAGGAGATCGTATAGACCCACAGCATCACCACGTTGCCGACCAGGATGATGTTGCCCAACCCGAATCCGAAGCCGCTGGCGGTCTTGTCGGAGTGGAAGGCGACGATCGCGTCGTAGGTGTTGATCACCGAGATGATCGCGGCGATGTAGAAGAAGTACCGGTGGGTGTTCTGAATGATCAGCGGGAACCGCGTCTCGCCAGTGTATTTCGCGTGCGGCTCGGCCACCGCGCAGGCGGTCGGGGACTGCCACACCGAGCGGTAGTAGGCGCCGCGGTAGTAGTAGCAGGTCAGCCGGAACAGCAGCAGGAACGGCAAGGACAGGAACGCGTACGGCAGCAGCGACAGCGGCCCGGTCGCAGGCAGGATCTGCGGCCAGAAGTCGCTGGCCTCACCGCACGCCTTGGACAGGCAGGGCGAGTAGAACGGCGTCAGGTAGTGGTACTGCGGGACGAAGAAGTGGTCCCGCTGGAACGCACGCACCGTCGCATAGATCACGAACGCGGCGAATCCGAGGTCCGTCCAGATCGGCGCCTTGAGCCAATTGTCGGTCCGCAGCGTGCGTTGCGGTATCTGGGCACGGCCGGGTGAGAAGACGCCGGTGGCAGGGCGGTTACCCGCAGGTGCGCTCATCTACTGTGATCCCCTTCGCATGAACTCATCGGAGGGTACCTAGATCACGGCACCCGGTTAAATCGGGGTCAGCGACGGTTGTGGCCGCCCACGCCTTCGTCATCGACATCGCGCCAGAAGGCGGTGTCGTAGGGGGTGTCCGGAATTCCGATCTTCTCCCCGGAGACCACGGCTGTTTGCTGGGTTAGGGCAAGCTCATTCGCGTCGATGTCAAGAAGTTCCACGTCATTGAGGATGCGTTCGGCGTCGTTGACGATTCGGCGCATTGCCGGGGTGTCGCCGTATCGCGACTTCAGCGAGGCCACGCAGCGCCGCAATCCGCCGATCAGATGGTGCAGTTCGGCCAATTCTGTGGTGGTGGACAACCGGACCTCCTTGGGTGCGAAGGTGTTATGGATCACAGTACGACAACCGATGCTAGCCACATTTGGATCTCAACGTGAGACAGGTCACGTCGGGAATGGCGCTGCGACGGCCGCGTTGCACCGCTCACAACATGGAAACGACGAGAGGTGGCGACGGTGCCCGATCACAGTGAGCTTGCTCAGCGCGCGTCGACGTTGTTGGCGTTGCACCAGCCCGGCAACCCGGTGGTGCTACCCACGGTGTGGGATGCCTGGTCGGCGACGCTGGCGGTGGATGCCGGGTTCGCGGCGTTGACCGTCGGCAGCCACCCGATGGCGGACTCCGTGGGCAAGCCCGACGGCGAGGGCATGAGTTTCGACGATGTGGTTGCCCGGGTCGCCCAGATCACCGCTGCCGTGGACGTTCCGGTCTCGGTAGACATCGAGTCGGGCTACGCCCAGCCGGCGCAGCGCCTGATCGACGGGCTGCTCGGTGCCGGGGCCGTCGGCCTCAATATCGAGGACACCGTGCACAGCGAGGGCAAGCGGCTGCGGTCATCCGCCGAGCACGCCGAATTGGTGGGGGCGCTGCGCGCTGCCGCCGACGACGCCGGGGTGCACGTCGTCGTCAACGCCCGCACCGACCTGTTCCTGCGCAACGACGGTGCCGACGCCGATCGGGTGGAGCGGGCCATCGCCCGGTTGACCGAGGCGGCCGCGGCGGGCGCGGACGTGCTGTACCCGGTGGGCCGGCACGATCCGGACACGATGCGGCGCTTGACCGCCGAGCTTCCACTGCCGATCAACGCGATCGCGGTCCCGGAGTCCGACGACCCCGCCTCGTTCGGTCCGCTGGGCGTCGCGCGGATCAGCTTCGGGCCGTTCTGGCAGCGCGCCCTGTCGGTGCGCGCCAACGAGATCCTGGACCGCTGGCGCTGACCTCGGGCTCCGTCGATCCTGTAGTTACCGCGCGTGCTACTCGAGCGTTCGCGCGGTAACCACAGCCTCGGCGAGGTGTCTAGGCCTGCGCCGGCATCGCCGCCGTGTCGACGTCGTCGTTCGGGCGCTGCGGCGTCGGCTTGCGGAAGTGGTTGTCGCCCCGGGGATAGACCACCTGCGGCCACCAGAACCAGCGGCCCAGCATCGTCGCGATCGAGGGCATCAGCAGCGATCGCACGATGAAGGTGTCGATCAGCAGGCCGATCGCGATCGTCGAGCCCATCTGCGCCAGCACGGTCAGCTGGCTGAACATCATGCCCGCCATGGTCGCGGCGAAGACCAGACCGGCCGAGGTGACCACGCCACCGGTTCCGGCCATCGAGCGGATGATGCCCGTCTTGAGGCCGGCGTGGATCTCGTCCTTGAACCGCGACACCAGCAGCAGGTTGTAGTCCGATCCGACCGCCAACAGGATGATGACCGACATCAACATGACCAGCCATTGCACCTGGATGCCGAACAGGTCCTGCCAGATCAGCACCGAGATGCCGAACGACGCGGCGATCGAACTGCCCGCCGTGCCGACGATCACCAGCGCGGCGATCACGCTGCGGGTCAGGATCAGCATGATCATGAAGATCAGCGTCAGCGACGACACCACGGCGATCAGCAGGTCGTAGCGCGCACCGTCGGACATGTCCTTGTAGGTCGCCGCGACCCCGCCGAGGTGGATCTTGGCGTTCGACAGCGAAGACATCTTCAGTGCTTCCTGGGCCGCTTTACGCTCGGAGTCCACTCGGCTGATCCCGTCCACGGTCGCCGGGTCGCCCTCGTGGGTGATGAACATCCGGGTGGACTTGCCGTCGGGGGACAGGAACATCTTGAGGCCGCGCTGGAAATCCGGATTCTGGAACGCCTCCGGTGGCAGGAAGAACAGGTCGTCGTTCTTGGCCTGATCGAAGCTCTCGCCCATCGCCAGTGCGGTGTCGTTGCTGGCCTGCGACTGGTCGAGCAGAGCCTTCTGCGAGTTGTACGAGGCCAGCGCGAGGTCGCGGCTGACCTTCATCGACGCGATCGTCTGCGGCAGCAGTGCGGTGAGCTGAGGCGCCAGATTCGCGAGCTGATCGGTATTACCTTGCACCCCTTCGGTTTTGTCGGTGACCGCATCGATTCCGTCGAGGGAGTCGAACAGCGACCGGGCCGCCGCACACATCGGGATGTCGAAACAGTGCGGCTCCCAGTAGAAGTAGTTCCGCAGTGGCCGGAACTGGTCGTCGAAGTTCGCGATGTTGTCGCGCAGCTGCTTGGTGGTTTCCAGCAGGTCCGCCGATCTTGCCGCCGAGTCCTGGGTGAGCTGGGTCTGCTTGAGCGAGAGCTGGTATTGCTTCTCCAGGATGTCGATCGACACGTTCATGGCATCGACCGTCTTGAGCTGGTTGGCCAGTTGGTCGCGCTGAAACGGCAGGTTCATGTTGGTGGTCTGCCCGGCCACGCTCGTCTGGAACGGGATCGAGCTGTGCTGGATCGGGATGCCTAGCGGCCGGGTGATGCTCTGCACCATCGCGATGCCCTCGGTGTGCATGACATTGCTGGCGATCTTGTTGAGCACCAGCATGTCCGCGGGATTGCGCATGTCATGGTCGGCCTCGACCATGAGGATGTCGGGGTTCATCCTGGCCTGGGTGAAATGCCGGTCCGCGGCGGCGAAGCCCAAGTTCACCGGGGCGTCCTTGGGTAGGTAGTACTGGTCGTTGTAGGCCGGCTTGTATCCGGGGATGGCCACGATCCCGACCAGCACGACGAACAGGCTGGCCACGAAAATCGGTGCGGGCCAACGGACGACGGCGGTGCCCACGCGTCGCCAGAACCGGCTCTGCGGTGGTCGCTTGGATTCGTAGAGCCCCACCCGGCTGCCCAGATACAGCACGGCCGGACCGAGCGTGACCGCGATCGCCACGATCACCAGCATCCCGATCGCGACCGGCGCACCCATGGTGGTGAAGTAGGGCAGTCGGGCGAAGGACAGGCAGTAGGTCGCGCCGGCGATCGTCAGGCCGGATCCCACGATCACGGGGGCGACCGACTTGAATGTGGCGTAGTAGGAGTCATCTCGGTCCAGACCTATCCCGCGGTCTTCGCGATAGCGACCGAAGATGAAGATGCCGTAGTCGGTGGCGGCCGCGATCGCCAGCATCGTCAGGATGTTGCCGGCGAACGTGGTGAGCCCGAAGGCGCCGTGCACGGCCAGGATCGACACCACGCCACGCGCGGTCAGCAGCCCCAAGAACGTCAGGAAGAGCTGGATCAAGGTGGTGCGGATCGATCGGTAGACGACGAGCAGCATGCCGGCGATCGCGGCGAGCGTGATCAGGGTGATCATGGCCAGGCTGGCGTTACCGATCACGTGCAGGTCGTCGGTGAGCGCGGCGGGGCCTGCGACGTAGGCCTGCACGCCCGGCGGGGCCGGCGTCTCCTTGATGACCTTGCGGACGGCGTCCACGCCTTCGTTCGCCAGCGTCTGGCCTTGCTCGCCGGCGAGGTTGATCATCACGTAAGACGCCTTGCCGTCGGCGCTTTGAGCGCCCGCAGCGGTCAGCGTGTCACCCCAGAAGTCCTGGATGTGCTGGATGTGCTCGGGATCTTGCTCCAGCTTGTGGATGATCTCGTCGTAATACTGGTGGGCGTCCGGGCCCAGCGGCTTCTGGCCCTCGATCACCACCATGATGGTGCTGTTGGAGTTGAACTCTTGGAAGTTGGCGCCCATCAACTTCATCGCCTTCATCGAGGGCGCGTCTTCGGGCGCCATCGGCGCCGAGTGCATCTCGCCGACGACCTCGAGTTGCGGAGCCACCACGTTCACCGCGACGGCGACCGCGATCCAGAACAGGACGATCGGCCAGGCGAGGATGCGGATCAGGTGCGGCAGCGCCGGGCGTTTGGGCTTGCTGGTGGATTCGGGTTCGGTGATGGTGTGGGTCATGCGGACTTCACCAGGCAGTACGTCTGGGCATTGATGCCATCGGCTGATTGCTCCTCACGGACGGCGCCGTTCACGGTGACGCGGCAGCCGATCTGATCGCCGTCGGTCTGCGCCATCAGACTGGCACTGACCGCGGGCAATGTCGTCGACAGGGTGATCGACCACGGCAGCGGGGCGGTGACGACGTGCACCTTCGCCTCTGGGTCGAAGTAGCTGATCTGGGCGGTGGTCCCCGGTGCCCCATACACGTCGTAAACCAGGACTTTCGGGTTGAATTGGACGATCTCGATGCCGGCGCCGGCGCCGGCGTTGAGATCTTGGGACGCGAACATCCGGTGCAGACGGGACACGACCAGACCGGAAACCGACAGCACCACAATCAGAATCAACGGGATCCAGATGCGTTTGAGCACCCGGCCCACCGGAATAGCTTTCACCCGAGTACCTTCCGTCAGTGAACCGGCCGCGGCGCGGCCGGCTCCGTGGCGCAGTCGGCGTTCGCGGCGAGCTGGGCGATGAGCGGAAACGCCACCCGCGCCGAAAGCCACAACTGCATCTGCTCCTCGTCGGTCAGAGTTGCGATCAACGCCGCCAGCCGCTCCCGGCGCATACGCTTGCGCTTGTCGAGCAATGCCTGACCCGCCGAGGTGATGCCGATCAGGCAGGCCCGGCCGTCGTCGGGGTCGGGCAGCCGGGCCACCAGCCCGGCGCGTTCGAGTCGCTGGACCAACTGAGTCATCGACGGCTGGCTGACGGCTTCTTTGGCGGCCAGTGTGGTCAACCGGATGGGTCCTTCGCGGCACACCCGGTTCAACGTGAACGCTGCGGATGCGCTCAGGTCGGCGCGGTCGCTGAGAAATCTGATCGTCAGGTCCATTGCCTGGTCGAGGGCATCGCCGACGCACTCGCTGACATCGTGATCGGTCAGCTGATTTGCCACCCGGTATCTATATCACGCGTGCTATGTAGCGGCAATCACGATGGGATCGGCGCTGCCCCACAGCCGCTTCCAAGGTTTGCTGGCAGATGGCGCGAATCTGGTCCTGGTCGCGCAGAAACGTTGCGGTGCAGTAAGTCCAGTCGAAGCCCGGGGGTGCGTCATGGGGCCAACGTCAACGACGGCGACCGCTGGTTATATTCCGGCAGTTATCTATCGCGGCGTCGCCCGCTTACCAGACGTCGCCGTCGCGCCAATCGCAGACCAGCTCCGCGGTCACGTCGACGTCGACGTCGACCGGCAGGACGAAGACCGAGCCGTCGTCGTCCGGGGTGCGGGTCAGTCCGCCGGGCGCCAGCACCGAGGTGGGCCCCTGCCAGTTGAGCCAGCCCCGGGGACGGTAGATCTTCTCGCCGATCGGGCTGGAGCTCAGTGCCCCGATCCGGTAGGCGCCGCGGATCACCTGCTCGACTGCGTCCATCACGGCATGCGCCAGCCCCTGGCCGCGCCAGTCTTCGTGGACGGCGACGGCCTCGACGTAGCCGCACCGCAACGCGGTGCCACGGTAGAGCAGTCGTCGCTGCACGACGGCGGCGTGCGCGATCAGGGCGCCGCGGTGGGCAATGATGGCGTGCATCCCGCCCAGGGCGTGTTCCCAGTCGGACTCGGTGAACTCGGTCCACGTGGCGAACGCCTCGGTGACCAGCTGTTGGGCGTTGGCCCGGGTCTCGGTGTCCAGATCGCTGGTGTGGACCAGCCGGGCGGTGTGGACCTGCGCGTGCACCCCCTCAGCTCTACCAGCCCGCGGGACTCCCCGCTGCGATACGGGGCCGGGTCCAGTGCAGCCGGACCCGCTGGCCCGGCCGGACCTGGGCGACGGAGTCGGTGTCGGCGTCGGTGACCACGCCGATGACGGGATAACCGCCGGTGACCGGGTGATCGGGACCCAAGATCACCGGCTGGCCGTTGGGCGGCACTTGAATCGCGCCGCGGGTGGCACCTTCGCTGGGCAGCTGGCGATCCGGCCAGCGGTAGGACAGTGGGGTGCCGGCCAGTCGCATCCCGACCCGGTCGCTGCGGTCGGTGGCCACCCACTCGGTGTGCACTAGGTGTTCTTCACGGGTAGGTTGTGAACGCGTAGGCGCTCGATTGGTGTCATTCCGCCGATGCCGGTGTGGGGTCGGTGGTGATTG
>NZ_BEWG01000053.1 GCF_002723835.1 Mycobacterium sp. shizuoka-1 | reverse complement strand
AGCTCGGCCCACCCGATTTCGGTTCGGGAGCCGTCCTCGTCGATCCCGACGATGGCCACTCCCGGGCGGGTGGTGTGCCGCAGGATCTGGTCGACGTAGTTCAGCCGGACACCGGGAAACCAGCGGGCCCCCGGCATCGTCGGGTCCGCCAGCACCCCCTCGTCACCGGCGCCGGGCCCGACCTCGGCGCGCACGTCGAAATGCTCCCAGACCGCGCGCCAGAATCGGGCCGGGTGATCGACCGACCACTGCCACAGCGCGGGATAGTCACCCACTGGCGCGCCGTGGCGGGCCGCCGAGGTGGCAGCGAACTGTTTCCACTGGGGTTCATTGCCCGGCATCGTGATCCTTGCGTCCACTGGGTAAACGACATCTGCTGTCGGGCCCCTACTCAACAAGTAGCTCCGTGAGCAGTCAACCGTTCGCCATAATCGCCGCGAAGATGTTCGCCATCCGGCAATCGATGGTTCGGAGTGTCCACCCAGTGGACGCTAGGATCACCGTCCGTGGCGGACCGGAATGTGGTGGCGCGGGTGGCGGCCCTGCTGAGTGCGGTCAGCGCGGCCGAGCCCGCGGGTGCCTCCACGACCGAGCTGGGCAGGGTCGCCGGACTCGCCCGCCCCACCGCGCACCGGCTGCTCACGTCGCTGGCCGACGTGGGGCTGATCGACCGTGACGCCACGACGGGGCGATGGTTGCTGGGGCCCGAGATGTATCTCATGGGGGCCGTCGCCTCGCACCGCTACGACGTCACCGACCACGCCCGCGAGGTGGTCGCCCGGCTGGCCGCGCAGACCGGTGAAAGCGCGTTCCTGTCCGTGCGCCGGGGCGACGAGACGGTCTGCCTGCTCAGCGTGGAGGGCAGTTTTCCGTTGCGATCCCATGTGCTGCACGAGGGCATCCGGTTTCCGCTCGGGGTGGCCTCGGCCGGGCTGGCGATCTTGAGCCATCTGCCCGCCGCCGAGGTCGACGACTACTTCGCGCGTGCGGCGCCGGCGGCGCAGTGGGGCGCCGACCACACCGAAGCGGCGATCCGGGACAGGATCGCGGCGACGCGTCTGACCGGTTACGCCGTCAATCCCGCGTTGATCGTCGAAGGCAGCTGGGGCATCGGAGCGGCGGTGTTCGACGAGAACGGCCGGCCGGCCTATGCCTTGAGCCTCACCGGGGTCGAGACCCGCTTCAAACCGGACCGTCGCCATCAACTGGGGACTCTGCTGCTCGAACAGGCGCATCTGCTGTCCGGCCGGCTTCGCAGGTAGCGACCTACCTCGAGTTTTGGCCAAATCTGCACACGGCTTGCCCAAAGCGGTATTGGCATTCTCCAAAACTGCAAGTACGGTATCCAGCGATGGACCACCTATCCCACACGTCGTCGGGAATCCCACTGCAACCGGTGTACGGCCCGGGCGACCGCAGCGGCGATCCCCCCGCGCCGGGCGAGTTCCCGTTCACCCGCGGCAACTTCTCCAGCGGCTACCGCGGCCGGTTGTGGACGTTTCGCCAGTACTCCGGCTTCGGCACCGCCGAGGAGTCCAACAGCCGCTACCGATATCTGCTCGAACAGGGTGGCACCGGCCTGTCGGTCGCACTGGATCTGCCGACCCAGTGCGGTTACGACTCCGACGACCCGGAGTACGGCGAAGAGGTCGGCCGGGTGGGTGTTGCGATCGACACTCTGGCCGATGCCGAGATCCTGTTCGACGGCATCCCACTGGACGCGATCAGCACCAGCTTCACGATCAACGGCACCGCTGCCATCCTGTTGGCGTTCTATGTCGCGGCCGCCGAGAAGAAGGGCGTGCCACGCGAAAAGCTCACCGGCACCATCCAGAACGACATCCTCAAGGAGTACGCCTCGCGTGGCACCTGGATCTGGCCGCCGGAGCCGTCGCTGCGGCTGATCGCCGACACCATCGAGTTCTGTGCGGCCGAGGTGCCGCGGTTCAACGCGATCTCGGTGGCGGGCGCGCACTTCCGCGATGCCGGGGCCAACGCCGTCCAGGAGATGGCGTTCACCCTCGCCGACGGTGTCACGTACTGCGACACCGTGGTCGAACGCGGCCGGATGACGATCGACAAGTTCGCCCCGCAGATCTCGTTTTTCTTCTACACCCATGGCGACTTCTTCGAGGAGATCGCCAAATACCGTGCCGGACGTCGCCGTTGGGCCACGATCGTGCGGGAGCGGTACGGCGCGCAGACCGACAAGGCGTCGATGTTCCGGTTCGGGTGCGTATCTGGCGGTGCGTCGCTGTACGCGCCTCAGGCGCAGAACAATCTGGTCCGGGTTGCCTACGAGGCACTGGCGTCGGTCCTCGGCGGGGTGCAGTCGATGTTCACCGCCGCCTGGGACGAACCCTTCGCCCTGCCCAGTGCGGAGTCCGCGACGCTGGCACTGCGCACCCAGCAGATCCTCGCCTACGAGACCGGTGTGGCCCGGGTGGCCGACCCGCTCGGCGGCTCCTACTTCGTAGAAGCGCTGACCGACGCGACGGAGGAACGCATCATCGAGATCATGGCCGACCTCGAGGCGCACGGCGGCATGGTGCGCTGCATCGAGGACGGTTACCTGCAGGGGCTGATCGCCGATGAGGCCTACACCACCCACCAGCAGGTCGAGTCGGGCGAGCGGCCGGTCGTCGGGGTGAACACCTTCGTCGTCGACGAGCCCGCACCGGATCTGGCCACCTATGAGCTCGACGCCGACGGTCGTGACAAGCAACTCAAGCGCCTCGCGAAGGTCAAGGCGCAGCGCAGTGACCTTGCCGTAAGAGAGGCTCTGGCGGCCCTTTCCAAAGCAGCAGAAGGTGACGACAATCTGATGCACGCGCTGATCGACTGCGCCAATGCCTACTGCACGGTGGGCGAGATGGTGTCCACGCTGAAGTCGGTGTGGGGCGAATTCCAGCAGCCGGTGGTGTTCTAGTGAGTGCGCGCATCCTGGTCGCCAAGCCCGGCCTCGACGGCCACGATCGTGGCGCCAAGATCGTCGCCCGCGCGCTTCGAGACGCCGGGTTCGAAGTGATCTACACCGGAATCCGGCAGCGTATCGAGGACATTGTTTCGATCGCGCTGCAGGAGGACGTCGCCGTCGTCGGTCTGTCCATCCTCTCGGGTGCCCACGTCGCCTTGACCCAACGCACGGTGGACGCGCTGCGCGCCGCCGACGCCGGCGACATCGCAGTGATCGTCGGTGGCACGATCCCGCTCGGTGATGTGCCTAAGCTGGTGGAAGCCGGTGCGGCCGCGGTGTTTCCGACCGGCACCCCGCTGGACACCCTGATCCGCGATGTCCGTGCGCTGACCTCAGAACAGGTGGTCGACTAGATGCGCCTTGGCGTGATGATCGGTGCAGAGCGTGGCGACATGGCTCGCAAGGTCGGCAAGCTCGTCGAGGACATCGAATGGGCGGAGGCTGCCGGTTTCGACACCGCCTGGATGCCTCAGGTGCCCAACGACTTCGACGCTCTCACCATGGTTGCGTTGATGGGCCCACGGACCTCGCGGATCGAACTGGGCACCGCGGTGGTTCCGTTGCAGGCGCAACACCCGATCGCGCTGGCCCGCCAGGCGCTGTCCGTGCACGCCGTCAGCGGCAACCGATTGGCGCTGGGTGTGGGCCCTTCGCATCACTGGATCGTTCGCGACATGCTGGGGCTGCCCTACGACAAGCCCGCGGCCTACACCCGCGACTACCTCGAGGTGCTCGGCGCTGCGTTGGCCGGGCCCGGCGACGTGGATGTCGAGAACGACAGCTTCACCGTCCACAACCCCACTGTGCTTCAAGCGGACTCACCGCTTCCGGTGCTGCTGGCCGCGCTCGGCCCGGTGATGTTGCAGATCGCGGGCGAACTCACCGACGGTACGGTTCTGTGGATGGCCGACGAGCGGGCGATCGGCGGCCACATCGCGCCGCGGATCACCAAGGCCGCCGAGAACGCCGGTCGGCCGGCGCCGCGCATCGTCGCCGGCATCCCGGTATGCCTGTGCGCCAATTCCGAGATCGACGCGGCCAAGGACCGGGCCAACCGGATCCTGGCCGAGGCCGAGACGTCGCCCAACTATCAGCGGTTGCTCGATCGTGGTGACGCCCGCACCGTCGGTGACCTGTGCGCGGCCGGCGACGAAGACGCGATTCTGCGGCGATTCCGACAATTCGCCGACGCCGGGGTGACCGATCTGTCGGTGCGGTTGTTGCCGATCGGGGAGACCCGCGACGAGCTGATCGCATCGAAATATCGCACCCGCGAGGTGATTTCCCAGCTCGCCGCCGAGATCCGATGAGCTCGTCGCCTGGTCCGCTGGCGGGCATCCGCATCCTCGAGGTCGGCACCATGCTGGCCGGCCCGTACGCCACGATGATGCTGGCCGACCTCGGCGCCGACGTCATCAAAATCGAGCCGCCCGGCGGTGAGATATCTCGTCAGGTCGGGGCGAGCTACTTCGCCAGCATCAACCGCAACAAGCGCAGCGTGTGCCTTGACCTGAATTCCGAAGCGGGACAGCGCAGCCTGGGCGAGCTTGCCGCGGGAGCACACGCGTTGCTGGTCAACATGAAGCCCTCGGTCATCACCAAACTGGGCCTGACCTACGACGCTCTGCGTCGGCACAACGAGCGGATCGTCTGCGTCGCGCTGACCGGCTACGGACTCGACGGTGGCGACGATCCCGCCTTCGACTACGTGATCCAGGCGGCGACGGGGGTGGCCGCCATGACGGGAGATCCCGACGGGCCACCGACGCTGCCCGGGTATTCGTCAGCGGACAATTCCACCGGGCTGACCGCGGCGCTGGGGCTGCTGGCCATGATCGTCTCCGGCCAGGGCGGCCAGGTGGACGTGTCGCTTCGCGATGTGATGTTCTCGCAGCTGAACTACCGGGCCTCGGCCTACCTCAACGACGGGGTGCACCCGCGCCGGCATCCGTTCGGCGCGCATTCGTTCTACGTTCCCGCCCAACTGTTTTCCACCGCGGACGGGTTCCTGGCCCTGTTCGTCACCCACGACCGCTTCTGGCGCGCCTTCTCCGCCGAGGCGGGGATCGAGGGTTTCGAGACGATGGCCGAACGCTCCGAACACCGGGACGAGGTGCTGGCCGTGGTCACCCGCGCCCTGGCCGCCGACACCGCGGTCGGCTGGGAGGCTCGGCTACGCCCGCTGGGCATTCCGGCCGCTGCGGTGCGCTCGCTTCCCGACGCGCTCGAGGCCACACCGGAGGTTGTCGTCACCGCCGGGGACTTCCGCCTGGTGGGCAGCCCGGTGCGGGTGGTGGGGTATCGGCCCGCCTACCGGCCGCCGCCGGAGCTGGGCGATTGTCAGTCGTCGTAGCTGACGGTCACATCCGTCTGGGGGACGCCCTGGCAGGTGAGGATCAGGCCGTCGTCGATCTCGCCGGCATCGAGCACCTCGTTGGCGCGCATGGCAACCACACCCTCGGTGACGGTCGCGATGCAGGTACCGCAGTTGCCGGCCTCGCAGCTGTACGGCGGGGTGAGACCGGCGCGGCGGGCGGTTTCCAGCAGCGTCTCACCGGTGTTCACCGGCATGGTCACCGTCTTGCCGTCCAGCGTGATGGTCGCGGTGCTCACTTCTCTCCTCAGCGTTGGCCCAGTATCATTCTACCCAGATGAGAATTCAATTCTCGACTCGCGATAGTATGTTCTCGTTTGTTGACCTGTCGATGGGGATGGCACTGATCATGGCCGAGCGGACCGCGGCGTGAGCGACGTGCGCGTGCTTGTCTTCGAGGACCGCATCTACACACGATCCCAAATCGATGCGCTGTCTGCTGGATTGGCGGACACGCTGGCGCGTCGCGGAGTTCAGGCCGGACAGCGGGTGGCGGTGATGTCGTCGAACCGGCCCGAATTCGTCTTCGCGGTGCAGGCAATCTGGCGCTTGGGTGCTTCGGCGGTGCTGATCAGCCCCGGCTGGAAGACCGCCGACGTCGATCACGCCCTCGGGGTGGCCGGTGCCGATCACGCCGTCGGCGACAGTCCGGTATTGGCCGACATGATGCCGATGCTGTCCCTCGACGACCCGATCGATGCGGGAGCGCCGGGTTGCTGGGAGCCGGTGGCCGATTCCGATGCGGTGCTGGTGTTCAGCTCCGGCACCACCGGAATGCCCAAGGCGGTCCGTCATACCCATCACTCGCTGGCCGCCGCGGTCCAACACTGGCGCCAGGCGCTGGGCCTGACGGCCGTCGATCGCATGCAGATCGTCACGCCGCCGTCCCACATCCTCGGGCTGCTCAACATCCTCACCGTCCTCGACGCCGGCGGCTGGATGCGCCTGCACCGCAGGTTCGACGTCGACACCATGTTGCGCACCATCCAAGACGACCGCATCACCGTCGAAATGGCTGTGGCCCCAATCGCTCTGGCGATCGCCTCCCATCCGAGGCTGGAGGAGTTCGACCTGTCATCGCTGCGCTACATCATGTGGTGCGCCACGCCGGTGACCACCAGTGTGGCCGAGCTGGTGACGCGGCGAACCGGCGTGGGCTGGATCTCGGCGTACGGCACCAGCGAGGTGCCCGTCATCGCCTGCTGCCCGCGAGACGACGCCCGGCTGGACACGGTCGGCAGACCGATTCCGGACGTGCGCATCGTGTCGGTACAGACCGGCGAACCGGTCCCGGACGGGGAGACCGGGGAGATCCAGGTGTCCGCGGAATCGGCGATGGCCGGCTACCTGCCCGACGAGGCGACTGCGGACGCGTTCAGCGACGGCTGGTACCGCACCGGCGACATCGGCCATCTCGATCAGGGTTGGCTGCGCATCACCGACCGGCTCAAGGAGATGATCAAGGTGCGCGGCTTCCAGGTCGCCCCCGTCGAGGTCGAATCGGTCCTGCACGGCCATCCGGCGGTGCGCGACTGTGCGGTGTTTTCCGTTCCCCACGCGAACGACGGCGAAGCGGTGATCGCGGCCGTGGTTGCCGCCGAGCCGGTCGGCGCCGACGAGCTGACGGCGCTGATCGCACGATCGCTGGCGGCCTACAAGTGCCCCCGCGAGATCGTGTTCGTTCCCGAAATCCCGCGCCTGCCATCGGGCAAGGCGCTGCGGCGAGTTCTCAAGGAGCAGCATGGACGCACGTCTGACCAGTGAGCAGCAGCAATTGCGTGACGCCGCGGCCAAGCTGGCCGACGACTTCGGTCCGGGCTCCGTCGCGGACCTCGATGACCAGCACCGCCGTGCGCGGCTGGCCACGACCGTCGACTCGACCGGCTGGCGATCGTTGCGTTCCGACGGTGCCAGCGGCGTCGAGGTCGCTTTGGTCACCGAGGAATTCGCCCGTGGCCTGGTCGACGTCCCGTTCCTGGGGCCCGTGCTCGCCGACGATCTGTGCCGGCTGCTCGGCCGTGATCCGGTGCCCGCGTGCATCGCGATCGGGGACACCGCCATCGACGCCGACGGTGCGCGCACGGCCCTGCGCCTGACCGGCACCACCGTGCAGTCGACCGGCGTCGGAGACATCGTGAGCGCCGCGGATCTGACCAGGGTCACCGCCACCATCTCCGGTTCGCGTGAGGCACTCGGGGAGCTGACCGCCGACGACGCCCAGCGCTGGTATGCCCTGGCGCTCGCGGCCACCACCGCCGACCTGGTGGGTGCCGCCCGCGGAACCCACGCACTGGCAACCGACTACGCGAAGGTCCGCGAGCAGTACGGGGCGACGATCGGCTCCTATCAGGCCGTGGCGCACCTGCTGGCCGAAGGCCTCGCTCTCATCGAGGGGTCGGTCAGCGTCCTGCGCCATGCCGCCTGGGCCGTCGACGAGCTGCCGGCCGACGAAGCGGTCGAGGCGGCCCGGGTCGCGAAGATCTATTGCGCGCGTGCTGCGCTGGCGGTCTGCGAGATGTCGATCCAGGTGCACGGCGGGATCGGCAACACCTGGGAGTGCCTCGCCCACATCTATCTGCGCCGAGTGCTGGCCGCCACCGAATCCTGGCCAGTCAAGCTGGAGGAGTTGACCATTGGACTTTCGTGATTCGCCCGACGAGGCCGCTTTCCGCGAACGGCTGCGCGGCTGGCTGACCGAACAGAAGGGCAGATTCCCGACCTCGGGCGACGCCTACTGGGCCAAGGCGGGGGAGTGGCACCAGGCACTGTACGCCGCCGGCTTCTTCGGCACCTCGTGGCCGAAAGAGTACGGCGGAGCGGGCCTGCCGACCGTGTTCGACGTCATCGTCGACGAGGAAATCGCCAAGGCCGGCGCCCCCGCTCGCCCGAGCCTTGGCTACCTGGTGGTCGGGTTGAGTCACCACGGCAGCGAGGAACTGCGGCAGCGCTTCCTGCCCGGCATGATCAACGGCACCGAACGCTGGTGCCAAGGGTTCTCCGAGCCCGGCGCCGGGTCGGATCTGGCCTCGCTGACCACGACCGCGACCCGCGACGGCGACGAGTACATCATCGACGGGCACAAGATCTGGACCAGCTACTCCGATTGCGCCGACTGGTGCCTGGTGCTGGCCCGCACCGACAAGGATGTGCCCAAACACAAAGGCATCTCGGCGTTCATCGTCACCATGCACCAGTCCGGGATCGTCCAGCGCCCGCTGAAGATGATCAGCGGTGTCACCAAGGAGTTCGGCCAGGTCACCTTCGACGGCGCCCGGGTTCCGGCCGCGAACATGGTCGGTGCGCCGGGTGACGGCTGGAAGCTGGCCATGACCGTGGTCAGCCACGAGCGTGAACCGTCGACACTGGGCTTCTCGGCGCGGTACGGAAAGCTGGTGCGCCAGATGGCGTCCCGGGTCGACGGGCCGGCGCCCGACGAGCTGTCCTGGGCGTGGGTGCAGACCGAGATGCTGCGCCTGCATGTGCGCAGGCGGCTGTCCGAACAGCTGGACGGCATCACGCACGGGCCGGATGGCTCGCTGGACAAGCTGCTGATGACCTGGACCGAGCAGTCCGTCGGGCACGCTGCGCTGGCCACCGTCGGCACCGGCGACGAGGAGCTGTTCGGCGCCTACCTCTACAGCCGTGCCCAGAGCGTCATGGGCGGGACATCACAGATTCAGAAGAACATCATCGCCGGACGAATACTGGGACTGGGAGTGTAACGACATGTACGACATGCCAGACGAAATCGACGTCACCGCCGACGGCCCGCTACGCATCATCACCCTCAACCGCCCCGACGATCTCAACGCCGTCAACGACAACCTGCACGTAGGGCTGGCCAAGATCTGGGACGCGCTGGGTGAGGATGCCTCCGCGCGGGCGGCGGTCATCACCGGCGCGGGCCGCGCGTTCTCGGCGGGCGGCGATTTCAGCTACCTCGACGAGCTTCGTAGCGACGAAGCGTTGCGTCAGAAGACGATCAAGCACGGCCGCGATCTGGTGATCGGCATGGTCCGGTGCCGCATCCCGGTGATCGCGGCCGTCAACGGTCCGGCCGTCGGGCTGGGTTGCAGCTTGGCGGCGCTCTCCGATGTCGTCTACATCGCCGAGAACGCGTTCTTCGCCGACCCGCATGTGTCCATCGGCCTGGTCGCCGCCGACGGCGGTCCGCTGGTGTGGGGTTCGCAGATCAGCCTGTTGCAGGCCAAGGAGTTCGCGCTGACCGGGGTGCGTATCACCCCGCAGCGCGCGGTCGAGCTCGGGTTGGCGAATCATGTTGTCGCCGAACCGCTCGCCGAGGCGATCGCCTGTGCGAAGAAGATCATCGAGCTGCCGCGGCAGGCGGTCGAAGCCACCAAGCGGCTGATGAACATCCAGCTGGAGAAGTCGGTGATGGCCTCGTTGGACTACGCGAACCTCGCCGAGTACGTGTCGTTCGGCACCGCTGACTTCAACGCGATCGTCGACGGGCTGATCGCCAAGAAGTAGCCCTGCTCGCGCAGAGAGGCGAGCTACTTCGGCGGGAAGCGCAGCGCGCCGTCCAGCCGGATGGTTTCGCCATTGAGGTAGTCGTTCTCGGCGATCGACAGCGCCAGCGCGCCGTACTCCACCGACCGTCCCATCCGCTTGGGGAACGGCACCTGCGGACCCCAGTACGCCTCCAGCTGGTCGGCCGCCTTGCCGTAGGCCGGCGTGTTGATCGTCCCGGGCGCGATCGACACCACCCGGATGCCCAGCGGGGAAAGATCCCGTGCGGCAACGAGTGTCATGGCCACCACGCCACCCTTGGCGGCCGAGTAGGGCAGCTGCCCGACCTGGCCTTCGTAGGCGGCGATCGACGCGGTGTTGATGATCACTCCGCGGGCCCCGGTCTCGTCGGGCTCCTGGCGTGCCAGCGCGGCGGCGACGTGCCGCATGACGTTGAACACCGCGCTCAGGTAGAAGGTGATGGTCGTGGTGAACGCCTCCATCGGCATGGGTGAGCCGTCCTTGCCGACCAACCGTCCGCCGCCGGCGGGGCCGCCGTGGGTGTCCACGGACACGCGCAGCGGGCCGAGTTCCTCGGCGGCGCCGATGGCGGCCAGCACGTCGTCGTCACTGGTGACATCGGTTCGCACGTAGGGGATCCCGAGCTCGGCGGCGAGTTCGTTGCCTTTCTCATCGGCCAGATCGGCGATCACGACCTTGGCGCCCGCCTCGTGCAATCGGCGCACGGTGGCCTCACCTAGGTGTTCTTCACGGGTAGGTTGTGAACGCGTAGGCGCTCGATTGGTGTCATTCCGCCGATGCCGGTGTGGGGTCGGTGGTGATTG
>NZ_BEWG01000052.1 GCF_002723835.1 Mycobacterium sp. shizuoka-1 | reverse complement strand
CGGGGCGGTGGCGGCCGAGCTGCGCCGGCTCGGTGTCGGGCGCGGTGACTGCGTGGCTGGCTATCTGCCCGACGTGGCCGACGCGATCGTCGCGTTCCTGGCGACGGCGGCGATCGGGGCGTTGTGGTCGGCATGCGGTCAGGACTACGCACCGCAGGGAGCCGCCTCGCGGCTGGCCCAATTGCAGCCCAAGGTGTTGTTCAGCGCCGAGGGCTACCGACTGAACGGGCGCTGGTACGACAAGCGCGCCGACACCCGGGAGCTGGTGGACCTGCTCCCCGGCGAGCCCCAGGTGCTGCTGGTGGACGGGGACCGTTACCGAAAACTCGTCGCCGAACCCGTCGCTGCAGAGGTCGCCGCCGTCGACTTCGATCACCCGCTGTGGGTGCTGTTCAGCTCCGGCACCACCGGTAAGCCCAAGGGCATCGTGCACGGCCACGGTGGGGTCATCCTGGAACACCTGAAAGCGGCTGCGCTGCATGGGGATCTGGGTCCCGACGACGTCTTCTTCTGGCATACCGCGCTGAGCTGGATGATGTGGAACTTCCGGATCGCGGGGCTGCTGTGCGGCGCCACGGTGGTCTGCTACAGCGGCCACCCGCTGTACCCCGACGCCGACCGGCTGTGGCAGCTGCTCGACGACGAGAAGGTGACGTACTTCGGCACCAGCCCCGGGCACCTGCTGGCGTCGCGCAAGGCCGGGCTGCATCCGGGGGCCGGCCACGACTTGCATCGGCTGCACACGATCGGCAGCACCGGGTCCCCGCTGCCCGCCGATTTGTTCACCTGGGTGCGCGAGGAAGTCGGCGAGCAGGTCGCCGTTTCCTCGATCAGCGGCGGCACCGATGTGGTGACCGCATTCGCCGGCGGTACCGCGGGCGAGCCGGTGGTGCCCGGTGAGCTCACCACCCGCTACCTGGGCGTGGCACTCTACAGCTGGTCGCCGCGACGCGAACCGCTCGTCGGCGAGGTGGGCGAGATGGTGATCACCACACCGATGCCGTCGATGCCGGTCGGATTCTGGGACGACGCGGACGGATCCCGTTATCGCGCCGCCTATTTCGACCACCACTGGGCGGACGGCCCGGCACCGGGCGTGTGGCGGCACGGTGACTGGGTGACGGTCACCGACCGTGGCTCGTTGGTCATCCACGGCCGCAGCGACGCCACCCTCAACCGGCACGGCATCCGGATGGGCTCGGCTGACATCTACGAGGTCGTCGAGGCGATCGATGCCGTCACCGAGGGATTCGTCCTCGGCATCGACGGCCCCGACGGCGCCTATTGGATGCCGCTGTTCGTCACGCTGGCAGCGGGACACGATCTCGACGACGACCTGATCAACACCATCCGGTCGGCGATTCGCACCAAGCTGTCGCCACGACATGTGCCCGACGACATCATCGCCGCACCGGGGATACCGCACACCCGCACCGGCAAGAAACTCGAGGTGCCGGTGACCGCGATCATGGCCGGACATTCCGACGTGTCGCTGGACCCGCGTTCGATAGACAACCCGGATCTCATCGACTGGTACCGCGAACAAGGCGCCCGGCACAGCTGGGCCGGCTGAACCTCAGAAGCCCGAGAGGATCACCGCATTGGTGTTGGCGGCAGCCTGCCGCAGCGCGCGGGCGGAACGGTAGGCGTCCGAGTCGTACCAGGCCTGGGCGGCTTCGACCGAGTCGAACTCCAGAACAACGGTCTGGTGACCGTGCCAATTGCCTTCGAGCACATGCGGTGTGGTGTCGACGGCAAGGACCTTCACTCCGCCCATCGCCGCACCCGCGGCGCGGCCGTAGGCCTTCATCCCGTCCGGGTCGGTGATCTCTTCGGTCAGGACGACGTATCCCTTGGGCATTGCGTTCCTCTCGTGCGAGAATCTCATTCTCGAATCTCGAGTTACAGGTTTCCACGCCACCCGGGTGAATGCAATGACCGGTGTTCGACGTGGTGACCTCCGACGCCAACGAGGTCGGCGCGGCGCTGTCACCCGATGGGCTCGGGCACCGCAACGGAGCCGAGAGCTACCGAGAGTATCTGGACGCCAAGTCAATCGGGGTGCGTCCGTCGGTCTATCCGGCCAGACACCCGGCCTGGTACAGCGCGCCAGGAATCTGGGCGTCGGCCGGAGCGGGCGTGGTGGTCGGATTCGTTCCGCACACCTCGGGCTTCTTGCGCGCCACCCATTGCTGACCCTGCTGCTGGAAGACGAAGCTGGTCGGCGCACCCATGCCGGGGTTGGCCTTGTCGGCCAGCAGACCGCTCGTGACCGCCCAGCCGTCGGCGCAATCCACGCTGTCGACGGTGTAGACGTTGTCCTTGCCCAGTTCGGCGGCGGCAGCTGCGGCCGCGTCGGCGAACGCGGCCGGCACGCACCCATCTGCGGCGGCCGTCGACGAGGTGGCCGAACTCGTCACAGCACTGGCGGTGGTCGCACTGGGCGACGAGTCGGAGTCAGACGACGAGCATCCCGACAGCATCGCGGCCGCAAGAATCACGGCGGCGACAGTCACCCTGGTGGCGGTGTCGTTCATGTAGGCGCTTCTCCTTGTCTGCCTCAAGCCGGTCCGATCCATCAGCAGCTAACCCTGTACTCATGCCGCGCCGCGCGCAGACCCAGCCGCGCCACCCGTTCTCGCCACCCGTTCACTGTCAGTGCACGTCAGACAGTGTGCTGCTGTCGGTACCCCGCAATCGTCGTCTACATTCGACAACGACGGCTCTGGAGGCGCACATGATCAAGCTCGAACTGCCCTACGTCACCGTGATGGTCGACGACCGGTTCCGCAACCGACTGGCCCGCGCCGGCGAGCGCCTGCGCATCGCGCTGACCGCGTACCTGCGCAACGCCGCCGACGACGTCGACGGCCTGGGCCGCAAGGCCACCGCGGCCTGTCAGACCGCCGCCGTGCGCGTCGACACCGCGATGGCCGCGGCCAACGGCCGCATCGCCCCGGAACCCGAGATCCGGACACCGCACCTCAAGGTCGTCTGAGGTGCCACCACCGGCTGTGTTCATCACCGGTGCCGCGGCGGGCATCGGCCGGGCAACGGCCCTGACGTTCGCCCGGCACGGCTACCGTGTCGGTGCCTACGATGTCGACCTGGCCGGGCTGGCCACCCTGAGCGACGAGATCACCGCGCTCGGCGCTGACGTCGCGACCGGCCCCCTGGACGTCACCGACCCCGCGGAGTGGTCCGCACGTCTTTCCGAATTCACTGCTCCGACAGGGAAACTCGACATTTTGGTGAACAACGCCGGAGTGCTGACCGCCGGACCGTTCCAGGACGTGCCACTGACGACGCATCGGGCGATGATCGACATCAATTTCTCCGGTGCGCTGGCCGGCTTGCACGCCGCGTTTCCCTATCTTCGAGACACCGCACACGCCCAGGTGGTCAACATGTGTTCGGCGTCGGCGCTCTACGGCCAACCCGAGCTCGCCACCTACTCGGCCACCAAGTTCGCGCTGCGCGCGCTGACCGAGGCGCTCGAACTGGAGTGGCGCCGCTACGACATCAGGGTGCTGGCGATGTGGCCGCTGTTCGTCAAGACCGCCATGACCGACGGCGTCGAGACGGGCAGCACCAAGTCGCTGGGCGTCAATCTGGGCCCCGATGACGTGGCCGCCGCCGTCTATGCGGCCACCCATCGCCGCCGTGGCCTACCGACCCGGGTGCACTTCCCGGTCGGCCGTCAAACCAGCGTGCTGGCCACGCTGTCGCAGGTGTCGCCCAACTGGTTGCAGCGACTTCTCACGAAGACTCTGACACGCAGTTGATCACCCGATCGACGTGTACGGCTTCCTCGGTGGCTGCTGGTTCTGCCGAAAGGATTGGCAGAGGCCAAGATTGCTCGCCACGCACGGGACCCCGTTGATCGTGGGGGCGCTGCCCTGCAGATAACACTGCCCGGTGTACTGATTGGTGACGTGTCCGGGCGGGCACCCCTGGGCCTTGACGTCCGGGGTGGCCGCCGGCGCCGTGGCCAACGCCCCGGCAGCCAGCACCGCGCAACCCAGGACGTGCGCCAGATACCTCGTCATCGCCAGCCCGCCTCGCCTTTCTGCAGCAAGACTACGCGTGTGAAGGATTGCCACGAGGCGTGATTAGTATCGTCGGTATGCCGGAGCCGACCGCAGAGGCGAAAGACCCGTCACCCGAGTCGTCGTCGGCGTCCCGCCGTCGCAGCCAGCCCCGTACGCCAGCTGGCTGGATCGCACCGACAGCGCTGCTGCTCTCCCTGGTCGCCCTGGCCGGCGCCGGCTGGGCCGTGCTACGGCCCACCCCGCAGGCTTCCGCGCCCGCCACCACGACGCACAGCGGCGATCCCAAGGCCACCGCGTGTGACGCCTACCGGACCGTCAGCTCCGCGGTGTCGCTGCAGACCCACGCCGACGCCGGGACCGAGGTCCAGGGCGTCGCTGCGAACGCGCGACTGGCGATGTCCGGGGGCGCCACCTACCTGTTGGCCCACCTGAACCCCGGGACGCCGACCGACCTGGCCGACGCGATTCGCTCGTTTGCGACCGGACTGCAAGATATTTCGATGAACGCGTTAGCCGGGGTCGCCAACTCCGACCCGACCCAGGCCGAGCGCCTGCGCACCGCGGAGGCGGCCAACACCCGCATCGCCGAGCTCTGCAAATAGCCACTACGGCGGGTTTTGCAGCTCGAGTTCAACTGGCGTTAGCGCGAAGTTCGATAGTGCGCCAAGTGGGGTCCAGTCCCGAGTAAGCGGCGTCTCTTTGGATTCCCATGGCAGTGAACCACTCGGCGCATTTGCCGGTTGATCTTCTTCTCCGAAGGGAATTCCGAACTTGTCCAAGCACCGCAAGAAATCGCCCCGTGTGGTGACCCCAGCCTTCATCACCACGGGCGTCGCCGGCGCGGCGATGGTGGGCGCGGGTGTTCTGTTCGCCACCATCGATGCGCCCCTGGCCGCGGCTTCGCCGGATTATCAGCTCACGTCGAACGACGCCGACCTGCTGCTGTTTCCGAGCGGGACGGTCGGCGACCACAAGACCACCAGCCTCAAGACCGCCACCGGCGCCGCCTCGGCGAACGCGGCCGGCGACTTCGTCTCGACGTTCATCGGTAACGGCACCGCCGAGCATCCCAACGGCGGGCTGCTGATCGGCAATGGTTACAGCTACAGCGCAGCGGACGCCCAGTGCGCCAGCGCCGCCTGCAACGGCGGCAAGGGCGGCCTGCTGATGGGCAACGGCGGCAACGGCTACAACGGCGGCAACGGCGGCAGCGCCGGGCTGTACGGCAACGGCGGCAACGGCGGCGACGCCCTGAGCACCGACATCAACGGTGGAAAGGGCGGCAACGGCGGCAACGGCGGCGTGCTCGCCGGCAGCTCGTCGAGCGGCGCGCTGTTCGGCGGCGGCGGCGGCAACGGCGGCAAGGGCATCGC
>NZ_BEWG01000051.1 GCF_002723835.1 Mycobacterium sp. shizuoka-1 | reverse complement strand
GATCGTGCTGCCCCCGCTCTTGCCGCCGTTCCTGCGCCCGCCCCGGGCGCCGCACTACCCGACCTACCCGTCGACGCCCCAGACGCCGACCTATCCGACCGACCCGCCGACACAGACCCCGACGTATCCGTCGTCGCCGCCGTCCCAGGAGCCCTCGTACCCGACCCTGCCCTCGCAGCAGCCGTCCACGCCGGTGACCCCGGAGGTGCCGCCGGCGGCCGGATCGGGCGGTTACGGCTCCGGTTCGGGTGGTTATGGCTCCGGATCCGGTGGGTCGAGCTCGGGTTCGGGCGGCTACGGCTCGGGTGGCTCGAGCTCGGGCTCCGACGGCTCCCGGTCCAGCGGATCCGGCGGATCCCGCAGCTCCGGTGGTGGCTCGCAGAGCCCGCTGTGGCCGTTCCCGAGTTTCGGGCACTGACGACCGGCGCTGAGTTCACCGGGCGTTAGCCTCGCGCTCAGTGTCACGACGCGGTCAGCTCATCGCGGTCGCCTAGAGAGGCAGTATGCGCTGCACAGTCTTTGGCACCGGTTATCTAGGAGCAACCCACGCCGCCGGCATGGCCGAACTGGGCCATGAGGTCGTCGGGATCGACATCGACCCCGGCAAGATCGCCAAACTGTCCTCAGGAGACATCCCGTTCTATGAGCCGGGACTGGCAAAGATGTTGCAGGACAATCTTTCTGCCGGTCGCCTGCAGTTCACCACCGACTACGATGCCGCGGCCGACTTTGCCGACGTGCATTTCCTGGGCGTCGGAACCCCGCAGAAGAAGGGCGAATACGGCGCCGACCTGCGCCACGTCAACGCCGTCATCGACGAGTTGGTGCCCCGGCTGACGCGCCCCGCGGTGATCGTCGGGAAGTCTACGGTTCCCGTCGGCACCGCCGCCGAACTGAGCCGGCGTGCCCGGACGCTGGCCCGAGACGGAGTCGACGTCGAAGTCGCCTGGAACCCGGAATTCCTGCGTGAGGGCTTCGCTGTGCAGGACACCCTGCACCCGGACCGCATCGTCGTTGGGGTGCAACCGGATTCGGTGCGCGCCGAGGCGGTGCTGCGCGAGATGTACGCACCCCTGCTGGCACAGGACGTGCCCTTCCTGCTGACCGATCTGCAGACCGCGGAACTGGTCAAGGTGTCCGCCAACGCCTTCCTGGCCACCAAGATCTCGTTCATCAACGCCATCTCCGAGGTGTGCGAGGCCGCCGGCGCCGACGTCCGCCTGCTGGCCGACGCCCTGGGCTACGACCCGCGGATCGGACGCCGATTCCTCAACGCCGGGCTGGGTTTCGGCGGCGGCTGCCTGCCCAAAGACATCCGCGCCTTCATGGCCCGCGCCGGCGAGCTGGGCGCCAGCCACGCGCTCACCTTCCTGCGCGAGGTGGACAGCATCAACATGCGCCGACGCACCCGGACGGTCGAGCTGGCCACCACCGCCTGCGGCGGATCACTGCTCGGCGCCAACGTCGCCGTCCTGGGCGCTGCGTTCAAACCCGAATCCGACGATGTGCGCGATTCCCCGGCACTCAACGTCGCCGGCATGCTGCAACTCAACGGCGCCGCGGTCAACGTCTACGACCCGAAGGCCATGGAGAACTCCCAGCGCATCTTCCCGACGCTGAACTACTCCACCTCCGCCCTGGAAGCCTGCCACCGCGCTGACGTGGTCCTGGTGCTGACCGAATGGCAGGAGTTCGTCGACCTCGACCCCGACGAGCTTGCGCAGACCGTCCGGGCCAGAGTCGTTGTCGACGGCCGCAATTGCCTCGACGCCGCGCGCTGGGCGGGCGCGGGATGGCACGTTTACGCGCTGGGCCGCCCAGTGGTGACGTAGGTTTCTCGAGTGGACTTCGCAACCGCTCTGATCGCCGAAAACGCGGCGTTCGCCGACCTTCTGCGCGACGCCGACCTGTCGATTCCGGTGCCGACCTGCCCGGAGTGGACGCTGGAGCAGCTGATGCGCCACGTCGGTCGCGGTGATCGATGGTGCGCCCAGATCGTCGCCGAGCAGTCGATGGACTTCATCGACCCGCGCACCGTCGAGGGTGGCAAGCCGCCGGCCGGCCGGGACAACGAGATCGCCTGGCTGCACGCCGGCGCCCAGCAACTCGTCGACGCCGTCGCACGCACGGGCGCCGACACCCCGGTGTGGACGTTCCTCGGGCCACGACCGGCCGCGTGGTGGATCCGCCGGCGCCTGCACGAGGTGCTGGTCCATCGCGCCGATGCCGCGATCGCATTGGGTGTCGACTACGACGTCGACCCCGCGCTGGCCGCCGACGCCATCACCGAATGGCTGGAACGGGTGGTCATCCAGGCCGACGAGGAAGGCCCGGCCGGCGGTGACCGGCCGGTGGGGGACGGCCAGTCGGTGCATCTGCACGCCACCGACGACGGTCTCGGCGACGCCGGGGAGTGGACCATCCTTGGCCGGCCCGACGGAATCGCCGTCGACCACGAGCACGGCAAGGCCACCGTCGCGCTGCGCGGGCCGGCCCGCGACGTGCTGCTGGCCGTTGTGCGCCGGCGCACCGCCGCCGAGGCAGGCCTGGAGGTATTCGGCGACCACGGTGTCTGGGACACCTGGCTGGCACGCACGCCGTTCTAGACCGGTAGTTTGAGCCCAATGAGCACTTCGGAGATCGCCACCGTTCTGGCCTGGCACGACGCGCTGAGCAGCGCGGACCTCGACACGCTGGTCTCGCTGTCCAGCGACGACATCGAGATCGGTGACGCCGGCGGTGCCGCCCAAGGCCATGCCGCCCTGCGCGACTGGGCACAGAGCACCGCGGCCACCATCGAGGTCGGCGACATCTACTACCGCGACGGCGTGGTCGTCGTCGGGGAACGGATGACCTCCAAGACCGACCCGTCGGACGTGCGGACCGCGGCCTCGGCCTTCCGCGTGGTGCACGACCACGTCACCTCGGTGTTCCGTCACGACGACCTGGCCGCCGCACTGGCCGCCACCGAGCTGTCCGACGAAGACCTGCAGGTCTGACCGGCTTGCGCGGGATCATCCTGGCCGGCGGGTCGGGGACGCGGCTGTATCCGATCACCATGGGGGTCAGCAAGCAGCTGCTGCCCGTCTTCGACAAGCCGATGATCTACTACCCGCTGTGCACGCTGATGATGGCGGGCATCCGCGACATCCTGGTGATCACCACCGGACATGACGCCCCGGCGTTCGGCCGCCTCCTCGGTGACGGCTCGCGGCTCGGCATCAACATCAGCTACGCGGTCCAAGATCAGCCCGACGGCCTGGCCCAGGCCTTTCTGATCGGCGCCGACCACATCGGAGCCGGCACCGTTGCACTTGTCCTGGGCGACAACATCTTCTACGGGCCCGGAGTGGGCACCAGCTTGAGCCGATTCGCCGACGTCGACGGCGCGGCGATCTTCGCCTACCGGGTGGCCGACCCGTCGGCCTACGGCGTGGTCGAATTCGCCGCGGACGGCACCGCGCTGTCGCTGGAGGAAAAGCCGGTGGCGCCCAAGTCGAACTACGCCGTGCCAGGCCTGTACTTCTACGACAACGACGTCGTCGAGATCGCCCGCGGCCTGCGGCCCTCGCCGCGCGGTGAACTCGAGATCACCGAGGTCAACCAGACCTACCTGGGTCAGGGCCGGCTGACCGTCGAGGTACTGCCGCGCGGCAGCGCCTGGCTGGACACCGGCACCTTCGATTCGCTCTTGGACGCAAGCGATTTCGTCCGCACCATCGAATACCGCCAAGGGCTCAAGGTGTCCTGCCCCGAAGAGGTGGCCTGGCGGATGGGCTTCATCGACGACGAGCAGCTGGCCCGCTGCGGGGCCGACCTGGTCACGTCAGGCTATGGCGCTTACCTGCTGAGACTGCTGGACCAGGGCTAGCGAGCACCGCGGCGATCGCGGTGGTCAGCGGCACCGACAACGCCAGAGCGATGCCTCCCACCGCCGAGCGGGCGATCTCGATGGCCACACTCTCACTGGTCAGCACGTCCGACAGCGAGCGATTGGCCACGCTGAACAACAACAGCAGTGGCAGCGAGCTGCCGGCGTAGGCCAGCACCAGGGTGTACACCGTGCTGGCGATGTGATCACTACCGATGCGCATGGCGCTGCTGAAGATCTGCCGCCGGGTCCCATGACCCGCCTCGGCGAGCTCGAACACCGCCGACGCCTGGGTGATCGTCACGTCGTTGAGCACACCCAGCGAACCGATGATGAAGCCGGCCAGCAGCAGGCCCTGAATGGAGACATGGCCCAGGTAGGCGGCGACCTCGTTGTTCTGGTCCTCCGACAACCCGGTCAGATGGGCGAGCTCGATTGCCGCCCAGGACAATCCGGCGGCCAGCAGCATTGCGGTCAGGGTGCCGAGCAGCGCTGCGCTGGTGCGCAGACTGACGCCGTGCGCCAAGTAGATGACGGCGAACAGGATGGCCGCCGACGCGACCAGCGCGACGGGGACCGCCGGGGCACCGTCCCGCAACGCCGGCAGCAGGAACGCCACCAGCACCACGAAGGCGACGATGATCCCGCCCAGCGCCCGCAGCCCGCGCCACCGCGCCACCGCCACGATGACGATCGCGAACACCGCCGCCAACGCGATCAGCGGCCACGTGCGCTCGTAGTCGTAGAACGCGTAACTCGTCGAACCCTGCTGATCCACCTGGCGGAAGATCCGAATGGTGTCACCCGCCAACAGGTTCGGCTGACCAGGACCGGGGGAGAACTCCAGCATCGTGGTGGCGCCTTGGTTGGGCCCGCTGTCGATGGCCACCACCGTCTGCACGCAGCTGCCGCTGCCTGCAACTCCGGGCGCAGGCGCCGCCGTGAGGACTTGACCGCTCGACGGGCTGCCGCAGTCGGCGAGGCTGCTGGACACCACGTGACCGCCTTCGGTGGTGACCGCTCCACCGGCGGCGTTCTGGAACGGCAGGGGAATGTCCACCTTCGATCCGCTGGGCCACAGCAAGACCGCGCCGACGACCGTCGCCAACCCGACCACGGCCAGCGCGATCACCACGATCCGGGCGGCGAGCGGACTCAGCGGCGCCGGACCGGAGTGTGAATGCGAATGCGTCACCCCGACAGGGTAGAGCCGGCGCGCTGAAGGGTTACTGCCGGTAGCTGGCCAGGAAGTTGCCGAGGCGTTCGATGGCCCGGGACAGGTCGCGCGACCACGGCAGGGTCACGATGCGCAGGTGATCCGGCGCCGGCCAGTTGAAGCCGGTGCCCTGGGTGACCAGAATCTTCTCCTGCAGAAGAAGATCCAGCACCAACTGCTCATCGTCGTGGATGTCGTGCACCTCGGGGTCCAGCCGCGGGAACGCGTACAGTGCACCGGTCGGCTTGACGCAGGACACCCCGGGAATCTCGTTGAGCTTGTTCCACGCGACATCACGCTGTTCGAGCAGTCGCCCGCCCGGCAGGACCAGGTCGTCGATGCTCTGGTGACCGCCCAACGCCACCTGAATGGCATGTTGGGCAGGAACATTGGGGCACAGCCGCATATTGGCCAGCAGGCTGATGCCTTCGATGAAACTGCTGGCGTGTTCCTTGGGGCCGGTGATGACCAGCCAGCCCGAGCGGTAGCCGGCCACCCGGTAGGCCTTCGACAGTCCGTTGAACGTCAGGGTCAGCAGATCCGGCGCCAGCGATGCCAGGCTGATGTGCTTGGCGTCGTCATAGAGGATCTTGTCGTAGATCTCGTCGGCGAGCAGCAGCAGCTGATGCTTACGCGCCAATTCGACCATCTGCTGCAGGATTTCGCGGCTGTAGACGGCGCCGGTGGGGTTGTTCGGGTTGATCACGACCAGCGCCTTGGTGCGGTCGGTGATCTTGGACTCCAGGTCGGCGACGTCGGGCATCCAGCCGTTGGTCTCGTCGCACAGGTAATGCACCGGGGTGCCGCCGGCCAGCGCGGTCGATGCCGTCCACAGCGGATAGTCGGGCGCGGGAATCAGCACCTGGTCGCCGTTGTCGAGAAGTGCCTGCAGCGTCATCGTGATGAGCTCGGAGACGCCGTTGCCGAGGTAGACGTCCTCGATGTCGAATCTCGGGAAGTTCTCCACCAGTTCGTAGCGGGTGAACACGGCCCGCCGTGCGCTGACGATGCCCTTGGAGTCGGAGTAGCCCTGCGCGTCGGGCAGTGCGGCGATCATGTCGCGCATGATCACGTCGGGGGCTTCGAAGCCGAACGGCGCGGGGTTGCCGATGTTGAGTTTGAGGATGCGGTGACCCTCGTTCTCCAGCCGGTTGGCGTGCTCGTGGATCGGCCCGCGGATCTCGTAGAGAACGTCCTGCAGCTTGGTGGACTGCGTGAACGTGCGTGGCCGAGGGTGCTGGCTGGTGCCGTGCCACGGCAACTGGTGGGTCGTCACAGCAGCAATTCTCCCATTCCCACGCAAATTCGTTTTTCCTGTGACCATTTATGCCTTTGCTGTGACCTGCGAAGTCACGATTGAGGGACACCTCGGATACAACTGTGACTCTGCTGTGCAGGCAGGGCTGGAACCAGTGAATTCACTGCTAGCTTGGGTCGTCATCATCGGCTCGACGGCGCAAAGGGATAACCGTGAAGATCACACCCACTTTGACGGCTGCAGCTGCGCTGTCGACGGCGGCCGCACTGACCTTTGCTGTTTCTGCGTCCGCCGATCCGGCGCTGATCAACGGCACCTATTCCGTCCGGGGCGGGGACGACGGGGCCGTGGTGACGGCATCGTCGAACTGCGTTCCCGTGGTGAACGGGTGCACCGCCAATCTCTCCAGCACGGTGGGCTGGACCAGTGTGGCCACCTACACGGACGGATTGTGGAACTTCACCGTCACCAAGCCCGACGGGATCGTCTGCGATAACGGCAGCTACGCCCCGGTGCGCATTGCCTACTCGGTCAATGCCGCCACGCTCAGCGGCACGATCACCGCCGACTCGAACGGTGACTGCCCGGGCGGCCAGATCACGCAGGCCCCGTTCCAGCTGACCAAGATCGGCTGAGCAGGGGTAGTCCCGAGCCGACCAAACTGGGAGCTTCCTGTGGGCTTCGCTACCCGCTCCGAAGGATGTGATCTGTCGCTACGCTGAGCGAGTGATTGGTCACTCCAGCAGTTTTCAGCGTCCGGCATGCGCTGCCGTCGTCGCCGTCATGACGGCGACCGCCTTGAGTCTCACCGCGTGCGGCTCGTCGAACAACTCGCAACAGACGACCTCGGCTTCGACCTCTCCGGGCCAGACCTCGGCGTCGCCGACCTCGGCAGCGCCGACGACAACTCCGCCGCCCGGGCCTCCTCAGGTGACGGTGCAGGGCGCGGTCGCCTCGATCGCCCAGAGCACGGTGACCGTCACGACCAAGACCGGTCCTAGCAGGGTGGACATCACTGCCGCGACCAAGGTCTCCCAAGTCACCCCGGTCGATCTTCGTGCCGTCGTCGTCGGCAGCTGCGTCGCCATCTCGCACGGGGTTTCAGCCCCCGGCGCTCCGCCTGCACCCGCCAACACCATCACCGTCAGCACTGCCCCGGCCAGCGGAAAATGCAAGCAGTTCCACGACGAGAAGACGGCCACCGGTGCAGTGACGGCTGTCAACGGCCCGTCGGTGCTGGTGGCTGATACCGACGGGGCACCGACGACAGTGCCGGTGGGCGACAAGACCAAGTTCCAGCGCCGGGACAACACCAGTGCGTTGGCCATCACGCCGGGATCCTGCCTGAAAGCCTCGGGCACCCAGGTCAACGACGGCGTGCTTCAGGTGGTCAGCGCCACGGTCAGCACGCCGCCAGCCCCGGGGAAGTGCCCCGGCGTCAAGTGAGGCCGCTGACCCGCCGCGAGTGCGGTGTCAGCGCTTGCCCGGCGGGCGGGCTCCCTTGGCGATACCAAGCCCCTTGACCGGCGGTTGCTCGGCCTTGGGCTCCTCGGCCTTGGCTTCGGCGGCGGGCTCTGGTGCCGCGGCGGGTGCCGGCTCGGGTGCCGAGCTTTCCGTGGGTGCGGCGGCGGGGGCTGCGGCAGCAGGCTTCTTGGCGCCCGGGCGACGGGCGCCGGCAGCGATGCCGAGACCCTTGACCGGCGGCTCCTGGACAGGCTCGGCCTTTGGCGCCGCGGGTGCTTCCGCCGCAGGAGCCTCAGCCGCCGGTGCAGTAGCTGCCGGTGCCGCGGCCGCGGGGGCGGCCGCCTTCTTGGCGCCGGGGCGCTTCGCGCCTGCGGCAATGCCCAGCCCCTTGACGGGGGCTTCGGCCGCGGGAGCCGCTTCCGCAGCCGGTGCATCCGCGGCGGGCGCCGCGGATGCAGGTGCGGCCGCCTTCTTGGCGCCGGGGCGCTTCGCCCCGCCCGCGATGCCCAGCCCCTTGACCGGCGCAGCGGCCGGCGCTTCGGCTGCGGCTTCGGCCGCGGGGGCCTCGCCGGCGGGGGCGTCGGCCTTCTTGGCGCCGGGCCGCTTGGCCCCGCCCGCGATACCCAGGCCCTTGACGGGCTGCGCTTCCTTGGCCGGCGCCGGCGGCGCGGCAGCGGCGGGCTCGGCGGGAGCGGATTCCGGCTCAGCGGCGGGAGCCGCAGGCGCCTGCGCCGGTGCCGCCGCGGCGGCGGCTTCGGCTGCACGGGCAGCCGTTCCCTTCTCCGGCAGCGTGACCGAGCTCAGATCCAGCGAGCCCAGCAGCAGCTGAGCGACGTCGAGAACCTCGACCTCGTCGGCCTTCTCGCGATCACCGACGCCGTCGGTGATCATCACCCGGCAGAACGGGCAGCCGGTGGCGATCTTGGCCGGATCCAGGGTGAGGGCCTCATCGACACGCTCGTGGTTCACGCGCTTACCGATGTGCTCTTCCATCCACATCCGCGCGCCACCGGCGCCGCAGCACAGGCCGCGGTCGGCATGCCGGGGCATTTCCTTCAGCGTCACGCCCGAGGCGTCGATCAGCTCACGCGGTGCGTCGTAGACCTTGTTGTGCCGGCCCAGGTAGCACGGGTCGTGGTAGGTGACGTTGGCTCCACCATCCACGGCCTTGACCGGCACCAGCTTCTTGTCCCGGACCAGGCGGTTGAGCAGCTGGGTGTGATGCACGACGGTGTAGGTGCCACCGACCTGCGGATATTCGCGGCCCAGCGTGTTGAAGCAGTGCGGGCAGGTCACCACGATCTTGCGGTCGACCCGCTCGACGCCTTCGAACAGATCGTTCAGGGTTTCGACGTTCTGCGAGGCCAGCTGCTGGAACAGGAACTCGTTGCCGGAGCGGCGAGCCGAGTCACCGTTGCAGGTCTCGCCGTCGCCGAGCACCAGGAACTTCACGCCGGCCGCGGCGAGCAGTTCGGCGACGGCCTTGGTGGTCTTCTTGGCGCGGTCCTCGTAGGCGCCGGCGCAACCCACCCAGAACAGGTACTCGAACCCGGCGAACGACTCGACGTCCTTGCCGTAGACGGGGATGTCGAACTCGACCTCGTCGATCCAGGTGAGGCGCTCCTTGGCGTTCTGCCCCCACGGATTGCCCTTGGCTTCGAGGTTCTTGTAGAGCACGCCGAGCTCGCCGGGGAACTCGGACTCCATCATCACCTGGTAGCGGCGCATGTCGACGATGTGGTCGATGTGCTCGATGTCCACCGGGCACTGCTCGACGCAGGCGCCGCAGGTGGTGCACGACCACAGCACGTCGGGATCGATCACGCCGAGCTGTTCGGCGGTGCCCACCAGCGGGCGGGTCGCCTGCGCCGGGCCGGAGCCCATCACGCGTTCGAAGCCCGACTCCGGAACATGGTCGTGCGCGTCATGCTTGGTCTCGACGAAGCCGCCCTCAGCGGAGGCGAACTGTTCGGCTTCGTTGTCGCCGCTCGGCATCGGCTTGCCGCCGATGATGTAGGGCGCCTTCGCGAACAGGTGATCGCGCAGGTTCATGATCACGAGCTTGGGCGACAACGGCTTTCCGGTGTTCCATGCCGGGCACTGCGACTGGCAGCGGCCGCACTCGGTGCAGGTGGTGAAGTCGAGGTAGCCCTTCCAGGTGAAGTCCTCGATCTTGCCGCGGCCGAGTACCGCATCTTCGGCGGGATCCTCGAAGTTGATCGGCTCGCCCTTGTACTCGACGGGCAGCAGCGGGCCCAGCGCGTTGGGCAGCCGCTTGAAGGTGACGTTGATCGGGGCCAGACCGATGTGCAGGTGCTTGGAGTGCAGCACGATCAGCAGGAACGCCAGCATGACGCCGATGTGGCCCATCAGGGCGATGGTCTCGATCCAGACGTTCGCGGTGTGGCCGAGGGGCGCCAGCACGGCGGCCATGCCGTGCGAGAAGAACGCGCCCCAGCCGTAGGGGAAGTCCTCACCGAGGGCGTTGACGGAAGCGCCGCGGAAGAACGCGTAGGTAGCGATGACCAGGAAGATCATGAACAGGATGAGCCAGGCGCCACCGGTGTGTGAACCGTAGAACCGCGACGACCGGCCGTATTCCTTGGGTTCGGAGCGCAGCCGGATGATGGTGAAGACGATGATGCCGAGGAGCACCGCGACGGCGAAGAAGTCCTGCAGGAACCCGAGGGCATCCCAGCGGCCGACCAGCGGAATGTGGAATTCCGGATTGAACAGGACGCCGTAGGCCTCCAGGTACACCGTGGCGAGGATGAAGAAGCCCCACATGGTGAAGAAGTGGGCGATGCCCGGGATGGACCACTTCAGCAGCTTCTTCTGGCCGAAGACCTCGGTGAACTGCGCCTTGATGCGATCCGGGATGTCGTCTTTGCGGCCGCCCTCGTCGCCGACGGGCTGACCCGACCGAATCAGCCGGGTCAAGAACTGCACACGGCGAGCGGCGAACACCAGCACGATGGCGGTGGCCAGCAGGCCGACGATCAGCCGACCCCAGTCGAGAGCGGTCACAGACAGCCTCCCTGTCGTAAGTTACCCAATGGTAACTTAGCTTAAGTTACCGACCGGTAACTTAACTCCATTCCAGCTCATCGTTGCATCCCAGCGATTAGCCCCGCTACAAAGGCTGTCCTAACTTGGGTAGGAGGTCGCCGAGATCTCAGCTGTCCGGCGTCATGATCGCCCGCAACATCGACAGCATCTCCGACCGCGATTCCGCGCCGAGCCGACGACGAATCCGGGCGACATGATGCTCGACGGTCTTCGCGGAGATGAACAACTGCGCGCCGATATCGCGGTACGGCATGCCCAGCAAGAGGAGCTCGGCCACCTCCCGCTCCCGGTCGGACAACGGCGAGGACGCCGGCCGGGCTCCCGCCGAGCCGCCGACGCCCGGCTCGATGACGCGGGGTTGGCCGTCCTCGCCCGCGCTGTCGCCCACCGACAGCTTCAAGTCACGCGCCACCTGCAGCATCAGGCCCGACACCTTCGCATCGGAGGTCTGCAGCGCAGCCTGCCCGGCCAGCCGAGTGGCGTCCGCGGTGAGCCCGAACTGGGCCAGTCCGCGCGCGGCGGCACCGACCTCCTCGGCGTCGACCTGGCCGGCGAGCACCCGCAGCCAGGTACGGCCGGCCACCGCCAGCGCCTTGGCGAACGGACTGTGCGCGGCGGCCGTGGTGAGCGCCTGCCCGTGTGGGGCTACCGCGGCGGGATCGTTGGCCAGGATCCCGGCGTGCACTCCGGCCCAGCGCAGCGGAACCGACCAGGTCGGCGGATCACCCAACGACCCCAGTAAGCCGAAGGCCTGCTCGAGCGCCGGCGCCAGCCGCTCCTGCTGCCCGATCCGCGCCGACGCCACCCAGAGCTCCCCCAGCGGAAGCAAGGAGAACAGATCGACCGAGTATTCGACCAGCACCTCCATCGCCGCATACCAGTGCTTGTACAGCGCGCCGCTGTCGCCGCCGCGGCGTGCCACCGCGGTGCGCAGCGCCGCGGCCCACAGCGCATCCCGGCGATAGCCGCCGTCGATTCCGGTGGTCTCGGCCGCGGCCGTGGTAAATCGGCCCTCGAGCATCGTGGTCCAGCCCAGCAGCAGCCGGTGCCGGTGCCCGAACAGCGCGTCCTCGCCGTCGCGGTCCGCGCGCACCGCCCTGGCGATGACGCTGCGTGCGCGGACCGGATCGCCGCCGTGCAGCGCCGCGAGGGTGACCAGCGCCGCCGGGCTGTCCGGTAATACCTGGGCCGGCGAGTGCTCCGCGGCCATCGCGGCACCGAGTTTGACCGCCGCCGCCGAATAGGGGTCGCGCAGCGTCGACAGCAGACCGTCGGCCAGGCTGCGAGCCGCGCGCGCGGCCGAGGTCGGCGGCCCAGCATTCTCGGTGGCCAGTGCGCGCTGCGCCGCGGCGGCGTCGCCGGCGGCGGTCAGCACGATCGCCGCTGCGGCGCTGACCGTCGCGTCGGGATAGGGACCCAGCCAGCCGAACAGCTCGGCAGCCTGCGCGCAGTTGCCGTTGTGCATCGCGACGCTGGCGGCCACCCGTACCGCCGCGGCCCGCTCGGCGGGGTTCGGCGAGGCGAGCAAGTCGTCGGCTTCGCCGGCCGCCGCCGTGCACTCGCCGGCCAGGGCCAGCGCGTCGGCCAGCTGACCGCGCAGTTCCCCCGCGCCGGCGTCGACCGCTGCCCGGTAGAGCGCCGCGGTCGCGGCGGGATCGGTGCGGGTGCTGCCGGCTTGCCTGCGCAAGACCTCGGCCAGCTGCTCGTCGCGCACACCGTGTTCGGCCAGCCGCAGCGCGAGGTCCGGCGACAGCGTGGCCATCGCGATCTGTGAGCGCAGCAGCGCCGTCTCGATCTCGTGATGGTGGGCGGTTCCCAGGATCTGCGCGGCCGCGCGGTGCACCGAACGCAGGAACTGCGGACTGTGCGCTGGTTCGACCAGTCCGGTGGCGCGGGCCCGGTCGACCAGCGCCCTGGCCTGCTCGGCCGGAATGTCCAGTGCCGCAGCCAGGTCGGCGGCACCCAGGTCGCGGCTGAGCGAGGTGATCAGCAGCGCGTCGAGTTCGGGTTCGCCGAGCCGCCTCAGCCGGTCGATGAGGGCGAAGGTCGCGGCCTGGGCGATGGACCCTGCCGAGTACGGGCGAGCCGACGCGAGCGCGGCCGCCAACAGAAAGGGAATTCCGGCCGTGGTGGCGACGATGGTGGTGACCAGCTCGGTCCGGGGCGGATGGCCGGACGGGTCGGTCATCAACCGAGAAATCTCGCCAGATGACCTTGGCGTCAACGTGATTCGAGGCTTCTCCCGCTCGATGGCGGTGATCAACGCCTGCAGGTCTTCGTCCTGGTCGCGCGGCTGGGTGGCCACCACGACCGTCGAGGATGGCTCGGCGGCCAGGTCGGTGAGCCGACGCAACTCCGCGCTGCTGAGCAGGTGGG
>NZ_BEWG01000050.1 GCF_002723835.1 Mycobacterium sp. shizuoka-1 | reverse complement strand
CCGCCTGCCAGAGCACGTTGGAGTAGTAGAAGATCACGTTGATGCCGACGAACTGCTGGAAGATCGACAGCCCCAGACCGACCCAGACGATGCCGTAGAGCCCGCCGGTCGGCTTGCGCAGATCCCGCCACGACGGCTTGTCCTCGCGCTCCAGGGTTTCCTGGATTCGGCTGATGGTGATTTCGAGGTTCTTCTCCCCGAGCAGCATGGTCAGCACCCGCCGGGCTTCCGGAATCTTGTGGCTGGCCACCAGATAGCGCGGCGATTCGGGAATCGTGAACGCCAGCGCCCCGTACAGGACGGCGGGCACGGCCATGGCCAGGAACATCCACCGCCAGGCGTCCAGACCGATCCACAGCTCCTTGTTCGGGCCGCCGGCCATCCGCTGCAGCACCCAGTTGATCGCGAACGACAAGAAGATGCCGGACACGATCGCCAACTGCTGCAGCGAGCCCAACCGGCCGCGGATGCGCGGCGGCGAGGTCTCGGCGATGTAGGCCGGGGCGATGACCGAGGCGATACCGACGCCGATGCCGCCGACGATCCGGAACAGCACCACCAATTCGACGTTCGGAGCCAGCCCGGTGCCGATCGCACTGATGAAGAAGAACACCGCGGCGATCTTCATGACCGAGATGCGGCCGATCCGGTCGGCGATGCGGCCTGCCGACATCGCGCCGGCGGCGGCGCCGAGCAACGCGGACGCGACGGCGAACCCCAGCTCGGCGTTACCGATGCCGAAGTCTTCCTGGATGGAGTCCACCGCGCCGTTGATGACAGCACTGTCGTAGCCGAAGAGCAGGCCGCCGAGTGCTGCGACCGAAGCGATTCGGACGGCGGTGCCGCCCGACGAGTAGTCCTCGTCGCCGAATGTCGATGGGGTGTCGCTGGTTGGGCCTTGGCCGGCCATGACGCGTCCTTTCACGCAGCGCTGCGGAACCTGGTGGACCTACGATTGCACAGTCAGCGGCGTGAGCGGGCGATATCCGGCCAGCAGGTCAGGCCGAGCGTTCGCCGAAGCCGAGCCGCAGATCCGCGTAGATCTGTCGCAGCTGCGGGATGCCCAGGTCGGTCAGCGACGAAACCTGGTGTCGGCCAGCGGTGGCGGGCACCGCGACCTCGTTGGGCACCACCAGCACCGGACAGCCGGCCGCCTCTGCGGCGGCGGTGCCGGTGACCGAATCCTCGATCGCCAGGCACTCCGTCGCCGCGAGGCCGAGCAGGTCGGCGGCCCGCAGGTAGATGTCCGGGGCCGGCTTGCCCTCGGGCACCTCGTCGCCGCACACCGTCGCCGAAAAGTAATGTCTGCCAATACTGTTCAACGCGTTCTCGGTCAACGCCCGGCGGGTGTTGGTCACCAGCGCCATCGGGACGTCGGCGGCGAGCAGGATGTCGAGCAGCTCCCGAGCGCCCGGGCACCAGGGCAGACCCGTCGTCGTGAACAGCTCCCCGACATAGTCATGGATCCAGTCGGCGACCTCGGCCATGTGCTCGGGGTCCGGGTCCAGGCCCAGATCCTCGAAGACGATCCGGATCACCCCTTCGGCCGAACCGCCCACCGTGGCGTCGCGGATCTCGGGTGCCAGCACCCGGCCGCGCCGGGCGTAGAACTCGTTGATCGCGACATCCCAGAGCTTCTCCGAGTCGACCAGGGTGCCGTCCATGTCCCACAACACCGCCCTCACGGAAGACCTTGGGGCCGTTGATATCCGTACACTTTTGGGATCAGTCCTCCGGGTTGTAGCCGAGGTTGGGAGCAAGCCAGCGCTCGGCTTCGGCCAGGGTCCAGCCTTTGCGCTTGGCGTAGTCGGCGACCTGGTCCTGCGCCAGCCGGCCGACGACGAAGTACTGCGACTGCGGATGCGAGAAGTACCAGCCGCTGACCGCGGCACCGGGCCACATCGCCATCGACTCGGTCAGTTCGATGCCGGTGCGCTCCTTGACGTCCATCATCGTCCACAGGGTGGCCTTCTCGGTGTGCTCCGGGCAGGCCGGGTAGCCGGGCGCGGGGCGGATCCCGACGTAGCGCTCCCCGATCAGTGCGTCGTTGTCGAGCTGTTCGCCGGGCTGGTATCCCCAGAACTCCGTGCGGACCCGCTGGTGCATCCGCTCGGCGAACGCCTCGGCCAGCCGGTCGGCGAGCGACTCCAGCAGAATCGCGCTGTAATCGTCCAGGGCCGCCTTGAACTCGGTGATCTTCTCCGCGCTGCCCAGCCCCGCGGTGACCGCGAAGGCGCCGACGTAGTCGGCCAGACCGGTCGCCTTGGGCGCGACGAAGTCGCCGAGGCTCCGATTCGGGATGCCGTCGCGGTGCTCGCCCTGCTGTCGCAGGTTGTGCAACGTCGTGAGCACCTCGGTCCGGGTGTCGTCGGTGTAGACCTCGATGTCGTCGCCGACCGCGTTGGCGGGGAAGAAGCCGATCACCCCGTTGGCGGTCAGCCACTTCTCCTTGATCAGGGTGTCGAGCATCTCCTGGGCATCGTCGTAGAGCTTGCGCGCGGCATCACCCGAGGCCGGGTTGTTGAGGATGTCGGGGAAGCGACCCTTCATCTCCCAAGCGTTGAAGAACGGCTGCCAATCGATGTACTCGCGCAGTTCCGCGAGGTCATAGTCCTGGAATTCCAGTATTCGCGTTCCGCTGACCGGCACCGGCGGCGTGTAGCCGTCCCAGTCGATCGGCGTCCGGTTGGCCCGGGCCTTTTCCAAGGTCAGCATCGGCCGCTCGTTCTTCTGCGCGTGCCGTTCGCGCAGCGAGGCGTAGTCGGCCTCGGTGGCCTCCAGCAGCGCCGGGCGCTGCCGGTCGTCGAGCAGTGCGGCAGCGACCGGCACCGAGCGCGACGCGTCCTTGACCCAGACCACCGGACCGCTGCGACGCGGCGAGATCTTCACTGCCGTATGGGCGCGCGAGGTCGTCGCGCCACCGATCAGCAGCGGGATCTGCAGCCCCTCGCGTTCCATCTCGACGGCGAAGTTGGCCATCTCGTCGAGGGACGGGGTGATCAGCCCGGACAATCCGATGATGTCGGCGTTGTGCTCTTTGGCGGCCTCCAGGATCTTGGCTGCGGGCACCATCACGCCGAGGTCGATCACGGTGTAGTTGTTGCACTGCAGGACGACGCCGACGATGTTCTTGCCGATGTCGTGGACGTCGCCCTTGACGGTGGCCATCACGATCGTGCCGTTGGTCTGGTCGCCGGCCGCGGCGCCGAGTTCTTCCTTCTCCGCCTCGATGTAGGGCAGCAGGTAGGCGACGGCCTTCTTCATCACCCGCGCCGACTTCACCACCTGCGGCAGGAACATCTTGCCCGCGCCGAAGAGGTCGCCGACGACGTTCATGCCGTCCATCAGCGGGCCCTCGATCACCTCGATCGGGCGCCCGCCCGCGGCGGCGATCTCGGCGCGCAGCTCCTCGGTGTCGGCGTCGACATGCGCGTCGATGCCCTTGACCAGCGCGTGGGTGATGCGTTCGCGAACCGGCAGCGATCGCCATTCCGCGGCGGCGGGATCCTCGGCCTTGTCCGAGCTGTTGAATCGTTCGGCGATCTCCAGGAGGCGCTCGCCGGCGTCCGGGCGGCGGTTGAGCACGACGTCCTCGATACGGTCCCGCAGTTCGGGGTCGATCGAGTCGTAGGGCACCAGGGCACCGGCGTTGACGATGCCCATGTCCAGGCCGGCCTTGATGGCGTGGAACAGGAACACCGAGTGGATCGCCTCACGGACCGGGTTGTTGCCGCGGAACGAGAACGACACGTTCGAGATACCGCCGGAGATGTGCACCCCGGGCAGGTTCGCCTTGATCCACGCGCAGGCCTCGATGAAGTCGATGCCGTAGGTGGCGTGCTCCTCGATACCGGTGGCCAGCGCGAAGCAGTTCGGGTCGAAGATGATGTCCTCGGCCGGGAACCCCACCTGCTCGGTCAGGATCCGGTAGGCCCGCCCGCAGATCTCCTTACGGCGCTCCAAGTTGTCGGCCTGACCCTGCTCGTCGAAGGCCATCACGACGACGGCGGCACCGAACTTGCGGCACAGCCGCGCCTCGCGGACGAACTTGTCCTCGCCCTCTTTCATCGAGATCGAGTTGACGATCGGCTTGCCCTGCACGTTCTTCAGGCCGGCCTCGATGACCTCCCATTTGGAGGAGTCGATCATCACCGGCACCCGGCTGATGTCGGGTTCGGCCGCGATCAGCTTGGTGAACCGGTCCATCGCGGCGACGCCGTCGATCATCCCCTCGTCCATGTTGATGTCGATGACCTGGGCGCCGACCTCGACCTGCTGCAGCGCCACCGACAGCGCGGTGTCGTAGTCCTCCGCCTTGATCAGGTTGCGGAACCGGGCCGAACCAGTGATGTTGGTGCGCTCCCCGATGTTCACAAACAACGACTCGTCGGTGATGTTCAGCGGCTCCAGGCCGGCCAGCCGGGTGGCCACCGGAATCTGCGGCACCTCGCGCGGCGGCTTGCCGTCGACCACCTTGGCGATCTCGGCGATGTGCGCCGGCGTGGTGCCGCAGCACCCGCCGACCATGTTGACCAGCCCGGCCTCGACGAAATCGGCGACGTAGGAGGCTTGGCGCTTGGGCGACTCGTCGTACTCGCCGAACGCGTTGGGCAGGCCGGCGTTCGGGTAGCAGGACACGAAGGTGTCCGCGATGCGTGACATCTCGGCGAGATAGGGCCGCATCTCGGGGGCGCCGAGTGCGCAGTTGAGGCCGACCGCGAGGGGCTTGGCGTGCCGGATCGAGTTCCAGAACGCCTCGGTGACCTGGCCGGACAACGTGCGCCCGGACGCGTCGGTGATGGTGCCCGAGATGATCACCGGCCAGCGGCGGCCGCGGTTCTCGAACAGCGTCTCGATCGCGAAGATCGCCGCTTTGGCGTTGAGCGTGTCGAAGATCGTCTCGACGATGAGCAGGTCCGCTCCACCGTCGACGAGGCCGCCGGCCGCGTCGAAGTAGGCGTCGACCAGCTCGTCGTAAGAGACGTTGCGGGCGCCGGGGTCGTTGACATCCGGCGAGATCGACGCGGTCCGGGTGGTGGGCCCCAGCGCGCCCGCGACATAGCGGGGCTTGTCCGGGGTGCTGAAGTCGTCACACGCCGCGCGGGCCAGCGCGGCGCCGGCGTAGTTCAGCTCGTAGGCGAACTCGGCCATGCCGTAGTCGGACAGCGAGACCGCGTTGGCGTTGAACGTGTTGGTCTCCAGCAGATCGGCGCCCGCCTCCAGGTACTCGCGGTGGATGCCGGAGATGATGTGCGGCTGCGTCAGCGTGAGCAGATCGTTGTTGCCGACCAGATCGCTCGGCCAGTCGGCGAACCGCTCGCCGCGATAACCGGCCTCGTCGGGCCGGTCCCGCTGGATCGCCGTGCCCATCGCACCGTCGATCACCAGGATCCGCCGACGCATGGCTGCCGCCAGCTCGTCGGTGCAGTCGGGTCTGATGTTCGGCACGAAGGTCTCTTCAACGGCGCTCACGTACGGTCCTTCCATGGCGGAAGGCGTCCTTGACTCTGCCGAGCGTGGCGGGTACCGGCTCGAGCTCCAGGACCCGTTGCAACGCCTCTCGACGGAGAAAAGTCTACGTCGTCATCGAATCGACGTCCGGACGCCCAACTCCTCTGTGGCGGCGCACCGACGGCGTCGCCGGCGATACCACCGCTGTGAGCACTAACCAGATTGCCGCCGAAGGTATTTCGTCTCGCCGATCGCCTGGCCGGCCGGCCTGGGCCGGTGGCGGCTTCGCGAAGCCCCCGCCGACGCACCCGGGCAGTCGGTCCGACATGGCTCATCGCGGCGGAGCAAGCCTTACGCTGAACTCGTGACCCCGTCGAACCACAGCGGCGCGAAAGGCCCGGATCTGCCCGAACTGCACAACACGATCATTGTTGCGGCTTTCGAGGGCTGGAACGACGCCGGTGACGCCGCCAGTGACGCGCTCGAGCACCTGGATGCCATCTGGGAGGCCGAAGAGATCATCGAGATCGACGACGAGGCCTATTACGACTATCAGGTGAACCGTCCGGTGATCCGCCAGGTCGACGGTGTGACCCGGGAACTGGTGTGGCCGTCGATGCGGATCTCGCACTGCCGTCCGCCCGGTTCGGACCGCGACATCGTGCTGATGCACGGCGTGGAGCCCAATATGCGCTGGCGCACGTTCTGCGCCGAGCTGCTGGCGATCGCCGACAAACTCAACGTGGACACCGTGGTGATCCTGGGGGCGTTGCTGGCCGACACCCCGCACACCCGCCCGGTGCCGGTGTCGGGGGCGGCCTACTCCCCCGAGTCGGCGAAGTTCTTCGGTCTCGAGGAGACCCGCTACGAGGGACCGACCGGCATCGCCGGAGTGTTCCAGGACGCCTGCGTGGCGGCGGGCATCCCGGCGGTGACGTTCTGGGCCGCGGTCCCCCATTACGTGTCCCAGCCGCCCAATCCGAAGGCCACCGTGGCGCTGTTGCGCCGGGTGGAGGACGTGCTCGACATCGAGGTGCCACTGGCCGATCTGCCCGCCCAGGCCGAGGAGTGGGAGCAGGCCGTCACCGAGATGACCGCCGAGGACGAGGAGATCGCCGAGTACGTGTCCTCCCTCGAGCAGCGCGGCGACGCCGAGGTCGACATGAACGAGGCGCTGTCGAAGGTGGACGGCGACGCCCTGGCCGCCGAATTCGAGCGGTATCTGCGCCGGCGCGGTCCGGGCTTTCGCAGCTAGCGCACGGTCGAACAGACAGGCGAATTCTGCCGTGGATCGGCACGCCGCCACGCGGTCCGCGGAGCCTCCTGCCGACCAGTTGGTCGGGCTGCGCTAACGTGCAATGGATTGCGCACTAGATACCGCCGAGTAACAAGAATCGAGGTTGCGCTCGTGAAGCTGGCACTCAGTGACGAGGACGCGAAGTTCCGCGACGAACTCCGCGAGTTCTTCACCACCCAGGTCCCTGCCGACATCCGCGAACGGGCCCGCACGGACAGCCTGAACTTCCCCGACGACGCGATCACGACGCAGCGGATCCTCAACAAGGCGGGGTTGGGTGTGCCCAACTGGCCGGTCGAGTGGGGCGGCAAGGACTGGACCCCGCTGCAACGCCAGATCTGGGCCGACGAGATGCGGATGGCGTGCGTCCCGGAGCCGCTGGCCTTCAACGCCAGCATGGTCGGACCGGTGATCGCCCACTTCGGCTCGCAGGAGATCAAGGAACGCTTCCTGCCGCCGACGGCGAACCTCGACATCTGGTGGTGCCAGGGCTTTTCCGAGCCGGAAGCCGGATCCGACCTCGCCGGGCTGCGCACCGTTGCGATCCGCGACGGCGACGAGTACGTCATCAACGGCCAGAAGACCTGGACGACGCTGGGTCAGTTCGCCGACTGGATCTTCGTGTTGGCCCGCACCAACCCCGACGCCCCGAAGAAGCAGGCCGGCATCTCCTTCATCCTCGTCGAGATGAACACACCGGGCATCACGCTGCGGCCGATCAAGCTGATCGACGGCAGCTACGAGGTCAACGAGGTGTTCTTCGAAGACGTCCGGGTACCCGCCAATCAGCTTGTCGGCGAGGAGAACCAGGGCTGGACGTACGCCAAGTTCCTGCTGTCCAACGAGCGCACCGGCATCGCCCGGATCGGCACCACCAAATTGTGGCTGGCCGACGTCAAGGAGAACGCCGCACAGACCAAGGTCGGCGCGGGCAGCCTGCTCGAGGATCCACTGTTCGCGGCCAAGGTCGCCGAGATCGAAAACGAGCTGCTGGCACTGGAACTCACGCAGCTGCGGGTCAGCGGCGACGAGGGTACCGGTAAGCCGAACCCGGCCTCCTCGATCCTGAAGTTGCGGGGCAGCCAGTTACAGCAGGCCGTCACCGAGTTGGCCGTGGAAGTCGCCGGGCCCGACGCCCTGCCGTTCGACGGTGGCGCCGACATCGACTCCCCGCTCTGGGCGCAGCACGCGGCTCCCAAATATCTGAACTACCGCAAGACCTCGATCTACGGCGGAAGCAACGAGGTCCAGCGCACCATCATCTCCTCGACGATCCTGGGACTGTGAGGGCCGGCCAGCCATGAACTTTGATTTGACCGACGAACAAGAGCTTCTGCGCGACACGGCTCGCGAGGTGTTCTCCCGCACGTACGACATCGAGACCCGCAACAAGACCGTGGACTCCGAGCTCGGCTGGAGCCGCGACGTGTGGCGCCAGCTGGCCGAGATCGGCATCCTCGGACTGGGTTTCGAACCGGAGGAATCCGGCCAGATCGAGATCATCGTCGTGATGACCGAGCTCGGCCGCCGCCTGGCACCCGAGCCGGTCGCCACCGCCGCGCTGATCCCGGGCGGCCTGATCGCCGAACTCGGCAGCGACTCTCAGCGCGCTCAACTCGACGAGGTGGCCGCCGGTGAGCGACTGCTGGCGCTGGCCCACACCGAAAAGGGACTGCGCGGACTCGACGAGTTGTCCACCCGCGCAACCAAAACCGGCGACAGCTGGACGATCACCGGCCGCAAGAACCCGGTACTGGCCGGTGACGGCGCCGATACGCTGGTCGTCACCGCCAGCCTGCCCGACGGCGGCGTGGGCGTGTTCTTGGTCGACGCCGAGGCGACGACCCGGCGCAGCTACCGAACCTTCGACGGGCACCGGGGCGCCGAGATCGACTTCGCCGATACCCCGGCGCAGCCGCTCGGCGACGGCGGCGACGCCAGCGAGCGGGTCCACGCGACGCTGATCCGTTACTCCTCGGCACTGTGCGCCGAGGCGGTCGGCGCGATGGACGAATCGCTGCGGCTGACCACCGAGTATCTGAACGCCCGCAAGCAGTTCGGCGTGCCGCTCAAGACGTTCCAGACGCTCACCCAGCGGGCGGCCGACATGTACGTCTCGCTGGAGCTGGCCCGCAGCATGAACTACTACGCGGCGATGTGTATCAGCGACGGCCGGCTGGATCCCGTGGTCGCGGCCCGGGCCAAGCTGCAGATCGGCCGTTCGGGTAAGCACATCGCGCAGGAGTCGATTCAGATGCACGGCGGTATCGGCGTGACCGCGGAATACCCGGTGGCCCACTACGCCGCGCGGCTGACCGCGATCGACCAGACCCTGGGCTCGGCGACCGACCAGCTGCGCTTCCTGAGCGCCCAGGTGGGCAACTACGGGGCCGCGGCGCTGTAGGTCACGAGGTCTCCAGCTCCTCGATCCGGGAGCTGGTGGAGCGGCCGAGCGCGGCGACCTCGGCATCCATCTTCGGCAGGATGCTGGGGACCAGGGCCGCGATCGGCTTCTCCCCCATGGGTGTCGACAGCAGCGGCTTCAGCCAGCGGAAAGCACCGACCCAGCCGGGGACGTTGATCCGCCGTTTGCGACCCTCGATGCCCTTGACGAACGCCGCGCCGCACTTGTCGACGCTGGTGGTGTTGCCCAGCGGGGTCGGCACCCGGGAGAGCAGTTCGGCGAAACTGGCCAGATCGCTCTTGGCGTCGCGGACCATCGGCGTGTCGATCCACGACATGTGCGCCGAACCGACGTCGACACCGTGGTAGGCCACCTCGAGCCGCAACGCGTTGGCGAACTGTTCGACCGCGGCTTTGGCCGCGTGGTACGGCGCCAGCCCCGGCGACGAGGCGTAGGCCGCGAACGACGAGACGATCAGCACGTATCCGCGCCGGGCGATGATCGAGGGCAGGGTGGCCCGGACGGTGTGGAACGCACCGAGCACGTTGATGTCCAACAACCGTTTGACGGCTTCCGGATCGACTTGCAGCACCGACCCGTAGGTGGCGATGCCCGCGTTGGCGACCACGACGTCGATCCCGCCGAACCGCTCGACGGCCTGGGCCGCCACCGCCTGCATGGCCGCCAGGTCGCGGACATCGGCGACGGCCGTCAGCACATGGTCGTCGCCGAGCTCAGCGGCCAGCTCGGCCAACGGTGCGGCGTCGATATCGGTCAAGACGAGTGTGGCGCCCCGGCCACGCAACCGGCGCGCGACGTCGGCGCCCACGCCGCGCGCGCCCCCGGTGATGAAGACGACCTTGCCGTTGACGGAATTCATGGCCGTCAACGTACACCTACAGCGGGACGCCCAGAAGAGCGTCGACCGCGGTCGCGACCGCAGCGGGTGCGGCCGCGTCATGGCCGCCGTACTCCAACGCATCGGTGACCCAGCCGTCCACGGCGGCAAGCGCTTTGGGGGTGTCCAGGTCGTCGGCAAGATACTGCCGCAACCGACCGACGACGTCGGCGGCGTCCGGTCCCGCGGGCAGCGCGGCCGCCGAACGCCAACGGTGCAGCCGCGTGGTGGCCTCGTCGAGCACCTGATCGCTCCAGAACCGGTCGCTGCGGTAATGCCCGGCGAGCAGCCCGAGCCGGATGGCCGCCGGGTCCACACCCTGGGCGCGCAACCGGGACACCAGCACCAGGTTGCCCCGGCTCTTGGACATCTTGTGCCCGTCCCAGCCGATCATCCCGGCATGCACATAGTGCCGCGCGAAGCGGCGCTCCCCGGTGACCGATTCGGCGTGCGCCGCCGAGAACTCGTGGTGCGGGAACACCAGATCGCTGCCACCGCCCTGAACGTCGAAGCCGAAACCGATGCGGTTCAACGCGATTGCCGCGCACTCGACGTGCCAGCCCGGCCGCCCCGGTCCGAACGGTGCGGGCCAGCTGGGCTCGTCGGGCCGGGCGGCCCGCCACAGCAGTGCGTCGAGAGGGTCGGCCTTGCCCGCCCGATCGGGGTCGCCGCCCCGCTCGGCGAACAACCGCATCATCGTCTCGTGGTCATAACCCGATTCGTACCCGAACTGGGTGGTGGCGTCGGCGCGGTAATAGATGTCGGGGTACTCGGGGTCGTCGACCACATAGGCCGCCCCGGACGCCAGCATCTTCTCGACCAGCTCGACGACCTCGCCGATGGTGTCGGTGGCGGCGACGTAGTCGCGCGGAGGCAGCACCCGCAGTGCGGTCATGTCCTCGCGGAACAGCTGGGTCTCGCGGGCGCCCAGTTCGCGCCAGTCGATGCCGTCGCGGTTGGCGCGCTCGAACAGCGGGTCGTCCACGTCGGTGATGTTCTGCACGTAGTGCACCCGGTGACCGCCGTCCAGCCACACCCGATGAACGAGGTCGAAGGCCAGGTAGGTGGCGGCGTGGCCGAGATGGGTGGCGTCGTAGGGGGTGATCCCGCAGACATACATGGTCGCGGTCTGGCCCGGTGCCGTCGGACGGACCTGGCGGTCGGCGGTGTCATAGAGGCGCAGCCCCGGCCCACGACCGGGCAGCTGCGGGATATCGACGGCCGGCCACGACTGCATGGCGTCGACTCTAGGGGGTTCGCTGTTCACTGCACTCTCAGGTGGTCAGGGGCCGGTCTTGTCGCCCTACAGGGACAACGCGGGAGCCCATTTGATTCCCGGGCTAGCTGGCCAGCCACATGGCGTCGAGCAGCAGGTCGGCCACGTCGGCGCGACACATCAGCAGATCCGGCAGGTAGGGATCGGGCCGGTTGTAGCGCAGCGGTGAGCCGTCGATCCGGGTGGCGTGCAGGCCGGCGGCCTGGATGACGCCGGCGGGGGCGGCCGAATCCCACTCCCACTGGCCGCCGGCGTGGATGTAGGCGTCGGCGTCACCGCGGACCACCGCCATGGCTTTGGCGCCCGCCGAACCGATCCGGATGAAGTCGATGTCGAGACGGTCGCGCAGCCGCCACAGTACCGCGGGCGGGCGGTTGGAGCTGGCGGTGATGCGGATGGGTCCCGGCGGCGCCGGTGGCGGCGGGGTGACGGTGTCCGAACGATGTACCTCGCCCATCGCAGGAAGGGCGACGGCGGCGTCGGTGATCCGGCCCTCGGCACCGTCGGTGCGCTGCCACAGCGCCACGTGCACGGCCCAGTCCGTGCGGCGCGGCATCGAGAACTCCCGGGTGCCGTCGAGCGGGTCGATGATCCATACCCGGTCGGCATCGAGCCGCTTCAGGTCGTCGTAGGCCTCTTCGGAGAGCACCGCGTCACCGGGCCGCTCGGCGCGCAGCCGGCGCAGGATCAACGCATTGGCGCGCACATCACCGGCGTCGCCCAGGGCGGGCGGAAAGTCGAAACCGACCTCCTCACGCACCGCCAGAAGCAGCCGGCCCGCCTCCTCGGCCACGTCGGCCGCCAGCTCCGCGTCGGTCATGCTCATCGGGTCAGTATCCCCGCTCAGAAAGCCGGCCAGGGAATCGGGCGGTGCCGATCCGGGCCGGGCATCACCGGCTCGCTCAGCAGCGTCCGGACCCGTCGCCGCAGCGCGGCGACCTCCGCGGCGGTGATGTGCTCGCGCAACTGGTCGGCCAGCGGGCCGGCGAGCAGGTCGCCGAGGGCGGCCACCGATCCGAGCGTCTCGTCGTCGATCGGCTTTCCGGCCCAGCCCCACAACACCGTGCGCAGCTTGTCCTGGACGTGCAGCGACACCCCGTGGTCCACGCCGTACACCCGGCCGTCCACCCCGGCCAGGATGTGGCCGCCCTTGCGGTCGGCGTTGTTGACGATCACGTCGAACACGGCCATTCGGCGCAGCCGGGGATCGTCGGCATGCACGAGGGTGACCTCGTTGCCGGCGTAGTCATAGGCGCGGAGCACCGAAAGATAGCCTGGCGGAACCGATCCCGGTGGGCGCAGGTCCACCAGGTCCGGGCCGGCGGGCTGATCCTCGACGCTGTCGTCGGGCTGGTCGACCCACCGCTGCACCATCCCCGGCCCGGCAGGCCCGTCGCGAATGATGGTGTACGGCACGATGTTCCACCCCAATGCCGCCGACACCAGGTAGGCGCCCAGCTCGCGGCCCGCCAGCGTGCCGTCCGGGAAATCCCACAACGGCTGCTCCCCCGCCACCGGTTTGTACACACAGTGCACGGCTTGGCCCGACCAGTTCGCCTCGCACAGGAAGGTGGCATTGCTCGCCGAGCGGATTCGCCCCAGCAACGTGAGCTCACCGCAGCGCATTGCCTCCTGGGCGGACGCCTCGCCGGTGTCCGTCACGGCTCGAGATCGTCCTCGACCCCGCCCAGCGCGCCACGCCGATATCCGTTGGTACGCACGCAGATGTGTCCCTCGGGATCGAGCGGCTCGTCGCAGAGCGGGCAGGGCGGCCGACCGGCCGAGATGACCCGGTGGGAGCGGGAGGCAAACTGTCGTGCCGACTCCGGGGTGAGGAAGACCCGCACCGCGTCGGGCCCCTCCTCGGCGTCGTCGAGGACCACGGACGCGTCGAATTCGGTATCGGAAACCGCCAGCAGTTCGACGACGACGGTCTGCGCTTCGGAGTCCCAGCCCAGGCCCATCGTGCCGACCCGGAACTCGGCGTCCACCGGGGTGATGAGCGGGCTGAGGTCTTCCACCTCGGTCTCCGGCGGCAGCGGTGTGCCGAACCGGCGGTTGATCTCGACGAGCAGTGCCCCGATGCGCTCGGCGAGCACGGCGACCTGCTGTTTCTCCAGGATCACCGAGATCACCCGGCTGTCGTGCACGGCCTGCAGATAGAAGGTCCGGTTTCCGGGCTGCCCGACGGTCCCGGCGACGAATCGGTCGGGTGTGCGGAAGACGTGGATTGCGCGTGGCATGTTGATTCCAAAATACCGGCAGAAGCAGCTGAGTCGTAATTCGACGGGCGAGCGCACCCGTCAGTCGGTCGACCCACCCACCACGGCGTCGCCGTCGGAGGAGCCCTCGGCGGCCGGCGGCGGGGCGCTCAGCGCCGAGGCGAGTTCGGCACCGGTGTGGTTGACGTGCACCACGAATGGGCGCATCGAGGTATAGCGGATCACGCTCATCGACGCCGGGTCGGCGGTGATCCGCTGAAAACTGTCCAGGTGAGTGCCCAGCGCGTCGGCGACGACCGCCTTGATCACGTCGCCATGCGTACAGGCGATCCACAGCACGTCGTGGCCGTGCTCGTCGGCCAGCCGGCGATCATGCTCACGGACCGCGGTCACCGCGCGCGCCTGCACGTGGGCAAGGCCTTCACCGTCGGGAAAGACGGCGGCGCTGGGCTGATGCTGGACCACCGTCCACAGCGGCTCCTTGACCAGATCCTTCAGCGCGCGACCGGTCCACTGCCCGTAGTCGACCTCGGCGAGGCGGTCTTCGACCACCGGCTCCAGGCCGAGCTCGGCGGCCAGCGGCTCCACGGTGAGCCGGCAGCGCAGCAGCGGCGAGCGCACCACAGCCTTGATCGGCAGGCCCTTGACCCGCCCCACCAGCCCCTGGGCCTGCTCGCGGCCCTTGTCGTCGAGTTCCACACCCTCGGTGCGCCCGGCCAGGGTGTGCGCGGTGTTCGACGTCGACCGGCCGTGCCGGAGCAAGATGACGGTCATCCCGCGGCTACCACACCCGTAGCCAGCAGTGCCATCACCACCAGCGCCAGCACCACCCGGTAGCCCACGAACCAGTACATGACGTGGTGGGCGACGAATCGCAGCAGCCACGCGATCGCCACGAACCCGACCACGAAGGCGATGATCACCGAGACCAGCAATTGGGGGCCGGTGGCGCTCATCCCCTCGGTCACCGGGTGAAAGGCGTCCGGCAGCGAGAACAGGCCGGAGGCCAGGACGGCCGGAATGCCAAGCAGGAAGCCGAATCTCGCGGACAATTCGCGGTCGAGCCCCAAGAACAGGCCGGCGCTGATCGTCGAACCGGAGCGGGACACCCCGGGCACCAGCGCCAGACACTGGGCGATGCCCACCAGGATGCCGTCTCGCCAGGTCAGCTGTTCGACGTGGCGGGTCTGCCTGCCGAAGTACTCGGCGGCGGCGATCACACCGGAGAACACCAGCATCGCGGTGGCGATCACCCACAGATTGCGGACGTCGGAACGGATCAGATCCTTGAACGCCAGGCCGAGCGCGACGATCGGCAGCGTGCCGATGATGACGTACCAGCCCAGCCGGTAGTCCACATTGTCGCGGTGGGCCTTGACGAACAGGCCGTTGAACCAGGCCTTGAGGATGCGCCCGATGTCGCGGGCGAAATAGATCACCACGGCCGCCTCGGTGCCGAGTTGGGACACCGCGGTGAACGAGGCACCGGCATCACCGGCGAAGAAAACCCGCGACACGATCGCCAGGTGGCTGGAGGATGAGACCGGCAGAAACTCGGTCAAACCTTGCACGATCGACAGAACGACGACCTGCAGCCAGGACATGGGCGTGACATCCACGCCGCTGACCGTACTGGATGTTGCTGATGTTCAGCGGGCAGGCCGCGGCACCGGCTGGGCGGCGGCCACCGCGTCGCGCACGGCTGCGGTCAGGCTGCGCTCATCGTCGACGTCGAAATCGGTGAGGCTGCGGGTGGCGGTCGCCACCACGTCTTCTTCGTGCGGCACCGGACCGACGAGCCGGGGGTGATACACCTCGACCAGCAATTGGCCGCGGTGCACCTGGAAAGAGAAACTGCGGCCATCGCCGAGGTGCCCGAACCCGCTGGCGAAAACGCCAGTGGAAATGTCCTCGATAGCAAACTCGCGTCCGTCGGACTGCGGAGTCACGGCCAACGTCATCTGGCCACCATAACGCGAGTTACGGCGCCTGAGAAGACAAACTTCGCGGAATGTCTCCGGCGCGCCCGCATAGACTTGCTGATCGACAGAGGGCGACTTGATCGCTCGATCGTGAACACGTCCGAGGGCTACCCATTGCCAAAGCTCGTAAACCGGGCCGGTTTGCGCAGGTCGACCGCCGTGTTCGTGGCGCTCGCCGTGCTTGCGGCCGGATGTTCCTCAAACCCGCTGACCGCACCGCCGCCGACGATCACTCCGGCTGCGCCCGCGGTGTCCCCGCCGCCGTCGACACGCCCGGCCGGTGAGTTGCTGCCACTGGCCGGACGGCCCGCGGCCGCGATCTTCGACCAGCACACCGGGACATTGGCCGTGTTCAGCCCCGGGGCGGACCCCCAATCGGCGGCGACGCTGACGTTGTTTTCGGTGTCCGGCAGCACCCGCGAGCTCACCCTGCCCGGCCCGGCCACCGCGATCGCCGGTGACGGCAACGGAGCGGCGTACCTGTCGACCCGCGGCGGCTATTTCACCGTCGACCTGGCCGCCGGCACCGCGGCACCGGTGTCCATCAACGACGAGACCGGCACCGACTTCACCGCCATCGCCCGGCGGGCCGACGGGCGGCTGGTTCTCGGCAGCGCCGACGGCACCGCCTACACGCTGGGGTCGGAGACCGCGGTGGCGGAGAAGGTGAAGATCTTCGCGCGGGTCGACGCGATCGCCGCCGACGGGAACAACGCCGTCGTCCTCGACCGCGGCCAGACCTCGGTGACGTCCCTGAACAGCGATGGCCGCACCCAGCAGGCGCTGCGTGCCGGCGAAGGAGCGACGAACCTGGTCGCCGATCCGCTGGGCCGGGTCCTGGTGACCGACACCCGCGGGGGCCAGCTCCTGGTGTTCGGGGTCGATCCGCTGATCGAGCGACAGGCCTACCCGGTACCGCAGGCCCCGTACGGGCTGGCCGGATCCAAGGATCTGGCCTGGGTTTCACAGACCGCGACGAACACCGTGGTTGGTTACGATCTCAGTACTGGTATCCCTGTGGAAAAGGTGCGCTACCCGACCGTGCAGCAACCGAACTCGCTGGCCTTCGACGACACGTCCGGCACGCTCTATGTGGTGTCGGCGGCCGGTGGCGGCGTCCAGGTGATCCGCAACGCGGCCGGTGCCCGGTGAGTGCGGCGCACCGGGGCCGGATGCCGGCCAGCTGGGAAGTCGAACTGTCCGACGATTACGAGTGGATCCCACTGCGGTTGCCGCCGGACGTCACCCGGATCAGCGCCTCGACCCGGCTGTCCATCGAGGCCGAGTACCGCGGCTGGGAGTTGACCAGAGTGCGGCTCTACACCGACGGAAGTCGACGAGTGCTGTTGCGGCGCAAGAAATCCCGCCTCAATGGCCAGACCGCCGACCAGCCCGAGCTGTGATGTACGCCGCGCTGCGCCGTGCACTGTTCCTGCTGCCCCCCGAGCGCATCCACACCCTGGTGTTCGGCGCCCTGCGCACCGCCACCGCCACCGAGGCGACCCGCCGCGCGCTGCGCCGCCGGCTCGCCCCGTCCGATCCGGTGCTGGCCAGCACGGTCTTCGGGGTTCGGTTTCCCGGCCCGCTCGGACTGGCGGCCGGCTTCGACAAGGATGGTCTGGGGCTGAACACCTGGGGCGCACTGGGATTCGGTTACGCCGAGGTGGGCACCGTGACCGCCCAGCCGCAGCCGGGCAATCCCCAACCGCGGCTGTTCCGGTTGCCGGAAGACCGGGCGCTGCTCAACCGGATGGGATTCAACAACCACGGCGCCGGCGCGCTGGCGCTGCAGTTGGCCCGCCACCGCCCCGAGGGGCCGGTCGGCGTGAACATCGGCAAGTCGAAGGTCACCCCGCCGGAGTCGGCCGCCGAGGACTACCGCTCCAGCGCCCGGTTACTCGGACCGTTGGCCGACTACCTGGTGGTCAACGTCAGCTCCCCCAACACGCCGGGATTGCGCGACCTGCAGGCGGTGGAGTCCCTGCGCCCGATCCTGTCGGCGGTGTTGGCGGAGACCGCCACCCCGGTGCTGGTGAAGATCGCTCCGGACCTGTCCGACGAGGACGTCGACGCCGTCGCCGACCTCGCCGTCGAGCTGGGCCTGGCCGGCATCGTTGCCACCAATACCACGATCTCGCGGGCCGGGCTGCGCACTGCGGGCGTCGATCAGCTCGGCCCGGGCGGGATCTCCGGCCCGCCGGTCGCGGCGCGGTCGCTGGAGATCCTGCGCCGGCTGTACCACCGCGTCGGCACCGAGCTGGTGCTGATCAGCGTGGGCGGCATCGAAACCGCCGACGACGCCTGGGAGCGGATCACCGCCGGAGCCACGCTGCTGCAGGGCTACACCGGGTTCATCTACGGCGGCGGCACGTGGGCCAAACAGATTCACGACGGCGTCGCCGCCCGCCTGCATGCGGGCGGCTTCGCGTCACTGAGTGCCGCGGTCGGGTCGGCTGCGACCTAGTTTTGCTCGTAGGTGCCGTGAATGACCGCGCGGGCAATCGAATTCATGAACAGGTTGAATCCGAGGTAGGCCGGGCTGGCGTCCTCGGTGAGCTCCAGCTTTTCCACCTTCACCGCGTGTACGGCGACGAAGTAGCGGTGGTAGCCGTGCCCGGCGGGCGGGGCCGCGCCGAGGAAGCGGCGGATGCCGGCGTCGTTGACCAGGGTCAGCGCGTCGCCGGGCAGCACCGAGCCGTCGCCGACGCCGGCGGGCAGTTCGGTCACCGTGGCCGGCAGGTTGGCCACCGCCCAGTGCCAGAACCCGGAGGCGGTCGGGGCGTCGGGATCGTAGACGGTGACGGCGAAGCTGCGGGTCTCCTCCGGGAAACCCGACCAGCTCAGCTGCGGCGAGACGTCCTCGCCTCCGGCGCCCATGATGCCGCTGACCTGAGCGTTTTTCAGCGGCCGGCCGTCGGTGATGTCGGCACTGGTCAGCGTGAAGCTGGGCAACGACGGCAGAAAGTCATACGGGTTGTAGTCAAAAGCCATGAGAGGGCGATCCTTTCGAGGTAGGTCAGCAGTTTCTCAAGAAAGACTCGAGCACCTGGACGCCGAACTGCAGCGATTCGACGGGTACCCGCTCGTCGACGCCATGGAACAGCGCCGCGAAGTCCAGCTCCGGCGGCAACCGCAGCGGGATGAATCCGAAGCATCGGATACCAAGGCGGGCAAAGGCTTTGGCATCGGTCCCGCCGGACAGCATGTACGGGACGGTGCGGGCTTCCGGATCGACGGCCAGCAGCGCGGCGTTCATCGCATCGACCAGGTCGCCGTCGAACGTCGTCTCGTACGACGGCAGATCACGCTCCCAGGAGCGGGTGACGTCGGGGCCGATCAACTCATCGATCTCGCGCTCGAAGGCTTCCTTGCGCCCGGGCAGCACCCGGCAGTCGATCACCGCCTCGGCGGTCTGCGGGATCACGTTGGCCTTGTAGCCGGCCTTGAGCATGGTGGGGTTGGCGGTGTCGCGCAGGGTCGCGCCGACGATGCGCGCGATGCCGCCCAGCTTGGCGATCGTGCCGTCGAGATCCGGCGAGGCCGGGTCGAAGCTGTAGCCCGTCTCCTCGGCGACCGCGGTGAGGAATTGCTCGACGGAATCGGTGAGCACCAAAGGGAATTGGTGCCGGCCCAGCCGGGCGACAGCCTCGGCGACTGCGGTCACGGCATTGTCGTCGTGCACCATCGAGCCGTGTCCGGCGCGGCCGCGCGCGATCAGCCGCATCCAGGACAGGCCCTTTTCCGCGGTCTCGATCAGATAGAGCCGGCGCTCCCCGCCGTCCTTGTGCGGCACGGTCAGCGAGAAGCCGCCCACCTCGCCGATGGCCTCGGTGATGCCGTCGAACAGGTCGGGCCGGTTGTCCACCAGCCACTGGGCGCCGTAGGTGCCGCCGTGCTCCTCGTCGGCGACGAATGCGAAGACCAGGTCGCGGGGTGGGACGATGCCGGCCCGCTTGAAGTGCCGGGCGACGGCGATCATCATCCCGCACATGTCCTTCATGTCGACCGCGCCGCGGCCCCAGACATAGCCGTCGGCGACGGCGCCGGAGAAGGGATGCACGCTCCAGTCGGCGGGCTCGGCGGGGACCACGTCGAGGTGGCCGTGGATGAGCAGGGCACCGCGGCTGGGGTCGGCGCCGGGCAGCCGGGCGAACACGTTGCCCCGGCCGGGCGCCCCGGACTCGACGTACTCGGTGGCATATCCGACGGCGGACAACTGCTCGGCCACCCAGAGGGCACACTCCGCCTCGCCCTTGGTGGTCGCCAACTCACCGGTGTTGGAGGTGTCGAACCGGATCAGGGCGCTGACGAGATCGACCACCTCGTCGACGGGTTGTGTCACAGTCCCCTTTCCTACCACTGGCGCCGCCCGGCCGTCGCCGCGGTGGTCGCGCATTATCACAAGTTTCCCTCCAACCCCTCGCGCAACACGCCGAAGTAGGGTTTGATTTACCGGGTGACCCCCCGCCTGCCTGTGATCGCGGCACTGTTGTGCGTGTCGGTCAGCGGCTGTTCGGCCATCACGGCAGGCACCGCGATGCCCGCCGGGCAGGTGCCGCTGACCAGCCCCGATGCCTTGCCCGCGCTGTTGTTGCCGGCACCCGACGTCGGCGCGGCACTGTCCAGCGACGACGTCGTCGTCACCACCGACGTGGACAAGGCCTGGAACGACAGCGCACACTTCGCCGACGTGAACTGCCTGGCCATTGCCGGTGCCGCCCAAAAGGGCGTGTATGCCGGCAGCGGATCGACCGCCGTGCACGGTCAGGTGCTGCGCGAGCCACCGACCGCACCACGGTGGTCGCACTACGCCGTGCAGGCGGTGGTGTCGTTCCCGACCGCCCAGGCCGCCGCGGAGTTCTTCACCGCGTCGCAGCGGGGCTGGGCGGCCTGCTCCAACCGGGAGCTGAACTACGCCCAGCCCATCGGCCCGCCCCAGGTGTGGTCGGTCGGTGCGACCAGCACCGACAACGACGTGCTGGCGGTGTCGCGGGTCCAGCAGAGCCCGCAGCGCTGGGCCTGCCAGCGCGCGCTGACCGTGCACAGCAATGTCGCGGTGGACGTCGAGGCGTGCAGCCTGGACGGGCCGACCGCGGCGGCCAGCGCGATCGCCGGCCAGATCGCCGGTCGACTGCCAGCGGCATAGGCGGGCCGCGCGCCCCTCGCCCGCCGACGACAGTAACGCCAGGGCGCGATTCGGCCCCGAACGTCACCGTGGCGTTACTCTCGGCGGCGGAAGCGGGGTCATTTGGGGCTCGGGACGGTGGTCCGATACCCTTAAGCGCCCAATGCGGGTCCGAGTGGCGGAATGGCAGACGCGCTAGCTTGAGGTGCTAGTGCCCTATTAACGGGCGTGGGGGTTCAAGTCCCCCCTCGGACACAGAACAGGCAGGCGGCCCGCCGCCGAGCCCAGATCAATCGCCGACCTGCACGACGCTGGTGGTCCAGCCGGCGCCCATCCGAGTCGGGGTTGCCGAAAAGCCGCCGGCACCATTACCGAGATAGGCGGAGAGCTCACCCGTCTTGGCGATCGCCGCCAGATCCACTTTCCCGTCCCCGTTCATATCGCCCGCACCCAGTAGATACGGGACGGCGATCGGATTCAGGGCCACGCCGGTGTCTTCGCCCTTGGCGGTCACAAGTCCGCCTGCCCCGTTACCCCGGTACAGGAAGACCCGACCGTCATTGCGCCGTCCGATGAGATCGGATTTGCCGTCACCCGTCGCGTCGCCCACCGCGACCACGGTGAAAGTCGTCCAGGCCTGGCCGATCTGACGCGGGACGCCGAACCCGGTGCCGGTGCCGGAGGCCAGCCACATCGTGCCGTCGGGTCGTTGATCGAGCAGATCCACCTTGCCGTCACCGTCGAAGTCTCCCGGGGTCGTCATGTCGGACAGCGCCATCGCGGATGGCGAAGAAAGGATGTTCACCAACGGTGGCAACGCGGCGCCCTTGGTGAACGTGCCGTTGCACGCCCCGGTCCACACCTCCAGGGAGTTCATCGCGGTCCTGCCCAGCAGGTCGGGCTTGCCATCGCCGTTGACGTCGCCGGGCAAAAGCAGCTCACGGTACTTGTTGAGCCAGCCGGTGGCCACCCCCTTGGGAGCATCGGGAGCCCAGTTACCGTTGGTTCGCGCAAAGAACAGCAACTGGCCGTCCGAACCGACGGCCAGCATGTCGTCAGTGCCATCGCAATTGAGATCCTGTGCGGAAACGGCCGACGCGGGAGACGCCGGAAACACCTGACGCACCAACGTCTCCAGCTGGGCTCGCGCCGAGGCGACCTGGGCCGGTGTGCGGTTGTTGTCGACGAACGACGGGAACAGGCCATTGGCCACCGCCATGGTGTCAGCCTGCCTGCCGTTGGCCGCCAACAGATTCATGATCTCGTTGTCCTCGCGGCCGTCTCGGAAACGCTTGAGCCGCAGGGATTCAGCCGGGATCGGAGTGGTGCCGCCGATCTTTGCCTGATTCCACTTGTAAAAGAGGTTGCCGTCACCGTTCATCCCGGTGGCTTCCCCGGCCGCCGTGTACTGGCAGTTGGTGGGCTGCGTGCCGGAGCACAGATTCCATGCTTGGGAGTAGGAGCCGGTCGCGTTCCAGTAATGCTCTCCACTGATACCGACGCGGAATCCCTGCCACCCCATCGCGCGAGCCTCCGAGTTCGGCTGGTCGATGCCGAAGCTGGGCCTACCGTTGTACAGGGCGTTGTCAAGGTAGGCAGCGTTGCAGCCGCCCGACATGCAGCTGGTATACGCCCAGAACTCACGCCCCGCCGAAGCGGCCTTCCACTGCTGGAACCAAGTCACCTTGCCGTCGAGGTCCGTGACGATGGGCACCGCCGTCTGCGTTCGGCTTTCGAGATAGCCGGGGTCTGTCGTCGGCTTAAGGTACTGCGGGATCTGCTGCAGTTTGAGCCCGGGGTACGACGCCAATGCCGTGGTATACCAGCCCGAGCAGTCGGCGGTGGTCGCCTCGTCGCACCAGAACCGGCCGGCGTCTGCTCTGCCGAGCGAGGTCAACGCGCTGCGCCAATCGGCGGCGTTCGCGAAGTGGGTGATCGGGATTGTGGTGAGGCGAGCGCCAGCCAGGGGCACCTTGGGGTCGGTGCCGTTCAGCAGTGGGCCCAGGACCCCGGCCCCGGTGGCGGGGCTGAAACCGTCTGGGACAAGGGAAATTCGGTCGTTGAGCCCGAGTTCGGCCAGCTGCTGGTAGGTAGACCAGCCGCCGACGTCATTCGTGTGGACGAACACTTGCGACTGCATGGTCGAGGTCGACGGGATCGCGACGTTGAGCACCTCGACGCTCAACGGGATCATGACCAATGTCGTTGCGCCGGATTTGACGAGGATCGACCCGGTGTAGGTGCCGGCCGTTGCGGTGGCGGGAATCAGCACATCGATCCAGGCGACGCGGTTTTCGTTGGCGGGCACGACCGTTGGGAACGCGGCCCGGTCCTCGTTTACCAATTGGTCGCGCTCGGGGATGAGCGCGTCAGGGATACGGCAGTCCCCCGAGCAGGTTCCGGCTGCGTCGCGGGGGAACTCGGCCTTCATCTCGCCATCGCTCATCGTCGTGAGCTTGTAATAGTCCTCCCGGTAAAACCGGACGTTGCCGGCAGGGATGCTGGCGCCCTTCGGGCCGGTCAGGGAAGTTCCCAGCGACACCGACATCGCGTCGATCGGAGAGGCACCCGCGGCCACTTTCACCTGGAACGATTCGTATTCGTTCTTCGCAGCAGTGAGCTTGACGGTGTTGGCACCCCGGGCGGTCGAGGTGGGCAGCACAAGGCTCATCGAGTCGAAGACGTCGACGGTGGCCCCGGACGGTAAGTCGAAACCCACTGCCGCCGAGGGACTGACCTCAGACAGGCATACGCCGATCACCACGACGAGGACACCGACACGCCGCGCGGTGGCCGCGCGACCTACGGCAGTCATGAGACGTGTCAGGGCCAGTCGGCCCACTACGACGTTCGCGTGCCTGACCATGAACCCTCCGCGCCCCCGGACCGCAGCTGACCAATCAGCTACCGGAATGGTATGGCGCCGGATAGCTAAATCCCGCGAATATCCCCGGCGTTTCGCCTCTGACGATAGGGAGCCCTGTGCTTCCGACAAATAGCCCAGTCCACCCATACCTCCGTGCTGATCGGTGCTCTATCGGGCCGATCATCTTGCGGCTCATAACGATTGCGGTGATGCGTCCGGGCAAACGACGATGGATCACTTTTAACAGCGGCCGGTGGCGTCTCACCGGTCGAGGTCGGCGCGCACCGCTTCCGCCGCCGTCCACACCGCAATGCCCAGCAGCGCGATGTCCTTCACCAGGAACTGACCGGTCGAGGAGAGGACCGGGAAGCCGCCTGCCGACTGCTCGCCGATGTCCGGTGTGGTGACCAGAAAGCTGAGCGTGGCGCAGAACAGCCCGATCGCCGCGACGCTGCCGACCAGCGACACCTTCGGCCACCACGGCCTGACGGCGAGCAGCGCCGCTGTCGCCAACTCGACAACGCCGAGGATCGCCGAGAACGTGGTCACCGAGAAGATGCCGTAGACCCAGCTCATCAGCGGACTGTTGACCACCAGCGGCTCGATGCCGTGGGCTTCGTACGCGGTGAACTTCAGGGCCCCGATCCACGCGATCACGATCACAAGGCCGTAGCGCGCCGCAAGCGCACCGACGGTCGCACGTGCGTCGGTCCGATGGACCCGGGTGGCGATGGCGGTCATGGCGAAACCTTTCTGCACGAGGAGTCCCTACGACACCTGGGTGCGCCTCATCCCTTCGACCGTTACGTCGCCGCCCCGGCGTAACGGCTTCGCACCGGCAGCGCACTGTTGTCAGACAGCGGGAAAGGGAAACGCGATGGGGCAACCACACTATGACTTCACGGGCCTGCGGGCGCTGTTCGTCAACTGCACCCCGCGACACATCGACTAGAGCGTCCCGGCGCAGGCCCACGCGGGTTGGACCGGCGGGCCCGAGAACCATTCCGCCAATCCGGAATACCGCTGAGGCGATAGTATTTCGTCCCGATGATCGGGACGGAAGACGACGAGTCCTCGCTGGTGGCCTCGCTGCGCGCCGGCGACGAGCGCGCCTTTGCCGCGCTGGTCGACCGCCACTCCCCTGCCCTGTTACGGGTGGCGCGCGGCTACGTCCGAACCAGCGAAGCCGCCGAGGAAGTCGTCCAGGAGACCTGGATCGCCTTGATCAAGGGCATTGCCAAGTTCGAGGGCCGATCATCCCTTCGCACTTGGCTTTTCACGGTCATGATCAACATCGCCAAGACCAGAGGACTGCGCGATCAACGGGCCGCCGACGCGGAGGCGGCCGCCTTCGCAGGGGCCACCGTCGACCCGGCCCGGTTCCGGCCGGCCGGCGACCCGGACTGGCCCGGACACTGGACGAATCGCGGCGCGCCGGTGCCGTTCCCGGACACTCCCGAGGGGTCGGTTCTCGGGTCCGAGCTGCGTGCCGTGGCGCGCCGCGAACTCGACAAGCTTCCCGATCGCCAACGCACGGTCGTCACCTTGCGCGACATGTTGGGCTTCGACTCCGGTGAGGTGTGCGACATGCTGGACCTGTCCGTGGCCAACCAGCGCGTGCTGCTGCACCGCGGTCGCGCGGCCATCAGACAGGCGCTCGAGGACTACCTGCGGGAGGCGCCGTGAGCACTGAACCGATGGACTGCAACGAGCTCGTGGAGCTGGTCACCGGTTACCTCGACGGATCCCTCGACCCGCAAACCCGGGCGCGCTTCGACCTGCACCTGCTCGGCTGCGACGGCTGCGACGCCTACCTTGCGCAGTTCCGGGCCACGATCGACACCGTTGGCACGCTCGGCGGTGAGCAGCTTGACCCGGCGTTCCGGAACAAGCTGCTGAACGCCTTCCGCGACTGGAGCTGACGCCGCGGCCCGCGCAGCTCGACACGTCAGTCGCCGGCTGTCGCGCTGTCCGCCCGGCGGCGCCGTTGATTGCGCCGGAAGCGCGCCGGCGTCGTCCCGACCTCGGCACGGAAGGCGCGGCCGAATGCCGACTCGGATTGATAGCCCACTTGCCCCGCGACGGCGGCGATCGTGGCGTCGCTGGCCATGAGGAGTTCCGCCGCAGACATCACACGGACCCGCACCAAGAAAGCGCCCACCGTCATCCCCGTTTGCTGTCCAAAACGACGCAGGAATGTCGCTCGCGACATGGCCGCGACGCGACAGAGCCGATCGATGGTCCAGTGAGCACCCGGCCGATCGAGGACGCGCTCGATGGTCTCGGCAATACCAGGATCGGCCGCCGCGGTCCACGAGGCGGGCCCGGTGGTGGCATTCGACGCCGACCTCAGCACCATCGTCAGCAACGCGGTAGCCAGGGCCGACAACATGGCGCCGGTGCCGTTCCCTTCGCGCTGTGCTTCTGCGCGCATCATCACACTCAACATTTCCAGCGTCTCCGCGCCGTCGGCGGGTGGCCCGAGCGAAACGTGCAGCGGATCAGGCAGGCTGCGGAACAACACCGCACCCGCACCCGCATCGATCAGGTAGTGCCCGCAGAACAAGTCGACGACCGGCGCCCCACCGCGCGTGCTGTGAGTGGTGACGAACGCCTGACCGGTGGTCTCCACCGTGCCGTGCCTGCGACCGCCGCCCGGTGTGATCACCCGGTGCGGCGCCCCACTCGGGATCACCACCACGTCTCCCGGCCGCATCTGCAGGGTGGTGGCGTTCACCTGCAGCTCACACTCGCCGTCGAGCAAGACATGGAACGGCACGCGAAACTCCGGGTATGCCGCGACATCCATCCGCGTGGTGCTGCCCAGTAAACAGCGCCTGTCGACGGCGGCACCGAGGTGGGTCATGCTCAACAAGCGGCTGATCGCGTCCATGATGAGACTTTCAGGCTGAAATCCGAGACTATTCGATCTATTTGTACCAGTCCTCGCCGCCTACGTTTGAGAGCATGACCGAACGCATCAACCCCGAGGCCACTGAGATGGCCACTGGCAGAACAGACCTGGCCCGCAATGCGCGGCGCGCGCTCCCGGCCACCGACCTGCTGGCCGCCGCCCTCCTGCGGTACGGCCTTGTCGTCGTCATCGGCTGGATCGGCCTGCTCAAGTTCGCTCACTACGAGGCACACCAGATCGCACCCCTGGTCGCGCACAGCCCGTTCATGGGATGGCTGTACCGCGTATTTCCGGAATACACGTTCTCGGTACTGCTCGGCGTCATGGAGGTCAGTGCCGCGGTACTGCTGGCGGCCAAACCCTTAGCACCACGCATCTCGGTGATCGGGAGCCTGCTGTCGATTGTGCTGTTCATCTCGACGATCAGCTTCCTGTTCACCACACCGGGGATCAGCGAACCGGCCGGTGGCGGCTTTCCGGCAATCACACTGCTTGCCGAGTTTCTGTTGAAAGACCTTGTCCTGCTGGGTGCTTCGCTCTGGACGCTGGCCGACGCCATCCGGTCAGGATGGCCCGCCGCTACGACGGCGAGCTCGTCCGCCCCCTGGTTTTGGCCAGGCTCGCCACAGTGGTGATCGCCAGCACCACCCCGATCACGCTGATCGACATCCCGGTCGAGATCTCCGGAACCGCAACGTGCTCACCGCCGTTGATGAACGGCAGGCTGTTCTCGTGCAGCGCATGCAGCACCAGCTTGACACCGATGAACGCCAGGATCAGCGACAGGCCGTAGGACAGGTAGACGAGCCGGTCCAGCAGGCCCCCGATGAGGAAGTACAGCTGCCGCAGCCCCATCAGAGCGAACGCGTTGGCGGTGAAGACGATGTAGGGCTCTTTGGTCAGGCCGTAGATCGCCGGGATCGAATCCAACGCGAACAGCACGTCGGTGAATCCGATGGCGATGAGCGCCAACAACATCGGGGTGACGGTCCGCTTGCCGTCGAGCTTGGTGAGGAACTTGTCGCCGTCATAGTCGTCGGTGGTCGGCACGAAGCGGCGGACCAGCGCGATGATGCGGCTGTCGCGTTTCTCCTCGACCTCCTGCTCGTGGCCGGCCTCCTTGGCGAGCTTGACGGCGGTGAGCACGAGGAAGATGCCGAAGAGATAGAACACCCAACTGAAGGTGCTGATCGCCGCGGCGCCGACGGCGATGAACCCGGCGCGCATCACCAGCGCCAGCACGATCCCGATCAGCAACAGCTTCTGCTGAAACTCCCGCGGTACCGCGAACGTGCTCATGATGACCGTGAAGACGAACAAGTTGTCGACGGAGAGCGCCTTTTCGGTGACGTAGCCCGCGAAGTACTCGCCGGCGAACTCACCACCCCACTGCCACCAGACGACGAAGCCGAACACCACCGCGAGCCCGATATACACCGACGACCAGATCGCCGACTCTTTGAACGTCGGTTCGTGCGGCACTCGCACGTGGGCGTAGAAGTCGAACACGAACAAGCCGATGATCACCGCGCAGGTGATGGCCCAGACCGTTGTCGTCACGTCCATGACGCCATTATCCGGTATTAGCCAGACTTGACCGCGAGCACGGGTTTCGGGCATTCCAGCAGTAGCTGCTGCGCGACGCTGCCGAGCAGCAGCTTGCCGACGGGGTTGCGGTGCCGCAGGCCGATCACCAGCAGCTCGGCCTCGGGGCGCTCCATCGCCGCCAACAGCGCGTCGGCGGCGTACACCCCGACCGGCTGCGACAGCTCGTAGCGCACCCCACCGTCACGCAGGCGCTCCTCGAGATCGCGCACCTCGCCCGGCTGGGCGAACGCCGCGTCGACATAGGAGTCGCCCGGCGTCGAGTTGACCACCAGCAGGTCGGTATCGCGCAGTGCCGCCTCGGCGATGGCGGCCTCCACCGCAGCCCGGCCGTGCTGGTCGTTGGTGTATCCCACGACAATCATGAGGTCTGGGCCTTCTCTCTTTGGTCCTTGTCGTCCTCGACGACCAGCAGGGTCTCCTCGTCGCGATGCAGCAGCCGCAGCACCAGCGGGATGGCCAGCAGCACCACCATGCACACGTAGGTGACGATCGCGACCGGCTCGGTGAACAGACTCGACCAGTCGCCGCCGCCCAGCTGCAGGCTCTGCCGCAGCTGGCGTTCGATGCGCGGGCCCAGGATGACGCCGATGATCAGCGGCAGCACCGGAAGTCCGAAGCGGCGCATCATCAGACCGAGCAGTCCGAACAACAGCAGCAGGGCCAGATCGAGCGGCTGCACGTTCACCGCGAACGCCCCGAGGGTGGCGAAGAACAGGATGCCGGCGTACAGATACGGCCGCGGTGTGCGCAGCAGTTTGGCCCACAGCGGCGCCAGCGGCAGGTTGAGCACCAACAGCAGGAAGTTGCCGATGAACAGGCTGGCGATCAGCGTCCAGATCAGCAGCGGTTCCTTGCTGAACAGCGTTGGCCCAGGCTGGATTCCGTACGAGACGAAGGCGGTGAGCATGACCGCGGCGGTCGCGTTGGTCGGCAGGCCCAGCGACAGCATCGGCACCAGGGTGCCTGCGGCGGAGGCGTTGTTGGCCGCCTCGGGACCGGCCACACCCTCGATCGCGCCCCGGCCGAACTCCTCCGGATGCTTGGACAACTTCTTCTCCGTGATGTAGCTCAAGAACGTGGGCAGTTCGGCCCCACCCGCGGGTAGCGCACCGAACGGAAACCCGAACGCGGTGCCGCGCAGCCACGGCTTCCAGGACCGCCGCCAGTCCTCGCGGCCCATCCACGGTCGTCCCACCGGGATCACATCGGCCGGCCGCCTGCGCAGGTGCGCGGCCACCCAAAGCGCCTCGCCCACAGCGAAGATCGCAACCGCGATCACCACGATGTCGATGCCGTCCGACAGTTGCGGGATCCCGAATGTGGCCCGGGGCTGGCCGGTGAGGAAGTCGATGCCGACGATGCCGATCGCCAGACCGAGCACCAGCGAGATGGCGCCGCGCAGCTTCGAGGAGCCCAGCACCGCCGTCACCGCCACCAACGCGAAGAGCATGATCGCCAGATACGACGGGGCGCCGAGGGTGACCGCGAACCGCGAGATCGCGGGCGCGAACGCGGCCAGCAGCGCGGTGCCGATACTGCCCGCGACGAACGAGCCGATGGCCGCGGTGGCCAACGCCTGCGCGGCCCGGCCCGCTTTCGCCATCTTGTTGCCCTCGATCGCGGTGATCACCGACGACGACTCCCCCGGCGTGTTCAGCAGGATCGACGTGGTGGATCCGCCGTACATCCCGCCGTAGAAGATGCCGGCGAACATGATGAACGCCGCACTCGGGCTGACGTTGTAGGTGATCGGAAGCAGCAGGGCCACCGTCATCGCCGGGCCGATACCGGGCAGCACCCCCACCGCGGTGCCCAGGAGCACACCGATCACGGCGTACAGCAGGTTCATCGGGGTCGCCGCCTCGGCGAACCCTTGCAGCAGCCAGTTGAGGTTGTCCATCTACAGAATCCCGTCCAAGATGCCGGCGGGCAGCGGGATCCCGAGCCCGGAGTAGAACGCGTAGAAGCTGGCCAGCGCCACAACAACTCCGATGACGACGTTGCGCACGTAGTGCCGGCTACCCAGAATCGTTGCCGCACCGGCGAAGAACAACGCGCTGGTGATCACCCAGCCCAGCGGATTGACCAGCAGGATCATCGCGACGAACAGCGCGATCAGCAGCCCGACGGTACGCCAGTCCCCCGGCGCCTCGGGGTCGATGTCCTCGCCGGCGTCGGCCTCACCCTTGCTGCCGCGCGGGATCGCGACGGCCAGGATCACCGCGAGCACCAGCGCGGCGCTGCCGATGACCAACGGAAAGAACTTGGGCCCAACGGGATCGACCTTGGCGAACCCCGCATCCAGCGTCAGCCCGCTGTAGACCAGGAACCCACCGACGAGAACCAGAACGGCCACCACCACGTATTGCGCGTAGTCCACAGCGCGTGCCGGCTGCTCCGTCTGCCGGTCGTCAACGCTCACAGCAGCCCCAATTCGGTCAGGGTCGACGAGACCCGGTTGTCCTGGTCGACAAGGAATTGTTCGAACGCCGCGCCGGTGACGAAGGCGTCCGTCCAGCCGTTCTTGGCCAGCGCGTCCTTCCATTGCTGCGTACCGTGCAGCTCTTCGAGCGCTTTGACCATCTCGCTCTTGGCCTTGTCCGAAATGCCGGGCGGTGCAAGAACACCGCGCCAGTTGGCGAACGTGAGGTCGATGCCGGACTCGGTGAGCGTCGGTGCGTCGATGCCCTCGACCCGCTGCGCGCTCGACACCGCGAGCACCCGCAGCTGGCCGGCTTCGATCTGGTCGATCAGCTCGCCGGGGCTTGACGTTCCCACGGTGATCTTCTTCCCCAGTAGCGCGGTCAGCAGGTCACCGCCGCCGTCATAGGTGATGAAGTTGACCTGTCGCGGGTCGACCCCGACCTTCTTGGCGACCTCCATGGGGAACAGGTGATCGGGCCCGCCCGGTGAGGAGCCGCCGCCGATCGTCACCGAGCTCGGATCGGCCTTCCATGCCGCCACGAAGTCGGCGACCGTCTTGAACGGCGAGTCGGCGGGCACGAAGATCGCGCCCGGATCCTCGATCAGCTTGGCGATGGCCGTCGCGTCGGAGGCCTTGATCTTGGATCCGTTGGTGTAGGTCGCACCGACGACGCCCAGACCCATCGTCATCATCAGGTCGTCGTTGCCACGCTCGTTCATCAGCCGGGCCATCGCGACCGTGCCGCCGGCGCCGAGCACGTTGAACACCTCGACCCGGCCGGTGATGTCTTGGTCTTCCATGATCTTCACCGCGGTTCGCGCGGTCAGGTCGTAACCGCCGCCGGGGCTGTTCGGCACCATCATTCGCAACCGGTGCAGCCCGGACGGATCGTCGCCGCGCGTCACGCCGCACCCGGCCAACAGCAGCGCTACTGCCAGTGCCGTGACGATCGCCGCAAGCCGGGTGGCGCTGCGTCGCACCATTCGTCGACCCCGTTCCTCTCGAGAACAGTTCTTTCCACTGTGATGTTCAGCAATACTGGTGCGTGGACGTGACTGCCGTCACTCTTGAGGTCGCAGAGGAAGTTGTGGTCGTTGTGGTCATCGCTGGCACGTAGCGGTCGCAGCCTGGCGGGTCAGTTCCTCGTCTTCCAGTTGCTCGTGGTGGCGGTCGTGCTGATCGCCGTGGCTGCGGTGTCGATCGCCCAGTCGACCAAGGAGTTCCGTGATGTGCGCGGACAGCGGATGATCGCCGTCGCCGAGAACGTGGCGTCGACGCCGCTCGTGCGGGACCGGTACGCCGACCCGTTCGCGGCCCAGATGCTGGCGCCGGATGTCGACCGGGCGGTGGCGCTGTCCGGGGCCGGGCTGGCCGAGATCATCGATCCGTCCGGTCGGGTGCGGGTGTCCACCGACCCGTCACGGGTGGGCCGCAGCGCGGACTTCGGCCCCAGTCGGGTCGTCGAGGGCAGGGCGTGGTTCGGCGACCTCGACATCGACGGCCGCCACGCGTTGGTGGGGCAGGTCCCCATCCTGTCCACCGACGGCAGGGTGCTCTCGGTGGTGTCGGTCAGCGAGCCCTACCCGTCGGTGTGGCAGCTTCTCAGCGGGGCCGGTGAACGGCTCCTGGTGTATCTCGGAGTGGGAGCGGCGCTGGGTCTGTTCGCCTCGTGGTTGTTGTCCCGGCGGATCAAGCGGCACACCCGTGGTCTGGAGGTCGCCGAGATCGCCGGGCTGGCCGAACATCGAGAAGCGTTGCTGCACAGCATCCGTGAAGGCGTCATCGGGGTGAACACCGACGGGGTGATCACCGTGGTCAACGACAGCGCGCAAGAACTGCTCGGCATCGGCGCGGACGCGGTGAACCGCCGGGTGCGCGACGCCGGGATCGACCCGGCGGTGGCCGACTTCCTGCTCTCCGGCGAGGACGGCCACGACGTCGTCATCGCCACCCCCAACCGGGTGCTCGCGCTCAACCGACGCTCGGCGACCAGCCAGGGTCAGCGGATCGGGTCGGTCACCACCATGCGCGACAGCACCGAGCTGGCGTCGATGCAGGCGCAGCTGTCCTCGCACAAGAGCGTGACCGACACGTTGCGCGCCCAGACCCACGAGTTCGCAAACCAGCTGCACACCATCTCCGGGCTGGTCCAGCTGGGTGAGTACGACTCGGTGCGCGACCTGGTCGGCGCGCTGACCCGCCGCCGCGCGGAGATCAGCGACGCTGTCACCCAGCGCATCACCGATCCGGCCGTGGCCGCACTGCTGATCGCCAAGACCACGCTGGCCGCCGAGAGTGGGGTGTCGCTGCACTTGACCGAGGATTCCCACCTGGGTGTGTTGAGCCCGGCGCCGGCCACCGATGCGATCACGGTGCTGGGCAATCTGATCGACAACGCGGTGGACGTCTCGGAAGGCACGGCAGCGTCGCGAGTCACTGTGCGGGTGGACGACAGCGACGGCCTCGTCATCGAGGTCGCCGACTCCGGACCCGGTGTGCCGCAACCGCTTCGCACCCAGATCTTCGCCAGGGGTGTGACGTCCAAACCGGACGTCGCCGGTGGCCGCGGGATAGGGCTGGCCTTGGTCAGGCTCATCACCGCCCAGCACGGCGGTACGGCGCAGGTGTACGACGCCGACGGTGGCGGCGCCCTGTTCGTGGCCCGGCTGCCCCGGATCGAGTCGGTGAGCCATGCGTGAGGTCCTCGTCGTGGACGACGACTTCATGGTCGCCGAGATCCACCGCCGCTTCGTCGACCGCATCGAGGGATTCCGAACGGTCGAGGTGGCCCACACCGGAGCTGCCGCACTGGAAGTCGCCCGCCGGCTGCGCCCCGCGCTGATCCTGCTCGACGTGTACCTGCCCGACATGACCGGCCTGCAGGTGCTGCAACGGTTGCGGGCTCACGGCGACACCGTCGGCGTCATCATGATCACCGCGGCCCGGGAACTGGACACGGTCACCGGTGCCCTCGACGGTGGCGCCGCTGACTATCTGATCAAACCGTTCGAGTTCGACCAGCTGCGAACGAAATTGGAGTCGTTCGCCGCCCGCGCCGACGCGCTGGGCGCGGCAGTCGGCGTCGACCAGGGTTTCGTCGACACCCTCTTCGGGCATTCACCCGCGGCTGCCGAGCCGGCACCGAAGGCGATGCCGAAGGGACTTGGGGCCGAGACCGGGCAGCTGGTGCTCGACGCCGTGCGCGGTGCCGGTGAGGTGTCCGCGGCCGAATGCGCCGAGCTGGTGGGCATCTCCCGGGTCAGCGCACGCCGCTACCTCGAGCACTTCCTGAGCACCGGCACGGTGGGGCTGCGGCTGCAGTACGGCGCCGGTCGACCCGAGCGCCGCTACCACGCCCGCTGAGCCCGGTCGTCTTCGCCGCGCGCCGGGGCACCCGTGCTGGCATGATCTGACGCTTATGACGGTGCACCACCTTCCCGCGTCAGCGCAGACGGTGCACTGGGGGTTCTTCGATCCGCGCCAGACGCCCGCCCTGACGGTCGCATCGGGTGACCTGGTGGCGATCGAGACGCTGACCCATCACGCCGGCGATGCGCCGGATCTGCTGATGGACGACGGCATTTCGCGGGTGTTCGCCGAGGTGGACGACCGCGGGCCGGGTCCGCACATTCTCACCGGACCGATCGCGGTGGCCGGGGCCCGCCCGGGTGACGTGCTCCAGGTCGACATCCTGGAGGCCACTCCGCGGCTACCGTATGGATCCAACCTGGCGGGGCACTGGGGCTACCTCTACAACGAGATCCCCGTCGAACGGGTGACCGTCTACGAACTCGACGTCGACGCGCTGCTGGGTCGCGCGCTGTTCGGTTACGACTGGACCGCGACCCCGCTGGCCAACGAGCCGGGCACCATCGTCGTGCCTGATGCCGCCCACCGGGAGCCGGCGTTACCCGGCGTGGTGGTCCCGCTGCGCCCGCACTTCGGCACCATGGGGGTGGCGCCGGCCGAGCCGGTGCGGGTCTCCTCGGTTCCGCCCGGTGATCACGGCGGCAACGTCGACAACTGGCGCGTCGGCGCCGGTGGCCGGATGTACTACCCGGTCCAGGTGCCGGGAGCCCTGTTGTCGGTCGGCGACCCGCACGTCTCGCAGGGTGACGGTGAGGTCAGCGGTACCGCCCTGGAATCGTCACTGAACGGGTTGCTGCGCTTGACGATTCGGCGTGACCTACCGTTCACCGTGCCGGTACTGGAGACCTCGACGGAACTGCTGGTACACGGCTTCGGGGACAGCCTGGACGCGGCGATGAAATGCGCGACCCTGCGCACGCTGCAGCTGCTGCAGACCCACTTCGGGCTGTCCCGCGCCGACGCCTACTCGTTCATGTCGGTGGCGGTGGATTTCACCGTCACCCAGGTGGTCGACCAGCGCCAGGGTGTGCACGGCCGAATCGACAAGCGCTGCTTCCCACGCTGGCATAATCCCGCGGCATGACTGGAATCCGGGCGTTCACGTTCACCCCGGCCGACGGTGTCCCGCCCGCGGTGGCGCCGTTCTCCCACGCGACCGCCGCGGGCCAGACCTTGTACGTGACCGGGCAGATGCCCACCGACACCTCCGGTGCACTGGTCGGCGACGACGTCGCCACCCAGACCGACCAGGTGCTGGCCAACCTGTTGCGGGTCACCGAATTGTGCGGCGGGGCGCTGGCCGACGTGGTGTCGGTGCGGGCGTATCTGACCGACTGGACCGACTACGGCGCGTTCAACGCGGCCTACGCGCCGTGGTTTCCCGACCGGCTGCCCAGCCGCACCTGTGTGGGCACCACCGGCCTTGCGGTCGGCGCGCTGGTCGAGATCGACTGGGTGTGCTGGCGCGCCGACGGCTGGGGCTGACTCAGGCCTGATCGCCGTACCGGTCCAGCCGGCCGCCGATCGCGGCGGCCGCCCGCCGGACCTGTGCGCCCAGGCCGGTGATCGCCGCGGCGTCCAGCGTGGCGAACGGCGCGGCGGTGACCGACATGACCACCGCCCCGTCGGCTGCTGCGATCGGCGCCGACACCGTGGCGATGCTGTGCTCGGCGCCGTCGCCCAATTCGTCTGGCAGGACGTCGATCACGCTGAGATCGGCGAACGCCCGGGCGAGCTGCGCGGTGATCGCATCCACCTCGCCGTCACCCGACAGCGCCTGCAGCGCCGAATACACCCGCAGATACTCCCGGGTCAGCCGTTCCACGACGTAGCCGCGGGTCCGGGTCTCGTCGAGCACGGCCGAAATCCGCGCCCGCAGTGCGTCGCTGGGCAGGCCGATCGCCTCGAGCCAGGCACGCTGCGCCACCGGCGGGGACCACGCGACGTAGTCCCGGCCGAACGGGGCGACGAACGGTGTGCGGGTTCCGCGCCCGATCCGGGGTGCGGTCACGCTTTCGCCGGCGACGTCGACGATCACCAGGCTGTTCGCCTCACGGCGGGCCAGATACACCTGCGTGCCGGTGGCGGCAGCCAGTGCCTGCAGTTCGCCGCGAAACAGGTCGGCGGGTTTGGCCAAGCTGGCGATCGCCGGTCCCCAGGAGTACCTGGCCGACCGGGGGTCGCGGGTCACCCACTCGTGCGCGACCAGCGTGGCCAGGATCGCGTGGCCGGTGGCCCGGCTGATGCCGAGGCCGCGCGAGATTTCGGCTAGCGAGAACTGGCGGGCCGGATCGGCACCGAGCATTTCCATCACGGCGATCACCCGTCCGGTGGGCGGGGAGGACGCTTGACCCGCCGTCTGGGCAGGGTCTACCTTGAGCGTCATATTTCCGAACAGTACGTCGAATATTCGACGCTGACAAGCCGGACAAGGTGCGTGGACATGGCGTCGACCGAGACTCTGGACCTCGACGACCTGACCGCCCCGGTGCTCACCGAGACTCAGCGCCAGATCCTCGACTACACCGAGTCCCGCCCGGTGACCTTCGACGTCGACGCGATGCTGGCCGAGGCCGTGGCGGCGGCCGGCGCCGACGATCTGGCCGACGACGACGGTTTCGCCGACCGGCTGGCCGCGCACATCGCCGCCATCGAATCGGACACCGGACTGCGCCAGCTTAGCCGAAACACTCTGCGCGCCAGAGTGATTCGTAAACTGCGCAACCGGCTGTCGTTGACCGACCTGCTGAGGCGCTATCCGGAGATCGAATCGATCCCGATCGAGCGGCCGCTGATCGTGGTCGGCATGCCCCGGTCGGGCACCACCCACCTGGTGAACCTGATCGCGCAGGACCCGCGCCGGCGGGCGCTGCCCTACTGGGAGAGCGAGGACCCGATTCCCGCGCTCGGCCAGGGGGCCGGCATCGACGGTCTCGACCCCCGCTACGCCAGGGTCAAGGCCGAGCACGAGGCGCTGATGGCCAGCACGCCGTACGTGGCGGCCATGCACGACCGGTTCCCCGAGGCCATCGAGGAGGAAGTCGAGCTGCTCGACCTCGACATGGCCGGCTACGTGCTCGAATGGCATGCCCGCGTTCCGGTCTGGCGCGACTTCTACCTCGGCCTGGACCACACCCGCCACTACGCCTACCTGAGGAAGATCCTGCAGGCGTTGACATTTCTACGTGGCCCGCGAACCTGGGTTCTCAAATCCCCCCAGCACGCCGAGCAACTCGGACCGCTGATGACCACGTTCCCCGACGCCACCGTCGCCTTCACCCACCGCGACCCGGTCGCGGTGATCCAGTCCGCCATCACGATGATGGCCTACTCGGATCGCTTGCGCCGCACCAGTATCGACCCGGACTGGCTGGTCGACTACTGGACCGACCGGATCCACCGACTGCTGAGCGCCTGCGTCCGCGACCGGGAACTGGTGGCCGCCGAGCGCAGTCTGGACATCGGCTTCCATCACCTGAACGGCAACGAGATGCCCATACTCGAGGAGTTCTACCGGCGCGCGGGTATCGATATTCCCCCCAAGGTGGCCAAGCGTTTTCAGGCCTACGTCGACGACAACCGCCGCGGGGCCAAGGGACGCATCCCCTACGACATCAAGAAGCACTTCGGCGTCGAACCGGCGGACCTACGCTCGAAGTTCGACTTCTACGTCGACCGCTTCGACGTCCGCCCCGAGATCTAGAGGTACCCGTGGAACCCATCTACCGCAGCCGACCCGGCGCCGACGCCATGGCGCCCGCCGCGGCCGAACACGCCGCGCAAGTCGCGCCCGGAATCTGGTGCTCGCCCGGGCTGACCAACTCCTACCTGCTGACCACGTCGGACGGGCGCGTCGTGGTCAACACCGGCATGGGATTCGAAGGCCCGGTGCACCGGGCCAACTTCGACGCCGTCGACGCCTCCCCGGTGCGCTACATCCTGATCACCCAGGGCCACTACGACCATGTCGGCGGCATAGACACCCTGAGCGATCCGGGCACCCAGGTGGTGGCGCAAGCGAATTGGGAGCACTGGCGCGACGACAACGAGCGCCTGCTGCCCTACCGGGCCACCCGCAGCGCCTTCGCCTTCTCCGGCAAGCTTGCCGGTGGCATCGCCGCGATCCAGCAGCGCTTCGGCACCAAGCTGCCGGCGCAGAGCACCGCACGCGCCGACATCGTCGTGGCGGACCGGCTGGCGCTGACCGTCGGCGACCGACGGTTCGAGCTGATCGCCACCCCGGGCGGGGAAACCACCGACGCCATGGTGGTCTGGTTACCCGATGAACGAATCTGTCTGTGCAGCAACACGTTCGGACCGGTATTCGGCCATATCCCGAATCTGGTCACCATGCGCGGCGACCGGTACCGCGACGCCCTGACGGTGATCGACACCATCGAACGGGTGCGGGCATTACGACCCGAGGTACTGCTCACCGGGCACTTCGACCCGATCCGCGGGGCCGACCTGATCGACGCCGAGCTGAGCCGGCTGCGCGACGTCGTGCGCTACCTGCACGACGAGACGGTGGCGGGAATGAACGCAGGCAAGGACGTCGCGACCCTGATGCGCGAGATCACCCTGCCCGATCACCTCGAGGTCGGCCAAGGCTACGGCAAGGTGGCCTGGGATGTCCGCGCCATCTGGGAGAACTACTCCGGCTGGTTCCATCACCGGTCGACGACCGAGCTGTACCCGGTCGGTCCCGAGACCGTCAGCGCCGACCTGGTGGAACTGGCCGGCGCCGACGCACTGACCGAGCGGGCCCGTGCCCACCTGACCGCCGACCGCCCGCTGGCCGCCATCCACCTCGCCGAGCTGGTCACCGAGGCCGCCGGCGACCACCCGGAGGCGCGGGCGGTGCTCAAAGCCGCCCACGAGCGCCTGCTGGCGGGCAGCGTCAACTTCTGGGAGACCGCCTGGCTGACCAAGCAGATCGAGAGGTACTCATGACCGCGCAGCTCAGTTTCGACTTCACCGGCACCCGGGCACTGGTGACCGGGGCGACCAGCGGCATCGGCCACGCCGTCGCGGTGCTCTTGCGCGACGCCGGGGCGCAGGTCACGGTCACCGGCACCCGCGCAGCCGCCACCGACTACGACACCGACCTGTCCGGGATGACCTACCGGCAACTTCTCCTCACCGACAGTGCATCCATTGACAGCCTGGCGCAGAGCATCCCCACGCTCGACGTGCTGGTGAACAACGCGGGCGCCAACTTCCCCGGCGGCCTCGACGAATCCACGCCCGAGGGGTTCGCCGCCTCGGTCGCGCTGAACCTCACCGGCCCCTACCGGCTGACCGTCGGGCTCAGAGCGGCGCTGAAGGCGTCCACCGCGGCCGGCGGGGCCAGCGTGGTGAACCTGGCATCGATGTCGGCGCTGCGTGCGGTCACCATGGTGCCCGGCTACGGCGCCGCGAAATCCGGCGTCATCAACGTCACCCGCAACCTGGCGGTCAAGTGGGCCAAGTACGGGATCCGGGTCAACGCGGTCGCCCCGGGCACCATCGAGACCGCGATGACCGCGCCCATGCATGCGGTGCCCGAGATCGTGGCCGCAGAGATTGCGCACATCCCGGCCGGCCGGATGGGCACCGTCGACGAGGTGGCACCGGCGATCGCGTTCCTGTGCACGGCCCAGAGCAGCTACATCAACGGCGCCGTGCTGGTCGTCGACGGCGCCTCGGACTGCGTATAACGGCGTTCCTGCCGTACCGTAATCGGGTGCCCCGCCAGGTCCTGTTCATCTACAACGATCCGATCGCCCCCGAGGCACTGCTCGGCGAGACGTTCACCGACCTCGGTTTCGACGTCGACACATTCGAGGTGGTACCGGCGCACCGCGCCGCCGACCCGGTGCTCGACGTCACGTTCCCCGATCCCACCCGTTACGACGTGATCGTGCCGCTGGGGTCGCGCTGGGCGGTCTACGACGAACGCCTGCCCTGGGTGGCCGGCGAGATCGAGACCGTGCGCAGCGCCGTCGACGCCGGCGTCGGCGTGCTCGGGGTGTGCTTCGGCGGCCAGCTGGTGGCCACCGCACTCGGCGGTTCCGTGCAGCGCTCCACCGACCCCGAGATCGGCTGGCATCGGGTACGCAGCAGCGACCCGGATCTGGTGCCCGACGACGGGCCCTGGTTCCAGTGGCACTTCGACCGGTTCACCCCGCCGCCCGGAGCCGTCGAGATCGCCCGAAACGACCGCGCCTCACAGGCTTTCGTCCACGGCCGGGCGATGGGCCTGCAGTTCCACCCCGAACTCGACCACAAGCTGCTGGAGCTGTGGATCGACGACGACCGCAACCGCGACGGCGACGGCGATCTCGCCGCGCTCGGACTGTCCCAAGACGACCTGCGCGCACACACCGCCACCCACGTCGACGACGCCGCCCGCCGGCTGCGACGACTGGTCCGTGGCTTTCTCGACAAGGTCGCCGGCTAGCTACCCCGCGATCTCGCGCAGCACGGCTGCCGCCGCCGCCGGCACCGCGGCGGCCACCGCCGCGCTCAGCCCAGCGCCGTGGCCGAGATCGCCGGCGTCCACGGTGACCGCCACCGCGGCCTGCGGCGCCCGGCCAAGTGCTTGGGCCAGCCGAAACGTGGTGAGCAGACTCAGGTCGTGGGAGCTCACCGCGACGGTGTCGTCGACCTCGTGCAGGTCCACCCGGCGCACCCGCCCGGGCCGGTCCCCGGCCGCCGCGTCGATCACCACCGCCAGCGCCGCGTGCTCCCAGGCGTCGAGCAGCGCCGCCGGCTCGGCATCGCAGGTCAGCACCCGAACCCCGGGCGGGCAGTTCCTGGCCACCTCGGCGGCCACCGTCGGCCCGACACCGTCGTCGCGACGCAGATCGTTGCCCACACCGATCACCACCACGCTCACCGGCGGTCCACCGTCAGCGTCAGGAAATGGGTGGAGCACGAGATGCACGGGTCGTAGTTGCGAATCGCCCGCTCGCACATCGCCGTCAGCGCGGCATCGTCGAGGTCGAGCCCGGCCAGCACGACCCGGGTCAGGTCGTCCTCGATGGCCGCCTGGTTCTGGGCGGTGGGCGGCACGATGACCGCGGCCTTGACCAGTCCCTCGTCGTCGATCTCGTAGCGATGGTAGAGCAGCCCGCGGGGCGCCTCGCTGACCCCGTGTCCCACCCCGGGGCGGGCCGGCACGTCGACGAACGGCCGCGCCGGAACCTCGTAGTCGTCGATGATACGCAGCGCCTCCTCGACCGCGTATACCGTTTCGACCGCGCGAACCACGATGCTGCGGAACGGGTTTCGGCATTCCTGGCCCAAGCCTGCGGCGCCGGCAGCGTCCCGGGCCGCGCCGGTCAGCTGCGCCGAGTTCAGGCTGTAGCGGGCCAGCGGGCCGGTGAGGTGCCGGCCGCCGTCGAGCGTCGCATGCAGCGCGGTCGAATGCGGGACCTGGGTCTCCACCACATGCTCGCTGAATTCGTCGACGGGGAAAGGGTTTCCGGCGCTGCGGATGATCTGGCCGTCCTCGATCGCGTACCGCGGCGCGGTCAGCGCCAGCAGCTCGTGGTCCACAGTCAGATCGGGGAAATCGAAACCGGCCACCCACTCCACGGTGGCCAGCGCATCGTCGAGCGCGCGGCGAAGCTCTTCGGCCATGGCTTCGAGGGCGGCTTTGGTCGGCACCGAATAGAAGCCGCCCAGGCGGACGTTGATCGGGTGGATCGAGCGGCCGCCGACCAGTTCCATCAACCGGTTGCCCGCCTTCTTCAGCGCCAGACCACGTTCGACGGCGCCGCGATGGTTGCGCGCGACCGCGATGACGTCGGGTTCGGCCAGGAAATCCGGTGCGTGCAACAGGTAGATGTGCAGGGCATGGCTGTGGATCCACTCCCCGCAGTACAGCAGCCGGCGCAACGCCACCAACTCCGGGTCGACGGTGACACCGCAGGCGTCCTCCAGGGCGTTGCACGCACTGATCTGGTAGGCCACCGGGCAGATCCCGCAGATTCGGGCCGTGAGGTCCGGCGGCTCGGTGTGGGCGCGGCCGCGCAGGAACGCCTCGAAGAACCGCGGCGGCTCGTAGATGTTGAGCTCGACGCGCTCGGGCACCCCGCCACGAAGCTCGACGTGCAGGGCGCCCTCGCCCTCGACCCGGGTCAGCGCCCCGACCCGGAGCGTGCGTGAGTCGGTCATCGGTCTTCACCTTCCGCACCGAGCTCGGCATGGAACTGGGTCACATTGAACGTGTCGAACACCCGGTCGACCTGCGGACCCGACAACCCGTCGCGGTGCAGCAGCGGAATCAGCGCCGGCATGTTGGGCGTGGCCATCGGCCCGAAGCAGCCGTAGCACCCGCGGTGATGGCGCGGGCACAACGCGCCGCAGCCGGCGTGGGTCACCGGGCCCAGGCAGGCGATGCCCTCGGCGACCGTGACACAGGTGACCCCGGCGCGTTTGCACTCGGTACACACCGTGGCCGCCGGCAGCCGCGGTTTGCGGCCCACCAGCAGCGCGGCCAGGGTGTCGAGCAACTGGCCGCGGTCGATCGGGCAGCCCCGCAGCTCGTAGTCGACCTCGACGTGGGCCGACGCCGGGGTGGAGGTGGCCAGCGTGTGGATGTAGTCGGGGCGGGCGTAGACCAGCGAGGTGAACTCGGCGACGTCGACGAAATTGCGCAGGGCCTGAATCCCGCCGGCGGTCGCGCACGCCCCGATGGCCACCAGAACCGTTGACTGTGAACGGATTTCGCGGATCCGGCGCTCGTCGGACGGGGTGGTGATCGAGCCTTCCACCAGCGACAGATCGTACGGGCCGCCGACGATCGCGCTGGAGGCCTCGGCAAAGGTGGCGATCTGGACCTGCTCGGCCAGCGTCAGCAGCTCATCCTCGCAGTCCAGCAGCGAGAGCTGACAGCCGTCGCAGGAGGCGAACTTCCACACGGCCAGACTGGGCATCTCAGAGCTCCTTGACTTCCAGCAGCGGACGGGCCACGTCATAGCCGACCACCGGACCGTCGCGGCAGACCAGCAGCGGGCCCAGCTGGCAGTGCCCGCACCACCCGACGCCGCACTGCATGTTGCGTTCCAGCGACACCCGGATGTCGGCGGCGGCGACTCCCTTGTCCAGCAACGCCTGGGCACCGAACCGCATCATCGGCTCGGGACCGCACAGGAACGCGGTGACCTGCTGCGGGACAAGGGAAAGCCGCCGCAGCGGCTCGGTGACGAACCCGGTTTCCCCCGGCCAGCCCTGAATCGGCACGTCGACGGTCAGGTGGACCTCCAGGCGCGGGTCCTGCTGCCAGCGCCGCACCTCCTCGGCGTAGAGGAACTCCCGCTGGGACCTGGCCCCGGCGATCACCACCACTCGCCCGTAGCGATCCCGGTCGGCCAGCGCCCCCAGCACCATCGGGCGCAGCGGGGCCAGGCCGACTCCGCCGGCCACGATCACCAGATCGCGGCCCTGGGCCTCTTCCAGTCCCCAGCTGGTGCCGAACGGGCCCCGCACGCCGATCGTGGTGCCGGGCTCGGCTGCACACAGCGCGGCACTGACCGCGCCGACCGAACGAATCGTGTGGGTGATCGTGCCGTCCGACGACGACGGGTCGCCGCTGACCGAGATGGCGATCTCGCCGACGCCGAACGCGTACAGCATCATGAACTCCCCCGGCCGCGGCGCCGACAGCTCGGTGGCCACCGGTTCCAGGCACAGCGTCACCGAGTCGGCATTCTCGGCGACCTTCCACCGCACCCGATACGGCATCGGCGCCATCGGCGAGGACGCCGGGGCCCAGCCGCGTGTCACAGTCTCAGTCATCGCCATCCTCTGCCAGCCGGGCGAACGTGGCCATTTCCTCGGTGATGTCGATCCCGGTGGGACACCAGGCGATACACCGTCCGCACCCCACACATCCGGATGTGCCGAACTGGTCGTGCCAGGCCGACAGCTTGTGCGTCAGCCAGTGCCGGTAGCGCGACGGCCCGGAGGCGCGGACCGGGCCTTCGTGGATGAGCGTGAAGTCCAGTTCGAAACAGGACGCCCACTCCATCCAGCGCTCGGCGTGTTCGCCGGCCAGATCGGTGACATCGGACGTGCTGGTGCAAAAGCACGTCGGACACACCATGGTGCAGTTGCCGCAGGTCAGACACCGGCTGGCCACCTGCGACCAGTGCGACGACTCTCGCGAGGTGATCAACAGCTCACGCAGGTCGACGTCGGGCATCTGCCGGCCCATCTTGTCCGCTGCCGCACTGACTTGTGCTGCGGCACCGGCGATCTCGTCATCGTCGGCGGGGCGGGCCGGTATCGCTGCCAGCACCTCCGCGCCGGCGGCGCTGCCCACCTCGACGACATAGTCGGGCTCGCCGCCGTCGACCCGCTCGGTCAGTGCGAGGTCGTAGCCGCGCCGGCAGGCCGGCCCGGTGTCCATCGAGGCGCAGAAGCACAGCCGACCCGGCTCGGTGCAGTTGACCGCCACCACGAAGACCTGCCCGCGCCTGCCGACGTAGGAGCCGTCCGGGTGCGGGTCCGAGCCCAGCACCCGATCCAGGACACCGATGGCCGCCAGATCGCAGCCGTGCACGCCGAGGAAGGCGTACTTGGGCTCCGGTTCGTCGGCGGCGGCAACCCCGTCCGGGCCGCAGGACCACATCTTCTGGCGCGGCGGGTGCAGAAACTGCTTCCAGGACTGCGGACCCGATGAATGGCCGAAGGCGGCGCGGTCGGCGCGGCGGCGCAACTGATAGCTCCCCGGTGCGACATCGACTCCCCACCCGTGCGGTAGGTCGTCGGCACTGTCGAGTTCGGCCAGCACGATCGCGTTGTCGCGCAGGGTCGGACCGACCACCCGATACCCCCGAGAACGCAGTTCGTCGACCAGGCAGTGCAAACCCGTGCCGTCGAGCACCATGGCATCGCTGGTGGTCATGGGGCCATCGTCGTCCATGATCGCCACCGACCGCATGGGCCATTGGACGACGAGCCAGAAGGCCTAAAGTCACATCCGGCCAACCGTTCACTTGATGGCAACCTGGGATGACTAGCGTCCCGGCCATGCTTGCCGCAGCACAGCAACTCGACCGGCTCCAGAGCGAGGTCGACGCCCTTCTGGCCCGGCTGGCCGACGCCGAAGCCCGATGGCAGCCGTGGACCGATCCGGTGAGCGCCGACAATCGTTGCAGCGCAATCAATCTGGTGCACTACTGGGCGCTTCGCCAGGTCGACCTGCGCGACCTGCAACTGCGCCTGACCGGATGCGGGTTGTCGTCGCTGGGGCGCAGCGAAGCCCACGTGCACGCCACCCTGCGGCTGGTCTCGGCCGCGATCGCCGCGATGCGTGGTGAGCGCTGGACTCCCGACGAGCAGGCCCACATCGCGGTCGCCGCCGGCACCCGCCTGCTGGAACGCAACGCCGTCGAACTACTGGGCCCGGCCGCCGAGGACCGGGCGGCCCGCATCATGGTGACGCTGCCCTCGGAAGCCGCCACCGACGCCGCCCTGGTGCGGACCCTGCTCGACTCCGGGATGCGGATCGCCCGGATCAACTGCGCCCACGACGACGCCACGGCCTGGAAGGCGATGGCGGCCAACGTTCGCGCCGCCGCCGGTGCGGCCGGGCGCAGCTGCCTGGTGGCGATGGACCTGGGTGGCCCGAAGCTGCGCACCGGCCCACTGGAGCCCGGACCGCAGGTGGTTCGGCTGCGGCCGAGCCGCAACGCCCAGGGGCAGGTGGTCGCCGCCGCCCGCGGCTGGTTGACCTCGGCCAAACGTCCGGCTCGGCCGCCGGAGGCCGCACTGACCGTGCTGCCGGTCGACCCCGAGTGGCTGGCCCGCCGCAGCGAGGGCGACGAACTGGTGCTGCGCGACACCCGCGGGTCCAAGCGTCGGCTGCTGCTGGCCGCGGCCGCTCCCGGCGGGTTCGTGGTCACCACCGAGAAGACGACGTACGTGGGTAGCGGGACGGTGCTCACCGCCGACGGCGACGCGGGCGAGGTCGGCGAACTGCCTGCCGTCGAGCAGAGCATTCGCCTCAGCGCCGGCGACGTCGTCCGGTTGACCAGGGACTGCTCGCCGGCTCCCGTCGATGACGACCGGTCCCCGCAGATCGGGTGCACCCTGCCGGAGGTGTTCGACAACGCCGAAGTGGGCGAACGGATCTTCTTCGACGACGGCAAGCTCGGCGGTGCGGTGATCGCGGTCGCCGCCGACAGCATCGACGTCCGCATCGACCATCCGCCGCACGGCAGCGCGAAGCTGCACGCCGCCAAGGGAATCAACGTACCCGACACCGACCTGCCGATCTCGGCGCTGACCGACAAGGACCTGGCCGATCTGGCCGTGGTGACCGAGCTCGCCGACATCGTGCAGTTGTCGTTCGTCCGCGAGCCCGCCGACGTCATCCGCCTGTTCGGCGAGCTGGACCGGCTCGGCGACCACGATCTGGGCGTGGTCCTGAAGATCGAGACCCGCCAGGGCTTCGAACAGCTGCCCCAGCTGTTGCTCACCGCGATGCGCCGCCGCCGGGTCGGGGTGATGATCGCCCGCGGCGATTTGGCGGTCGAAACCGGCTACGAGCGGATGGCCGAGCTGCAGGAGGAGATGCTGTGGCTGTGCGAGGCCGCGCATCTACCGGTGATCTGGGCGACCCAGGTCCTCGAGCAGCTGGCCACCACCGGACGGCCGTCGCGCGCCGAGATCAGCGACGCCGCACTGGCCGAACGCGCCGAATGCGTGATGCTCAACAAGGGGCCCTACATCGCCGACGCGGTCGTCACCCTCGACGACATCCTGGGCAGGATGGCCGGTCACGAGTACAAGAAGAGCCCGCTGTTGCGCAGCCTGCACTCGTGGCGGGCCAGGCTGGATTAGTCACCCCGTCGGGTCGTGACCGAGTTGGTGGGCCAGCGCCTCGGAGATCGTCGGCTGCCGGAACCGGTGTCCCAGTGCCTGCAGAGCGGCGGGCGCGACCCGCTGGTCGGCCTCGGCCAGTTCGCGGGCGCCCTGCCTGCCCAGCAACAGTCGCGGACCGATGGCCGGCACCGGCAGCAGCGCGGGACGATGCAGGGTGGCCGCCAGGGCCTTCGTGTAGTCGTTGTTGCGCACCGGATTCGGCGCGACCGCGTTGACGGGGCCGGACAGGGCGGCGTCGTAGGCGGCCCGATAGTAGATGTCGAGCAAGTCGTCCAGACCGATCCAGGACAGCCATTGCCTGCCGCTGCCCAGCCGGCCACCGAGACCTGCGGCGAACAGCGGCCGCATCAGCCGCAGGGTGCCGCCGCGGGCTGCCTGCACGATGCCGGTCCGCACACACACCGTGCGCACACCGCCGTCGGCCGCCGGTTCGGTGGCCGCCTCCCAGTCGGCGACCACGTCGGCCAGGAAGCCGTCGCCACGGGCACTGCCCTCGTCCAGCACGGTGTCGCCGCGGTCGTATCCGTAGATGCCGATCGCCGATGCGCTGACGAACGCGCGCAGCCCCGGCGATGTGGCGGCCACCCGGGCCAACCGCCGGGTGGGTTCGATGCGCGAATCCCGGATCGCCCTGCGGTGCGCGTCGGTGAACCGGCCGGCGATCGTGGCACCGGCCAGATGGATCACGACGTCGATGTCCTCGAGCAGGTCATCTGCGGGATCGTCTGGGTCCCAACGACGTTCGTCGGGCCGGACCGGGTCGTTGCGCACCAGCCGGATCACCCGGTGCCCGCCGGTGGAGAGCAGGGCGGTCAACGCGCTGCCGACCAGCCCGGACGAACCGGTGATCGCCACCGCCAGCCCGCTCGCGCCCGCCTGGGCGGCATTCCGGTGTGCGGCCAGATCGTCGGCCAGCTGTCGGTGCCGGTAGACGAAGGTGGACCGCAGCGCCGCACCCGGCACCGTGGTGTCCACCTCGTCGTGCACCAGGGTTCGGCCCGCGCCGGCCTCGCTGAAGCGGTGGGTATGCCGCCACCACCCGATGATCCGCGGCGGCAGCGTCATCACGCCGTCCGACGAGAGCACGTCGACGAACTGATGCGGCGGGTCGTAGCCCGCCGGGTCGTGTCGGGCCACCCAGCGCAGCCCACCGGGCAGGCCCAGGACGGCACGGCCGTCGGCCAGCGACTCGGTCTCGGCCAGCACCCGCATCGGCTGCCACGGCGGAACCAGCCGCCGCATCGCGCCGGGGCGGGTGTGCCAGGCGAACACCTCGTCGAGCGGATGGTCGACGATGCTCTCGTAGCGGATGCTCATGGTCGTCTATACCCGCGCCGGCCGAGAAAAGATCAGCGGGAGCCGGACTCGGTCGAGGGTTCGTCCTCGGAGGTGTCGTCGGCCTCGGAGGTGTCGTCGGCCTCGGGCTCGGCCTCGGGCTCCGGGACGGGCTCGGGCTCGACTTCCTCGACCGGCTCGGATTCCTCGCCGGCCTCGGCGACGTCCGCGTCGTCCTCGGCGGCCGCGTCCTCGGGGTAGTCGGCGTCGAACGTCGAATACATGTCGTCGACTGTCTCACCGGTCTCGGAATAGGCCGTGGTCTCGGCGGTGGCCGACGACTCGGGTTCGGCGGCGACCGCAGCGCTCGCGGACTCGCCGGCACCGGCACGACGGCCCTGCCGCTCGCGGATCGCGTCGACGATCAGCAGGATGACTCCGAGCACGCTGGCTGCGATGCACACCCAGGCGACCAGCTCATTGCTGGTGACCACCGCGGTGACCAGGGCCGCGAGGCCGATCACCGCCAGAACCAGCGCAACGATCAGCATCGCTTTGCCTTCCGACCGGGCTTAGTTGTTGCCCCGGTTGAACTGGTTGAAGCCGCCGCCATCGGTGTTCGCGCCGGAGTCCACCGGTGCGGCCGACCCACGCTGACCGAGCTCCTCGAGCTGAGACTCCAGGTAGGTCTTGAGCCGGGTGCGGTACTCGCGCTCGAAGGTCCGCAACTGCTCCAGGCGTCCTTCGAGGACAGTCCGCTGCTGGTTGATGGTGCCCATGATCTCGGTGTGCTTGCGCTCGGCGTCGGCCTGCAAGGCGTCGGCCTTCTCCTGCGCCTGCCGCAGCTGGGTCTCCGACCGGGTCTGCGCATCGCTGAGCATCGCGTCCGCGCGCTGCTTGGCATCGGCCACCGTGGTTTCCGCCGTGTGCCGCGCCTCCGAGAGGATCTGGTCGGCGTTGGTGCGGGCGTCGGCCAGCAGCTTGTCGGCCTCGGCCTTCGCAGTCCCGGTGAGCCGGTCGGCGGTGTCCTGGGCCAGGGCCAGTACCCGAGCGGCCTTGATGGCCTGCTCCTCGCTGGCGGCCGGGCTCGGCGCCGGCTGCGGGGCGGCCTGCGGCGCCGGAGCGGGCTCCGGTTCCGGCTCCGGCTGATACACCGGGATCGCCTGGGTGGGCTGCGGTACCGCGCCACCGGCGCGGGCGGCGCCCAGTTCCTGATCGAGTTCGGCGACCCGCTGACGCAGATCGGAGTTCTCCTCGATGAGGCGGGTCAGCTCGTTCTCCACCAGGTCGAGGAAGGCGTCGACCTCGTCCTCGTTGTAGCCTCGCTTGCCGATGGGCGGCTTGCTGAACGCCACATTGTGCACGTCGGCCGGTGTAAGCGGCATCATCTGCCCCCTCGGGTCTGGGCGGTCAAACCGGTCTGGTGTAGAACGCGGTCTCACGTTCGTTCCGTACTGTAACTGGCGTCCATCCTGTCACACCAGAACCGCCGGTTGCCGCGGAGGCCAATAATTAAGAGTGAATTTCAATTTTTCGGCTCGGCCCGCCCGGCGTGGCTGATCGCAATTCGCCGGTCGATGCGGTAGGTTCGCGGCCCTTTCGGACCGATCAGGCCGCTGCGCCGAAAGCCAGCTGCATGCCGATGAAGGCCACCAGCAGCAGCACCATGATGGACAGGTCGAACCGGACCGCGCCGATCGTCAGCTGCGGGATAAGCCGACGTAACAGCTTCACCGGCGGGTCGGTGACCGTCATGATCAGTTCCAGGATCACGACGGTGAACCCACGGGGGTGCCAGTCGCGGCTGAACGAGCGGATGAACTCGACCACGACCCGGGCGATCAGCAGCAGCCAGAAGACAAACAGCGCGAAGCCAAGGATTTCGAAGAACAGCGACAACTAAAGCCGGTCCTTAATCAACAGCGGATGTGACATTGCCGACATCGCTGGTGGGATGCCAGCGCGACGCCGTCAGCCTACCTAAGTCCTACGGCGTCGTTCGACGCCGACCACCACGGCCGCTTACTGGTAGCTGTAGAAACCCGCCTCGGCGATCCGCCTGCGCTCCTCGGCGCTGACGTCGACGTCGGCCGGCGAGAGCAGGAACACCTTGGTGGCCACCTTGTCGAAGGATCCCCGCAGGGCGAAGGCGAGACCGGCGGCGAAGTCGACCAGCCGCTTGGCGTCGGCGTTGTCCATCGACACCAGGTCCATGATCACCGGCTGGCCGTCACGGAAGCGCTCGCCGATGGTGCGAGCCTCGCTGTAATCCTTGGGGCGCAGCGTGGTGATCTTCGACAGCGGGCTGCCCGCCTCGAACAGTTCGGCCATCCGGCGCGGGTCCATCGCCAGGGCGCCGCGGGTCGAGCCGCGCAGCGAGCCGAACCGCGACGCGCGCGGCATGTCATGCGGGTGGTCGAACTCGCGCGGCCGGAACCGCGGCTCGTCGCCGTACTGGGCGCGGAAGCCACCGGTCGGCGCGTAGTCGGCGTCGCGCGGATCCTCGTACTCGCGGGCCATCCGCGGGTCGCGGTCGTCGTAGCGGCCGGGGCGCTCGTACTCGTCGTCGGCGAAGCGCTCACGGCGGGCATAACCGCGGTGCGCGCCGCGGTCGTCGTCGTCGTAGTACTCGTCGTCGTAATCGTCCATAGGCGCCATACCGAAGTAGGCCTTGACCTTGTGGAGTGTGCTCATCGCTGGACCCTTCTGAAGCGTGAAGTGCGGTGTCTGTGATGAAGATGTGACTGGAGTGACTACTCAGGGAGACGTTAGAGGACGTTGTCCCATAAGCGCGGTTCCGACACGCACACACGTCGAACCGTGTCGCACCGCGGATTCCAGGTCACCGGACATGCCGGCCGACAGCTCTGTCGCCTCGGGGTGGTTGCGCAGGACACGCCGATGCTCGGCGGCCAGTGTCGTGAACGCGGCGTCGGGATCGACACCGAGCGGCGGGATGCCCATCAGCCCGACCAGCTGCAATGCATCGGCCCGGGCCACCTGGTCGCACAATGCGTCGACGGCGCCGGGATCGCCGACGTCCACCCCGCCGCGCGAGGTGTCGCCGTCCAGACTGATCTGGACGAACACCCGCACCGCAGTGGTCCGCAGCCCATCGTCGATCGCGTGCGCGGCGCCGCGGTCCAGCGCGGCCGCCACCTTGGCGCTGCTGAGCGAATGCACGGTATCCGCCCATGCGGCAACGGCTTTGGCCTTGTTGCTCTGGATCTGACCGACCATGTGCCAGCGCGCCGACGCACCGGTGAGCTCGCCGAACTCGGCGATCTTGGCCGAGGCTTCCTGCTCGCGGGATTCGCCGAACGCGCGAGCGCCCAGCCGCCACAGGATCGCGACGTCGGTGGCCGGGAAGAACTTGGTGATCGGCAGCAGCTCGACGTCGGCGGGGTCGCGGCCGGCAGCCAGGGCGGCGTCGGTGAGCCGGCCCTGTAGCGCGGCCAGCGCGGTCGCCAGGTCGGTGTCCCGAGCCGGGGTGGCGGTCATTCCATCCACACCAGACTGGCCAGCCGACCGGTCGGGGCGTCGCGGCGGTGGCTGAACAATGTCGTGTCGGCGACCGTGCAGCGCGGGTCCGCGTCGATGGCTTTCACACCGGCGTCGAGCAATTGGCGGGCGATTCCGGCCCGCAGGTCCAGTCCCGGTGTGCCTTTCGCGGTCCTGGTGCGGCTGCCCGGCAGCCGGGCTTCGACCTCGGCGGCCATTTGGCCGGGCACCTCATAGTTGGCGCCACTGACCGCGGGACCCAGCAGCACCGAGATGTCCCGCGCGTGCGCGCCTTCGGCCAGCATCGTCTCCAAGGTGCGCAGCACCACGCCATCGGCGGCGCCCACCCGACCGGCGTGCACGGCGGCCACCACACCGGCGCGGGCATCGGCCATCAGCACCGGCACGCAGTCGGCGGTCACCACGGCCAGCGCCAGTCCGGGGGTGGTGGTGACCAGGGCGTCGGTGTCGTCGACGGCATCGCTGCGAGGCCCGTCGACGAGCGCGACGTGATCGCTGTGCGTCTGGTTCATCCAGATCACGTGGTCGCCGGGAAGCCCGATCGCTGCGGCCAGCCGGGCCCGGTTGGCCGCGACGGCCTTGGGGTCGTCACCGACGTGGTCACCGAGGTTGAAGGTGTCGAACGGCGCGGCAGACACACCACCTGCGCGGGTGGTGGTCACGCGGCGGATGCGTGTCACAAAACCCAGTATCCGGGCGTGACGACGGGGTCAGTGCCGCATGAACGGCGGCACGTCGACGTCGTCGTCGGAGATGCCGTCGTCGCCACCGCCGATGCTCACCGTGGCGCCATTGGTGTGCACCGGCACGCTGGCGGCGTCGATCGGGTCGAACAGCGAGGAGCTCAGCTTGCCGGCCGCACCGGGGGCGATCGGCTGGGATCCGGTCGTCGCACCGCCGACCACCGGCTTGCGGCTGGGGCTGGCCGAGTCGAATCCGGCAGCGATCACCGTGACGCGTACCTCGTCGCCGAGCGAGTCGTCGATCACCGTGCCGAAGATGATGTTGGCGTCCTGGTGCGCGGCGTCCTGCACCAGCGAGGCGGCCTCGTTGATCTCGAACAAGCCGAGGTCGCTGCCACCGGCCACCGACAGCAGCACGCCCTGGGCGCCCTCCATCGAGGCCTCCAGCAGCGGCGAGTTGATGGCGATCTCGGCGGCCTTGAGCGCGCGGCCGTCGCCCCGCGCCGAGCCGATGCCCATCAGCGCGGTGCCCGCGCCGCTCATCACACCCTTGACGTCGGCGAAGTCGACGTTGATCAGACCCGGCGTGGTGATCAGGTCGGTGATGCCCTGCACGCCGTTGAGCAGCACCTCGTCGGCGCTGCGGAAGGCGTCCATCAACGAGACCTGGGCGTCGCCCATCTGCAGCAGCCGGTCGTTGGGGATCACGATCAGGGTGTCGCAGCTTTCGCGCAGCGACTGGATCCCGGCCTCGGCCTGGTTGGACCGGCGCTTGCCTTCGAAGGAGAACGGCCGGGTGACCACGCCGACGGTCAGCGCACCCAGCTTGCGGGCGATGGTGGCGACCACCGGCGCGCCGCCGGTGCCGGTGCCGCCGCCCTCACCGGCGGTGACGAACACCATGTCGGCGCCGCGCAGCAGCTCCTCGATCTCGTCCTTGGCGTCCTCGGCGGCCTTGCGACCCACCTCGGGGTCGGCGCCGGCGCCGAGGCCGCGGGTGGAGTCGCGGCCGACGTCGAGTTTGACGTCGGCGTCGCTCATCAACAGCGCCTGGGCGTCGGTGTTGATCGCGATGAACTCCACACCCTTGAGGCCCTGCTCGATCATGCGGTTGACGGCGTTGACGCCGCCGCCGCCGATGCCGACGACCTTGATAACGGCGAGGTAGTTATGCGGGGGGGTCATCGTCTGTCTTCCTCCCAGGTGGGGATCGGGTCTTGCGGCTCTGTGGCAAACCCTCAACCTCAACCAGAGGCTTAGAGTTATGTCAAGTAGTGCCGTGCAACCAGAACGGTATGGGCGGTGCGAGCTGGATTGGGGAGGCGCGCCGACGTGTCGCGGGCGAATTTCCGGCGAGGAACGTCACTTCACCGTCGGCAGATCCGGACTGGACACGTCGTAGACCTTGCCCGGCTGGGTCAGCAGCGCCGCCAGCTTCTCCGCCTTCTCGTCGGTGCGGTCGGTGGTCCCCCACACCACGGTGCGGCCGTCGGTCAGCGTCAGCGTCACCGAGGCCACCGACGGGGCGGCCACCCGGCTGACCTGAGCCACCACCTCCGGGCGCAGCGCCGTCATCACCTCGAGCGCGGCCCGGGTCGGCGGATCCGTCGGGCCCGGGTTGTCGACGTCGATATAGGGCAGGCCCGGCGGCGGCGGCGCCGTCGCGAAATCCACCCCGTCCCGGTCGAACAGGTGCGACCCGTCCGGATAGTCCTTCACCACGATCGGGATCCGCTCGACGATCGTGATCCGCAGCGTCGACGGGTACTCGCGCTGCACGCGCGCGCTGGCCACCCGCCGGATCCCGGCCACCCGGTCGGCGACCTGGTCGGTGTTGATCTGCAGCAGCGGCGTTCCGATCGCGACCTTCGCGGCGTCGACGACCTCCTCGCGGCTGATCGCGCCGATACCGGTGATCACCAGCGAGCGTGCCGACATCACCGGGGTGAAATAGAGGATGAGCCCCAGCGCGACGCTGACGATCGTCAGCACGATCAGCCAGGTGAGCAGCTTGAGCCCGCGAACAGCCCTCGTGCCCAACGGTTTCGGGGCTTCCACCGTGGCGCCGCGGACCCGGCGTTTGGCCTCCCGGCGGGCCTCCTCGATGGCCGTCGCCCTGGCCTGCGCGGCGCGCCGCTCGGCCCGCTCGCGCCGTTCCCGCATCCGGGGACCCTCGAGATCCTTCTCCTCGGGTGCCTGCGTTTGGTCATCGAGATCGACGTTGTGCACGTCTTCACTCGCACTTTCGCTGCCATGTGTCGGTTTGGGCAGGATCGGGGCGTCCTCGCCGGGCTCGCGCGGCTCGCTCACCGGCTCTCCCCCGGCGCGGAGCGGTTGGCCATCTCGTGCAAGGCGGTCAGGATCTCCTGGCCGAGCATCGTCACGTCACCGGCGCCCATCGTCACCACCACGTCACCCGGTCTGGCGACCTCGGCGACCTGTCCGGCGACCGCGGAGAAATCGGGCACGTAGTTCACCGGCACGCTGACCTGCTCGGCCACCGTCGCGCCGCTGACCCCGGCCAGCGGCTGCTCGCGCGCGGCGTACACGTCGAGCACGAACACCTCGTCGGCGGTGTCCAGCGCGGCGCCGAACTCGCGCGCGAAAGTCTTTGTCCGCGAATACAAGTGCGGCTGGAAGACCACGATCGCCCGGCCGCCGGTCTCCTGCGCCAGCCCGCGTAGGGTGGTCAGCGCCGCCGAGACCTTGGTCGGATGGTGGGCATAGTCGTCGAACACCTTGACCTCGGCGGCGGTCCCGATCAGCTCGAACCGCCGGCGCACCCCCTCGAACTCGGCGAGCGCCTCGAACACCACATCCGGGTGTGCGCCGGCCGCCACCGCCGCCAGCAACGCCGCCAGCGCATTGAGCGCCATATGGCGCCCGGGCACCGACAGGCGCATGGTGCGCGGGCTGCCCTCACCCGCCAGCTGGACCGTCGCCACCGCGGTGGTGCCCCGCTGCTCCCAGTCGACCAGCGCCGCGTCCAGGTCGGACCGCCCCGCGGTGCCGTAGCGCAACACCCGGATGCCCAACGCCGCGGTGCGCTCGGCCAGCGCGGCCGCACCCGGATCGTCGACGCAGGCGACCAGCGCGCCGCCCGGCCGCAGCCGTTCCATGAACGCGTCGAACACCTCGACGTAGGCCGCTTCGCTGCCGAAGAAGTCCAGGTGGTCGGCCTCGATATTGGTCACCACCGCGATGTCGGGCGCGTACTCCACCAGCGAGCCGTCACTCTCGTCGCCCTCGGCCACGAAGTACGGACCGCTGCCGTTGTGCGCGTTGGTGCCGGCCTCCCCCAGATCGCCGCCGACGGCGAACGACGGGTCCAGGCCGGCATGCTGCAGGGCGACGATCACCATCGACGTCGTCGTCGTCTTGCCTGCCGTCCCGGTGACCACCACCGTCGTGTCACCGGCCATCAGCTCGGCCAGCACCACCGGCCGCAGGATCACCGGGACCGCACGCCGGCGGGCCTCGACCAGCTCCGGGTTGGTCTTCGGGATCGCGGCGTGGGTGGTGATCACCGCGGTCGCCCCGCCGGGCAACAAGTCGAGGTTGGCCGCGTCGTGGCCGATGCTGATCACCGCACCCCGGGCCCGCAACGCCACCACACCGCGCGACTCCTTGGCGTCGGATCCCGACACCATGCCACCGCGGTCCAGCAAGATCCGCGCGATGCCGGACATGCCGGCTCCGCCGATGCCGACCATGTGCACCCGCTGCAGCTCCGGCGGCAGATCCTTGGGCCCCTTCGGCGCGCTCATCGCGGCACCTTCGCGGTGCGCGCCACATCCAGGGCGACCTCGGCGACCCGCTGGGCGGCGTCGCGATGGCCGACCAGCGAGGCGGCCGCGGTCATCGACTGCAGCCGCGCCACGTCGGTGAGCACCCCGGCCACCTGGCGGGCGACGAACTGCGGGGTCAGCTCGGCGTCCTCGACCAGGAGCCCGCCGCCGGCGTTGACCACCGGCAGCGCGTTGAGCCGCTGCTCGCCGTTGCCGATCGGCAGCGGCACATAGACCGCGGGCAGGCCGACCGCGGACACCTCGGCCACCGTCATCGCCCCGGACCGGCAGATCGCCAGGTCGGCGGCGGCGTAGGCCAGGTCCATCCGGTCCAGATAGGGCACCGCGACGTACGGCGGCTCACCGGGTTGCGGGCTGCGCAGGTCCAGGGTGTTCTTCGGGCCGTGCGCGTGCAGCACCGCGATCCCCGCGGCAGCCAGGTCGGCGGCGGCGGCGGAGACCGCGCGGTTGATCGACGCCGCGCCCTGCGAGCCGCCGAACACCAGCAGCACCGTCGCGTCGTCGGCGAAACCGAAGTACTCGCGGGCGGCCGACCGCAGCTCGGCGCGGTCCAGCGCGGTGATCGACGCACGCACCGGCATGCCGACCACCTCGGCGTGCCGCAGGCCGGAGTCGGCCACCGCCGACAGCACCCGCCGCGCGGTGCGGGCACCGACCCGGTTGGCCAGGCCGGCACTCGCGTTGGCCTCGTGGACGACCACCGGAACCCGGCGCCGGTGCACCGGCCCGCCGCGGGCGGCCAGGTAGGCAGGCAGCGCCACGTAACCGCCGAAGCCGATCACCACGTCGGCGTGGACGCCGTCGAGCACCGCCCGGGTCTCGGCCACCGCCCGGCGCACCCGCAGCGGCAGCCGGACCAGATCGCCGTTGAGTGTGCGCGGCAGCGGTACCGGCGTGATCAGTTCCAGGTCGTAGCCGCGGTCGGGCACCAGCCTGGTCTCCAGCCCGCGGGCGGTTCCCAACGCGGTGATGCGGATGCCGGGGTCGAGCGCACGCAGCGCATCGGCCACCGCCATGGCCGGTTCCACATGTCCGGCGGTGCCACCACCGGCAAGGACAACCGAGACCGAGTCGCCGCGATGCTCACCGCCGCCGACCCCCGAGACGCTCACCCGTAACGCTGACCTTCCAATGAACGGGACCGCCGTGCCCGGCTGCTTCCCTCGATCGGATGCTGCGCGCTGTTGCGCGGAGCGTCACCATGATGCCCTGAGCGCCGGGTGGGTCGCTGGGCCGTCCGGGTTCTGGCAGGTGACGCGCCCCGTTCGCGGGCGGGCTGGGAGGTGCGGGCCGGCTTCTTGGCGGACTTCGTGGCAGCCCGGGCGGCCTTGGCCGATTTGGCGGGCTTGGCCGATTTGGCGGGCTTGGCCGGCTTGGCGGGCTTGTCCCCCGGCTTGGCGCGCAGCCGGTCGCGCAGCGCCTCCACCCGCGACGGGGCGTAAGCCTCGGGCAGCGGAAGGCGCAGCAACCGGTTCATCCGGTCCTCGCGGCCGGCCCGCAGCGCGGCCACCGCCTCGGGTTCGTGGCGGGCGGCGTTGGCCATCAGCCCGATCATGAACAGTGTTGTCGCCGTGGAGGTTCCACCCGCCGAGATGAGCGGGAGCTGGATGCCGGTCACCGGCAGCAGGCCGATGACATAGCCGACGTTGATGAACACCTGGCCGATGACCCACATGGTGGCGGTGGCCGACAGCAGCCGCAGGAACGGGTCGGCCGAGCGCCGCGCGATCCGCATCCCGGTGTAGGCGAACAGCCCGAACAGGGCCAGCAGACCGAACGCGCCGACGAAGCCGAGCTCCTCGCCGATGATCGCGAAGATGAAGTCGTTGTGGGCGTTGGGCAGGTAGTTCCACTTCGCGGTGCCCTGACCCAGTCCGTCGCCGAAGACACCACCGTTGGCCAGCGCGAATTTGGCCTGGCGGGCCTGGTAGCCGGAGCCCTGCGCGTCCGCGCTGGGGTCCAGCCAGGACCGCACCCGGTCGGAGCGGTAGCCCTCCGAGACCGCCAGCACGGCTGCCGCGCCGACGGCGGCCATCAGCGAGCTGACGAACACCTTCAGCGGCAGGCCGGCGTACCAGAGCAGGGCCAGCAGGATGATGCCCAGTGACACCGTCTGCCCGAGGTCGGGCTGGGCGACGATCAGCACCAGTGCGACGACGGCCGCGGGGATCAACGGGATCAGCATCTCCCGCAGCGAGGCGCGCTCCATGCGCCGGGTCGCCAGCAGGTGCGCACCCCAGATCGCGAACGCGATCTTCGTGAGCTCCGAGGGCTGCATGGACAGGCCGGCGAAGACGAACCAGCCGCGGGAACCGTTGGATTCGTGGCCGATGCCGGGGATCAGCACCAGCACCAGCATCACGATGGTGACCGCGAACGCCGAGAACGCGGTGCGGCGCAGGAAGCGCACCGGCACCCGCAGCGCGAACCAGAAGCCGAACAGCCCCAGCGTGGTCCACATGACCTGCCGGGCGAAGATCGCCCAGGGTGAGCCGTCCTCGTCGTAGGAGTGCACGCCCGAGGCGGACAGCACCATGGTCAGGCCCAGGGTGACCAACAGAGCGGCGACCGAGATGATCAGGTGAAACGACGTCATCGGCCGGCCCAGCCAGGCGCCGAACTTGCGGTGCACGCCGAACCGGGACGCGGCGGGCGCCTCTGCGGTAGCGACGGGCCCGGTGACGGCCTCGGGATCGGCCGGAGAACCCGCCTGAGCGTCGGCCGGGGAGGTGGCGGCTTCGGTGCCGTCCGGCGCGGCAGAAGTGTCCGGGGTGTCGGCCGAGTCGCGACGGCGCAGCCGGGACAGCATCTTGGCCACGGCGGCTACCGGACGGCGCGCACGGCGGCGGCGAACGTGTCGCCACGGTCGGCGTAGCCGGCGAACTGGTCGAATGACGCACCGGCGGGAGCCAGCAGCACCGTGTCACCGGGTCGAGCCAGGCCGGCGGCCGCGGCGACGACCTCGGTCATCAGCCGGGCGCCCAGGCCGGGCCCGGAGGCGTCGACCACTCGAGTCTCATGAGTAACAGCTGACTCATTGGTCTCATGCACCACAGCATCCTCCCGCGTCACAACCTCGATGACGGGGACATCGGGCGCGTGTCGCGATAACGCATCGGCAACCACGGCCCGGTCACGGCCGATCAGCACCGCTGCGACCAGCCGATCTGCGACCCGGCTGACCATGTCGTCGACGGAGGCGCCCTTGAGCAGCCCACCGGCCACCCACACCACCCGCGGGTAGGCCAGCACCGACGCCAGCGCGGCATGGGGATTGGTGGCCTTGGAGTCGTCGACGTAGGACACCCCGTCCACGACGCCCACCCGCTCGGCGCGGTGGCGCCCGACCCGGAAGTTCACCAGGGCTTCGGCGATCGAGGCCGGCGCCACCCCGACCGCGCGGGCCAACGCAGCCGCCCCGAGCGCGTCCAGTACGCCGACCGGGCCCGCCACCGGGATCGATGCGACCGGGGCCAGGTCGAGGTCACCGGCGAAGGCCCGGTCGACCAGCATCCCGTGTTTGACGCCCAACTCCCCCGGCGCCGGTTCGCCGAGCCGGAAGCCCACCTTGACCGGCGCCGGGGCGGCAGGCAGCAACGCGGCCGCCCGCGCGTCGTCGAGCCCGACGACAGCCACCCGCCCGGTCAGCGCACCCGCCTTGGCCGCGGCGTAGGCGTCGAAACCGCCGTGCCAGTCGAGGTGATCTTCGGCGATGTTGAGCACCACGCCCGCCTCGGGGCGCAGCGACGGCGCCCAGAACAGCTGGAAGCTGGACAGTTCCACGGCCAGCACCTCGCTCGGTTCGCTCAGCACGTCGAGCACCGGGTCGCCGATGTTGCCGCACAGCGCCGCGCGCCTGCCGTCGGCGACCAGCATGGCGTGCAGCATCGAGGTGGTGGTGGTCTTGCCGTTGGTGCCGGTGACCACCAACCAGCGCCGCGGCGGCCCGTACTGCCCGGCCGCGTCCAGCCGCCAGGCCAGCTCGACGTCACCCCAGATCGGGATGCCGGCCGCGGCCGCCGCGGCCAGCACCGGAGCGGTCGGCGGGAAGCCCGGGCTGGTCACCACCAGGGTGAACTCGTCGATCGCGAGGACCGCATCAGCCGGAGTGATCGTGTCGATGCCGTTGGCCGCGAAGGCTTTCAGCGATTCGGCATTGTCGTCGCAGACCCGGATGTGCACGTCCCAGGAAGCCAGCGCGGCCACCACCGCCCGCCCGGTGACACCGGCGCCGGTCACCAACACCTGTGCCCCGGCAGTCAGCTCAGGCAGACGCACCTCAGGCGCCGATCGCCGACAGCCACTCGCCGTAGAACAACGCCACACCGAGCCCGCACGCGATCGCGGTGAGCAACCAGAACCTGATGATCACCGTCGTCTCGGCCCAGCCGACCAACTCGAAATGGTGATGGAACGGTGCCATCCGGAACACCCGGCGACCGGTCGTGCGGAAGGCCAGGATCTGGACCACCACCGAGGTCACCTCGGCGACGAACAACGCGCCGAGCACCACGGCCAGCACCTCGGTGCGGCTGGTGACCGACAGCCCGGCGATCATGCCGCCCAGCGCCAGCGAGCCGGTGTCGCCCATGAAGATCTTGGCGGGAGCGGCATTCCACCAGAGGAACCCGATGCACGCCCCGGCCGTCGCGGCGGCCAGCACCGCCAGGTCCAGCGGGTCGCGCACGTTGTAGCAGCCCAGCCCGGGGGCCGTGGCGCAGGCGTTGCGGTACTGCCAGAAGGTGATCAGCACGTAGGCGGCGCTGACCATGGCCATGCTGCCGCCGGCCAGCCCGTCGAGGCCGTCGGTGAAGTTCACCGCATTGGACCACGCGCTGACGATCACCACACAGAACAAGACGAACACCGCCGAACTCAAGGTGACGGTGGCGATCTCGCGCACGTAGGACAGCTCGGGGCTGCCCGGGGTGAGGCCGTCGGAGTTGCGGAACTGCAGCACCAGGATGCCGAACAGCACCGCGGCGGTGAGCTGGCCGACGGTCTTGGCGGTCTTGTTCAGGCCGAGGTTGCGGGAGCGGCGGATCTTGATCAGGTCGTCGACGAAGCCGACCGCGCCCAGCGCGGTGGCCAGGCCGAGTACCAGCAGCCCGGAGGCCGACGGGCCGTCCCCGTTCAGCGCGAGACCGACCAGGTGGGTGCCGAAATAGCCGGCCCAGATGCCGGCGAGGATCGCCACCCCGCCCATCGATGGCGTGCCGCGTTTGGTCTTGTGGCTGGGCGGGCCGTCCTCGCGGATCTCGTGGCCCAGGCCCTGGCGGGTGAACAGCCTGATCAGCGCCGGGGTCAGCAAGATCGACACCGTCAGCGCGATGCCGACGGCGATCAGGATCAGCCTCATGCGTCGCCGCCAAGCAGGGCCTCGGCCAGCGCCCCAAGCCCGGCCGAGTTCGACGCCTTCACCAGCACGACGTCACCGGGCGCCAGCTCGGCCCGCAACAATTCCAGGGCGGTGGCGGCATCGTCGACCATGGTGGATTCCGAGCCCCAGGATCCCTCCATGACCGCCCCGTGATGCATGGCGTTCATGGGCCTCCCGGTTCCGACGACGACGAGTCGACTGATATCTAAGCGCACGGCGAGTCGACCGACACGATCATGCTCGGTAATCGAGGCGTCCCCCAGCTCGGCCATCTCGCCGAGCACGGCCCAGCTGCGCGCGTTGTTCCGGCGGGACATCACGGCCAGCGCCTGCAGGCCGGCTTTCATCGAGTCGGGGTTGGCGTTGTAGGCGTCGTTGATCACGATCACCCCGTCGGCGCGGGTGCGCACCTCCATCCGGTGCCGCGACGCCGGGCCCGCGGCGCCCAGGGCGGCCGCCACCTGCTCGGGGGTGGCCCCGCATTCCAGCGCCACCGCCGCCGCCGACAGTGCGTTGCCGACCTGATGCTCGCCGTGCACGGCCAGCTGCACCGGCACCGCCTGGTCCGCGGTCACCAGCGTGAACCGGGGCCGGGCCAGCTCGTCGAGTTCGACGTCGGTCGCGCGGATGTCCGCGGAGTCCGATTGACCGACCCGCACCACCCGTGCGGCGGTCCGGCTCGCCATCGCCGACACCATCGGATCGTCGGCGTTGAGGATCGCCACCCCGGCGGCCGGAACAGCCTCGACCAGTTCACCTTTCGTTGCGGCGATGACCTCGCGGGAGCCGAACTCGCCGAGGTGCGCGGTGCCCACGTTGAGCACCACCGCGATCGACGGCGGGGCGATCGCGGCCAGCGCGGCGATATTGCCGAGGTGGCGGGCCGACATCTCCAGTACCAGGTAGTCGGTGTCCTCATCCGCCCGCAGCACGGTCCATGGATGCCCCAGCTCGTTGTTGAACGAGCCGGGCGGGGCCACCACGTGGCCCAGCGGGCGCAGCACGGCGGCGATGAGGTCCTTGGTCGAGGTCTTGCCCGACGACCCGGTGATGCCGACGATCGTCAGCCCGCCGGCGACCAGTTCGGCCGCCACCGCGGCGGCCAGTTTCGCCAGCGCGGCCAGCACTGCCGCACCTGAGCCGTCGGCGTCGTGTTCGAGCACCCCGGCGTGCGCGTCGGCAGCCGCCGCCGGCGGCACGACGATCGCGGGGGCGCCGACCGGCCGGGCGGCCAGCACGGCGGCGGCCCCGGCCGCGACCGCGGCCGCGGCGAAGTCGTGGCCGTCCGAGCGCGCCCCCGGCAGCGCCAGGAACAATCCGCCCGGGGTGACTGCGCGCGAGTCGAATTCGACCGTCCCGGTGATCCGGCGGGTGGCGGCGTCGTCGGCACCGATGTCGGCCAGCTCGCCACCGACGATCTCGGCGATCTGGGCGACGGTCAACGCGATCATCGGCTGGTTCCCTGCTCGTCCAGGGCGGCGGCCAGTTCAGCCCGGTCGTCGAATGGCCGGGTCTGCCCGGCCGCGGTCTGTCCCTTCTCATGCCCCTTGCCGGCAATCACCACGACGTCGCCGGCGCCGGCCCAGGCCACGGCGTGCCGGATCGCCGCACGCCGGTCCCCCATCTCGACGACCTCGGCGGGCGGGTCGACCTCGGCGGCTCCGGCCAGAATCGCCGCCCTGATCGTCGCCGGGTTCTCGTTGCGCGGGTTGTCGTCGGTGACGATCACCAGGTCGGCGAGCTCAGCGGCGATGCGGCCCATGGGTGCTCGCTTGCCCGGATCGCGGTCGCCGCCCGCGCCGAACACCACGGCCAGCCTCCCGCCGGGCCGCTTCAGCGTGGTCAGCACCGCCGCCAGGGCGCCAGGTTTGTGCGCGTAGTCGACAACAGCGAGGAAGTCCTGGCCGCGGTCGACGGATTCCAGCCGCCCCGGCACCGACGCCTCGCGCAGGCCGGGCGCGGCTTGCTCCGGCGACACTCCGACGGCGTCCAGCATCGCCAGCGCCAGCAGCGCGTTGGCGACGTTGTAGCGGCCCGGCAGACCGATCCGCAGCCGGTGGTGCACGCCGGCCGGGTCGACCGCGGTGAACTCCTGGCCGCCGTTGTCGAGCACCAAGAGGTCTTCGGCCCGCCAGTCGGCCGGGTGCCCGTCGGCCGACACCGTCACCGCGTCGGCGGCACGGCGGGCCATGTCCCGGCCCGCGGCGTCGTCGACGCAGATCACCGACGTCGCGGCGTGCGCCGGTGCGGCCGGGTCGAACAGCCGGGCCTTGGCCTCGAAGTAGGCCTCCATCGTGGGGTGGAAGTCGAGATGGTCGCGAGACAGATTGGTGAAGCCGCCGACCGCGAACCGGATTCCGTCGGTGCGGCCCAATTCCAGGGCGTGGCTGGACACCTCCATGACGGCGGTGTCGACGCCCTGCTCGGCCATGACGGCCAGCAGCGCCTGCAGCGCCGGGGCTTCGGGGGTGGTCAGCGCGCTCGGCACGTCGGCGCCGGCGATCCGGACGCCGACGGTGCCGATCAGCCCGGGAGTGCGGTCGGCCGAGCGCAGCCCGGCCTCGATCAGATGGGTGGTGGTGGTCTTGCCGGACGTCCCGGTGACCCCGAGCACCACCACCCGGTCCGACGGGTGGCCGTAGACGGCGGCCGCCAACTCGCCGAGCACCGAGCGAGGTGCCGCATGCACCAGGACCGGGATCGCGGCGGGTGTGCCCAGCCTGCGCCCGATGACGGCCGCGCCTTCGGGGTCGGTGAGCACCGCGACCGCGCCGCCATCGATGGCCGCCTGGACGTATTCGGCGCCGTGTGCCGACGATCCGGGCAGCGCAGCGAACAGATCGCCGGCCAGGGCGTCCTGGCCGCGCAGGGTGACACCGGTGATCCGCACCTCGGGCGTCGCCCCGCCCGCGAGCGGCACCGCGCCGACCCGGGCGGCCAAGGTCGGCAGGGTCAGCGCCGGCGTGGTGCGGGGCCGCAGGGCATTGGTCATCGGGTGCTCACCCTACCCAGCAACGGGGGGTAAGCCGGCACACAGGACTATTAAGTGGCCTGCAGGATCAGCGGCGGCCCGGGATCCGGCGAGAGCGGGACGTTCTGCCGCTGCAGCAGCCAGGCGGCGATGTTGTGGAACAGCGGTGCGGCTGAGTGACCCGGCGAACCGTCCGGGTTGCGCTGCGGGTTGTTCATCATGATGCCGATGACGTAACGAGGATCGTCGGCGGGCGCCATCCCGGCGAAGGTGATCCAGTAGACGTCGCTGTAGTAGCAGCCGCAAGCGGGGTTGATCTGCTGAGCGGTTCCCGTCTTGCCGGCGATCTGATAGCCGTCGACGGCGGCGGGCGCGCCGGTCCCCTGCTGATAACCCATCGGGTCGCGCTGGACGATGGCGCGGAACATGTTCCGCACGGTGCGGGCGGTCTCGGGCGAGACCACCCGGATGCCGCTCGGTCGCGCCTCTTCGGTACGGGTGCCGTCAGAGGCGATGGTGGCCTTGACGATTCGCGGCGGGATGCGCACCCCGTCGTTCGCGATGGCCTGGTACATCCCGGTCATCTGCAGCAACGTCATCGAAAGGCCCTGCCCGATGGGCAGGTTGGAGAACGTGCTGCCCGACCACTGGTCGATCGGCGGAACCAGGCCCGAACTCTCGCCGGGCAGCCCCACATTGGTGCGCTGGCCGAGCCCGAACTTGCCGAGCATGTCGTAGTAGCGCTCCGGCCCGATCCGCTGCGCGAGCATCAGGGTGCCGACGTTGGAGGACTTCCCGAACACCCCGGTGGTGGTGTACGGCATCACCCCGTGGCTCCATGCGTCGCCGACGGTGACGCCTCCCATGTTGATCGAGCCGGGCACCTGAAGCACCTCGTCGGGGTTGGACAGTCCGTACTCGATCACCGAGGAGGCGGTGACGATCTTGTTCACCGAGCCCGGCTCATACGGCGAGGTGACCGCCAGGTTGCCCAACTGCTTGTCCTGCTGGCGTCCGATGTCCTGGCTGGGGTCGAAGGTGTTGTCGTTCGACATGGCCAGCACTTCACCGGTTTTCGCGTCCAGCACGACCGCGGAGACATCCTTGGCACCGGAGGCATCCTTGGCCATCTGGACCTGCTGCTGGACGTAGAACTGGATGTCGTCGTCGAGGGTCAGCTGAACGGTGGAACCGTTCACGGCGTCGTGCTTGTTGCGATAGCTGCCGGGGATGACGACACCGTCGGAACCGCGGTCGTAGGTGATCGAACCGTCGGTGCCCGACAGCGTGGAATCCATCGAGTCTTCCAGGCCGAGCAGACCGTGGCCGTCCCAGTCGATGCCGCCGACGATGTTGGCCGCCAGCGCGCCGCCGGGATATTGGCGCAGGTCCTGACGTTCGGAGCCGACCTCGGGGAACTTCTTGGTGATGGCGCCTGCGATCGCCGGGTCGACGGCGCGCGCGAGATAGACGAAGGTCTCGTTGCTGCGCAGCTTCTTCAGCAGCGTGGCCGCGTCGGGCTTGTTGTTCAGCTTGCCTGCGACTTCGGTGGCGATCTGGGTCAGCCGCTTGTCGGGATCCGGTGCGGCGGGCGACTTCTCCTTGGCCTCGGCCAGCTGCTTGCGGATCTTGACCGGCTGGAAGGTCAGCGCCCGGGCCTCGATGGTGAAGGCCAGCTTGTCGAAGTTGCGGTCGACGATGCTGCCGCGCACCGCCTTTTCGACGTCGGTGACCTTGAGCTGGCTGGCGGCGGCCGCGCGCAGGCCGGCGGCCTGGGGTACCTGGAGGTTGAACAGCTGGGTGGCTGCCACCCCGAGGGCCAGAAAGATCACGATGTTGCCCGCACGGTGGCGGAAGACGAATGACGCTGTGCGGCTGCCACTTTCGACAAGTTCGCGGGTGCGCCGCGCCTTGGCCGAACGTCCGGGCCCGGCGTCCTGGCCAGTGGTGACAACCCGGGTGCGCTGCCGCTTGGCCTTGACCGGTCCGCCGGCCGCCTTGTCGGGCTTGCCGCGGCTCACTGACCAGCCTCGGGCGCCACGACCGGCGGAGCGGGCAGCACCGGTGCGGCGTCCGGCGCCGCCACCGGCGGGGCGGCGT
>NZ_BEWG01000049.1 GCF_002723835.1 Mycobacterium sp. shizuoka-1 | reverse complement strand
CCAACAACCCCTGGATCCGATTTCACGTCCCCCGACAGTGGCCACCCTGGCGACTCGTCGCCGGCATCCCCACCACCACCATCGCCCAGACCATCGCCGACCTCTACGCCGACGGCATCGACGCCGGCCACCTCGGCGACATCCTGCGCGACACGCTCACCCGAGCCCTCACCAACATCACCGACCTCACCGACGCCCTCGACCCACTCACCAACGGCGCCGGCCGAGACACCATCGAACACGCCCTCACCGTCGTAGGCGCTCCCGCCCACCTCATCGCCGCCAACGAACTCCTCTTCACCGGCCGATGACCTGGGCCCACGAATACCGCACCAAGCAAGCATTCTGGGTCGCGCTACGCACCCGCGCCACCCGCCACGCACGCACCACCCAACCACCACAACCCTCACACGAACTGTTGCGCCAGTTCGTCATTCAACGATTCATGGCACGCGTATTCAACGCCAACGAGCCACCCTGGGTAGTCGCCGGCGGCATCGGAATGCTCATCCGTGTCCCCGGAGCCCGCGCGACCCGAGACCTCGACCTCACCGCCACCGAGCCAGGGCGCAGCGACCGCCACCAGGTCCTCGACGACATCGCCACCCACACCGGCCTCAGCGACCTCGACCCGTTCGACTACACCGTCGACACTGCTGAGCCGTTCACCGGCGTCATGAACGGCACCAAACTGCGCATCACCGCCACCATCGGCGCCGACCGCGCCGCGGTCTTCGCCGTGGACGTCGCCTCCGACACCATCCCCATCAGCGACATCGAGCGCCGCCAACCCAATCCGATAGTCCCCGACGTCAAAGGCATGTCACCCCTACCAGCTGTCCCGCTCTACCCACTGGCAAGCCAACTCGCCGACAAGATCATCGGCGTCATGTACCGCGACACGACAGGACGATCCACCAACCGCTACCGCGACCTCGTCGATCTCACCCTCTACGCCGGCGCCGTCGACATCAACGGTGACGACCTGCGCACCGCCCTGGATCGCCGCGCACAAACCCGAACCCAACCGCCCCCCAACACCATCGACATACCCCCCAACTGGTCCAACGGCTACACCCGCATCGCCACCACCACCTCACTGCCCGAACCCCTACGCCACCTCGACAACGCCGCCGATACCGTCAGCGCCTGGCTCAACCCACTACTGTCCGGGGAACTCAACACCGGCTACACGTGGGACCACCACGCCGGCGCATGGCGCCCACCAGACCGCGGGCCCACAGTGCCAGGACAGGTTTGGGTACGCCCTCACACCAGAGACGGCCGCCCCATCACCGACCACTACCGCCGCCGCCCCCAACGCTGACCCCAACCTGTCGGCACCCGAGAGCACAATCACAGCCGTGAGCGAAAACCATTTCACCCGCCAGCCCCGCAAACACACCGACGCCACCATCGCCGACTTCGCGATCCTCGTCCGCCTCCCCGGAAACCCTTCAGCGATCAAGGTTTTCACCGAAGCAGAGCGCCCCGAAGCAGCCGCCTACGCCGCCGCGACCGGCGGCACCATCGAGCCTCTACCGCAGACATAACCGCGCCGATCAGCTCCTCTTGAGAACCCACCGCCGTGCCCGCATAGTCGCATCAACGTCTCATCAACTGGCAGCGAGGAACGGCGACGATGATCGAGCAACTCGTCCACGACATCGAACCCGGTGACTACCTACCCGAATTCGGCGCCACCGTCACAGCCATAGACATCGTCATCGACCACCCGGGGTGCGAGAACGCCTCCATCACATTGTCCGACGGCAGGACGATGCAGCTCGCGGGACTAGACGACATCACCGTCGCGCCCGCACCCGACTAGCAGCGGCTTCCGGCCACGGCTTTGCCACCACGCTCGCCCTTAAAGCCCATGCCACATCACACTTCCCGAGCTGCCTCCAGAATCCGACAAGACTGCGCGACGAGCATCGAAAATCGGGCGTGATCTCCAAGGTGCGGAATGACTCCTACCGGCTTCAAATTCTCCCGACGTTGGCTACACGTAGCGCGATAGCCCGCCCGCGCCAGCCAAACGGGGTGGAGCCAGCCGCGATGGGCGGTAGCTGCGATGGTCCGTCCGGGCCGACGATAAGCGCGGACTTGGCGTAGATAAGAGAGACCACTAGCCCGATGAAAAGGGCTGCTGCTAGGGACATTGCAAGGAAGGAGTGGTTCAGGCCGGTCACGATCACGAAGACCAGGCACAGAAACGCACCGAGTAGGCGCACCTCCGCGCCGATGCCCGCCGCCCGCACGTCAGCCGCGACAGCGTGGAGCCGCCACTGGTCGACAAATGACTCCACTGCGGCTCCGTCGAGTGCGTCAAGCGCCTCCGGGCCATCGGTGAGACACCAGCGGTAGTAGTCCTCGGCCGCTTGCAGCTCGGCACCCTTGCGTGTGGGCCTGTCCTTCAGACCATGCGCCGCCAGGAACGCTACGGTCATCTCGGCGTCGCGGCGCAGCCTCACGGCCGCGTTGTACTTGTTCCACGCCCGTGACTTCATACGTTACACCTGCCCCACACGTTCACGAACTCCACGGCGGATTCGCTCGACGACGCCCAATCGATCGAGGGCGCACAGTTGGGGATAGATGCGGTAGCCGGTCTCGGCGTAGCGGCGGGCGCCCAATAGCTCGCAGACGCGGCGAGTCGATACCGGCAGCGGCCACTCACTGCGTAGCGCGGCGAGGATTTGGTCTCGGATGGCCACGGGCCGCGCGGACGGCCTACCCACGAGGGCCTCGCTCGGCAGCGGAGGTCGCGCATTCCGCGAATGGCTCGGTCCGCTGAATCATGCTGCACTCCCCCATCATTGGCGTATCGGGCAGGATCACCTTCGCGGGGTGACCCCGTGGTGAGCTGCGCAAATCTCATGCTAAGGAGTGTTCGGTGCACTATTCCAGAGGAGCTCTCCCGCTCGCCCGGGACCGGACATCACCGTCGCGCCCGCACCCGACTAACAGCGGCTTCCGGCCACAGCTTTTCCACCACGCTCGCCCTTAAAGCCCATGCCACATCACACTTCCCGAGCTGCCTCCAGAATCCGACAAGACTGCGCGACGAGCATCGGAGCTGACTGTGCAATGGCGCGATGAACCGGATGGTCGGCCGGGTACCGGGCGAGGACCTCGCTGAGGCGACCAGCGGGATCCACCGGCGTGCCGTCGGGACCATTGCACAGATCCGCGCAGCTCAAGATAGCGAGATTGGTTTGATCGGGCTCGGGGCAGCCGGCCAGTGCGTCTGACAGTCCTCGTTCGCGGGCTTCGAAGGCGGCGCCGGTGTGATGAGCGACCAGAGCTACAACCTCGGCTGCAACCTGCCCCGTTCCCGACAGTCCAGCCAGGTATGCGGCCCCATCGAGCGGATGGAAACCCGTATTAATCAGGCCCGGGGCGTATCCGATGTCGTGAAGCCACGCGGCGCATACAATCTCATCGGCAGCGCTTGGTGCGAGACGGCTCGCCAGACCCGCAGCAGTCTTCGCCACCGCCACTGTGTGAGACCACCGACGGGGCAGCGCTTCTGCGAGCAGGTCCGAAGCGAGCTGTCGCGCCTCCTCGACACCCATATCTGCATGCATGTCATCTATCCGATCTGCCCACTCCGGACGCTTCCTCTCACTCACGCTGATTCGGCGATCCGCCTTACGTTTCAATAGCACCCGCTGCCGACCTTCTCCGAACTGGCGGTCCGCCTTCCACCGTATGCCTCCGCACCGTCGCATCTCCAAGAACCGGCATCTCGCGGCCGCAGTGCGAGCAGATCCCGCGCGGGTTGGCGTAGCTGCCCGGCGAATCCAGACGTACTACAGACGGCGGAGTACGACTGCCCACGCACCACCTCGACGACGAATCTCCGGGGCTGACGCGCAGCTTCACGCCGTACCGCCCTGGCCCATACGAGTCGTAATCCGTTGGCTCGACACAGTATCCGAGCGCCCGCAACCGCGACTCTGCCGCAGAAGCGTTTCCACCAGAGTTCAGATGCAGGATTACCGACCCGCCCGCCTCGCGCGTCGACCCGATGACCGCATCCGCTACATGGTGGCCGAGCCGCTGCGAGATCGCCTCGACAGCATGGCGCTCTACGTGCCGAGACTGCACCTGCCGTACCGGCCCCACCGTTCTCATGGAGCGGGCTCACCTTCCCTCGGCCGATTGGCACACAGGTTGACGAACTGGCGAACCAGCGCTGCCAGATCGTCGGCCGCGCCTGCTTCGGCGTCACCATCACCTGATGCGGCCGCGTTGGAGAAGCGCCTTTCCGCCTGATCGAGAGCCTTGATATTGCCGTCCAGGGTCGACAGAATGCGTTCAATTCCGTCAGGTGGTTGCACTGTCCCCAGTGGGTGTGGACGTTCGATAGCTGGTGAGTCCATCGCGTCGACCGCCGCGTTCAACTCGGCGTCCGTCGGGTCCCCACAGAAGCGCCAGAACACATCGCGGCATTCAGCGCCACGGCGGATTCGCTCGACGACGCTCAATCGATCGAGGGCGCACAGTTGGGGATAGATGCGGTAGCCGGTCTCGTCGTAGCGACGGGCGCCCAATAGCTCGCAGACGCGGCGAGTCGATACCGGCAGCGGCCATTCAGCGCGTAGCGCGGCGAGGATCTGGTCTCGGATGGCCACGGTCCGCGCAGACGGCCTACCCACGAGGGCCTCTCTCGACGGTCATGACGCAGCACCTGCCAGCGTCGGAGTGGCCGCGGTGGTCGCACCCGCGGCGTTGTCGTGCTCGGTCGCGCTATCGATGTTCATCGCGCGGCGGATCGCCTGGTGCAGCACGTGCGGCGCCTCCTGGGGGAGCATGTGGCCGGCGCGAGGAAGATGCACGTGTCGAGCACCAGGAATTCCGCCAGCGAGGTCGCGCCCGTGTGCTGGCGGTGTCAGCGGGTCTGCACCTCCGCTGATCACGACGGTGCGGGCCCGGATTGATCCCAGGACCGGATACTGGTCGTAATCGCGAAGAGCCGGCAGGAATCCGACCGCAGTGGCCAAGGTGACGGTGCTGAACGCATCCACTGCGAGCGAGGCCAACGTCGCTGCCGGCGGATTGCGTCGCCATCGGCTCAGCGTCACGCACAGGGGGCTGAGCATCGCCTTCATAGCCTGCTCAGGGACGTGCTCTGCCGCACCACGCAGTGCCGCGGTGGCGGGAGTCCCCAACAGCTGGCCCAGGCCGCGGCAGCAGAGCTTTCCAGCTGCGCTAGCCGCCAGTACAAGCCCGGCAGGATCGATGGGCCTGCCGGAAGCGGGACGAGCAAGATAGCCCAGTGCGGTCATCCCACCCATCGAGTGCCCGACCAACGTCGTCGGGCCGACCACATGCGCCGCTTCCAGCACCCGTGCCAAGTCCTCAGCCAGCCGGTCGATGCTGTAGGTGTTCATCGGTGCGTGCTGCGAGCGCCCGTGTCCGCGGTGGTCGTAACTGATGATCCGGATCGCCGGACCGTACCGACGCACAAGGCGGTCGATGTGCACCGACCAGGTCAGCTGCGAAAGACATAATCCATGCAGAAAAACCACAGTGTGCGTTGCGGCGTTGGAGCCGGTGTCACGAACTGCGAGGGCGACACCATCATCTGTTGTGACGGTGAGCTCGCGATTGGTCGGCAATGCTAAACCCGACAAAGGAGATCGCCCATTCGCGAATGGCTCCGTCCGCTGAAACATGCTGCACTCCCCCATCATTGGGCGTATCGAACAGGATCACCGCGCGGGGCGACCCCTTGGCGAGCTGCGCAAATCTCATGCTAAGGAGTGTTCGGAGCACAATTCCAGAGGAGCTCTCCCACTCGCCCGAGACCGGGGCCCTTGGTGGCCCGCAGCCGATCGACGTCGAGCGACGCCAACGGCAGCCCCTGCTGGTGGCCAGTGTGCATGTCGGGGGCGAGGTCGCGCAGTTGCGTGGGGTGGTGCGGGAGCTGCTGTTGCCCAACCAGCGGTCTATTCACATGAAGAACGAGCGGGATAGCCGGAAACGGCAGATCGCCGCGGCTCTAGTGGCTGCCGGGGTGCAGGCGAGGGTGTATCGGGCTGGGCAGGGTTGTCGTGGATCCCGGCTCTGCACGGGCGAGGCCACCGCCAGGCGGTGCCGTCCCGCCTGGTCCAGCACCGGGTTCGGAGCCACCGAGGTCTGCTCATCAGCCACCACCACCGTGGGCCGGGTAAACAAGCCGTCGAGCCCCAACCACGCCCGCGCCACCACAATGCGCGGCTGCTCCCCAATGGCCTTCGCATACGCCGCCAACACTCGCGACCTCGGCCCCGACATGCACACTGGCCACCAGCAGATAATCACGGCGCTTGCTCTCTTGACGTCCTCCCCACGGCTGAAGCCGGGGGATTCCAACCCGGTTCATGCTGCGGGTGCAGCAGTGGTGGGTTGGCGCAGTAATTCCTCGCGGTTTCCTGCTGGTTCCTGGTTCAGCGACCGCGCTCGGCCCGCGGGCCTCGGTTGGTCTTCACAGGCGGTGACCGCACGCCCTGCGGCCAGAACGTTCTTGGCGGCATTCACATCCGCGTGCTCGGTATGCGGGCAGTGGGTGCACCGGAATACCGCTTGGCTCTCACGGGATTTCGGGTCCACATGCCCACACGCTGAGCAGCGTTGCGACGTGTAGGCCGCCGGCACCTTCACGACGTTGGTCCCGGTGTAGCGGGCCGCCGAGGACAGGACCAACGCGAACTGATGCCACCCCTTGGACAGGATGGCGCGGTTGAGCCCGGACTTGGCAGCCACGTTGCGCCCGGGTTGGTCGATGGTTCCTTTCGCTGATTTCGTCATCTGTTTGGTCTTGAGGTCTTCGAGGACGACCACAGCGTTGGCGGCCGCGATCTGGTGGGCGGTCTGAGCGGCGAAGTCCAGGCGCCGCCGGCGCTCGCGGGCCCGCACCGCCGCTAACGCGGCGCGGGTCTTGTCGCGGTTGGTCGAGCGTTTCGCACACCGCGACAGCTTGCGCTGCAACGCCACCGCCCGGCGGCGCTCCCCAACGGTCACGAACGCCTGGTCGATCAGGGCACCATCGCTGGTCGCGATCGCCGCCGCGACACCGCGGTCCACCCCCACCGCGCTGCCCGGTGACGCGTGGGCCTCGGGGGTCTGGCGACCGTCGTCGACAAGCACCGAGACGAACCAATGCCGGCCCTCTCGTGCGAGGGTGGCCGAACGGATAGTCTCACCGTCGAGGCTGCGACTGGCGCGGAACTTCACCCAGCCCAGCTTGGGTAACTTGATCCGGGAGTGGCGGCGGTTGAGCTTCTCCACGGCCATCTTGTTGCCCTCGGGGAACCGGAACGACGGCGCCCACCGACGCCCCGATCGCCACCGCACCTTCCACGTGCCATGCTCACGGCACGCCCGGTCCAGATCCATCAACGTCTGCTGCAAGCAATGCCCGGGAACATCTTTCAACCAGAGATGCTCGGTCTTGGCTTCGGCCAGCTCCTTGGCCTGGGGCTGGTAGTTCATCCACGCCCCACGGCGGCGATACTCCCGGCGCTGCTCCAACCCGGTGTTCCACACCGCCCGGCACGCCGCGCCGATCCGCTCAGCGTAGTCGGCTTGTTCGTCGGTGAACTCGACCCGAAACCGCCGCCCCGTCAACACAACTCAACGATCCTTCTGCGACTCGACGTAGCGTTTGATCACCGACAACGGCGCCCCGCCCACCGTGGCCACGAAGTACGAATTCGTCCACAACGACGGCAACCGCGATTTCAGCCATGGGAATTCCTCGCGTAGCACCCGCGACGAGCGGCCCTTGATGGCCTTCACCAGTTTGTGCACCCCAAACTGCGGGTCCACTTCCACCAACAAATGAACGTGATCAGGCATGGTCTCCATCTCGATCAACCACGCCCCCTTCTCGGTGATCACCTCGGCGATGATCTCCTTCAAGCGGACTTCCATCCGGCCACCGATCACCTTCCGGCGGTACTTCGGGCACCACACCACGTGATATGCGCACTGGAACGCGATATTCGCATTCGTCCGCAACGTAACACCCACAAACCGACAAAATTTGACAGGCTGCACCTACCTAATGCGTCGACACGCCAGAACACACATGCCAGTGGCCACTCAAAGAGCAAACTTGACGCGCTCACCCCCAGGGTTGAAACCCGGGGTCCGCCGCGCTACCCACCTTCGATCGCGTGGTGTTGGGCCAAGGGCGGACACTGGCGGCAGATGATCGCTTCGGCGGTGACCGAGGTCCGGGAGGTCTAAGCACGTTGTGGTCCCCGTGAAATATGCAAAGCCCGAGCGCCACAGTCGTCCGGCTGGGTCTCGGGCTCACTTCCTGAACGCTCACCGCGCCAGGCACTATCCAGCATAGCGGCTGGCGCGGTGAGCGTGGTAGTCGATCAGGAGATGGAGCGGTGCGCCATGGTCTCCACGGACTCGGTGATGCTGGTGACGCGCTTGACCAGGTTTTCCAGTTCTTCGCCGATGGTATCGCGGCTACCGTTCTGCTGGCGTATGGCAACGAGGACAGCCTCGTTGATCTGGGCTGCCGCGGTGGTGGCCTGGGCGAGGACACAGAGGGCGTGTGCTGAGGCGTAGGCGATCGCCTCGGCGGGCGGTAGTTGTGCAGGATCGACGCTTTTGAGTGCAGTGCGGGCAGGTTCGAGAGCTTCATTCGTGGTGGTCAATAGGCGGCGATGATAGGAGAGTCCTCCGACATCGACGTCTAGACGTCTCAGCGTTATAACGTTTTGATGTTGCGACGGTCACTGAGTCGGTGCGCCCTCTTCGGTGGAAGCTGCCGTATCCGGCGCGGCCGCTTTCACCGAACTCGATGAGTAGATTCATTGTGTCCTCATCAAGCCGTCCATCGCCGCTTCGTACGGCACGTAGGTCCGGATCTCGCACCCGATGCCGGTTATGTTGTCGCGGAGGATTATTCGCCCTTCGCCACCGTTGCGCGAGACTCGGCGTGCCGCTATGGTCGCAGCTTCTTCGGTTGCGTTGTTCCGTCGATGGGTCACGAGGCGTCGATGGTGTAGCTGTCCATTCGCGTTTCGTCGTCGCTGAAGGTCTTTGTGCCGTCGTCGTGACAGTGCACTTTCCAAGGCCGCTGGCGACTCACTGGCAACCTCCCCTTATGTGCAGGCCCTGTGCGGCCAGCGCGCGGCGGTAGTTGGGCCACCGCAAGAGCTCGTCGCCGCGTGCACGTTGGTCAACTACCCGGCCATGAATGGCCAGGCTTGCAGCTGTTGTTCGTGACTGGCTGTCACGCTTCACGCCGCGCTGGGGGCCGTTGACTGGGCCCAGGTGGTTGCTGCTCGGTGCGCGATGTTGTCGGCGCCGAGGATGTCTGCGTGTTCTGCGGTGTATCCGCAGTCCCGACAGACGAACTGGGCCTGGCTGGTCCGGTTACGTCTGTCGATATGGCCGCAGGCGGTGCAGCGCTGGCTGGTGTAGGCCGGGTCCACTTGGACTATCGGCACACCCGCGCGGGCTGCTTTGTAGCTGAGGAACGCCCCGAGCTGGGCGAACGCCCAGCTGGAGTGGGTGGCGCGTTGGGGCTTGCGGAGCCGTACCCGTTCACGGATGCCGGTCAACTCTTCGACCGCTATCCCGCGTCCGGTGCGTTCAGCCTCGGCCACGATCCTCTTCGAAATCTGGTGGTTCACATCCGCGGCGAACCGTGCCTCCTTGCGGGCCCGTTTGCGCAGCAGCCGTTTCGCCGACTTAGTGTTCTTCGCCTGCAGCTTGTGACGCAGTTCCCGGTTGCGGGTGCGGCGGTCTTTCACACTGCCGCGGCCGGCCGCACCTTCGGGTGCTTCGGAGCCGTAGTTGCTCATCAGTTCGGCGGCGAGGGGCCGGTCGCTGGTGACCGCGATGTTCTCGATCCCCATATCGACCCCGATCCAGCCAGCGGCGGTGTCGAGGTGCTCGCCGGTTCGCACTGCCGGTTCGGGCAGGTCGACGGTCGCGATCAGATACGCCACGAGCGGGCCGCTACCGCGCCGCCGGCGGCGGCGGATCACCAGATCAGTTTCCCCGCTGCGATGCGCGCGTAGCAGGGCGATTTGGCCCGGTTCGCCGACAAACCGCAGGTTTTTCAACCGGCCGTCGACGGTCCAGATCGACACCACCCCACCGGTATCGGTATCGCTGTCATGGGTCCAGGACAGGCAGCGGTCGTCGAACGGCTGCGCCGACAACGCCCCGAGTCGGATCGGATTTGCTTCCACCTTGGCTCGCCGCGCACTGCCCGGCTTGCCGTACCGACCATTACGTACGTTTGCCCTCAACGTGGTGTAGGAGTCGGCGACCTTGCGGATACACGACTGCGCAACCTGGGCGCCCAGTCCGGCGTGCTGGCGGGCCTGGGCATAGGTGATCGCCCGCAGATCCCGGCCGCGAAACACCCCCTCGCGGTGCGCGATCGCCGATACCAGGTTCGCCGTCTGGTTACACGCCATCAGGGTGCGGGCCAGCGCATCCAGCTGGGCGGCGTCCGCCTCCAGCCGAACCTGCACCACCTGCTTCATGCCCGCTACCCTAACCATTTCGGTCCGACACACACTCGGAAATCCATGCCAGGATAACATTGGTCTATGTCGCCGCGGTGGGAACCAGATCCCGATGTTCGCAGGGGAAGATCGGTGGTCTACAACCTTCATGCGCATTTGGTCTTCACGTCAAAGTACCGGCGCGGGCCGTTCACCGACGAGATCCTGCGCCGGTGCGAACAGATCATGTCCGACGTGTGTGCCGACTTCGGTGCCGAGCTGCGCGAGTTCAACGGAGAAACCGACCACGTGCACCTACTCGTGCACTACCCACCCAAAGTCGCGATCTCACGGCTGGTCAACAGCCTCAAAGGCGTCTCCGCCCGACACCTACGCCAAGAATTCCCCGCCCACATTCGCAAATACCTGTGGGGCGAGCACTTCTGGTCACCCTCTTACTTCGCCGGGTCCTGCGGTGGCGCACCACTGTCAGTGGTCAGGGACTACATCGAAAACCAGAAACGACCCAACTAGTCCAAGGTGCCAGCGCTACGCGCCGACACCACGATCAGGATGCGATTCCTCCCGGGCGTGAACGACCGGGGTTCCTCGCAAGATAACCGCTGAACTGCCGCCCTGGCTGGCCAGCCAGTGTTTCGATGGACATGTAATAGCCGCTTGCGCTGTAGGTTTTGCGGCCACCGGGCCTGACCACGAATCCGCAGCGTCCCGTCGTCGTAGACATGCTGAATACCCCAGTGGAAGGCCCGGGGTCCGTGGTCGATCTGGCCGTCGCCAGTGATGATCGACCCGTCGACCGTCTGGGTTAGCTCGTAGGTGGCGAACCCGAACGGGGACGCTCCAGCTCGACCGGCATGGCGTCAGCGCTTCCACGTGGAGATCTCCGACACGGCGACAATGCCAAACCCGGTTGGCATTGCCAAGTGTGCTCAAGGCCCACGCGGCACTCAGGCCGAGGTCGCGAAAAGAACCGGCTGCACGCGAGAGCGCATCCGGCAGATAGTCCGCGACGGCGCACCCGTGCCGGCGAATCGCGCCATACAAACACCAGAGCCGTGGCCCCACAGTCCATCCGAAGAGAACCGGACCGGCACCGGAGACCTCCCCCCTCCAATGGCCACGCCCTAACTTAGGGCGTAGGATGGAGTCGCGGGCAGGCAGAAGGCCACACCCCACCGGAAGGACCACGATCATGACCGCGACAGCAACCGCAACCGTATCCGCCGAAGCCCCCAACTACGCCACTGACGGCTCCCGGGGCTACCAGCTCACCATCACCGACGGACCCCGCCACACCACAGGATGGATCCGCATCGGCGACGACGGGCACACGGTCTACTGCACCATCAACGGCGCGCCGTGGCGGCCCGTCGGATCGGTCGACAAGGGTCTGACACCGGCCTGGGTCGCGACACACGCCGACGCTATCCTGCATCACCGCTGACCTCGCCTTATGTCCGACGCGGCGGGCATCCACAACCCCGGGGACATGAGTAAGGAACTCGCCCAGCATGACACCCGCAGACTTCAAAACGATCCGCGAATCACTCGGACTATCAGCCCAGTGGCTCGCCGACGCCGTGGGCGTCGACCAACGCACAGTCCGACGCTGGGAAGACGGCGCCCTGCCTCTGCGTACCGATGTCGTCGCTCTGCTCACCCAGCTCGACAAGCAGATGGACGCCGACGTCACCGACGAACTTGCTCGCATAACTGCCGAGCTCGCCCCGGGCCAGGGTGCCACTGATGTCGACCAGCTGCTGGCCTCAATGACCCCTCAAAGCTGGCCCACCACAACCGTCCCCCGCGTTGACGCCGACGTCGACGACCCATCCACGACGGGACGTCCGCTGCCCGCCGCGTTCTACCGCGCCGCGGCCGGACGGCTCCGATGGGCCCTGGATGGTCGCCTGCGAATCACCTACACAGCCGCTACCGGTAGCTAGGAAACCTGATGTCCCACTTCACAATCACTCACATGCAGTCCGGGCCGGAGGACCTGAGCACGCAGCTGCCCCGTACCGGGTCGACCGTGCGTCTGTTCGCCGGCGACACCTACTACGCGACCCTCGACGAACCGGTGTACTTCCGCCCAGATGAAGCGTTCCCCCTCGACCGCTGTGACCCTGATCTGCTCGGCCACGACGACCACGGCCCTTACCTGTGGATCACCGATGTCGTCGTGCACCCGCACACGCCCGGTCAGCGCCCGCACCGCGGGATGACCGACTTCCCCATGGCCCTGTCCTACGTCCTGGACCCGACAGCGGCCGCCGACGACACACTGGACACCACCAAGACCGCGGTCGTGGCCGTCGTCCTGATCGACGACGCCCCTTCCGCCGGACGGCCCACCGATCAGGTCCCCGATCCTGCTGCCGACACGCCGCTCCAGCAACCCCAGCCCGCAGACCCCGAGCAGCAGGCCGCCGGAGCCATGCGGGCACCCGAACAGCTCCAGGCGGATCACGAGCCGACCGTGCCCCTGCAGCAGCAGATCGACCACATCAAGGCTCAGCTGGTGACCATCGCCGGAGCGCCGCTACCCCTGGACTCCGCGACCCCCGCACATGTAAGACCCGACACCGAAGATCATCACGACGGGCCGTGCTACAGCATTGCCACAGTCGGTCCCGCTGGCACCCTATACCGCTACCGCACCCGAACCTTCCTACACGGCACCGTTACTCGCGAGACAACCGCAGTCGACGAACTGCTCTACTGGATCGCCGACGACCTCGCCCGCACCACGGCGTGGCGACGGGCCAGTGCCTCACCGGCTGCCGCCACCATGACCGAAGCAGAACGGATGCGACTCATCGCTATCCCGCTGTGGCACAGCTACATGTTCGCGATCCGCAAGGACTGGGGTTACATGACCAGCCAGGCCACCGCCGAGGCCACCAGGGACAAACAGCCCGTCCCCCACGCCGTCTGAACGCCTCTCGTCGACACCGCTCGTCAGGCGCCTGGTGAAGGCACCACCACGGCAGAGGTCCCGTGCTCCTCGGCCGGCAACGGCGTGCCGGCACTTGGCCCGGGCGCCGGTCCTGAACCCTGCCCGGCAGGCTGCGTCCCAGCGACGCTGGGCTCCGGGGCCACTGCCGGCAGCTCTGGCGCACCGTCACCCGCCGGCAACGGAGTGCCCTCGCTTCCACCCTCGATCGGGGTGCCCTGGCTGCCGCCCTCGACGGGGACGACTGCGCCGTCGGTGACCGGCGTGGTCGAATCCGCGGCCTCGCCCGCGGGGACCGCTTCTGTCTCGGCGCCAGCCGGCTCAGCAGCCACCGCGCCGCCCGCACCGGAGCCCGAGGACGCGCCCGAACCCGACCCGGACCGCGTCGCCGGCCGCTGCGGCACCGGTGGCGGCTGCACCCACACCGCCAGATCTGGCCCGCCCGCGTTGTACACCACGCTGTCGGGAGCGTCGCCGGTGACGTCGAAATAGATTGTGCCCGTGGTACTTTCACCCTGACCCAGGGTGGATGGGTTCACGCCCTGCGGCGTGGCTACACCAAACAGCACCCGGTAGGTCTGCCCACTCCGGGCCCGGGCGTTGAAGTTCGACTTAGCGCCCACAATTCGTCCGTAGAAGCCGTTGAGGCTGGTAGGAAAGTAGCGGACGCGTTCGTTACATGGCT
>NZ_BEWG01000048.1 GCF_002723835.1 Mycobacterium sp. shizuoka-1 | reverse complement strand
AGACCGATAAAGCGTCACCGAAGTCCTGACACACCAACCGTCACCGATGTCCTGATACACAACTGTCACCGATGTCCTGAGACATCACAAGCCCCGACAGAAATCTGTGATGTCTCAGGACATCCCCGACAGGAATCTCAGGCTCAATCCCACCTGTGGATGAAGTCGAATCTGGGGAAAACGTTGCGCCGCTACGCATACGCCGCGCTCATCGACGGGATCAACGCCGAATTGGGGGATTGGGTAGCGGCGCGGGCACCGGAACTGGACGTAGATGACCGTGACGTCGTGACGGACCTGCGATCAACGCGCTACTCGACACCCGACTGGCCACCGGACTGTTCAGTCAGGTCGCGCCGCGGATTCCCGACGACCGCTACCTTTCCGGATGGACCGACTTGGTGGCGAACAGGATTCAGGCTCCGACCGGGCCGGCCATCTACGCTGTCGGCGTGGTCCACACCTTGTCGATGGTGATCCGCAACCGGGTGCTGTAGCCGCCCATCGAGTCGGTCAGGCCGAACCGGTCCGAGATCTCCCCGTACTTGGCCCAGTACGGCGCGTCCGCACGGGGATCGGCGCCCTCGGCGTCGATGCCGGCGGTACCGCCGATGGCGATGATGCCGCCGCCGTTGCCGTCGGAGTCCAGGTTCAGGCTCACCTGGGGATGAGACCCGATATGGCGCACCTTGGCCGATCCCGGGTCGGTGTAGACCACGACATCGGTGCCGTCGAAGAAGAACCACACCAGTTTGGGCACCGGCTGGCCAGACTTGGCCACCGTGGTGAGCCAGCCATAGTTGTCGCGGTGCAGGCGATCGGATACCTCGGGAGTCAGTTCACTGGCCATGGACCCGAATGTAGTCTCGCGCCATGACACTCGATCTGACCGTTGATGAACTTCTGACCTCGACCCGATCGGTTCGCAAACGGCTCGACTTCGACCGGCCGGTGCCGCGCGAGGTGCTGATGGAATGCCTGGACCTGGCCCTGCAGGCGCCCACCGGATCCAACGCCCAGGGATGGCAGTGGGTGTTCGTCGAGGACGCGGACAAGAAGAAGGCGCTGGCCGACATCTACCGCGCCAACGCCACGCCGTATCTCGACCTGCCCGCACCCGTGCGCGGCGACATGCGCGACGCGCAGATGGATTCGGTGCTGAGTTCGGCCAAGTACCTCAACGAGAACCTGGAGAAGGCCCCGGTTTTCCTGATCCCGTGCCTGGAGGGCCGGCCCGAGGGCGCGCCCGCCGGTATGCAGGCGTCCTACTGGGGGTCACTGATACCCGCGGTGTGGAGTTTCATGCTGGCACTACGCTCGCGCGGTCTGGGCTCGGCCTACACCACCCTGCATCTGATCGGGGACGGCGAGCGGCAGGCCGCCGAACTGCTCGGCATCCCCTTCGAGCACTACACCCAGGGCGGACTGTGGCCGATCGCCTACACCAAGGGCACCGACTTCAAGCCGGCCAAGCGGCTGCCTGCCGAGCAACTCACCCACTGGGACACCTGGTAACCAACTACACGGCTCCCGAAAAGCCCTGCTGCCGCCACGCCTCGTAGGCCACCACGGCGGCGGCGTTGGACAGATTCAGTGACCGCCGGCCCGGCAACATCGGGATGCGCACCCGCTCGGTGATGTGCGGGTCGGCCAGCGTCACCTCGTCCAACCCCGTCGGCTCAGGACCGAACAACATCACGTCGCCCGGCTCATAGGCGATCTCGAAGGATGAGCGCGCGGCATGCGCGGTGAATGCGAACACCCGCGCGTCGCCGATTGCCGACCACGCCTGGTCCAGGTCGGCGTGCACGGTCACCGACGCCAGGTCGTGATAGTCGAGTCCGGCCCGGCGCAGCTTCGGTTCGGACAGATCGAAGCCCAGCGGTTCGACCAGATGTAACTCGCATCCGGTGGCGGCGACCATGCGGATCGCATTGCCGGTATTGGGTGCGATACGCGGCGAATTGAACATCACCCGGAACATCGGTCGATGATGTCAGGCGCGAGGTTCGAGGATGAAAATCGCCCGTTGACCGCTTCGCTTGTAGTGCTCACCGTAGGCGGGCCACAGTTCGAGAAACTGTGGCCAGTAGCGGTCTGCCTCCGATCCGTGCAGTTCACGGGCTGCGCATGTGATCACGTGGGAACCGACTTGAACGGTGGCGCGGGGATCGGCCCGCAGGTTGAGGACCCACGGATTCGTCCGCTCCGCATCGGGCTTGACGTTGCACACCACGAGGCGACCGGCATCGCGGAGGAAGAACACCGGATTGGTGTGCGGCTGTCCGGTCTTGCGGCCCTGCGTGGTGAGCAACACGATATTGCGGCTCAGAACCCGTCCGCCGGTCATGCGGTAGAACCGGCGGTGAAGCGGCGCGAGCAGATTCTTGATCGCCCATACCGCCGGCCGGCTGGCGCCCAGAGAACGCTTGGTACCGCACATGGCGCGCAGCTTAGCGTCGGCGCGTTCGGCGCATGCGACCGAATCGAACCTCACCGCAAACCCATTGGTTGACGATGTCAGTTGTGCCGCAGCGCAATTTGCTCGACACCCCTTTGCGTCAATTGACAAGGTCCCGCCGGTATCTCTCTGTTCAGTAACAACTCTGGAGATGCCACGCAATCGCTGTCATACTCGACGAATTGCCACGGGTTATGCGCAGCTCCGGTGTGGCCAACACGGGCAGCGATGACCAGAAAGTCCGGATGAACCAGAATCACCAGCCCACCACCGTGCCGCCGAAGCGGCCGTCGCGCTGGTCGCTGCGCAACTGGCCGGTGCGGGGCAAAGTGGTTGCGATCGTGGCCGTTCCGCTGGCATTGGCGCTGGCCTTCGGCGGTGCCCGCATCTGGGACGAGGTGGCCTCGGCGCGAGCCGCGCAGGTGGCCGCCGACCGGGTGGAGATGATCCCGGTGATCGAAAGTTATGTCAGCGCCGTCGAAGGGGTGCTGCTGGCCTACTCGTCCGGCGCGGACACCCAATCGGCGACCACCACGTTCGACAAGGCCACGGCCACCTTGCAGAACAAGCTCAACTCCACCGACGTCGCCCCAGACGTCCGCACCGGGGTCAGCACGTTGCTCAGCGGTGGTCAGCAGCTCGTCGGCGCGGTCTCGGCCAACGCCATCGACCTGCGCGGGCGGATCACCACCTACGCGCCGATCCTGCTGACCGCCGAGGACGCGATCAACGGTTCGGTGCGCCTGGACGACGAGACGCTGCGCGCCCAGGCCCAGGGGTTGAGCCGCGCGGTCGGCGCCCGGGGCCAGATGATGATGCAGCAACTGCTCGTCGAACAGGGTGCCGACCTGCCCGAGCCGGAGCTTCGGACGTCGATGATCACGCTGGCCGGTACGGAGCCGTCGACGTTGTTCGGCATGAGCCAGGTGCTCGGCGTCGGCTCCCAGGACGCCAAGGCGTTGCAGAGCGAGATGGTCAAACGGATGGGCATCATGTCCAATCCGGATGCCGTGCTGGTCGGCAACACCGATCTGCGCCAGTCGCTGCAGACCACCGACACCATCGCGGGCCAGGTCATCGCAGCCACCACGTCGCAGGTGACCGGGGCCGTGCAGCAGCAGGCGGCCGACCGGCGAGCCGCGGTCATCCGTGACTTCCTGCTGGTGCTGGCGGCGTTCGTCGTCGCGCTGGTGGTGGTGTTCTTGGTGGCGCGTTCGCTGGTCCGGCCGTTGCGCATCCTGCGCGATGGAGCGCTGCGGGTCGCGCATACCGACCTCGAGCAGGGGATCGCCCGGGTTCGCGCCGGCGACGAACGCGAGCCAGAGCCGTTGCCCGTCTACACCACCGAAGAGATCGGGCAGGTGGCCCACGCCGTCGACGAACTGCACACCCAGGCGCTGCTGCTGGCGGGGGACGAGGCCCGGCTTCGTCTGGTGATCAACGAGATGTTCGAGACGATGTCGCGGCGCAACCGTTCGCTGGTGGACCAGCAGCTCGCGCTCATCGACCGGCTGGAGAAAAGTGAGGACGACCCCGACCGGCTGGACAACCTGTTCCGGCTCGACCACCTGGCCACCCGGATGCGCCGCATCGGTGCCAACCTGCTGGTCCTTGCCGGCGCGCAGGTGTCCCGCGACCACCGGGAGTCGCTGCCGCTGGCCAGCGCGGTCAACGCCGCGGTCTCCGAGGTCGAGGACTACAAGCGGGTGCAGATCGGTGAGCTGCCCGATTCGGCGCTGATCGGCCGGGTGTCCGCCGACGCGGTGCACATGCTGGCCGAGCTGATCGACAACGCGTTGCGCTACTCGCCGCCAATCTCACCGGTGCGGGTCAGCGCCGTGCACACCAGTAACGCCGGGGTGCGCGTCGAGGTGCACGACGACGGCATCGGCATGACCGACAGTGACCTGCGCATCGCCAACATGCGGTTGCATGCCGGGGGCGAAGTCAGCCAGGACAACACCCGGCACATGGGTTTGTTCGTGGTCGGCCGGCTGGCGCACATGCACGGGATGGCCGTGCGACTGCGCAACGCCGTGGAGGGGGACCCGTCCTCGGGGACCACCGCCGAGCTCTACCTGCCGCCGAAGCTCCTCGAACACGGCGCTCCCATCGGCGCTGATGCCCGCCGCTACGACGCCCCCGCCGACCTCCCCAGCGAGGAGGCGCCACCCGCCGAGCGGTTCGCCGCCATCGGCGCCGACCAGCCGGTGGCGGCCGAGGCGACCGGGCTGCCGCGCCGCTCACCGGGATCCAGCGGGATCACCGCAGCGCCGCCGTCCGAGCCCGAGCCCGAGCCGCAACCGTCGCGATGGTTCGCCGGGGCGCAGACCGAGGAACCGGCTCCCAGGCGCGAGCACCCGTCGGACACCGCGCCGTTCTTCACCTCGCGGGCCCGGGCCGGGCAGGCCCGCGAGGAGAACATCGACATCAGCGATATGGACGTGCTCGCAGCCGACCTGTCGGCGCCCGACGCCGAGGACACCGACACCGATTTCATCTACCAGAAGATGTTGTCGGAGATCATGGTCGACCCGCATACCATCGCCGTGCCGCAGGACTGGAAGTCGGTGTGGGACAACGGCTGGGAGACCGCGGCCGATGTCGACGACGTACCGGTGCAGGCCCGCACCGAACACGGCCTGCCGGTGCGCGATCCCGGCGCCAGGCTGGTCCCCGGCGCCGCCGACCCGGCTCCTGCGCCGTCGGCTCCCGACCTCCCGCGCCGCGATCCGGACGCGGTGCGCGCCTCGTTCAGCAGCCACTTCGGCGGCGTGCGGGCCGCGCGCTCGGACATCCGATCCGCAGAGAAAGAACGCCCATGACCCATCCGCCGAACAACTCGCTGGACTGGCTGGTGTCCAATTTCGCCCGCGACGTCCCCGGTGTCTCTCACGCGGTGTTGGTGTCGGTCGACGGGCTGTTGATCGCCGCCAGTGCGCAGCTGCCACGGGAACGCGCCGAACAACTCGCCGCGGTGACGTCCGGGCTGGCCAGCCTGGCCGCCGGTGCGGCGCAACTTTTCGAAGCCGGTCAGGTGCTGCAGTCGGTGGTGGAGATGGCCGGCGGCTATCTGCTGGTGATGCGGGTGGGCGACGGTTCGCACCTGGCCACGTTGGCCGCACCGAGCTGCGACATCGGTCAAATCGGTTATGAGATGGCGGTTTTGGTCGAGCGAGTGGGCAATGTCGTCTCGTCGTCGCGGCGCACGCCGCAACCTTCGTGATCGCATATGGACGAGGGGTCGCGACACGGCGAGGCAAACCTGGTTCGCCCGTACACGCTGACCGCGGGGCGAACCGACACCACTGTGGAGCTTCCGGTCGAGGCGCCGATCCAGACGCTGGAGCCGGCCCTGGGGCAGCGTTGGCCGGCCGGGGATGTGCGGGGACGGATCTGCCTGCTGTGTGCCGACAGCCCGTCGGTGGCCGAGATCTCTGCGATGCTGGATCTTCCGCTCGGCGTCGCGCGCGTCCTGGTCGGCGACCTGGTGACGGCGGGCTATCTTCGGGTACAGACCACGTTGACCGACCGCTCGACACCTGACGAGCGCCGCGACCTGATCGGAAGGACCCTCCGTGGCTTACGCGCCCTCTGAGGAGCGGGCGTCCGCCTCGACGAAGATCGTCGTCGCGGGCGGATTCGGCGCCGGCAAGACCACATTCGTGGGAGCGGTGTCGGAGATCATGCCCCTGCGCACCGAGGCGATGGTCACTGACGCGTCGACCACTGTGGATGCGCTGGATGCCACCCCGGGCAAGTCCACCACGACGGTGGCGATGGACTTCGGCCGGATCACCCTGGACCGCAACCTGGTGCTGTACCTGTTCGGCACCCCCGGGCAGCGGCGGTTCTGGTTCATGTGGGATGACTTGGTGCGGGGTGCGATCGGGGCGATCATCCTGGTCGACGTGCGCCGCCTGCAGGACAGTTTCGCCGCGGTGGACTTCTTCGAACACCGCAGGATGCCGTTCCTGATCGCGGTCAACGAATTCGACGGGGCGCCAAAGTATCCCACCGACGAGGTGCGCCGCGCGTTGGCCTTGCCCGAGAGCACGCCGGTGATCACGGTCGACGCCAGGGACCGTACCTCGGCCACCGATGCGCTGATCGCGATCAGTGAGTTCGCGCTGGCGAGCCTGGCGTCCGGTCAGCACTAGATGCCGGACGTACTGAACTGGTCCGACCGGGAGTTCACCGGCCACGACTTTCGCGACGAGGACCTCTCCGGCCTGCGGACTGAGCGGGTGGTGTTCACCGAATGTGACTTCGGCGGCGCCAACCTGTCCGAATCGGTCCACCTGGGCTCGGCCTTCCGCAACTGTCGCTTCCTGCGGACCACCTTGTGGCACAGCACATTCCGAAACTGCAGCATGCTCGGCTCGACGTTCGAGAACTGCCGGTTGCGCCCGATGGTCTGCGACGAGGTCGACTTCACCCTTGCCGTGCTCGGCGGCGCGGACCTGCGGGGGGTCGACATGTCCGGGTCGCGGCTGCGGGAAACCAGTCTGGTGCAGGCCGATTTGCGCAAGGCGGTATTGCGGGGGGTCGACCTGACCGGCGCGCGCACCATCGGGCTGCGACTCGAACAGGCCGATCTGCGCGGCGCGCGCGTCGATCCCACCCTGTGGACCACGGCGGCCTGCCGGGGCGCCCGCATCGATGTGCCGCAGGCGTTGGCGTTCGCGGCGGCACACGGTCTGGACATCAGCGGAGACTGAGCGCCGCGTTCGGCGCTACCTCAGTGGTGACACTGCGCTTGGCTCGAGCCGGATCGATGTCACACCCACGATGGTCGAGACGTCGAAACCTCGCATATCCTCGAGGAAGTCAGGGCTCTGCATATAGGCCTGTTCAATCGTCGGTAAGTCTGTCCCGTCTGGGTAGGAGACGAGTACGTACAGGTTGCACGCGTCGTCGTCGGGACTGGTCCAGATACCGTGAATGGTGATGTCGAACGGTGGCGTGCTCTGAAGATGTCTGGGGTAGATCTCGTCTCTGTACACATTGAGCGATTGCTCGTCTTTGAGCGTGTAAGTCCGTAATTGGAAGATGCTCATAGCGGTTGATCCGTCACTCGTTAATCTGCCCAGGGCAGCAGAACCGCTTTGCCGGTGGTCATGCGGTTCTCTATCAGGCGGTGCGCCTCGGCGGCTTGCGAGAGCGGAAGCGTCAGGTCTGCCCGGATACGCAGCCGGCCTTCGGCAACATGGCTGGTGAGTTCAGCCAGGACTGACCGCAGCGCGGCGCGGTCCGGCAGGTAGGGATAGAGACTGAAGAATCCTAGCGTCTGGTTGGCGTTGAGTCGGCCTGCTTTGAATTCGGCGTCGAAATCGATGACAGGAGTGGACTTGTCGGCGCCCCCGTAGGCGCTGAGACGCCCGAATGGCGCCAGCGAGGCGATCGATTGCGTGAACGCGTCGCCGCCGACATTGACCAACGCGGCGTCGACCCCGCGCTGATCTGTGCAGTCCAGCACCTGCCGGTGCCAGTCGGGTTGGGTGTAGTCGATGGTGGCGTCGGCACCGAGCTCGGAAACCAGGCGTCGTTTCTCCGCCGTGCTGGCCGCCCCGATCACTCGGCGTGCACCCATGATTTTCGCCAGTTGAACGGCTATCGAGCCCAGACCGCCGGCGGCGGCCAGAATGAGGATCGAGTCACCGTCGGCCAGTCGTACGCCGTCGCGCAGGAGAAAGTATGCGGTCAGTCCTTGAACGAGCAGGGCCGTGCTCTCGGCGTAGCCGAGCCCGGCCGGCAACGAATAAACCGAGTCTGCCGAGGTGACAACATATTGCGCGTACCCGGCAGGTGTGGCGCCCGATAGGAAGCCGAAGACCCGCTCGCCAACGTCGACGGCGGATACGCCGTCACCGACGGACTCCACGGTGCCCGCGAACTCACCGCCCAGGATGTGGGGCAGCGGTGGTTGGAACGGGTAGTTGTTGCGTCGTTGCTCGATGTCGGCGAAATTGATTCCGGCCGCCTCATTTCGGACCAGGACCTGACCTGCGCCGGCCCGGGGCGTGGGCACGTCCTCGTAGACGAGGCTGTCATCGGGCGGTCCATAACGGTGTACCCGAACGGCTTTCATGGTCTCTGGCGTCATCGGCGTCTCCTTGTGCAATGTGATCAGCGGCCGTAAGTGACCTAGTCAACCTAACAGACGAACTAGTTTGTTTGGCTGTTATATTCCTGTGAGAGATGCCGGCCGTGCACGCCGAACCCGGGTTCGGCATCTTCGGCACGCCGAAGAGCATGCGGGCCTGCGCCGAGGGCATCCGCGCCGCGCCAGTTCCGCACCCGTTACCCGGGACGACGCTGCGGGAAAGCCTGCAGGAGTACTAAGCGTCTGGCCAGCGTCAGCCGCCGGCCGGCGTCCAGGTGTGCATGGCGGCGTCGAGCGCCTCTTCGGTGAGCGCATCGACCGGCAACCGCTCCTGGTCGGTCCGCCGGCGCATCCCTTCGATCAACAGCGCCACGTAGCGGCGCCAGAGCTCGGGGTCGACCTCGCCGGCGAATTCGCTGACCGTGCCGGCCAGCAGTCCCATCAACGGCAGGTCCGCCGCCGTGAGCTCGGGCCGGAGGTGGCCGTCGCCGCGGGCGCGCTCCACCAGCGTGGTCAGCGTGGGGACCAGGCGCTCCTGGGCTGCGTTGACCCGGCTGCCCGCGTAGCACTTGCTGAACGCGATCTCGCGCAGCCCGCGGTCGGTCGCGGTCAGCCGACACATCTGTTCCACGTACCACACGAATCCGGCCCACGAATCCTCTTGGCGCAGTGCCGATTCCGCGAACGCGATCAGTTGGTCCAACCCGTCTTCGAAGATCGCCTCCAGCAGCTCTTCCTTGGTGGCGAAGCGCCGGTATACGGTGCCGACACCGACACCTGCGTGGTGTGCGACGTCGTTGAGGCTGGGCTCCAGGCCCTTCTGTGCGAACAGGTCGCGGGCGGCGTCGATGATGCGCTGCCGATTGCGCTGCGCGTCCTTGCGCAGCGGGCGATCGAGCTCGGAGGTCACCCGAGTGAGTGTAATCGTCGCCACAAATTAAGTGGATTGACTCTATCCAGTTTTGCGGCTAGCTTTTCTTGAGTACTGACCAGTACCGCTCGGGCCGCCTCGGGCGCGGTCGCTGTCCACGTTGAAAGGCCCACGGTGATGAGAACTTTGGTGCGCTCGACCCGCCGGCGAGTGAGGCGAAAGCGATGACCCGGATCCTGGGGCGGGTGTGGATTCCCGTGCTGGTGGTGGTCGTCGTCGCGGCCGGAGCAGCGGCCGTGCAGAACGCGCGCACCGTATTCGGTTCGAACCCGGTGATTGTGACGCCGAAGAGTTCGGACAGTGCCGAGGATTTCAATCCCAAAGTGGTGACCTACGAGGTGTTCGGCTCAGGCAGCGCGGCGATGGTCAACTATCTGGACCTGTCGGGCATACCTCAACGAACGGGCAGCGTGGCGCTGCCCTGGTCGCTGACCCTGACCACCACGGATCCCTCAGCGTCGCCGAACATCCTGGCCCAGGGCGACGGTGACTCCATCGGGTGCCGGATCACGGTCGACGACGTCGTCAAAGAGGAACGGACCGCCACCGGCCTGAACGCCGAAACCTTCTGCTTGGTGAAATCCGCATGAGCACCGAAGTCAGCACGAACACCGACGTCGACGATGCGCCGACCGACGCCATCGCCGCGCCGCGACATCGGGCCCACCCGCGGATTCCGCGGTTCATCCGCACCTTTGCGGTGCCGATCATCCTGGGCTGGGTCGCCCTGATCGTCGTGCTGAGCACCGTGGTGCCCACGCTCGAGGAGGTCGGCAAGCTCCGCTCGGTCTCGATGAGCCCCAACGACGCGCCGTCCTTGATCGCGACCAAGCGGGTCGGCGAGGTCTTTGCGGAGTACAACACCAGCAGTTCGGTGATGGTGGTCCTGGAGGGTGACCAACCGCTGGGCGCCCAAGCCCACGAGTTCTACGACAAGATCGTGCGCGAACTGCGGGCCGACACCAAGCACGTACAGCACGTCCAAGACTTCTGGGGCGATTCGTTCACCGCCGCTGCCGCCCAGAGCACCGACAACAAGGCCGCCTACGTTCAGGTCTACATCTCGGGAGACCAGGGCGAGACGCTGGCCAACGAGTCCGTCGAGGCCGTCCGCAAGATCGCCACCGAGACACCCGCGCCGGCCGGGGTGCGCGCCTACGTCACCGGGCCCGCTGCCACCACGACAGACCAGAACATCGTCGGCGACAAGAGCATGCAGCTCATCGAACTCGTCACGTTCGGCGTCATCATCATCATGCTGTTGATCGTCTACCGCTCGGTCATCACGACCGCCATCGTCTTGGTGATGGTGGTTCTCGGACTGTCCGGTGCCCGCGGGCTGGTGGCCTTTCTGGGCTACCACAACGTGTTCGGACTGACCACGTTCGCGACGAACATGGTGGTCACCCTGGCGATCGCGGCCGCGACGGATTACGCGATCTTCCTGATCGGCAGATATCAAGAGGCGCGCCGAGCCGGCGAGGATCGGGAATCGGCCTACTACACCATGTTCCACGGCACCGCCCACGTGGTGCTGGCCTCGGGACTGACCATCGCCGGCGCCACGCTCTGCCTGCACTTCACCCGCCTGCCGTACTTCCAGACCATGGGCATCCCGCTGGCCTCCGGCATGGTGATCGTGGTGGCCGCGGCACTGACGCTGGGCCCCGCGGTCATTTCGGTCTGCAGCCGATTCGGCCGGGTTTTGGAGCCCAAAAGCATTGGCAAGCAGAAGTTGTGGCACCGGGTCGGCACGGCGACGGTGCGCTGGCCGGGTGCCATCCTGGTGGCCGCCGTGGCGGTGTCGCTGGTGGGCCTGCTCACCCTGCCCGGCTACCACACCACGTACAACGACCGGATCTATCTGCCCGACAACGTGTCGGCCAACGTCGGCTACACGGCGGCGGAACGACACTTCTCGCGGGCCAAGATGAACCCCGACCTGCTGATGGTCGAGGCCGACCACGATCTGCGCAACCCGGCCGACTTCCTCGTCATCGACAAGATCGCCAAGGCGCTGGCCCGGGTGCACGGCATCGCCCAGGTCCAGACCATCACCCGGCCGGAAGGCAAGCCGATCGAGCACTCGACGATCCCGTATTCGTTGAGCCAGAACGGCACCGGTCAACTGATGAACAACGACTACCAGCAGACTGTGCTGGCCAACACGTTTAAACAGGCCGACGAGATGCAGGTCACCATCGACTCGATGACCAAGATGCAGGGCATCACCCAGCAGCTGTCCGAGGTCACCCGGAGCATGGCTGCCAAGATGGACGTCACCTCCGCCGACATCGCCACGGTGCGCGACCACCTCGCCGACTTCGACGATCAGTTCCGGCCGATCCGCAACTACTTCTATTGGGAGCCGCACTGTTTCGACATCCCGATGTGCTGGTCGCTGCGCTCGGTCTTCGATTCGCTCGACGGCATCTCGACGATGTCGGACGACTTCCAAGACATCGTGCCTGATCTCCATCGGATGTCTGACCTCACCGGGCAGATGGTCGCGGTGATGCCGCCGATGATCCAGACGATGAAGAACCAGAAGCAGATGATGCTCAACCAGTATCAGGCCCAGAAGGCACAGCAGGACCAGAACATGGCCCAGCTGGAGAACGCCACCGCGATGGGGCAGGCGTTCGATGCGGCCAAGAACGACGACTCGTTCTATCTGCCGCCGGAGGCGTTCGACAACGACGACTTCAAGCGCGGCATCAAGCTGTTCCTGTCGCCCGATGGTCATGCCGTGCGCTTCACGATCATCCACCAGGGTGATCCTCTGACCGAAGAGGGCACGTCGCGGATCGAGCCCCTCAAGATCGCCGCCGCCGACGCGATCAAGGGAACCCCGCTGGAAGGGGCCAGGATCTATCTGGGCGGAAGCGCGGCGATGTACAACGACATGCAACAGGGCGCCGACTACGACCTGATCATCGCCGCGATCGCCGCACTGATCCTGATCTTCGTCATCATGGTGATCCTCACCAGAGCCGTCGCGGCGGCCGCGGTGATCGTCGGCACCGTGGTGCTCAGCCTGGCCGCGTCGTTTGGCCTGTCGGTTCTGTTGTGGCAGCACGTCATTGGGCTGCCGCTGCACTGGATGGTGCTGCCGATGTCGGTGATCGTCCTGCTGGCCGTCGGCGCGGATTACAACCTGCTGCTGGTGTCGCGGATGAAAGAGGAGATCGGGGCCGGTCTGAACACCGGGATCATCCGGGCGATGGTCGGCACCGGCTCGGTCGTTACCGCCGCCGGACTGGTCTTCGCGTTCACCATGGGTTCGATGGCGGTGAGCAGCCTGATCATCATCGGCCAGGTGGGGACCACGATCGGGTTGGGTCTGCTGTTCGACACCGTGGTGGTGCGGTCGCTGATGACGCCGTCCATTGCCGCGCTGCTCGGGCGCTGGTTCTGGTGGCCGCAGCGGGTCCGCCAGCGTCCTCGGCCGCAGGCCTGGCCGCGCACGCAGTCCCAACAGCTCGAGGAGGCGCGGGTATGAGACCACCCACGGCACTGCTGGCAGCGGTGGCCGCCGTCGCGGCCGTGGCGACGCCGGCGATCGCCCACGCCGACCCTGACACCGACTTCGCCAACGAACTGCACACCATCGGGGTGTACGGGCCCAGGGACTACAACGCCTGGATCGCGAAGATCGCGTGCGAGCGGCTCGATCGCGGTGTCGACCACAGCGCCTACGACTCGGCGGCGTTCGTCGCCAAACAGCTGCCCACCACTGCCACCACGGCGCAAGCCTGGCAGTTCGTGGCCCGCGCGTATCCGATCTACTGCCCCGACAAGCAGATCCTGCTGCAGCAGGCTGCGCAGACCAGTGGAGGGTGAGACAGCCGATGCGAGAACGACTTCGGGGTCTGCTGTGGACCTGTGTCATCGTGGCCGCCATGGTCGCCGGCGTGGTCGCCCTGCCGGGCAGGGCCGCGGCGGACGCCAGCGATGACTACCCGATCCCGAAACGGATCATCGACACCGCCTGCACGGTCGACCAGTACATGGCGGCGGCGCGGGACACGTCGCCGATCTACTACCAGCGCTACATGATCGACTACAACAACCGCCCGGTCGACGTCGAGGACGCGGCCCGCGATCGCATCTACTGGTTCTTCTCGCTCGACGCGGCCGGCCGCCGGCAGTATTCCGAAGACACCGCGACCAACGTCTACTACGAACAGATGGCCACCCACTGGGGCAATTGGGCGAAGCTGTTCTTCAACAACAAGGGCGTCGTCGCCAAAGCCACTGACGAATGTCAGCACTATCCGCCGGCCGATCCGACAGTGTGGAACTGGGGACCGAACGAGCGGTGAGACCGGGCTACTTCCAGACCAGCAGGTCCTCGACGCCGTTGTTGTAGACCACGGAGGTGGGGGCCGGGCCGGTCACGTCGAAGTACAGCTTGCCCCAGGACGTGTCACCCTGCTGCAGGGTCGCCCCGCTGATGCCCTGCGGCGTGGCGGCCTGCCACAGCACCGGGTAGTTGGCTCCGCCCGCGGCCCTGGCGTTGAAGTTCGACTTAGCGCCCACAATTCGTCCGTAGAAGCCGTTGAGGCTGGTAGGAAAGTAGCGGACGCGTTCGTTACATGGCT
>NZ_BEWG01000047.1:80843-96656 GCF_002723835.1 Mycobacterium sp. shizuoka-1 | reverse complement strand
TCCCAGCCCTACTCAGGTGTCAGCGATGTCCCGAGACATACCACTGTCAGCGATGTCCCCGAACAGAACAGTTCGCCCAGCGGCGGTTTACGCGCCGAAATCGGATTAGAGCGCGCGCCACCAACTCGTCGGGCGCACCGCGGCGGGATTGCTCTGCCAGGCCGGGCGCCACAACCCCTCGGCGGCTTTCGAATCCTGGTGGTGCAGCATCTGACGCACTCGCCGACTCAACCAGCTGCGTGATGTCATCATCACGACCTCCTAGTGTCGCGCCGTGAGCCAAGGCCATGATTATCGGCAACGCTCCCGGCAGAGCGGGACTGCCCAGATTGACGTCAGTTAAACGTCAGTCGAAGAATTGCCGGCGCGGGCTCAGGGCTGCACTTCGATGGTCGCGACCGTCCGGTTGAGGTGGCGCAATTCGACGGCAACATCACCGGGCGCGTCCGCACGGAACGAGAACACCTGCTCGATCTCAGGCTCCACCACGAATCGGTGGTCGGCGGCGGAATGCACTCTCAACTCGTCAACGGCGTCGCTGTTGACCCGCAACGTGATTGGCTGACCCACCTTGGCCGTCAGCGAGGCAGTGGTGGGATTGATGCTTCCCCTGGCGATGGTGATCTCCACGACCGGACCGGCCACCCGCCTCGACGGTTGGGTACCGCACGCCACTGCAGCCGACGTAGCGGCCACGACAGCAAGCCACTGGTACGCCTTCACTTCCCATCCGTCTTTTCTTCGCGTGTCGACTCGGCGGACGAAGGTATACCCCCGACACCCGTCTTCTGAACCGATCTTTCGAGTCAGTCAGCGCGCGCCGGTGACGATGTCGACGAAGAGCTTGTGCACCCGGCGATCGCCGGTCATCTCGGGGTGGAACGCGGTGGCCAGCACGCGGCCCTGCCGCACCGCCACGATGTGGTCGCCGGCGCGGGCCAGCACCTGCACGGCCGGCCCGACCCGCTCCACCCAGGGGGCGCGGATGAACACCGCGTGCGCCGGCCCGTCCAGCCCGTCGAAGGCGATATCACCCTCGAAGGAGTCGACTTGGCGCCCGAATGCGTTGCGCCGCACAGTCATATCGATGCCACCCAGCGGCAGAGCTTCGCGTCCGGAGGCACCGGCGTCGAGGATCTCGGTGGCCAGCAGAATCATCCCCGCACACGAGCCGTAGGCAGGCATGCCGTCGGCCAAGCGGTCGCGCAAGGGTTCGGTGAGCTCGAATTCGCGCAGCAGGTGGCTCATCGTGGTCGACTCCCCGCCGGGAATGACCAGAGCATCGACGGCGTCGAGTTCGGTCCGGCGACGGACCGTCGACGCCTCGGCGCCGGCCTCGCGCAGCGCGGCCAGGTGCTCGCGGGTGTCGCCCTGAAGCGCCAGCACGCCGACTCGGACGCTCACGCGCCGGTGTATCCGCGCTTGTAGCGCGTCAGCCCCTCCTGCATCACGGCCGCCACCATCTCGCCGGACTGGGTAAAGATCTTGCCCTGGGTCAGCGACCGGCCCCCGCACGCCGAAGGCGAGGACTGGTCGTAGAGCAGCCACTCGTCGGCCCGGAACGGCCGCATGAACCACATCGCGTGGTCCAGCGAGGCGACGTTGAGGTGCGGGCGCTCCTCGGCGTGGTTGACCTGCGCCGAGCCGAGCAGGGTGAGATCGCTCATGTAGGCCAGCGCGCAGATGTGCAGGACGCGATCGTCGGGCAGCGGATCCTTGTGCTTGAACCACACCTGCTGCTGGGAGGCCTTGCCGGGCAGCAGCGCCACCTGGTCGCGCGGGACGATGCGGACGTCCCATTCGGCGAACTGGGCGAAGCCGGCGTCATCGAACACCCCGCCCTTGGAGACGAATCCGGGCAGGTTGTCCGGCGGCGGCGCGGCGGGCATCGCGTCCTGATGTTCGATCCCGCTCTGGTCGCTCTGGAACGACGCGGACATCGAGAAGATGGTCTCGCCGTGCTGGACGGCGTTGACCCGGCGGGTGACGAACGACCCGCCGTCGCGCAGCCGCTCGACCAGATAGACGGTCGGCTTCGTGGCGTCGCCGGGCCGGAGGAAGTAACCGTGCAGCGAGTGCACCTCGAACGCGGGCTCGACGGTGCGCACCGCCGACACCAGCGACTGGCCGGCCACGTGGCCGCCGAAGGTGCGCTGCAGGAAGCCGGATTCGGGGCTGAACACCCCACCGCGGTAGATATTGACCTCGAGCTGTTCCAGATCGAGGATCTCTTCGATTGCCACCGCCGACTACCAGCCGCGCTGAGCGAGTCGGTGCGGCTCCGCGATCTCCTCCACGTTGATCCCGACCATGGGCTCACCGAGTCCCCGCGACACCCGCGCCAGCACGTCGGGGTCGTCGTAGAAGGTGGTGGCTTTGACGATCGCGGCGGCTCGCACCGCAGGATCGCCCGACTTGAAGATGCCCGAGCCGACGAAGACGCCTTCGGCACCGAGCTGCATCATCATCGCGGCGTCGGCAGGGGTGGCGATACCACCGGCGGTGAACAAGGTCACCGGCAGCTTGCCCGCCCGGGCCACCTCCGCGACCAGGTCGTAGGGCGCCTGCATGTCCTTGGCCGCGACGTACAGCTCGTCCTCCGACAGCGACGACAGGCGCCGGATCTCCGCCCCGATGGAGCGCATGTGAGTGGTCGCGTTGGAGACGTCGCCGGTTCCGGCCTCGCCCTTGGAGCGGATCATCGCCGCACCCTCGGTGATGCGCCGTAGCGCCTCGCCCAGGTTGGTCGCGCCACACACGAACGGGACGGTGAACCGCCACTTGTCGATGTGATGGGTGTAGTCGGCCGGGGTGAGCACCTCGGACTCGTCGATGTAGTCGACGCCGAGGCTCTGCAGGATCTGCGCCTCGACGAAGTGCCCGATCCGCGCCTTGGCCATCACCGGGATGGTGACGGCCGAGATGATGCCCTCGATCAGATCGGGGTCACTCATCCGGGCCACGCCGCCCTGGGCGCGGATGTCAGCCGGGACGCGTTCGAGCGCCATGACCGCGACTGCTCCGGCACCTTCGGCGATCCGCGCCTGCTCAGGGGTGACGACGTCCATGATGACGCCGCCCTTGAGCATCTCCGCCATACCGCGCTTGACCCGAGCGGTACCCGTCTGCGCGCCGGCCGAGCCGTTGGATCCAGCTGCGCTAGCTCCGGTTTCCACTGTCGGTCCCTTCCTTAGATACGGATTCAGTCTAAACGGCGATCTCAAACTGAATTTTCCGCTATTCAGCGGATCGGGTGCAACTCCCTGTGCGGGCCGCCACGTCCGTCGGCCAACATGTTCGCCTCCGCCAGCAGCTCACCGAGCTGCAGCGGATACACCGTCTGCCCACCCGCGGCCAGTTGATCGATCGTGGCGGAGTCACACCAGCGGTGGCCGTGAATGTACCGCAGTTCGAGCTGGGTGCGTCCGGCCGCGGTCGGTTCGAACCGGGCCGTGCGGTGGACGAAGTAGAACTCCTGGCTGGCCACGACCGTGCCGTTGAAGTCGATCACCTTGTCGCGGCGCCAGACCGGCCCGACCATCGCAGCGGCGTGGACCTGCAGGCCGGTCTCCTCGGCGATCTCCCGAACCGCCGCATCGACCAAGCGCTCCCCCGGCATGACCGCGCCGCCGACGGTGAACCACCACCGCGGGGCATCCCCCGCACCAGTGAATGCCGGGTCGGAGCCGCAGAACAGCAGCACCGCGCCCTGGTCGTCGAGCAGCACCACCCGCGCCGACGTGCGGCGGTCGACCTGGTCGGGGGCGGCGGCCGGCAATTCGGCCCCGGCCGCCAGTTCGGCTATCTCGAAATAGCTGGGCAGCGCCGCTGTGCCGCCCAGCCGCAGCCAGCGGACCGGACGCCGTTCCCGCAGCGCCAGGGTGTCGCGCACCGCGTCGTTGTGAAACCGGCGCGCCAGCAGCACCCGGGCCTCGGCGTCGGCGAGCTCGGCGACCAGCGCCACCGGCATCGACGTCGGCTCGATCGTCGCCAGCGCCGCCGACAGCTCGTTCTCGGCCGCTTCCCGACTGGACCGCGGCGCGCGCTCGGCGGCGTCGGCCAGGGCGGCCAGCCGCTTGCCTTCGGGGCGTCCGCGGTAGGTGTCGGCGGCCACCGCACGGGCGACCACCGCACGCCGGGCCAGCGCGCCGTCCAGCGCCTGCCAGGACAGGTCGCAGCGGACATGCAACCGGTCCAGCCGGTTGGCGGTCTGTAGGGCCAGCAGCGCGCTGATCACCAGCACCGCGATCAGGACCGCCGTCAACACCCAGTACACCGACCACGCCATCTCAGGTCGCCGTTCCGCTGCGGCTCTGGGTACCCGCCACCGTGACCTTCACCCCGGCACCGGCGACCGTCTCGTACACCCGCATGATCTGATCGGCTACCACCGGCCAGTCGTAGCGTCGCACTGCGGCGTCGGCGGCCGCCACGTACCGTGTGCGCAGCGCGTCGTCCTCGAGCACCTCGATCAGCGCCTCGGCCAGCGCCCCGGAGTCCTCGACGGGCACCAGCCGGCCCGCCTTGCCGTCCTGCAGCACGCGCCGGAAGGCGTCGAGGTCACTGGCCACCACCGGGGTGCCCGCGGCCATCGCCTCGACCAGCACGATGCCGAAGCTCTCGCCACCGGTGTGCGGCGCGCAGTAGACGTCGGCGCTGCGCAGCGCGGCCGCCTTCTCGGCGTCGTCAACCTGCCCGAGGAAACGCAGGTGCCCGGCCAGATCGCCGCAGGTGTCCCGCAGCTCGTCCTCGTCGCCTCGGCCGACGATCAGGATCTCGATGTCGGCGAACCGTTCCACCAGCCTCGGCAGCGCGCCGACCAGCACAGCCATCCCCTTGCGGGGCTCGTCGAAGCGCCCGAGGAACAGCACCGTCTTGCCGGGCCGCGGGTAGCCGTCCAACCGCGGTGCCGCCTGCAGTGCCGCGACGTCGACACCGTTGGGGATTTCGACGGCGTCGGAGCCCAGCGCCTCCATCTGCCAGCGCCGAGCCAGGTCGGACACCGCGATCCGGCCGACGATCTTTTCGTGGAAGGGCCGCAGGATGCCCTGGAACACACTCAGCGTCAGCGACTTGGTGGTCGAGGTGTGAAACGTCGCCACGATCGGCCCCTCGGCGGCCTGCAGCGCCAGCATCGACAGACTCGGCGCGTTGGGCTCGTGCAGGTGCAGCACGTCAAAATCACCCTGGGCGAGCCATTTCTTGACCTGCCGGTGGGTGGCTGGGCCGAACCGCAGCCGGGCCACCGAGCCGTTGTAGGGAATCGGCACCGCCTTGCCGCCGGAGACCACGTAGTCGGGCAGCTTGACGTCCGGCGACGACGGCGCCAGCACGCTGACCTCGTGGCCGCGCGACCGCATCACCTCGGCCAGCTGCAGGATGTGCGACTGCACCCCGCCGGGCACGTCGAACGAATACGGGCAGACCATGCCGATGCGCATCAGGCTGCGCCTTCGTCATCCCCTAGGCGGGCCCGCCGCTCATCGGACAGGTCGGCCAGCCACTGCGGCTGCAGCATGTGCCAGTCCTCGGGGTGGGCGGCGATGTTGGCGCCGAACCTGTCGGCCAGCGCTTGGGTGATGACGCGGATGTCCCCGCTCGAGGTGTCCAGCGGCGGGAAGATGTGCACCACACAGTCGTCGCCCTGGTAGTAGACGTGCGCGGGCAGCAGCGCGGCACCCGTCTCGATCGCCAACTTGGCCGGCCCGCCCGGCAGTCGCGTCGGCTCACCGCAAAGGTCGACCTGGACACCGGATTTCGTGAGGTCGCGGTCGGCCATCAGGCATACCGCCCGATTGGCCCGCAGCCGTTCGGCGAGCACCGCCATCGGCGAGCGATCGCCGCCGTTGAGCGGCAGCACCTCGAAGCCGAGGCTCTCCCGGTAATCCAGAAAACGCCGGTAGAGAGATTCGGGCTTGAGCCGCTCGGCGACGGTGGTGAAGGTGCCGCTGTGGTGGACCAGCCATACCCCGGCCATGTCCCAGTTGCCGCTGTGCGGCAGCGCCAGCACGGCGCCGCGCCCCGCCGCGAACGCCGCGTCGATGTGCTCGGCTCCGATGACCACCTCGTCGAGACGGCGCGCGACCGAATCCAGATCCATCGTCGGCAACCGGAAGGCCTCCCGCCAATATCGGGCGTAGGAGGCCAGCGACGCACGCACCAGCGAATCCGGGATGTCGGCTGCGGTGGTGCCGGTCACCCGGGCCAGGTTCTTGCGCAGCTGGTCCGGGCCGCCGCCCAGCGCGGCATACCAGGCGCCGGCGTCGAACGCGTTGCGCGCCACGAATTCCGGCATGGCGCGGACCAGTCGCCAGCCCGCCGCGTAGCCCAGATCGCTCACGTGCTCGCCGCGCGGGAGACGCTTGCGGCCCGCCGACCACAGCTGCGCCGGGGTGGTGATCACTGCTCGGTGCCTCGTGGCTCGTCACCCGCGGGCTGCGGGGCAGGCGGTGAGATCTTGTCCATCGCACCCGGACTGCAGCGCACCGAGTGCACGCGCTGGCCCACCGTCACCAGGCTGGCGATGGCCAACAGCCACATGGCGACGTGCAGCACCACCGGAATCGGGAAGTACGGCAGGTCGGAGACGCCGGCGCCGACCAGCACGATGATCAGCCGTTCCGGCCGCTCGATGAGCCCGCCGCCGCCTTCGAGACCGCTGGCCTCGGCGCGGGCCTTGACATACGAGATCACCTGCGAGGTGACCAGGCAGATCATCGTGGCCACCACCAGCGACGAACTGTGCAGTCCGTAGGCCGCCCACCACAACAGGCCGCAGAACACCGCACCGTCGCTGATCCGGTCGCAGGTGGCGTCCAGGACCGCGCCGAAGCGGGTGCCGCCACCGCGTTCGCGTGCCATCGCCCCGTCGAGCATGTCGGCGAGCACGAAGAACCACACGGCCACCGCGCCCCACCACAGCTGGCCGATCGGGAACAGGGTCAGCGCGGCCAGCACCGATCCCGCCGTGCCGATGATCGTCACCATGTCCGGGGTCAGCCCGATTTTCAGCGCTCCCTTGGCCAGCGGCGTCGAGAGCTTGGCGTACGCCGCCCGAGTCATCAGGTAGAAGTCGCTCACGGCTGCCCGGCCCACTCGTCGGCCAGCAGCCTGCGCGTGTCGCGCAGCAGCTGCGGGATGACCTTGGTCTCGCCGACCACCGTGATGAAGTTGGCGTCGCCGGACCAACGGGGCACGACGTGCATGTGCAGGTGTTCGGCCAGCGAGCCACCCGCGGACTTGCCGAGGTTGAGCCCGACATTGAAGCCGTCCGGCCGCGACACGGATTTGATGACCCGGATTGCCTTCTGGGCGAACGCCATCAGCTCGGCGCTCTCCTCGGCGGTGAGATCCTCCAGCTCCGACACCTGGCGATAGGGCACCACCATCAGGTGACCGGGGTTGTACGGGTAGAGGTTCAGTACCACGTACACCTGATCGCCGCGGGCGACCACCAGGCCGTCCTCGTCGGACAGGGTCGGTATGTAGGAGAAGGGCGCAGACGATCCTGCCGAACCAGCAGAGCCCTCCTGCTTCTGGGCGGGTACGTCCAGGATGTAGCTCATCCGGTGCGGGGTCCACAGCCGCTGCAGCCGGTCCGGCTCCCCCGGGCCCCGATCGGTCAGCGAATCCGGTTGGTCAGCCACCGTCGACCTTAATCAGTTCGGCTGTGGGAGTGGCATTCTCGCGGTCGGCGATCCACTTCACGATGGTCGCGACCGCCTGATGCCTGGGCACCCCGTTGATCTGGGTACGGTCGCCGAACCGGAAGCTCACCGCACTCGCATCCACGTCACGGTCGCCCGCGAGCAGCATGAACGGCACCTTCTGGTTGGTGTGGTTGACGATCTTCTTGGCCATCCGGTCGTCGCTGGTGTCGACGTCGACCCGCACACCGTGTGACTTCAGCTCGGCGGCAACGTCTTGCAGATACGGCAGGTGTGCATCGGCCACCGGTATGCCCACCACCTGCACCGGCGCCAGCCAGGCCGGGAAGGCACCCGCATAGTGCTCGGTGAGCACGCCGAAGAACCGCTCGATCGAGCCGAACAGCGCGCGGTGGATCAGCACCGGCCGCTGGCGGGTGCCGTCGGCGGCGGTGTACTCCAGCTCGAAACGGTCGGGCATGTTGAAGTCGAGCTGGATGGTCGACATCTGCCAGCTGCGGCCCAGCGCGTCCTTGACCTGAACCGAGATCTTGGGTCCGTAGAACGCCGCGCCACCGGGATCGGGCACCAGGTGCAGACCGGAGGCCTCGGCGACCTCACGCAGCGTCTCGGTGGCCTCTTCCCACATCTCGTCGGAACCGACGGCCTTGTCCTCGTTCTTGGTGGACAGCTCCAGGTAGAAGTCGTCGAGGCCGTAGTCGGCGAGCAGCTCGAGCACGAAGCGCAGCAGCGAGGCCAGCTCGTCGCGCATCTGCTCGCGGGTGGTGTAGATGTGCGCGTCGTCTTGGGTCATGCCGCGCACCCGGGTCAGGCCGTGCACCACACCAGACTTCTCGTAGCGGTAGACCGAGCCGAACTCGAACAGCCGCAGCGGGAGTTCCCGATACGACCGGCCGCGCGACCGGTAGATCAGGTGGTGCATCGGGCAGTTCATCGGTTTGAGGTAGTAGTCCTGGCCCGGTTTGCGCAGCGCGCCGTTCTCGTCGAACTCGGCGTCGATGTGCATCGGCGGGTACATGCCGTCGGCGTACCACTCCAGGTGGCCCGAGGTGATGTAGAGCTGCTCTTTGGTGATGTGCGGGGTGTTGACGAACTCGTAGCCGGCCTGCTCGTGCTTGCGTCGCGAATAATCTTCCAGCTCGCGTCGGATGATGCCGCCCTTGGGATGGAAAACCGCCAGGCCCGAACCGATTTCGTCGGGGAAGCTGAACAGGTCCAGCTCCACCCCGAGCTTGCGGTGGTCGCGGCGCTGTGCCTCCTCGATGAGCTCGAGGTGCCGGTCCAGCGCCTCCTGCGACTCCCACGCCGTGCCGTAGATGCGTTGCAGGCTGGCGTTGTTCTGGTCACCGCGCCAGTACGCCGCCGAGCTGCGGGTGAGCTTGAACGCCGGAATGTAGCGGGTGGTGGGAATGTGCGGCCCACGACACAGGTCACCCCAAATACGTTCCCGGGTACGCGGATTCAGGTTGTCGTAGGCGGTCAGTTCGTCGCCCCCGACTTCCATGATGTCGGCGTCACCAGACTTGTCGTCGACCAATTCGAGCTTGTATGGCTCGCCAGCGAGCTCGGCGCGGGCTTGGTCCTTGGATTCGTAGACCCGCCGGGCGAACAGCTGGCCGTCCTTGACGATCTTGGCCATTCGCTTCTCGAGCTTCTCCAGATCCTCGGGCGTGAACGCCTCGGGCACGTCGAAGTCGTAGTAGAAGCCGTCGGTGATCGGCGGGCCGATGCCCAGCTTGGCCTCGGGGAACAGTTCCTGGACCGCCTGAGCCAGCACGTGGGCGGCCGAGTGCCGGATGACGCTGCGGCCCTCGTCGGTGTCGGCGGCCACCGGAACGACCTCGGCGTCGGTGTCGGGGGTCCAGCTCAGGTCGCGCAGCTTGTCCTCGGCGTCCCGCACCACCACGATCGCGCCGGGTTCGCCGCGGCCGGGCAGGCCCGCCTCGCGAACCGCCGCACCCGCGGTAGTCCCGGCCGGCACCCGGATCGGGGCTGCTGGGGCGGGGTGTACGGGGGCGCTCATGGCTGGCCTCTTTCGGCTGATGTGGACACAAACCACCGCCGCGGATGCGCGCGGTCGGACGCGACCATGCTATCGGGGCGCTGGTCAGGCGCCGAGACCGATGGGGCTGTCCAACGCGGGATGGTCCAAGCCCAGCAGCCCCGCCGACCAGCCCACCGCGCCGAACAACCACAGCGTGGCCACCACCACCGCGGCGGTGAACACCGCGCCCAGGGCCTGCACCCACCAGCCCTGCCTGCGGAACCACGCCATTGCGGTGTCGTAGCGGCCACGGGTGTAGGACAGCGTGCGGTGCGCCCAATAGAACTCGGTGGCCAGGATCGCCAACCCGAGGAACACGATCGCCCAACCGGGTCCCGGGTAGGGAATCGCGACGATCCCGACGGCCAGGACCGCGAGGCCGATCGCGCCCACGACGACCCGGTAGACGAAATCGGCGACCGGGCGCTCGCGCAGCCGCTCGCGACGGTGCTGCAGCCAGCGCTTCATGGTTGCCCCGGTTTCAGCAGCACGAACAGCCCCTCGCCGTCGGCGAGCAGGTCGTCACCGTCGGAGAGCCGGATGTCGACGAAGATCTTGCGACCTTCGGTGCGCAGCACCCCGGCATCCACCTGGAGCTCCTTCTCGATGGGCACGATCTTGCGGTAGTTGACGTGCAGATAGGCGGTGCGCTGGTACGGGCCGCCGGTCAGCAGGAACGACGTCTTGCCCAGCACCGAGTCGAAGAGGTGGGCGATGATGCCGCCGTGCACGGCCCCGTTGCGACCCAGGTGGTAGCGACGGAAGCGGGCCCAGCCGCGCAGCCGGCCGTCCTCGTCACACACCTGCGTCTCGTTGGGCACCGACAGGATGTTGCCGCGCATGGGCAGATCGGTGCGCCGGCCCGACGGGGTGGTCCACTCGTCGGCGTTATAGGGCGCCAGCAGCGCCGACACCTGGTCGAGCAGGTCGGCGGCCTGGGTGATCACCTGGTCGGGGGCGTCGACGGCGCGGGCATGGTCCTGCAGGTCGCGCACCGCATCGATGAACCTGCCGTAGTCCGGTCCACCCCGGCCGGTCGGCACCGGAGGGTTGAATCCCCCGCCGGGGTGCACCGCCGCCGCGGGGTCACCGATCGCCGTCATGTCCTCTGCCACCTGGTTACCGTATGCCGCCGGGTGCGGATTACTGATCTTGAGAGTACGGAAGCGCCACGCGGGCGCGTCACGACGATGCAGAGCGAGGGACGAGCGATGAGGAGGAGTGGCGCTCGTGGGAAGGTGGGGCGGTGAAACTCACCGACCTGGCGGGCCGGCCGTTGACGTACCGCGAAGTGGGGGCCACGGCAGCCGACCTGCCTGCCGGCTATCACCACGTGCGGTTATCGTCCCGGATCGGCAGCGGACGGGAGCGCTTCGAGCAGGCGGCACACGCGGTGATGCGCTACGGGATGCTGCGCGGGGCCGGACTGCGCGTGACCGCCGCCACCGAAGTGGCCGAGGTCGGCACCGACGTGCTGGGACAGCTGGGCCCGTTCTCGGCGCCCTGCCGGGTGGTCTACGTGGTCGACGAACCCAACCGGCGTGGCTTCGCCTACGGCAGCCTGCCCGGGCACGCCGTGTCGGGTGAGGAGATGTTCGGGGTGCGCTACGACCCGGCCGACGACTCGGTGCACGCCGAAGTGGTGGCCTTTTCCACGCCCGCCACGTGGTGGAGCCAGATCGGGGCTCCGGTCGCCTCGATGATTCAGCGGGTCGTCACCCGGCGGTACCTGTCCGCGGTGTGAGGGTTGGGCGTGGCCCGCAGGCGGGTATCGCTCGACCATGTCGGTCGACGATGCCTCCTCACCGCCGGACGGGGACGCAGTAACCAGAATCGCCGAGATCGCCCGCCGTCTCTACGCCCGCAGAAGCGGCAACGGCGAGGTGGTGGCCGAACTGGTCGAGCACGCCGTGGCGGAGTTGCCGGGGGTGGACTACGCGAACGTGACCGTCACCTCCAACCAGTTCGAGATCGACACCCCGTCGGCGACACATCCGTGGGCGATGCGCATCGACGACATCCAGCGCCGCCATCGGGAAGGACCGTGCCTGACATCGGCCTGGCATCAGCAGGTCGTCGTGGTGCACGACCTCGAGCGCGACACCCGCTGGCCGAGGTTTCGCGACGAGGCGCTCAAAACCACACCGGTGCGCAGCATCATGGGCTTTCAACTGTTCGTGACCGGAAAGTCGATGGGTGCGCTGAACGTGTTCGCCGACCGCGCGAATGCGTTCGACGAGCGGACCCGGCACCTGGGTTCGCTGTTCGCCGCGCACTCGGCACTGCTGTGGGATGCGGCCCAGCGCGAAGCCCAGTTCCAGGACGCGTTGGCCAGTCGCGACATCATCGGTCAGGCCAAGGGAATGATCATGGAGCGCTACGCGAAAAACGCCGACCAGGCCTTCGACATGTTGCGTCAACTGTCCCACGACACCAACGTCCCGCTGGCCCAGGTGGCCGGTCGGATTGTCGACGCCGCGCAGTCCAATCAACGGTGACGTGTAAAACACGCTGTCAGCGGCTATTTCAGGGGGCGTGACGGCAACGGCGTACGACCATGCGGTGATCGTGATTCCCGCCCACAACGAAGCGGCAGCGCTGCCGTCGTGTCTGACCGCGGTCCTGGCCGCCGCGCAGCGCGTGCCGATACCGGTGCAGGTGGTCGTGGTGCTGGACGCCTGCGACGACGGAAGCGACTCGCTGGACGGCCAGTTCGGTCCGCGGGTGCACTTCCTGCCGATCGAGGCGCGCAGTGTGGGCGCGGCGCGGGCTGCCGGGTTCTCCTACGCCCGAACACACTTCGGGGGTACCCGCGTCTGGTACGCGACCACCGATGCCGACTCTCGGGTCGATACGAACTGGTTGCGCCGCCAGCTCACCGCGCAGGCCGACATGGTGCTCGGTGTCGTCCGCGTCACCAACTGGCGGCAACTGCCCGCGGCCGCGGTGCGCCGATACCTGCGCGCCTACCATGCCAAGATCCACCCCGACCGCGGCCGCCACGACCACATCCACGGCGCGAACATGGGCTTCGCCGCGCACGCCTACTGGCACGTGGACGGATTCGCACCGCTGACGACGGCCGAGGACGTCGATCTGGTGCGCCGGTTCGAACGGGTCGGCTACCGCATCCGCCGAGACACCAGGCTGTCGGTGGCCACCTCGGCGCGCCGGATCGGGCGCGCCCCAGCGGGATTCGCCGCCCACCTACGCGGGGTCGTGGGCGGACGGGCGAAAGACCCGGCATGACCGACAGCGCCGTGCAGCGCTGGCTGGCGGCCGGCGAACTCGACGTGCCGCTACCCGGTTCGGGCCGGACGATGGCGCGCTGGTGCACGCTCGCCGACTTGTGCGAGCGCGACGTGGTGAGCGGCCGGCTCGCCGAAGCCCACACCGACGCCGTCGCGATCCTGGCCGAGTTGGGCGGGCCGCCGGTGCTCCCGGAGCGGCTGTGGGGTGTCTGGGCGGCCGAGGCTCCCGATGCGACGGTGCTGGCCCACCGAGACGGCGACACCGTGACACTGAGCGGCACCAAGGCGTGGTGCTCGGGGGCCGGGCTGTGCTCGGATGCGTTGGTGACCGCCAGCACGGCGACCGGTGAGCGCGGCCTGTACGCCGTCGACCTGCAGGCCGCCGATGTGCGGCCGCTAGCGAGCACTTGGCGCAACGCCGGGATGGCCGACTCGGACACCCGGTCGGTGCGGTTCACCGCGGCACCGGCGATCCCGGTCGGCGGTCCGGGCGATTACCTGCGCAGGCCAGGGTTCTGGCACGGCGCGGCCGGGGTGGGAGCCTGCTGGCTGGGCGGCGCCCGCGCGGTGGCCGCACCGCTCTATCGCGCGGTCGCAGCGAAGCGCTCCCGCGATCCGCACGCGGCGGCTCACCTCGGCGCGGTCGACGCCGCACTCGCCGCCGCGCAGGCACTTCTCGCCACCTCCGCCGCGCAGATCGACGCCGACCCCGCCGGCGAGCACGGCGAGGTGACGGCACGGCGGCTCCGTGCTGTCGTCGAATGGGCCGTCGACGAAGCGATCGGCCGCAGCGCCCGGGCACTGGGCCCCACGCCGCTGGCCCTGGACGCCGTACACGCGCAGCGGGTCGCCGATCTGAGTATGTACATCCGGCAGAGTCACGCCGAGAAGGATCTTGCGGCGCTGGGCGCCCTGGTGGCCCGATGACGTCCGCGAGCAACGCCGCGCGGTTCGCCGAGGTGCCGATCGAGGCGCCGGGAACCCCTGCCGAAGAGTGGCTGCCGTGGCAGAACCAGTTGCCCGCGCTGTCGTTGGAACGGTGCCCCGGCGTCCTGGTGGTCGCCGCACACCCCGACGACGAGACCCTCGGTTTCGGTGGTGCCACGGCGGCGCTGGCGGCGCGCGGAGTCGAGGTGCAGACCGTGGTCGCCAGTGACGGCGGCGCAGCCTGGCCGGGCCTGTCGGCGCGGGAGAAGGCCGACCTGGAGCAGACTCGTCGCCACGAGTCACTCTGTGCGGCAACCGTTCTCGGCGCGAAACCGCCGACCTTCCTGGGTCTTCCCGACGGCGGCCTGGCCGATCACGAATCGGAAGTGGCCGATACTCTGAGCGATCTGCTGAGCCGGTCCCCGACCGGCAGCTGGTGCGCGGCGACGTGGCAGGGCGACGGCCACCCCGATCACGAGGCGGTGGGCCGGGCAGCCGCCGTCGCGGCCTCCCGCACCGGTGCGGTGCTGCTGGAATATCCGGTGTGGATGTGGCACTGGGCACGCCCCGGCGACCAGGATGTGCCGTGGCAGCGGGCAGCCCGGGTGGTGTGCGATCCCGCTGCGGCAGAACGGAAACGACGCGCGGTCGACGTGTTCGACAGTCAGATCGTCCCGGACGCGGGCCGCGAGCCGATCCTGCCGCGCCACGTCCTGACCCGGCTGCAGAGCGTCGGCGAGGTGGTGTTTCGGTGACCGGTGGTCTGCCCGACGGGTATTTCGACGCCCTCTACGAGCGGGCCGAGGATCCGTGGCAACTCGCGTCGCGCTGGTACGAACGCCGCAAGTATGCGATCACCCTGGCCCTGCTCCCCCGCGAGCGTTACCGGCATGCGTTCGAGCCAGGATGCTCGGTGGGGGTGCTCACCGCGCAGTTGAGCGCACGCTGTGACCACGTCACCGCCGTCGACATCGCCGACGCGGCCCTGCGCCAGACCTCGCAGCGGCTGGCCCGGTGTGGACGCCGCGACGCGGTGAGCCTGCACCGTCAGTCTCTGGTGGATCCCTGGCCGGCGGATGTCGATCTGGTGGTGATCTCGGAGGTCGGCTATTACCTCGAGGGCCCCACGCTGCGGGCGGTCCTGGATCGTGAGCTTCCACGCTTGGCGCAGGCGGCCACCGTCGTCGCCGCGCACTGGCGTCACCCGGTGGCCGACTATCCCCTGTCCGGTGACCAGGCCAACGCGATCATCGGCGCCACCGCGGGGCTGCATCACATCGGCGGATACCGCGACGAGGATGTGGTGATTGACGTCTTCGACACCCGCTCGGCGCGATCGGTGGCGGCCCACACCGGGGTGCCGGGCGCGGTCTGACGGGCGCTCATCCGCGATCCCACGGCGGGGTGTCGTCCATCTTCTCGTAGTACTTGGCGAGGTGGCTTTTGACGCGGTCGATGTCGCGGTCCGGCAGGTCGACTCCCCCTCGGGAGCCCTGCATCACGGCGCCCGCAGCCATCACACCGCGCGGCACTGCGGTCAACTTGCCGTCGATCACGTCGGCGATCAGCAGCTTGTACGCGGTGAAGTTGTCTTTGTTGGCACTGTCGTACCAGACATGGGCGTCGCGGTACTTCTCGGTGGGCTCGTCGGTGGCGCCGGCCCAGCGGCGGACTCGCTTCTCGGCCGCGGAACCGTCCCATTCCCGGTCGCGATCGGCCAGCGGCAGATCCTGGAATGCGGTGACAGACATGGTCACCGCGTACCCCGATTCGGGCCCGGCAATCCCCGCGGTCAGCCCAGACTGATGTGCGGCAGCGGCGGGAGCCCGGGGATCTGCGGCGGCGGCGGCAAGCCGGGAATCAGCGGCTTTCGCGTCGTGGTGGTCGTGGTGTCCCAGGCGGTCGTGGTCGTCGGGGGTGTGGT
>NZ_BEWG01000047.1:26854-80832 GCF_002723835.1 Mycobacterium sp. shizuoka-1 | reverse complement strand
TGGGCGTCGTCGTTGTCGTGGTGGTCGTCGTCGTGGTGGTCGTGGTTGTCGTGGTCGTGGTGGTGGGCGGCGTGGTGGTGGTCGTCTCCACCGTGACCACCGTGGTGGACGGCTGCACCTGCTCGGTGACCGTGCTGACCGGCGGGTTGGTCATCGTGACGGTTTCCGTCGGCGCGGGGGGCGGCGGCGACGGGTTGGTCACCACCGAGGTGGCCGCGGTGGCCGGCACCGGCTTCACCGATTGCGTGCTCGGAGTGTCCGGCGTGCTGGTGCCGGTGAGGGTGTAGGCGAAACCCCCGACGGCAACCGCGGCGACGGCGGCCGCTCCGCCGAGAAGCAGGGGAACGCTGCGGGTCAGCCCGGAGCCGCGCCGGGCGGGCGGCTGGTCGCCCAGGATGGACAGGTCGTCGTCCTGGTCGTCGTCGTGATAGCCGCGGTAGTCGTAGTCGCCGTAGGTGTAGGACTGGTCGGTCCCGAATGGTTCGTCGGGAGTGTCGTCGCTGGACCAGGCCAGCGGTGCGGCCATCGTCGCCGATTGCGGGCCGACGTCGGCGATCAGCGGCACGGGTGCCAGTCCGGTCGGTGCGTCGGCGGCGAGTTGGCGTGCCGCCGCCAGGCTCGCGCCAAGCGCCGCATCGAGCTGGGGATGCGCCGAGACGGTGACCGGAAGCTGCAGGATTGCTGAGAGTTGTTGCGCGACAGCAGGTATTGACTCGCCGTCGGCGATCGCGGCGACGGCGCTGACATCGGCGCGGGAAATCCGGGCTTGGGTCAGGGTGGCGTCGACGAGAGCGTCGAGGTCACCGGGCGGCTCCGGCCAGCGCTCGGTTTCGCCCACCTGACGGTAGTCGGCGCCGGCGTCGGCGAGCGTCACCGAGGTCGCGCCCGCAGCCGGCCCGCACACCATGACCACCCCATACCGCGGCAGCCCGGGATCGTTCTGAAGCGAGCGCAGCGCGGCGGTGGCGTCGGACAGCAGGAGCGGCGGCGCGGCGGCGCCGGCCAGCACAGGCAACGTCCACAGCGCGTCGCGCAGCGCGTCGCGGCGCCCGGGACCCCAATGCGCCGGAACGGCGATACCGGCGACTGCCGCGAGACCGGCGCCTTCGGCGTCGGCCAGCGCGGACAGCGCCAGGGCCAGCAACTGCTCGGCACGGTAGGCCGTTCCGTCGGCGCCGACCAGCGGCATGGGGTCGCCGACGCGGTCGATGAAGTCGGTCCACACCTGCTCACCGAGGGTCAACTCGGCGGGGTAGATGACCGGTGCGGCTCCGGCTCGTGCGGCGACCAGGGTGGTCGTGCCCACGCAGATACCCAGCGGTTCGGTCATTCGGCCATGATCACCACGGCTCGCGGCGATGTCACTCAGGCGCGCCGGTTCGGCGCCCGCCTATGACCTAACTGTGACTGTGCTTGGTGCTCATTGTGTTTGCCCGTGCCGATCGAGGTAGGCGCAGATCACGTCGACCAGTGCAGCCAGTTCCCGGTCGCTGCGCGCCGACCCCGCCATCACCAGTTGGGTGATCACCAGACCACGCATGGTGGCCCAGATCAGATCGCCGATCGCCGCGGCGTGCGGGCTGTCCAGGCCTTCGGCGATGTCGGCGCTCAAATCGGTGATTGCACTGTGCAATTCGACGAGATGGCGCGTCCCACGTTTGTCGCGCATGGCCCGGGTGCCGATCAGGATCTCCAGCGAAGCCCGAGACGTCGGGCTGGAGAACGCCTCCCACGCGGCGCGGACCACCAATTCGACCCGCTTGCGGCGGCTTTGCGCGGGCGACGGGGGCGGCAGGCTGCGCAACAGGTCGAGCAACTCGGAGAAACCGCGGTCGACCACCGCCATCAGCAGCGCGTCGCGATCACCGAAGTGGTACTGCACCACACCCCAGGTGACGCCGGCGCGCTCGGCGATGTGTTTGGCGCTGGCGGCCGCGAAACCTTCCTCGATCACACAGCGCACCGTCTCGTCGAGCACCGCCTCGCGGGTGCGGTCGGCGCGCACCTGGCTGCCACCGGGCGGCCTGCGGGGCGCGATCCCGGGACTCACCACATCACGGTATCGGCGTGCGCGGTCGGCAGATCCTTGACCGACAGCAGGCCCGGCGGCGCAGCGCACACCGCGTCGATGGCGTTCACCGCACGTGCCGCGGTCGAGATGACCCCGCCGTCGTTGTGGTCGACGCCGTCGAGGCCCAGGTGGGTGTTGATCTCCACGCCGGGGTTGCCGTGCACCACGACCCGGTGTACACCTAGCCGGCCGTCGGGCGGGTAGGGCCAGTCCGGCGCGGTGACCGGGGTCAGCCGGTTGACGTGCTCCATGGTGATCACCGGGCGGCCGTCTCGGATGCCTTCGACGGCGAAGCGGACGGCGGCGACGTGGCCCGGCGGCACGCTCATCATCGTGCAGTCGATCTGTGTCGGGGTCACCCAGCTCTCGTGCCGCTCGCGCACCTCGTCGAGGCTCACCCCGAGCACCTCGGCCAGCGATCGGACCTGTCCGCCCCACAGCGACGAGAGCACGCCGGGGGCGAACATAATCGGGGTGTGATCCGGGGTGGTGCCGAAACCGAAACTGACGCCGGTGAATTCAGCGTCGTCGTAGCTGCCGTAGTCGCAGATCTCGGAGACGGTGATCGCGGTGGCCCGCCCGGCCAGGGTCAGCGCCGTGTACACCAGGCTGTCACCGGAATAGCCGGGGTCGACACCGTTGATGTACAGCGAGGTGCCGCCCTCGGCGCAGGCCGCCGCCAGCGGTTCCCGGATCCAGGCGTCGGCCTGGTGCGGGGCGACCAGCCACACCATCGATGTGCCGACGACGTTGGTGCCCGCCCGCAGGAACCGGCAGATCTCCTCGATCGCCTGCTGCGGGCGCATCTCGGCCTGGGAGGTGTAGACGACGCAGTCGGCACCGAGTTGCACCAGGGCGTCGATGTCGCTGGTGGCGATGACGCCGGTGGGTTCGGACCGGCCGCTGATGTCGGCGGCGTCGCGGCCGACCTTGTCCGCGCCGTGGGCGTGCAGCCCGACGAGCTGCAGGCCGGGCCGCTCGATGATCATCGGCAGGGCGTGGCGGCCGACGTTGCCGGTGGCGAACTGGATGACGCGCTTCACAGCAGATCCGTGATCGTCTTGAGGCCGGCCTCATACAGCACGCCAGGCAACATGCCGCCGTCGATCTCGATGGTGGTGCCGTTGATGAAATCGGCTGTCCCACCGCATAAGAACACCACCGCGCGGCCGACCTCGGCGGGCTCGCCGGCCCGGCGCATGGGCACCGCGTGGAAATACTTCTCCCCCGTCGGGTCATCCTTGGGCAGTACGAAGGACTTGAAGTTGTCGGTCATCGTCGGGCCGAGCGCCAGACAGTTCACCCGCACCTTCGGACCCCATTCCTCGGCCAGCGAGCGGGTCAGGTGATTGAGCCCGGATTTGGCGGCCCCGTAGGACACCAGCGTCGGCGAGCCGGCGGGATGGCCTGCGCCACTGGAGATGTTGACGATCGAGCCGATGCCGTCCTGGTCGCGCATCTGGCGGTACGTCCGGATCGCGAACCACATCGGGCTGATCAGGTTCATCTGGATCGCGAAGGCGTGGAACAACACCGTGCGCTCGTAGTCGTCGGCGGCCGCCGGTGCACCCTGGATACGGGCGACGAGTTCGGGGATGTTCTCGACGTGCGGGGCCGGCACCGTGCCGCCGGCGTTGTTGACCAGGATGTCGATGCGGCCGTAGTCGGCGACCACCCCGGCGACGAACTCGTCGATGGCCCGGTAATCGCCTTGATCGCAGACCCGCTGCGACGAGCGGGCCAGCCACTGCGGGTTGTCGGCGGCGCCGGGCATGGCGTCCATCGGCCCTCGCGAACAGCCGATGACGGTGGCCCCGGCCCGCAGCAGTTCATGCGCGATTCCAAGTCCCACGCCACGGCTGGTGCCGGTGACGACGGCGACCTTGCCGTCCAACGGTGCTGCACCGTCCACTGTGAGCTACCTCTCCCTGCTCGCGGATTTTCATTAAGCGTTCAATATGATTACATGCTCAATGTTCTTGGGCAATGACTTGACGAAGGGCGGCGGCATGGGTCTTCGCGGAGAGGCCGCGATCGTCGGCTATACCGAACTTCCCTCCACCAAGCGGCCGACCGGACCATTGGAGTTCACCCTCGAGCAGTGGGCCCGGCTGGCGGCGGCGACCCTGGCCGACGCCGGACTCTCGGCCGGCGATGTCGATGGCATCTGCACCACGCATCTGCAGGAATCGCAGATCTTCGTGCCGTCCACGGTGATCGAATACCTGGGCATCAAAGCCAATTTCGCTGAAATGGTCGATCTCGGCGGGGCCAGCGCGGCGGCCATGGTGTGGCGGGCAGCGGCGGCGATCGAGCTGGGTCTGTGCAACGCGGTGCTGTGCGTGATCCCCGCGACGCCGATGACCCCGGTCAGCGCGCAGAAGCCGTTGGACATCACCGAGCTCATGTATTTCGGTGCATCGAGCAACCGGTACGGCTCACCGCAAGCCGAATTCGAGATCCCCTACGGCAATCTGGGCCAGAACGGTCCCTACGGTCAGGTGGCCACGCTCTACGGCGCCACCTACGGCTACGACGAGCGCACGATGGCCAAGATCAGCGTCGATCAGCGGGTCAATGCCAATCACACGCCCGGCGCGATCTTCCACGACACCCCGATCACCGTCGACGACGTGGTGAACAGCCCGCTCATCGCCGCCCCGCTGCACATGCTGGAGATCGTGATGCCGGTGATGGGCGGCGCGGCGGTGCTGGTCGCAAACGCCGACCTGGCCCGCCGCAGCGCCAATCGGCCGGTGTGGGTCAAGGGATTCGGCGAACGGGTGCCCTACAAGACCCCGACCTACGCCCACGAGTTGCTGCAGACACCGATGATCAAGGCCGCCGCATCAGCGTTCACGATGGCCGGATTGACCCCGGCCGACATGGACATGGTGTCGCTCTACGACTGCTACACGATCACCGTGCTGCTCAGCCTCGAAGACGCCGGGTTCTGCCAGAAGGGCAAGGGGCTGCAGTTCGTCGCCGAACATGACCTGACCTTCCGCGGCGACTTCCCGATGAACACCGCCGGCGGGCAGCTGGGCTACGGACAAGCCGGGACCGCGGGCGGCATGCACCACGTCTGCGACGCCACCCGCCAGATCATGGGCCGCTCGGGCGCCACCCAGGTGGCCGACTGCAACCGGGCATTCGTCTCCGGCAACGGCGGCATCCTCAGCGAGCAGACCACCCTCGTCCTGGAAGGCGACTAGTCATGGCCGATCTCGCCAAGCCGATGCCGATCCCCACACCGACCACCCAACCCTTCTGGGATGCGCTGGCCGAGCACAAGATTCGCATCCAATACTCGCCATCGGCGCAGTGCTACGTGTTCTATCCGCGGGTGCTGGCCCCGGGCACCCTGGCTGACGACCTGGAATGGCGAGAGATCTCCGGGGCGGCCTCGCTGTACACCTACACGGTGGCCTACCGGCCGGTGGCGCCACATTTCGCCGGGGACGTACCGCAACTGCTCGCCGTCGTGCAGTGGGACGAAGGGCCGCGATTCTCCACCGAGATCGTCAATGCACAGCCCGACGAACTTGCGGTCGGAATGCGGCTGGCGCCGGTGTTCTTCGACTACCCCGACTCGGGAGTCACCATGCTGCGGTATCAGCCGGCCTGATCAGCCGACTTTCGCGTCGGCGTCGTCATCGGTGCGGGCGGGAAGGAAGTTGTCGAACCGCAGGCAAACCGTGGTGCCCAGGGCGGAGGCGTCGATCGTGACGTCGTCGGCGAGCGCGCGCATCAGCGGGATGCCCCGCCCGCGGGACCGACTCTGCGTGGCGGGCGTGGATTCGCGCCAGCAACCCTGATCGGCGATCGTGACGGTCAGGTTGCCCGCGTCGAGGACGGCTTCGACATCGATGGTGCCGTGACCGCCGTTCTGGAGGTAGGCGAATTCGGCGGTATTGGCGAGCGCTTCGTTGACCGCGAGGACGACATCGCTGAACCGAACCTTGTCCAGATCTCCGCACGCCCGCAGCCAGGTCGCGAATTCATCGCGGACCCTGGCTGCGTTGTGCGCATCAGCGACGACATCATTACGGCTGAAACGGTCACCGCCGGCTGCGGAGCGTGGGTAACTCGGTGTCGTCATGGCAAAGCTCTTATACCCAACTTCCGAGAATTACTCACCCAATGCGGTGCGCGCCTCTTCCAGTGTGGCGTAGAGACCGATGATGTCGGCCAGACCGACCAATTTGAGCGGCCGGCTCGTCGCGGGCCCGCTGGCCACGACGCCGAAGCCGACCTCTGCGGGGGCCTTGTCGCGGGCCGCGACCAGAACGCCCATTCCCGCCGAAGCCAGGAAGTCGACGTCGGTCATGTCGACGATGATGTTGGCCGGATTCTTTGTCAGCGAGGTGGCGATGCTGGTCTCCAGTTGCGGTGACGTCAGCATGTCCACCACGCCGGCTGCCGAGATGACGACTGTGCGCCCGAACCACTCTTCGGTGATCACGCACCCGGTGTTCGCGGCGGTCGTCGTGCCGGTGGCGGCAGTGGCTTGCTCGTCCAAAATTCACCTCACTAGCGCGCGCCAGACGGCGCTCTCGCGAATACCCGTATCTGCGAGGCTGCTGTCTGAACCTGGCAAGAACGTAGTAGCAGTTGCACACCGGTCTTCTTGCGGTGCACGGTCGGTGTCCGAAAAATTACCGGACTGACCGCTCCAGGCTAACCTACTTCGCCTGCGGGTGCGGCAGCGACGGTCAACGCCAGGAACGCGACATCGTCGTCGGGCCGCAGCGTAGCGGCCAGTTCGGCCAGTTCAGCGATCAGCGCGGTGGCGGGCAATCCGGCCCGCTCGGACAGGAACAGGCGCAGCGCCGATTCGCCGAACGTGGTGGTGCCGTCGGGGCGGGCTTCGACGATGCCGTCGGTGTAGAGCAACAGGGTCTGGCCGGGGCCCAGCAACATCTCGCACGCCTCGAAAGTGGCGTCGGCGACGGCGCCGATCAGCATGCCGCCCGACGACCGGACCGGGCGGATGGAGCCGGCCTCGGGGTCGAGTAGCAAGGCCGGCAGGTGTCCCCCGGTGGCCAGGGTGACGTGGAAGCCGGCCTCCTCGGGCTGCAACGTGCCCGACAGCACCGTGCAGAACCGGCGCTCCCCCGGGTCGCTGATGAGGGCCGTGTTGAGTTCGTGCAGTCCGGCGGTGGCGTCGTCATGATGCAGCGCCGCTGCGCGCAGGGTGTGCCGCACCAGCGCGGTGACCGCCGCCGCGGGGGCGCCGTGGCCCTCGACATCGCCCAGGAAGAAGGCCCACCGGTCGGGGGCCACGCCGAACACGTCGTAGAAGTCGCCGCCGACCTGTCCGGAGGCGGCCGGGTGGTAGTGCGCGGCCATCGACAGCCCCGGGATCTGGGGCAGGGCCGACGGCAGCAACGCCCGCTGCAGCACCGTCGCGTACTCCAGCGTGGTGGCTTCGTTGCGTTCGGCGTTCTCCCGCAGTTCCCGCTCGGCGCGCACGGTGGTCAGCGCCGAGAGCCGCAGTTCGAGTTCGGTCATCACGATCGCGGCGAGATCTTCCAGGATGGCTAGCTGGTCGGCGGTGACGTCACCCGGCACGGTGTCGAGGACGCTGACGGTGCCCAGCTGGTGGCCGTCGGCCGTGGTGATCGGCGCCGCAGCATAGAAGCGCACCCCGAATACGGCTGGAGCGCTCCCATTTTGGGACAGATAGGGATCCGCGGCGGTGTCGCGCACCAGGTAGGTGCGGCTGTCGCTGATCGCCAGCGCGCACAGCCCGGCCTCCCGGGGGATTTCATGCGGGCCCTGGGCGCCATGGATCGCCTTGAACCAGACGCGGTCGCGGTCGACGAAACTGATCGCGGCGACGGGCTTGCCCAGCGCGCGGGCGGCCACCCGCGTGATGCGGTTGAACGCGTCGTCGGGCGGGGTGTCGAGGATGGCGTAGCGGTGCAGCGCCTGCAGACGTTCGTTCTCGTCGGTTTCGGCAGTCCGGATGCAAAACTGGGTGCTCACCATGGCTTTCCGCCGTCTGGTTCGTTGATCTTTCAACCCTACGCGGTTCGGGCTTTTCGTGGCCACGCGTCAATTTCGGCAATCCGGGCGCCCCGGGGCGTCCGGTTCCTATACTGGACTCGTGTCTAATAAGCCGTCGCCGGCGCTGCCGCCGGGGCCACCGCTGCCGCCGGTCATCCAAGCCACCCTGATGCTGCGCTACTGGCCGCACTTCGTGTCGGCCTGCCGGCGTCGCTACGGTCGCATCTTCACCCTCGACATCGCCAAGATGGGCACCCTGGTCTATCTGGACGATCCGGCGGACATCAAGCAGGTCTTCGCCGGCGACGCCAAGACTTTCCATGCAGGCGAAGCGAATTCGGTGCTAACCGGACTGCTGGGGCCGGAGTCGGTGTTGGTGATCGACGAAGATGTGCACCGCGACCGCCGGCGGCTGATGCTCGAGCCGTTCCACCGCGACGCGGTGGCCCGCCAGACCGACGTGATGGCCGAGATCGCCGCAGCCAACATCGCCGACTGGCCGGTCGGCACGCCGTTCCCGGTGGCGCCGAAGATGTCGCAGATCACCCTGGAGGTCATCCTGCGACTGGTGATCGGCGCGAGCGATCCCCAGCGGCTGGCGGCGTTGCGCGAGGTGCTGCCGCGGCTGCTGAACCTCTCGGCGTTCCAGCTGCTGGCGATCGGGACGCCCGGCCTGCAGCGGCGGCTGCCGTGGCGCGAGGTGCGCCGGCGCATCGAGGACGCCGACCGCCTGCTGTACGCCGAGATCGCCGAACGCCGTGCCGATCCGGAGCTGGCGACGCGCACCGACGCGCTGGCCATGCTGGTGCGCGCCGCTGACCAGGACGGCCGCACGATGACCGACGCCGAACTGCGCGACCAGCTGATGACACTGCTGGTCGCCGGCCACGACACCACCGCCACCGGGCTGTCGTGGGCGCTGGAACGGCTGACCCGCCATCCCGCGGTGCTGGCCAAAGCGGTGCGAGCCGCGGAAGCGGGCGACGACGAGTACCTGGATGCGGTCGCCAAGGAGACGCTGCGCAACCGGCCGGTGGTGTTCGACGTCGGCCGGTTGCTGACCCGGCCGGTGGAGATCGCCGGCTACCAGCTGCCTGCGGGCGTGATGGTGGTGCCCGGGGTCGGGCTGGTGCACTCCGATGACCGGATCTATCCGGATGCCGATCGCTTCGACCCCGACCGCATGGTGGGCGCGTCGCTGAGCCCCACGACGTGGCTGCCGTTCGGCGGTGGGGCGCGCCGGTGCCTGGGAGCGACGTTCGCGATGGCCGAGATGCGGGTGGTGTTGCGCGAGGTGTTGCGCCGCACCGAGTTGGTGACGACCACGGCCCGCGGCGAACGGCAGCAGGTCAAACACGTGATCTTGACGCCGAGACGGGGTGCTCGGATCACGGTGTCACGGTTGCGGATTCCGCAGCCGACGGCGAACGCGAGCATGACGCACCGCGGGGTGTGAGAGCGTCGTTGGTTTCGAATTGCGCGATTCTGTGAATTAACTGCGTGCTGTTTCCCAAGCGAAAGAGGTTCTCAGTGAAGCGAATCGTGCCTTCCCTCCTGGCAGCATCGGCCGTGGCGGTTGCCCTGAGCGGCTGTTCGGCCTCGGAAGTCGTCAACACCGGCGGCGACACGAAGTGCAAGGACTTCGTCACTCAGGACGAGAAGAAGCAGAACGACGAAGTCAGCAAGATGCTCAAGGACAAGAGCGGCCAGGATCCGACGAATCTGGAGATCACCGCGACGAAGACCTCGGTCACGCTCTATTGCCAGACCATGGGCAAGGAAGACACCAAGATTTCCGAGGCACCGCACGGCTGAGCCGTTCTTCAATCGGTGGCGACACGCGAGGCCGGGGCACACACTGCGCGCTTCGAACGTATGTTCTACTGGATGTGATTGCCAGCCATGTTCAGGAGGAGATCGACGTGACCACGACTGTAGACACCCACGCGCCGTCCACCGAGACGGAATCGCCGGGCGTGTTTCTTCATCCGATTACGGCGCCCGAAGCCGCTTCCGGGTCGCCAGAATCGGCCGAACCCGCGTCGGAACCGAAGGCCCCGGCCAAGAAGACCGGCAGGAAAGCCAAGACGCTTGAGCTCACCCTGACGGTCATCGGCACCGCCGATGGGGAATGGCGCGCGGAACTCAAGCGCGGCACCACGTATGTTGCTCGCGACCTCGCCGTCGCCGCGGCGGCCGTCTCCAGGGCGGCACGGGAGTTGCATGAGGATCTCGCCACTCCGATCGACGAGGTGATCGAGGCGGCACGCTGCGAGCAGGCCGCCAGGGTGGCGGCACTCGAAGCCGAATTGGAACTCGCCCGCAAGGCGCTCGCCGAGCTGGACTGAGTGGCCGAATTCAGGCTCAGTGATGGGTGTGCGTCACCGACCACGCCGGCAGCGGGTCGGGATAGGTCAACCACTCCTGCGGGCCGCCGGCCATTTCGGCGTCGCTGAGCAGGGCTGACGTCAGCAGCGTGTGCACTCGGCTCTTCTCGAGGCGCACGCCGATGAACACGATCTCCTGGCCGGGCTCGATGTCGGTGCTCGACCAGAACTGCGCCGGCTCGATGACGAGGTTGGGCCCGGCTTGCGACCAGATGGCGGCAATGGTGGGCCGGGTGGCGATCCAGCAGAATCCCTTGCTGCGCAACAACCCTCGGACCTGATCGAGCGCTGCAGCCAAACGCTGCGGATGAAACGGGCGGTCGGCGCGGAAGGTGAGACTGCCGATGCCGTATTCCTCGGTCTCGGGGGTGTGGCCGTTGGCGATCTCCTCGTCCCAGCCGGGGGCGTTCGCCGCCAGGTCCGGATCGAACAGCCCGGTGTCCAAGACCGTGTCCAGGGCGACGATGCCGTTGGCGGTGCGCTCGATGCGCGCGGTCGGATTGAGCCGGCGCACAACCGTTTCCACGGTCGCCGTCGTCTTCTCGCTGACCAGGTCGGTCTTGTTGAGCAGGATCACGTCGGCGAACTCCACCTGGTCGACCAGCAGGTCGGCGATGTTGCGCGCATCGCCGTCGGCGGCCGCGAGATCCCGTTCGGCCAGCGCTTCACCGCGGGCGAGTTCCGGCAGGAAGGTCGACACGTCGACCACCGTCACCAGCGTGTCCAACCGGGCCAACGTGTTCAGTGCGAAGCCGTCGTCGAACTCCCAGCCGAAGGTCGCGGCCACCGGCATCGGTTCGGAGATGCCGGTGGATTCGATGACGATCTGGTCGAAGCGCCGCTGCCGGGCCAGATTGCCGACGGCGGCGACCAGATCCTCGCGCAACGTGCAGCAGATGCAGCCGTTGGTGAGTTCGACGAGTTTCTCCTCGGTGCGATCCAGGTGGCCTTGCCCGGCGATGAGCGCGGCGTCGATGTTGACCTCGCTCATGTCGTTGACGATCACCGCCACCCGGCGCCCTTCACGGTTGGCCAGGATGTGGTTGAGCAGGGTGGTCTTGCCGGCGCCGAGGAAGCCGGACAGCACGGTGACGGGGACGAGTTCAGCAGCGGGAGCGGACATGAGCGTTAATGATAATGGTTTTCAATAAGCCAGACAACGCGTCCTAAACTTGCACCATGCCACTTGGGAGTGATTACGCCGGACAGGACTGCGCGCTGGCCCGGGCGCTGGCCATCCTGGGCGAGCGCTGGACCATGCTGATCGTCCGCGACGCGTTCCACGGATTGACCCGCCATGACGAGTTCCGGCGCAGTCTCGGCGTGGCGACCAACGTGCTCAGCGCGCGACTGCAGAAATTGGTCGACCACGGAGTGCTGGAGCACACCGGTCCGCGCGGGGCCTATCACCTGACCCAAAAGGGTCGCGACCTGTTCCCGGCCCTGGTGACGCTGATGGCCTGGGCCGACCGGTACGAGCCCGGTCCAGATGGACCCGAAGTGTCGATCCGGCACGTGGGCTGTGCTCACGACGCCGGCGGGGCACTGCGGTGCGAGCATTGCGGCGAACCCATCGAGCTCGCCGATCTGCGGGTCGTGCCGACTGGCGACCCGGCGGGGCCGACCCCGCCCCAGCTGGCAGCCTGGGCCGGTCGCGCTCGGCCCTAGCTTTGCTTGCACCATGCAAGTAACCTCATGGGTCATGTCGATCAGCCCGCAGCTCGGTCCGCAGCACCGCGTGCGCATCCCTGCAGGCGCCATCGATTACCGCGAGACCGGCGACGGGCCGCCGATCGTGTTCGTCCATGGCGTCGCGGTCAACGGTGACCTGTGGCGGCACGTGGCGCCGCCGCTGGCGGCTCATCATCGCTGCATCACCCCCGATCTGCCGTGGGGATCACATTCGGCCGCCCTGGAACCGGACGTGGATCTGTCGCTGCCCGGGATGGCGCGGATCGTCGCCGATTTCATCGCCGCGCTGGGCTTGGAAGACGTCACGATCGTGGCCAACGACACCGGCGGCGCGGTGGCCCAAGCGTTGGTGGGCGCCTACCCGCAGCGGATCGCTCGGTTGGTGCTGACCTCGTGCGACGCACTCGAGAAGTTTCCGCCGACGCCGCAGAAGTATCTGGAGGTGATGGCGCGATCGCGGCTGCTGACCTGGATCGTGGCGTACACCGCGCAATTCCGGTTCGTCCAGCGGCTGCCGACCGCCTACGGGTATGTGACCTCCGCGCCGCTGCCGGCGGAGATCATGGAGTCCTACACCGGTCCGATCCGCCGCAATCCCGGTGTGCGCCGGGATTTTCAACGGATGCTGCGCGCCGTCGACACGCGGTTCACGTTCGAGGCCGCGGCGGCGTTGCCGGGCTTCGACAAGCCGGCGCTGGTGCTGTGGGGCGAGCGCGACAAGATCTTTCCCCGCGAGCACGGCCGCCGGCTGGCAGAGCTGTTGCCGCAGGCACGTTTTGACCTGATCGCCGGCAGCCGCACGTTCATCCCCGAGGAGCAGCCGCAGCGTCTGGTGTCCGCGATCGAGGACTTTCTGGCCGCACACCCGATCGCAACGGAGTAGTCGGTGGCACGGCCGGCGGTGGGCTCGCTGGAGTGGGAGCGGCTGGGCGGCCCGGCGTTGTCTCTCCCCCAGCGACTTTGGCTGCTGGGCGGCACCGCGGCGGTGTTGCTCGGCGATGCCGGCCCGCGGTTGGGGTGGATGGCCGGACTCGGGCGCGTACCCCGGAAAGTCGATCTCGCACCGTGGGCCCCGCCCGCGACGGCGGCGGTGCAGGCCGCCGAGGAGTATCTGCGCGCGGTGGCCAGCCCGCAGATGGTGGACCACAGCTACCGCACCTACTACTTCACCGCGATCCGCTACGAGCTGGCGCGCCACCCCGCTGCGCTGGATCGCGAAGCACTCTGTGTCGCAGCGCTTCTGCACGACACCGGTCTGTTCGACGCCGAGCGGCGCGGCTGTTTCACGGTGGCCGGCGCGCGGCGGGCCCGGGAGATCACGGCGGCGGCCGGATGGGATGCGGATCGCCGCGACGGTGTGGCGCTGGCGATCACCACCAACCTCAACCCGTTCGTCTCGCTGGAGCGGTACGGGCCGGTGGCGCACTACATGCGCGAGGGCGGACTGGTCGACGTGCTGGCCCAGCAGTGGCGGGTGCATCCGGAGAATCTGCGCGAGGTCCTGGAGCGCTATCCGCGCGACGGGTTTGCCGAGGACACCGCGCGACTGGTTGACCAGGAGGCGCGACGCAACCCGGGATGCCGGTTTGCGTGCTTTGGGCCGATCTTCCCCACCGCGGTGCGGTGGAGCAGATTCACAACGATCTGAGTGGTCCCGGCTGGTATCGAACCAGCGACCTTCCGCGTGTGAGGCGGACGCTCTCCCACTGAGCTACGAGACCCGGGTGGCGGACACACCGTCAAGGTGGCCGAACTCGCCGACGACGAACACTAGCACGACTACCCCGCCAGCCCGGAATGCGCTCGTCGTGGCACCTCGGCGAGGGGATTTGTGTGCCCTCGGTTGCGTCGACTATTGTCGTGCTTCGCACCGGATGACGATCTCATCCGTGGCGTGCGGATGTAGCGCAGTTGGTAGCGCATCACCTTGCCAAGGTGAGGGTCGCGGGTTCGAATCCCGTCATCCGCTCGAAGGTGCAAGAGGCATCAGACCCAACGGTGGAGTGGCCGAGTGGTGAGGCAACGGCCTGCAAAGCCGTGCACACGGGTTCGATTCCCGTCTCCACCTCCAAGATGTACCCCGCGCGATTAGCTCAGCGGGAGAGCGCTTCCCTGACACGGAAGAGGTCACTGGTTCAATCCCAGTATCGCGCACCACGTTTCACGTGCGGCTTCACCCGCAAAATCGGTCCGCGTGACCTACATATGACCTGACTCGATGGCAACCCTCTGGAGAGGCTTCGCCATGACCGCTGAATTTGCTCACGTCCCAGTGCCTTCCTGCGCAACGGCCGACGAGTGGCAATAATCCGACCTTCCACCTTGAGGACGTCTGGCGCGACCTCGAATGGTTACGCCACGGAATGGTTACGCCACGACGCCGGCGTCTGTGTGGTCATAGTCCAGCGCGAGCAGTGCGCCGGCGGCCGCGTCCACTCATATGTAGCGGTCCACGTATGTAGCGGTGCACGCGCCCGGTGCTTGTGAGGAACTCAGCGCCGCCCGCGCCCGCCAACTCGCCGCCGCTTTGTTAGACGCGGCCGATTCTCTCGATTCGCACCACTAGGCGCCCGCGTCCATCGTTACCTCGCTACGGCCGCCGTTGCAGGTGCCTATTAATCTCGTCCGGTGACATCAAACTCAACGGATTGGGTCCCGGTGCTTTTCCTTCCTTCATGAGCTTGAATTGCTCCTGCGCGTTTTCAACGAAGAGCTCCATCTGAAAGGACAAGTCGATCCCGTTAATGACCGAAGGCATCTTGAACGGTACTGATTCACCGGGTTCGACGAACGTTTGGGATTGAGGTCCCCGTCCGGAATTATCGCCTGTGGTGAAGTAATCACTAGCAGGGATGAAAGCCACGTGGCAGTAAGGACTTACGGTTTCATCGGCGACTCGGCGATTTACCGAGGCGAGGAGCTTCATGTGGCTTTGGGGTCGCCGCGGACGAACCGCGAGCGCAGCGGTCAACTTGTCACCGTAGTCGTCGGCCACGCGCTGATGCACCGATCCGTATGCCCACCAGCCTGGCTCGGTCAACTCGGTCATCTCATAAGTAAACTGCCTTGCGACAGTCAAGTCAGCTTTGAAGTTGTGGAAGCCACCGAGAAATCGCTTGTTTCCTTCGATGACGAGAACGATGATGATCAGACTGGCATGATACTTGTAGAGATAGCGTGCTAAGTCACGGTCAAGCCGTGACTTCACGTGCTGCATCGAAACGTTAATGACATCGGTTTCTCCGCGAATAGTCTCTCGCAGCCAGTCACCGATCGGTGTGCCGTCCGCCAGTTCTGCGACTCCGGTGTGGGCGAAGAGAGCTTTTGGACCGTTTTCCGGCGGGTAGTCGACCCTTAAATGCTTCACCCTGGTGTCGTCAAGGCAATTACGGGTATGAACATTTGTGATTCGGTAATCGACCGACAGATAGATTCCCTCGGGCTTGCTCATAGCGAGGATCAAAGTCACAAGCCGAGGGTAGTGACATCCTGCATAAAAGGATCTAGAAGGCAACGAGATGCCACTGCACCTATCGCCTCGCGCTACACCTTCGGCGGCTTATTGCCCGACCACCGCTGCGGCGTGTCTGAGAGGTCTTCGCGACGGTGCCACGTCACGTCGACCTGGCTAAATTCAGCGCCGAAGGGTGCGATCCCGAATTGGCCAGAAGAACTCCGGCCGTCGATGCGGTCGAAGGTGAGCTGTTCGCCCGCGACCCCACGCCCTGAAATCTGTACACCGAACTTGGCAGTGGTGGTGACGTTGACCAGGTTGTAGGTGTCACCGTAGTTGTGCCTGATTTCCCAGGGGACGCCCTCGGCCTGCTCGGCACGCTCCTCGACGAGCCGGTTTTGCTGTTCGAGAGCGTCCGCTGATCGTTGAGCCGCCGCGGCGGCTTGTAGCTGCCATGCAGCCGCCTGCTCAGCCGCCTTGATGGCCCGTTCGGCGTCGTGTTCAGCCCTGGCTTCGTGATGCTGAGCGGCGCTCCTCGAAGTCGCTGCACGCCGAGCCTGCAAAACTGCCACGGCCGCAGAGATGGCTGCCGCGACGAAGCTGGCAAGGCTAATCCAATCGGCAAGTTTCACATCATGAGCCTAGGAGCTGGTGTCGGACAACGAGATGCCTGACGAGGCGCCTGCAGTCGCGGATATGGGCAACCCTAAGGATGACGAGCCCGACGACGCTGCGGGCGATCCTGTCCAGGAGCTCCGCGAGCTGCTCGCACAAATGCCGCTCTTTGACATCGAGTCGAAAGCCACCGCAGCCGAGAACGCTGCAGAGCGTGTCGTACTCGACGATTGGGCAGCCCAAACTGCCGCGGCGGCTCGTAAGGCTGGCCGCCCTGATATCGAGCTGCGCGTTATCGAAATCATGGAATACCTCGACCGGGTCGAGAAGCACGCGGCCGAAGCGGCGCCGCGAAGCCACCAAGCGCGCGGAGGACAGACTCGACGAGGCCGCCGAGCACGACGAGCACCGCGACTAGTCACAGACGCCCTAACGCCGCCCGGATATCGTTTCGGTCATGTGGGGCACACTGTCGATGTCGTCGGGCACTGGCCCTGGTCGACAATCTGAACGTTCACCGCCGCGGCCGCCGCCCTGTGGATCGCACGCGCGGAGACCAAAGAACGTGCCGTGACGCTGGGCCGCCAGGTGGTCGTCGATGTCACCTCGATTGCCTCCACATGGACCATCGAGTCAGGCCGATTTCTCGGGCTGGTGCGCGGCTTCCTGGCCCGGGAAGTGCCGGCCTCTGAAATTAACGACGAGGGCGTCGCGCGCGTATCCAAAGCGGCGGCGGAAACTGATCGGGTGATGAAGTCAGCGCGCCTAGCGTGCAACGACTTTGAGTTGCAAGTCCGCATTGCCGAAATCGAGATGCACCTCGCCGTATTTCTTGAGCTGCTGACGGAACCCAAGGCCAGTGACGTTGCGGGGGAACTCGCCCGGCTCAACCGCACAGTCGAGGTCGGTTCCGCCGCCATCGACGGGTTCAACCAGGCAGCACGAGCTTTCATGCAGCGCGGCCTCGACCGGTATTCGCCTCGGCGCAGCATTCGTTGCAAGCTCGCTGAGCGGCGATGGTACCGCGCCGTTGCGGCCGAAAAGGATACGCAGACGAGGCGGTGACACCGCCAGATGCGGCACCACCAACCGCATGACGACGGCCGCAAGCCCAGCGTTAGGAATGCCCTTAACGGCATGAGCGAGCAGGATGCCGAAGCGGTTGAGCGCTGGCTTGACCAGCTCGACCCTGATGTCCCGTCAATTCGGGCCTACGATGTCGAGCGGCTCATCGCCGCAGCCCGCTAGCTCTAAGACGCTGTCGGCGATGCCGGCGCTCGCGGTCTGCCGTCCCGTGTGATCGACGTGTCCATCGAGGACCTGCAGGACCGGCTCAGTGTAGCGCTGCTCACCGGCGATACCGTCTCCGCGGAAGAGCTGTCAGCCCAGCTCGGCCCGCAGAACGACTGAATCTCAGCCTTTCGGTACGCCGCCGGGAGTCACTGCGCAGGCTATGACCTCCACCCGGTCCAAGTCCGCCAACCGACGCAGCGCCGCGAATTGGTCCTCTTCCACTCTGGTTCCACTTGGCTCAGGATTGCAGCTCAATACCCAGCAGGCGAGCGAGCGCCACCTCGGTGATGATCGGGATTCCGTATTCGCGAGCCTTTTTGGCTTTGCCGCTGGCCGAGTCCGGGTCGGCAGCGACGAGAACGCGCGTCCTGCGGGTGAGCGAGCCGACCTGGATGCCGCGCCGCTCGAGCTCTGCCTCCCATTCCGACCTCGGCCTGCACATCGTGCCCGTGAGACACAGAACGTCTCCGGCCGCGATCACGAACTCGGCGTTAGGTTGGCGAGCTGGCGGCGCGGTTGCCAGCGCCGCGTCAACGTCGTCGAACGTCAGTCCAAGCAGGCGGGCGACCTGAAGCAGATCGGCGCGCTCGCTCACGGTGACCACGCCGTCGGCGAGCGCAACGCTCGCCATCGCTCGCAGGTACCCCCGGTGGATCTCCTCGAGCAGCGGGCGCGAGAGGCCAAGTTCTTCGGCCATCGCCACCAGTGCCAGCTCCTCATGACGAGACAGATAACAATCGAGAAGTGCGGACTCGAGCACCTCTAGGTACGACTCGATCCGAACGTCATCGTGTCGAGGCATACGTGCGACTATGCGATCGAGCCAGCCCGCAGGCTGCCGCGGAGGCGCGGTGCCGCGGACTGCCAGCGGCACCTCCGGGCCGATGACGTCGGGCCACTGAAATTCCTCGACGCCTGCGATCTCCCCTGCCCACGGCGGAGGGACACCGCCGACCTTCAGAAGACACCTGACCAATCCAGCTGCGGCACGACAGTCCCCAAGTGCCGAATGGGCATCCACAAGAGCAACACCCGCAGCATCACAGCAGTCCTGCAGCTTGCGCGATGCACCGGGAATGAGCCGACCAGCCCACTTCATGGTGCAAAATCCAGGCAGAAACGGGCTGTCCAGCGTCACACCGGCACGCCGCAGCTCTTCGCGCAAAAAGCCCAGGTCGAACCCGAGGTTGTGGCTGACCACGATCCGGCCACGAAGATCCCTCACCAACCTCGGAACGATCGCGGCAAAGGTAGGCGCCCCCACCACGTCGAGCGCCGTGATCCGATGAATATCGCTACGGCCAACATCACGACCAGGATCCAGCAAAGTCGCCCACTCACATTCAATGTCGCCGTCCGGTGACAGCAAGACCACGCCGACCTCGACCGCCCTATCGTGTTTACTGGCAGCGAAGCCGGTCGTCTCAAAATCGATCACTGCGAAACCAGCCATCGTGCCCCCCCGGTTAGCAAAGAATGGATCTCCGCAGGGTAGACGGCGCTTCCATGGCTGGAAGGGACTTTCCGACAATCCGTCAAGGGCGCCCACAGACTCGAGGCGGCAGGACTGGACGAAATCGACCACGTGGACAACAACCACGATAATCAGGCCGATCAGATGGGCTAACCCGCCACATTTTGTCCAGTTGCTTCGGGGAGAGAGGACCCCTTACCGGAGCGAGACGGCCGTGCGAGTCCGGGATGAACTTTTGCCACCTTGCCAGGAGTCGGGTCGCATCACGGGTTGGTGTATATGTCGGGGCTGGCTGATACGTGTGTGTCATGCTGTCGCGCGTGGCTGTGATCCCGATGCTCGACCGAGAGGTGTACCTCTATGCGGAGGTCGATCGGATTGTCGGGCTGCGCAGCGGTACCGCGCGACGCTGGATCAACGGATACGAACGCGGCGGCAAGCACTACGAACCGATCCTGCGGGTGATGTCGCGTGACACCGAATGGGCGACGTGGGGCGAGTTCGTCGAGACGCGGATCCTCGCGGAACTCCGCGAGGAGGTCCAGACGCGGCGGCTGCGCCTCGCGATCCAAGCGCTGCGGCACACCTTCCGCGTCGATTATCCGCTCGCGCACCTCCGCCCGTATCTGTCCGCCGCGAACCATGAGCTGATCCTGGGCGGCAGCGATGTCGGGCTGGACGAAGCGAAGATGGTTGTGCGCACTGGCCAGATGCTGCTGGGTGACGGTTGGCCGTTGATCGAGCGGGCGAAGCTCGGAGTTGATGAGCACGGTGAGAGCTTCGTGGCAGAGCTCCCCGCTGATGACGAGTTCCCGGACATCGTGATCAACCCACAGCGGTTCAGCGGGCAGCCAACGATCGCCGGTCGCAGGATCGCCGTTGCGACGATCGCGGGGATGCGGAAGGCCGGTGAGTCCGAGGAGGACCTGGCCGCCGACTACGGGCTGAGCATCGCCCAGGTTCGTGCGGCTGTCGATTACGCGAAGAAGCATCGCGTCGCGGCCTAAGGGGCCTCGAGGTGCATCGGTAGATGGTCGCGCTCAACGAGATCGTCTACGTGGTGGATGAGAACCTGCTGCGGCTGGGCAAGGGCATGGTCGCGGTCAGGCGGGACGCGGGCCGATTCACTGAGGCTCCGCTCGATGAATTGCTGCCCGAAGGTATCGACGATGTCGACTGGATTCCGATCGTGGGCGACAACGGCTGGGTGGTGATCACGAACGACCGTCGTATTCGAACTCGCCCCGCTGAGTCTCAGCTGGCTATCGAACACCGGCTCAAGGTTGTTCATCTTCACGGTGCGGTTGGGACCGCGCTGGCGTGGGATCAGCTGATCCGGGTGACGGGGCGTTGGAACGCAGTCGAAAGGCAAGTTGCCTCGAATCCCTCTGGGCCCTGGTGGCTTTCGCTACGCACCGTTGGAACACGAGTGATGCGATATGAGCCAGGCAAGGTCGAGCGATAGCCACTCCCGTCACCAAATCTCCGATGGATCCCCGAGGTTGACGTGAGGGTCATCGGTGCCGCGTCGCTTAATGCAGTCGAGATGGGCAGGCTGGAAGTTGGCGCGGTCGTCCGCGAGTTCGGGATGGTCGACGACGGTCTTGGCGTGGCCGCGGCTCAAGCTGTCCGGGTGCGGGTAGCCCACGAGGTAGTCGATTGGACGGTTGCAGAGCCAGCAGGGCGCCTTCGTTGCCACGCACTCGGCGCGGAACTCGAGCTTGAGTTTTCTGTAGCGCCGGGAGTCCGAGCGGCCGGCGTCTATCGCCGTCAGCGCGCGCCTGTTCTCACTTCTGCTGGGCGACACAAAGGACCAGGGTTCGGATTTCGGATCGCACCCCTTGGCAGTGGTTGGATTTCAAATCCGACCAACTACCAAGGGAGTGCAGGGAGTGGACGCCCATGTCTCAGCCCTGCCTCTTGGCGTGGATGACGCAGCCATGCACGCGGGCGAACTGGGCCAGTCCTGCGGGCGCGTTGCGCCAGTCGTCGGGCAGGCCGTCCACTTCAAAGCGGCGGCCGCCGATCTCCACTTCGTCGCGGTCTCCGAACAGGCTCGGGTCGGACACAGGGATCGCCACCCTGGTGAGGGTCCTTGCTCCACCGCGTTCAGGTGCGGATTGGTGCCGCCCACGGCGAGAGGCGTTCAAGTGTCTTGTTGCCCCCGGGCTACCGAGCCACTCCTAGTAGTGGAGGCGGCGGCAGAGCTGGCGCGTGTGGATTCGCTTGGGGCCGGCGGGCACTCTGCAGCTACGTCAAGGGTCAGATAGTTGCGATAGTGCGACCGCGCCGGCCTTGGCCCTGATCGGCTTGTTGCAGCCGTCGGCGCGGCGGTTCATGACGGGCAGAGAGTGGCCGACCTGATCGCTGACGTGACCCAGTGCGGACCGATTCTTCTCCCCCACCGAATCCAAAATCACTGAGGTGCTTCGCCGAGAATCTAGTCGTTCGGCTCGAATTCCTCACCCGTCAATCGCTCGCCCCGTTGAGTCGGGTTTTGTCGACGAGGGCCTTTAGTTCGCGGAAGGCAGCCGCGCGCGCAGTCACTAGATCGGCAGACTCAGAAGGGCTCTCACTCGGCGTCGTCTGCGATTCGTAGAGGATCGGGCCCAGGCGTCCGCGAAGTTCCTCACGTCGCTTGGCCATAACAACGCTTTCGCGTTCCTCACGCAGGGCACGGTCGATGTCGGCGGCCTGCAGTGCACATTTGCCAATCAGTTCGACGCGCCGTTTCACCGAGCTCTCCAGCTTCGCGATCTCTGCCTTCGCGTCGCGCAGCATTTGCTGGTCGGCCGGGCTGAAGTCGCGGATCGAGGACGCGTCCGCCGTGACAGTGCGGATCTTCTCCGCCCGGCGCAGATTGGCAGCGATCGCCTCAAGGTCGGCGTGAAACTCGAAATCAGCGGGATCCCCGAGCCACCCCGTCCCGGCGGCCTCGGATGCGGCGATCATCGACACCGACGCGTCGGCCTGCTCGTAGAGAAGCGCGCCGGCCGATCCGAACTCCCGGATACGTCGTTGCTTGAGGAGCTCGAGGCGGCGGGCCTCGTCCTGCTTTCGCCTCTTTGCGAGCCAGGACCACCCGGCGACCGACAACAGGCCGCCGACCCATAGAACTTCGAGGACCCAGCCGGTCACCGACCGCGCTGTGGACGGGTTGTCCGCCCCGAGTTGCACGGCCAGCCAGGTTCCCACGAAATAGGGCCAGGCGATGACCATGAAGACGAGAAACAGCACAATTCCCCAAGCGACGAGCATGCCGTCGTCGGACTTCTTTGCCCCCATCTTCGGGATGCTAACGCGTGATTGCGACAGCTCGCAGATGCCCCAGCGAAGCAGGATCACTCTGCTTTAGAACGACTGTGGTGCCGACTCGGCCTCGTTGACCGTTCAAATCCGCTGCAACCGTCGGCGGGGTACGGCGGCGCCGAGGTCAATGATGATCTACACGAACGGCAGGGTCGCAATGGTGGATACGCCACAGGAGCAAATTAACCGTCGCGGTCCTTTGTCCTACGAGATCGTCGCGACGGCCCACCAGAAGTTTCATGCCCCACGACACTTCGTCGTGGGCAGCTATCGTCAGCGCGGGCTCGGCCCGAACGGCTCCAGCGACCGCGAGTACGTCGATCGAGTGCGAATTGCCGCGAGTTCACAACGCCCGGCGGGCGCGACTCATAACTCGAAGTGGCACCCGCACCACCTCGTGTTCAATCCCAGTCTCGCGCACCAATCTTTAGTCAGCTCAACAGCGATATGGAGCCCACCTACCGCTGGGCCACACGCTAAACCCGCTCGGCGGTCATGTTCATCTCGACGCTCCCCTGGCACGGACCGCTCGCGATCTCGGTGTGCATGACCCCGGACAGGGTTCCGTCCGGTTGCGGCGTGTAGCGCACCTCGGCATGGGCCGGACTCCACTCGACGGTGCCGTCGTCGGACATCCTGCAGTCCCACTGGAAATCACTGGATTGCGTCCACGATGTGCCGTCCCAGGTGAATTGGACAGGCTGCGGGACAGTCGGGTTGCTCGGCGGCGGACCGCTGGTGATGGTGGCCGTGCACGTTCCGCTCGCACAGCTCGACTGGAATCCGTAGGTCTCGGTGTGCTGCTGCTCGGGCTGTCCGGCCGCCATACTCGTTCCCGATTTGGGACCGACGATGAACGTGATCGCGTACTCCCCGTTCCAGGTCGGCGAGTCGGCGGACGCGGCCGGCGGCAGCCACAGCGCGACCGCGCACACCGCACCGCCCACACCGAGCAGTGCGCCAAGGCCGCCACCATCGATGTGAGCCATCGCTGGATCTTAAAAGCCGGGTGCAGCGGCTCGGGCGCTATCGAAACAACCAAGACCATGCGTCTGGAAAACCCCGCCTCAGCGCCGGCCGCCCACCGTAGGCTGCCCACCATGACCGCCGCCGCGCAGCTGCCGTTCCGCCAGAGTCATCCGTTGCGCTCCCCCGACGATCTGCTGGCGCTGGCCGCCGACGGGCCGATTCACAAGGTCCTCACCTCCGTCGGCGACGAGGCCTGGCTGGTCACCGGCTACTCCCTGGTGCGCCGGCTGATGGACGACGAGCGGCTGGGCCGCACCCACCGCGACCCGGCCAACGCGCCGCGCAGCCGCACCTCCGCACTCTTCGGCGGCCCGATCGGGGACTTCGACTCCGAGCCGGCCGACCACTCCCGCATGCGTCAGCTGCTGCAGCCGCATTTCGGCCCCCGGCACATGCGCACCCTGGCGCCCAAGGTCGAGGCGCTGTGCGCCGGACTGCTCGACGACATGGAACGCCAGGGTCCGCCGGCCGACCTGCTGACGAATCTGGCTCAGCCGCTACCGATTCTGGTGATCTGCGATCTGCTCGGCGTGCCCTACGACGACCGGGATCGCTTCCGGCGCTGGGTCGACGACGCCGCCTTCTCCCCCGACGACGATGTCTCGCTCAAGGGCCTGGAAATGCTGCTCGGCTACGGCATGGAATTGGTGGCCGCCAAGCGCGCGAACCCGGACGACGACGTGATCTCCCGGCTGTGCGACGAACCCGATCTCGCCGACTTCGAGATCGCCACCCTGGCGATGCAACTACTGTTCGCCGGGAACGAGACCACGGTCACCCAGATCTGGGTGGGCTCGCTGATGCTGCTCACCAACCCCGACCAGTGGCAGGCGCTGCTGGCCGACCCGGAACTGATCCCGAAGGCCGCCGAGGAAATCCTGCGGGCCGGGATGACCGGCGGGGTCGGCGTTCCCCGCTACGCCCGCGACGACATCGACGCCGACGGGGTGACGATCCGGGCCGGCGACCTCGTCCTGCTCGATCCCGGCGCCGCCAATCACGACCCGGCGTTCTTCGCCGACCCCAACCGGATCGACCTCACCCGCACCGGCGCGACGCACGTCGGGTTCGGCTACGGCCTGCACTATTGCATCGGTGCGGCACTGGCCCGCCTGGAGCTCAAGACCGTCTACGCCCAGCTCATTCCGCGGTTCCCGAACCTGCGGCTATGCGCCAACCCGGCGACCATGACCGCCGGCTTCCATTCGCTGTCGAACGGCCTGGTCGCACTTCCGGTGACCTGGTAGCCGAGAGTCAGTGCGCGGTTCCGATCGGAGCCCAGGGCAACTCGCCCTCGCCGATGTTCGACCCGCCTTGGGTCGCCGCCGCAGGCGCGGCCTCGCCGGGGATCGCATTGCCGCCACCACCCCACGACGCCGCCGCGGGCGCGGCCTCGCCGGGGATCGCATTGCCGTGACTTGCGGCCGCGGGCGGCGGCTCGCCGGGGCCCGCGTTGCCGTGGGCAGCGGCAGCCGCCGGTCCGGCCAGTGCCATCGAGCCGGCCACCAGCAGCCCGCCGATCGCGGCGGTCAGAGACATTCCGTTGATCTTCATCGCACTACCTTTCATGTCGTGGGGTCGCGGTCCGTATCGGCGCGACAGATGCCACTGTGCTCGCCGGGAGGGCGCACGTCTGTCCACCGAGCGGACCCTGGAACAGGGGAAATTCGTTCCACCATTCGGGGGACGCGCGGCTGACGGTCGCCGCCGAAAAGCAAGCCTTACTTAATCGTCAATATTTCGGCGGAACCGTGCCCGCGCGATCAGCGGTGTCGTAGATTCCCGGTAGAGCAATGCATTGCCGATCGGTCGGGCGTCCCGACTGTCACAAGCGGGTCTCCAGGGGTGGGTTCACGCTACGTGGCCACCCCCTTGGGCCACCGGCCCCCCGCCCCTGGGGACCACTCGCCGCCGGCGAACTACAGCCGCACCTCGACACCACCCGCGGCCAGGTCGGTGCCACCAGCGCTCAGCACGTCACCCGGTGACACGTCGCTTCGCTGCAGCCCGGTGAACAGCAGGCCGACGTTCTCCCCGGCCACCGCGTGCTCGGTCTTCTTGCGGAAGAGTTCGATAGCGTCCACCGCCACGGCGCGCGCACCGTTGATCCGCACCTCGTCGCCGACCCGGACCTCCCCGAGTTCGACGCGGCCCGTCGCGACCAGACCACGGCCCTTGATGACGAACACGTCCTGCACCGTCAGCTGGAACACCGTCACCACCCCATCGGCGGCGACGGCTGGTCCTCCGACCACAGGCAGTCACCACTGAGCACGATAGTGAACAGCCTGGGCAACACCTCCAGCTGCATCGGTTGACCCGGCTCGCTTTGCGAATGCTCCAGCGGCGCAAGCACTCCCGCGCTCACCACGGTGACCTGATCGGCGCCGCACACCGCGTCCGGATTCAGTGGCTCGGCGGTCCAGCTCCCCGAGCGCAGGTTCGGGTTGCGAAAACCCTGGCCGTGCAAGGTGATCTCCGGCCCGTAGCTCAACCACCGGCTGCTGGGGTCGAAGGGGGTGACGACCGGCACCCAGCTGCCCGCAGTATCCGGCGCGGCCTGGCACACCAGGAAGTCCGCGCCGCCGGGCAGTTGCGTCATCACGTCGGCGAACTCCGCCGGGCACGGCGCACCGGGTTGGGGCGCCGGAACGTCCGAATGAGCAAGCCCCGCAGAAAACCACAGCGGCGCAACCACCACCGCCGCCAGTACGCCGTACCGTCGCATCGCCGTCCCCTCGTCGCGCACCCGGCCTCCAGATTACGTCGCCCCGCGGACGGGACCAACGGTGTCGAGTGCCGGGACCATCGCCTCTACTGCAGCCGTCTCCCGGATCGGCTCAATGAGTGCGTGTCACTGGTCAAACTGCTCGTGTCGTTCGCGCCATGGATCGCATTCCTGCTCATCGCCAGGGACACCCAGGAGCGCGTCGAGATCGGCCTGATCACGGCGCTGATCCTGTCGGTCGTCATGGCGGTCCTCAAGCTGCACCGCGGCATCATCATGTGGGTCGGCCTGGCGTTCTTCACCGCGGCCACCGTCGCCGTCCTCGGCTTCGACAACATCTGGACCGTCCGCCATCTCGGCGTGCTCGCCAACGGCGCGCTGGCGCTCGGCTCGTGGATCACCCTGGCCCTCGGCAGGCCGTTCACCCTGGAGTACGCACGCGCCCACACCGACCCGTCGAAATGGAACGATCCGTTGTTCATCCGCGTCAATGTGCAGCTCACCTCGCTGTGGGCCGCGGTGTTCACCGTCAACGCCGCGCTGGCCTGGGCGCTGATGAAGCACCTGATGCCCGAATGGGCTTGCCACACACTGAGTTACGTCGCCCTGATCGGGGCGGCCGTCTTCACCACCTGGTATCCGAACCGGGTCCGCGCGAAGGCGGCCCGACCCTCGCCCGAGAACCGCTAGCCGTACAGTTCGTCGATGTTGTCGTGGAAGTTCTCCACGACCGCCTTCCGCTTCAGCTTCAGACTCGGCGTCAAATCGCCTGCCTCGACCGTCAATTCACGATCGATGATCGAGAAGCGCTTGACCTGCTCCCAGCGGTTGAGATGCTTGTTCAGGGTCTCCACGTACTCCCCGATCATCTCCTTGGTCTTCTCGTCGCGGGCGATCTCCCCGAACGACTTGCCCTCCAAGCCGTTACGGTCGGCCCACTCCCGGATCGCGTCGCCGTCCAGGCTCACCAGCGCGACGCAGTACGGCTTGCCCTCGCCGTAGACGATGATCTCGCTGGCGAACGGGCACAGGCCCTTGAAGGACGCCGAGATCGCCGAGGGCGCCACATACTTGCCCTGCGAGGTCTTGAACATGTCCTTCTTGCGGTCGGTGATCCGCAGGTAGCCCTCCGCGTCGAGCTCACCGATGTCACCGGTGTGGAACCAGCCGTCACCGTTGATCGCCTCGGCGGTGGCCTCCGGCAGGTCGTGATACCCGCTCATCACCCCCGGACCCTTGAGCAGCACCTCGCCATCCTCGGCGATCATCACGTCGGTGTACGGCAACGTCCACCCCACTGTGCCGAACCGGTAGGCCTGCGGGCGATTCAACGACGACGCCGCCGACGTCTCGGTCAGGCCGTAGCCCTCCAGCACGATGGCGCCGACCGCGTCGAACCACTGGGCGACATCGCGGTCCAGCGCGGCGGACCCGGAGATGAAGAACCGCAGCCGGCCGCCGAAGCGCTGCCGGATCGTGTTGAACACCAGCCGGTCGGCCAGCTTGTGCTGCAACGCCAGCACCGGACCGACCCGATGGCCGGCCTGCCGGGCCCGGGAGATCTGCAGACCGACGTCGATCGCCCAGTCGAACAGGCGCTTCTTGACCCCGCCCTCTTCGGCCATCGTCTCGGTGATCCGGCCGTGCACCTTCTCGAAGATGCGCGGCACCGCGCCCATGAACGTCGGCTGGATGATCGCCAGGTTCTCCACGATCTTGTCGACCCGGCCGTCGATCACGGTGGGAAAGCCCATCACCAACGGCATCGCCAGCATCACCTTGCCGAACGAATGGGCCAGCGGCAGCCACAGATAGTTGAGGTCCCGGTCGGACAACACGTGCAGCGAATCCAGCGCGGCCGCGGTGTAGGTCCATGCCTCGTGGTTGAGCCGCACGCCCTTGGGCTTGCCGGTGGTGCCGGAGGTGTAGATCAGCGTGGCGAGCTGATCGGGTGAGATCGCGTCGACCCGGTCGGTCACCGCGGTGGGATTGTCGGCCAGCAGTTGCTTGCCGAGTTGTTCGAGGTCGCCGAGGGTGATCACCCAGTCGTCGTCGCTGTTGCCGTCGATGATCACCACCTTCTCGACGGCGGGCAGTTCGCTGCGGTGCGCGACCAGCTTGTCCACTTGGGACTGGTTCTCCGCCACCACAACCCGGCTGCCGGAGTTCGCGACGATGAATGCGGTGTCTTCGGCGTTGGTGGTCGGATAGACCGTCGTCGTGGCCGCCCCCGCCGACAGGATGCCGAAGTCCACGACCACCCACTCGTAGCGGGTCCCCGACGCCAGCGCCACCCGGTCCTGCGGGTTGATCCCGAGGGCGATCAGCCCGGCGGCGATCAGCTCGACCCGGTCGCCGACCTGCTGCCAGGTGACACTGGTCCACCCGTCGTGATCGGGGTAACGGAACGCTTCGTTGGTGGGCGTGGCCGCGACGCGATCGAGGAACATCCGCGGCACCGACGGCGCCCGGTTGTCAATCCTGGTCAGGTCGGGCCGCTCTTCGGATTTACGCTGGCCTGCCATGGCGCGAGTGTATGAAGCCCGCCCCACCGCCCGTGGCGGAATCACCGAAGCCCGGGCAAAGCAATTCGGCCCCGGCCGGTCGGTTCCGGCTTGCGCTGGCAGGCACCCGAGCTAATCCAACTCCGCCGGCTCGCGGCTCTCGGCAAGGTTGGCCAGCCGCCAGGTGCACTCCCGGTTGCGCGGCCAGAAACTGGTCAGCTGCAGCCGGTTGGGCACGAATTTCATCGGCCCCTCGACGGCCACCTCCGCCATCTCGACACGGCATCCGTCCGAGGTGTCGCTGAGCCGCAACGTGATCCGCGCGGCGCCGGCCGGGCCGAGGCGGGCCAGCAGCACCAGTTCCTCCTGGGGCGTGCAACTCAAGACCACGGTCTCGTCGTCGATGACTGCGGGCCACACACCAATGGAATGCAGGATGCGCGTCCCCGGAGCCGGCCAGTCGGAGTCGACGGCACGCATCCGGCTGTTGCCGACCACCCACTGCGAGTACGTCCAGCCGTCGGCCAAAACCTCCCAGACCCGGCTGCGCGGGGCGCTGATATCGCGAGTAACGCTCGTTGGCATGGTTCGCGAGTACCCGCGGATCCGTGAGCCATACCGTCAACTTGCGGTTGACGATCTTCCATGCGTCAACCTAAAGTTGACGCATGGAAGAGCCGGCCCGTATCGCCTACCCCGTGCGCCTCGACGACCTGATCGACGCCATCAAACGGGTCCACACCGACGCCCTCGAGCAGCTCGCCGACGCGGTGCTGACCGCTGAAGCGCTCGGCGACCTCGCCGACCATCTGATCGGGCATTTCGTCGACCAGGCCCGCCGCTCGGGTGCCTCCTGGACCGACATCGGCAAGAGCATGGGTGTCACCAAACAGGCCGCGCAGAAACGCTTCGTGCCCAAGCTGACCAACCTCGACGCCAACGACCTCGACCCCGCGCAGGGCTTCGCCCGGTTCACCCCGCGGGCCCGCGCTGCCGTGGTCGCCGCGCAGAACGCCGCGCACCACGCCGGCAACGCCGAGATCACTGCCGACCATCTGTTGCTGGGGCTGCTCACCGATCCCGCCGCACTGGCCACCCCACTGCTGCGCGCCCAACAGATCACCGCCGACGCCATCCGCGCCGCGATCACGTTGCCGCCCGCCGCCGGCGACCCGCCCGCCTTGATCCCGTTCGACACTCAGGCTCGTAAAGTGCTGGAGTTGACCTTCCGCGAAGCACTTCGCCTGGGCCACAACTACATCGGAACCGAGCACATGCTGCTGGCGCTGCTGGAGGCCGAGGACGACAGCGGAACCCTGCACCGCCTCGGGTTCGACAAAGCCCGCGCCGAGAACGACATCGCCGAGACCCTGGCGGCGATCACGGCGGCGCAGAAGTCCTAGCGTTTGGCCCCACCTGCGGAGCTGCCAACCGTATCGGCCGGACCGTCCTGATTTGCCGACTTTCGGGCGACGTGGGCCTCGGCCCGCATCCGCTCGATCATGTGCGGGTAGTGCAGCTCGAACGCCGGCCGCTCCGAACGGATCCGGGGCAGCTCGGTGAAGTTGTGCCGCGGCGGCGGGCACGAGGTGGCCCACTCCAGCGAGTTGCCGTAGCCCCACGGGTCGTCGACGGTGACGACCTCGCCGTACCGCCAGCTCTTGAAGACGTTCCAGACGAACGGCAGAACCGACACACCGAGGATGAACGCACCGATGGTCGAGACGATGTTCAGCGTGGTGAAACCGTCCGACGGCAGGTAGTCGGCGTAGCGGCGCGGCATGCCGGCGTTACCGAGCCAGTGCTGCACCAGGAAGGTCAAGTGGAAGCCGATGAAGGTCAGCCAGAAGTGCAGCTTGCCCAGCCGCTCGTCGAGCAGGCGTCCGGTCATCTTCGGGAACCAGAAGTAGATCCCGGCGTAGGTGGCGAACACGATCGTGCCGAACAGCACGTAGTGGAAGTGCGCGACGACGAAATAGGTGTCGCTGACGTGGAAGTCGAGCGGCGGACTGGCCAGCAGCACACCCGACAGACCACCGAGTAGGAAGGTCACCAGGAACCCGAGGGAGAACAGCATCGGCGTCTCGAACGTGAGCCGGCCCTTCCACATCGTGCCGATCCAGTTGAAGAACTTGATGCCGGTGGGCACCGCGATGAGGTAGGTCATGAAGCTGAAGAACGGCAGCAGCACCGCACCGGTCACGAACATGTGGTGTGCCCACACCGATGCCGACAGCACTGTGATCGCCCAGGTCGCGAATACCAGCCCGTTGTAGCCGAACACCGGCTTGCGGGAGAACACCGGAAAGATCTCGGTGACGATCCCGAAGAACGGCAGGGCCACGATGTAGACCTCGGGATGACCGAAGAACCAGAACAGGTGTTGCCACAGGATGCCGCCGCCGTTGGCGGGATCGTAGATGTGCGCCCCGAGGTGACGGTCGGCGGCCAGCCCGAACAGGGCGGCCGTCAGGATCGGGAAGGCAATCAGAATCAACACGCTGGTGGCCAGGATGTTCCAGGTGAAGATCGGCATCCGGAACATCGTCATGCCTGGGCAGCGCATGCAGATGACGGTGGTGATCATGTTGACCGCACCCAGAATCGTGCCCAGGCCGGACACGATCAGCCCCAACGTCCACAGGTCTCCACCGACGCCGGGTGAGTGCACCGCATCGCTCAACGGCGTGTAGGCCGTCCAGCCGAAGTCGGCGGCACCACCGGGCACGACGAACCCGGACAGCACGATCAGGCCGCCAAAGGCGAACAGCCAGAACGACAATGCGTTCAGCCGAGGAAACGCGACGTCCGGGGCCCCGATCTGCAGCGGCAGCACGACATTGGCGAAGCCGAACACGATCGGGGTGGCGTACAGCAGCAGCATCACCGTGCCGTGAATCGTGAACAGCTGGTTGTACTGCTCGTTCGACAGGAACTGCAGACCTGGCAGGGCCAGCTCGCTGCGCATCAACAGCGCCATCAGACCGCCGGTCATGAAGAACACGAACGATGTCACCAGATACATCTGGCCGATCCGCTTCGGATCGGTGGTCGCGATCAGGTCCACCACCGCAGCGCCCAGCGGCCTGGTGCGCGGCGGGTAGGGACGGGTTGCGCTGGGCGTACGCGCGACAGGCACGGTCATGGCGACACCGGCGTCGGCCTGCCCGCGAGGTACGCCGCCCAGTATTCGATCCAGCACTGAATGCCCATGCCGCCTCCGTCCACCGATCATCCGGGTCATTTGGGTCGAGCGGAGCGGTCGTACCCGCTCGGGCGGGGGTCAAACGCTGCCCTACCACCTTCCCAGGAAGCCGACAGGACAGGTGCTCAGCCGAAAACGAAGTAGCGGAGCCACAGGTACGGCACCGCGACACCGACCGTCAGTGCGGTGACGACCGCACCCTTGCGGGTGAACTCCCAGAAACTGATCGGATATCCTTCCCGGGCCGCGATGCCGAGCATGACCACGTTCGCGCTGGCCCCGACGGCGGTCAGGTTGCCGCCGAAGTCCGCGCCGATCGCCAGCGACCACCACAGCGCTTGGCCGTGCACCGGATTGGCCACCGTCGCCGCGAGATCGGCGACCACCGGACTCATCGTCGCCACATACGGGATGTTGTCGATCACCCCCGACAGCAACGCGGACACCAACAGAATCGCCATCGCCGCCAACAGCGGATTGCCGCCCGTGGCCGCGCCTGCAAACTCGGCCACGCGAGCGATCACCCCGGTCCGCACCAGCGCGCCAACCAAGATGAACAAGCCGGCGAAGAACAACAACGTCTCCCATTCGACGCTGCCCAGGTAGTGCATCCGCTCGACGCCGGAGATGAGGATCAGGATCCCCGCCCCCAGCAGCGCCACCACCGAGGGGTCGACGTGGATCACCGAGTGCGCGATGAACGCGGCGAAGACCGCACCCAGCACCACACCACATTTGACCAACAGCCGCACGTCACGGATCGCCTCGCGCTCGTTGAGCGACATCACCTCGGCGACCCGGTCGGACTCCACGGTGAACGCCCCACGGAACAGCACCGGCAACGCAGCCAAGAACACCACCAGCGCGATCAGGACCAGCGGTGCTACGTGTACCAGAAAGTCGTTGAACGACAAGCCGGCTCGGCTGCCGATGATGATGTTGGGCGGATCGCCGATCAGGGTCGCGGTGCCACCGATGTTGGAAGCGAACACCTCGGCGAGCAGGAACGGCACCGGATTGATGGCCAACCGTTCGCAGACCAGCAGCGTCACCGGCGCGATGAGCAGGACGGTCGTCACGTTGTCCAACAGAGCCGAGGCTCCGGCGGTGATCACCGCCAGCAGGATCATCACTCGGAGCGGGGAACCCTTGGCCCGCTTGGCCGCCCAGATCGCGGTGTATTCGAACACACCGGTCTGCCGCAGGACACCGACGATCACCATCATCCCCAGCAACAGGAAGATGACGTCCCAGTCGATGCCGGTCTCCCGCGAATAGAAGATGTCGTCGGAGCCGACGACGCCCAGCGCGACCACCACCGCGGCACCACCGAGCGCCGCTTTGACCTTGTTGATCCGCTCGGTGGCGATCAGCAGATAGGCGACGACGAAGACTCCGAGAGCGACGGCGGCCACGACTTACCCTGCGCTCGCCGAGTTCAATGCGCCTGCAACGCCACTTCGAGTAACCGGGAGGCGGTGATCACACCGATCAGCCGCTTGCCGGTCACGACCGCCACCAACGGTGAATGATCGCGGGCCATGACGGCCGCGACCTCGACGATCGTGTCGTCGGCGTTGACGGTCGGCATGTGCGGCGCCGACCGGGGCAGCACCTGCTCCACCGACTTGCCGCCCAACTTGTCGGCGATGCGGTCGGCGGCCTGCTCGCCGAGCACCCCGGCGAGCGATGGGTCGTCCTGAATGTAGGCCGGAACCAGCAGCCGCACGACTTGCGAGGCAGGCAGAATCGTCACCGGCTGTCCCTGTGAGTCGGTGACCAGCAAGCCCGGCAGCCGCCGGTCGGCCATCAGCCGCACCGCATCCAGGGCACCGGAATTCGATGTGACGACCGGGAATTGTTCGGCGATCTGCTCTGCACGCACAGACAAACCGTACGACGTTGGTCACCTCCGGCGGGCCCATCACGCATTCTCCGGTGCCGCGCGTTCGCCGGCCACGGGCTCACCGGGGTCAGCCTGGCCGGCCGGGAGTTTGTCGGGCGGCTCCACGCGCAGCACCTTGGCCACCGGGACGTCGGTCGACGAATGCAGCACGATCGAGAGCGCAATCGTGACGGCGACCAGGTCGAACACCAGCTCGCTGTCCGGGATGCCCGATTGCAGCGCCAACAGGCCGTAGACCACCGAGGCAAACCCTTTGGGGCCGAACCAGGCCGCCGCCAGCCGCTCGCGGCGGGGCATCTTCGTGCGCAGCAGCGAGACCAACAGCGACACCGGCCGGATGACCAGAATCGCGATCACCGCCAACAACCATTCCCGCCAGCCGAGGTGAGACAGGCGGTCGGGGGTGATCAGCGCACCGAAGACCAGCAGTGCAGCGAACTTGGTGAGCTCGGCCAGCAGGTCGCCGAACGGCTCGAATCGTTCGGCCACCATGGGATCCAACGTCGCCAGCGTCGATCCCGCGGCGAATGCGGCAAGGTACGGATTGGCGTGGGTCAGATGGCAGGCGGCATAGATCACGATCGCGATCGCGACCGGCCCGAGCGGCTGCAACCGGGGTTCGGCGGTGAGGATCGTGCTGCGCCAGGCCAGCGCCACCACTGCGGCGACACCGAAGCCGAGCACCAGCCCCAGCATCAGCTCTTCGAGAATCTGGGTCCAATGCGAGCTCTCGTGCTTGGCCGTGGCCAGAAAGATCAGCACGAACGGCAGCGCCAGCCCATCGTTGAGACCCGACTCCACATTGAGCAGGCGCCGCAGTCGCAGCGGGACGTCCGACCGGCCCACGAGCGCCGCGGCGAACACCGGATCGGTCGGCGACAGGATGGCGCCGAGCAGGAACGCGGTGGGCCAATCGAGGCCGGCCAGAAAGTGAGCGGGAACCGCGATCCCGACCATCGTCAGCGGCATGCCCAGCCCCATCGCCCGGCCCGACAACTGCCAATTTTCCCGCAGCGCACGCATATTGGCACGCTGGCCGTCGGTGAATAGAACCGTGAACAGCGCGATATCGGCGAGTGCGGCCACCATGCCGTGGCCGGGCCCGAGGTCGACGACACCGAAGCCGCCCGGCCCGATCAGGGCGCCCGCCAGCAGGAACATCAGCGCGGTGGACAGCACCGTCCTGGCCGCGACCCCTGACAGCGACACGCTGATCAGCAGCACCACACCAAATGCCAGGGCAAGGGCCACGCCGAGGTCTCCACATCGTCACTGAAATCACGCCCATGCAGGCGTGACTGCCGACCAGACTTCCCGGCGCACCACCCGTAAAGATGCCGCAGACGGCCGGTCCCGGGCAACCGGGCGGGTACCACCGGCGCCGGTTGCCAAACCCGTGGCCGGCCCGGTGTGCGATCCTTCGTCGGGGTGAGGAGGACGGTCGTGCGCTCAGCGTTGTCGGTGTCGACGGCAGTAGATGCCGACCTCGACGAACTCGCCGCGGTCGCCGCCGCTACCTTCCCGCTCGCCTGCCCGCCGACGTCACCGCCCGAGCAGATCGCGGCCTTCATCGCCGCGCAGCTGTCCGCCCGGCGGTTCGCCGACTACCTGGCCGATCCGTCGCGCACCGTGCTGGCTGCCCGCGACGGTGACCGAATCGTCGGCTACGCCATCCTCGTCGACGGCGTCGGGACCGACGGCGACGTCGCCCGGGCGGTGACCATCCGCCCGGCGGTCGAACTGTCCAAGATCTACGTGCTGCCCGACTGTCACGGCTCCGGCGTCGCCGCGACGCTGATGACCACCGCGCTCGACCACGCCGGCGCCGCCGGGGCAGGCTGCGTCTGGCTCGGGGTGAACCAGAGAAACGAACGGGCACAACGGTTCTACACCAAACACGGCTTCACGGTCACCGGCACCAAGACGTTCTCGCTCGGCGCGCACACCGAGCACGACTTCGTCATGGTCCGCCGGCTCTGATCTGGCCCTCTGCGCCGACTTGGGCCCCTGGTTTGGCCAACTGGCCGTACTGTGAACTCCGGAGGCTGATCTCCCCATGCCGGATCCAGCCGAAAGGACGCTAGGTGGACGTTGGCTCGGCTTCCGGCCCTGACGATCATGTCGGCCGGGATCTGTCCCGCGTCGACTGGGCGTCGACCCCGCTGGGAGTGCCGGCGGACTGGCCGCAGAGTCTGAAGACCGCCGTCAGCATCCTGTTGTCCTCCCGCTTTCCGATGTGGATGGGCTGGGGGCCCGAACTGACCTTCTTCTGCAACGACGCCTACCGGCGCGACACGCTGGGCCGCAAGTATCCGTGGGCGCTGGGCCTGCCGTTCAGCACGGTCTGGGCCGAGGTCTGGGAAGACGTCCGGCCACGGATCGAGCGGGTACTGACCACCGGCGAAGCGACCTGGGACGAGGGCCTGCTGCTGTTCCTGGAGAGATCCGGCTACACCGAGGAGACCTACCACACCTTCTCCTACAGTCCGCTGCGCGACGAAGCCGGTGCCATCGTCGGAGTGCTCTGCGTGGTCAGTGAAGACACCGACCGGGTGATCGGCGAGCGGCGGATGGCCACCTTGCGCCATCTCGGCTCCGACCCGTCGGTGATCCGTACCGAGCAGGAGATGCTGGCCTTCGCCGGCCGCCAGCTCGAGCGCAACCCGCGCGACCTGCCGTTCACCCTGACTTACCTGTTCGACGACGACGGTGGCGCCCGTCTGGCCGGCGCCACCGGAATCGAGCCCGACCACCCGGCCGCCCCACACGTACTCCCGGCGCTGGATGCGAGGGTCTGGCCGCTCGACGCCCTGGCCCACGGCAAATCGGAGCTGGTGGATCTCGGCGGTCCGCCGTTCACCGACATGCCCACCGGGCAGTGGCAGGCGCCGCCGCGCCAAGCGCTGGTGACACCCCTGCTCGCGCAGGGCGGGACACCGTCGGGCTTCCTGGTCGCCGGCCTGAATCGGCATCGACCGCTCGACGACGACTACCGCGGCTTCATCGAGCTGGTCGCCGGCCATATCGCGACCGGCATCTCCAGCGCCCGCAGTTTCCGCGAACAGCAACAGCGCGCCGAGGAACTCGCCGAGCTGGACCGGGCCAAGACCACGTTCTTCTCCAACATCAGCCACGAATTCCGCACCCCGATCACCCTGATCCTGGGTCCGGTGGCCGAGCTGCGTGCGCATGCGCCGGGCCTCGACGAGCACGCCCAGCAGGAACTCGATGTGATCCAGCGCAACGGATTGCGGCTGGCCAAATTGGTCAACACGTTGTTGGACTTCTCCCGGATCGAGGCCAACCGCGTGCAGGCGCAGTACGAACCGGTCGACCTCGCCGAGGTGACCGCGGAACTGGCGAGCGTGTTCCGCTCGGCGATCGAGCGCGCCGGGCTGGCCTTGACGGTGGACTGCCGCTCCGTGGGCGAGCCGGTTTATCTCGACCACGACATGTGGGAGAAGGTCGTCCTCAACCTGCTGTCCAACGCGCTGAAGTACACCTTCACCGGCACGATCACCGTTCGGGTGGAGCGCGACGGCGACGCGGCGGTGGTGACCGTCGCCGACACCGGCATCGGCGTACCGGCCGTCGAGATGCCCCGGCTGTTCGAACGGTTCCACCGCATCGAGAGCGCCCGCGCCCGCTCCACCGAGGGCAGCGGCATCGGCCTGGCGCTGGTGAAGGAACTGGTCGGGTTGCACGGCGGCGCCATCGCCGCCGACAGCACCGAAGACGCCGGGACCACCTTCACCATCCGGTTGCCGCTGGGCTCGAGCCACCTGCCCGCCGACGCGCTGATCGCACCGGGAGCCAGCCGGACGCCCTCCGGTATCGCCGAACCCTTTGTGCAGGAAGCCTTGCGGTGGCTGCCCGACCACCGGCCACAGGACGTGACCCACGCTCCGGAGCCGCCGGCTGCCGCCGCGGCCACGAGCACCGTCCTGGTGGCCGACGACAACGCCGACATGCGTGAGTACCTGGTTCGGCTGCTGCGCGGCGCGGGGTACCGGGTCGACGCGGTGGCCGACGGACAACAGGCCCTCGAGCGGATCCGCTCCGAGCTTCCCGACCTGGTGGTCAGCGACGTGATGATGCCGCGCCTGGACGGCTTGTCCCTGGTCGCGGCCCTGCGCACCGATCCGCGGACCGTCGGCGTGCCCGTGCTGCTGCTGTCGGCGCGAGCCGGTCAGGAAGCCTCCATCGAAGGCCTGCAGGCCGGCGCCGACGACTATCTGGTGAAACCCTTCGCCGCCGCCGACCTGCTCGCCCGGGTGCGCGCGAACATCGAACTGGCCCGCCTGCGCACCCATCACACCCGCTGGCGCACCGCGCTGGTGGAGTCGCTGCAGGAGGCCTTCTTCGTCTGCGACGAAGTCGGGGCCGTCATCGAGATCAACAACGCGTTCACCGACATCCTGGGTTTCGGCGCCGACGATCTGCCCTACGCGCCCGAGCATCCCTGGTGGCCGGACGCCGACTCCCAGCCCGAGGCGCACCGCATGATCGTCGAGGCCTTCTCCGGCATGGCGGAGAAACCCCTTGGCAGCTACACGATTCCGGTGAACCATCGCGACGGTCACCGAGTCTGGATCACCGCGAACATCGCCCACGCCGAGGATCCCGAAACCGGTCGCGCTGTGATGGTCGGGACCTTCCGCGATGTGACCGCAGAGCACTACAGCGAGCAACGCCAGACCGCCCTGGCTGCGCTCAATCAGCAACTCGCGCAGGCAGATACCGTCGACGACGCGTTGCGCGCCGCGCTACAGCAGCTGCGTGCGCTGTGGTCGGCCCACCGGGTGTCGGCCGCGGTCTTCCCGGTCCACGACGGCGAGGTCCTGCCGGCATCGGAGCTCCCGGAACTGTTCGGCGACACCGACGAAGCCCAGTGGGCCGCGCTGCCCGAATCGGTCAAGGAGGCGATCGCCGCCCTGGGCGCCAGCCGGGACCTACTCAGCGCGGCCACCACCGTCGCCGGTTCGGCGGCGATCGCGCTTCAGCACCCGCGCGGCATCCTGGTGATCTGGATCGACCTGACCGACGAACGCCCCTTCACCGGCGACGACCAGACTCTGCTTGCGGTGCTCGCCGGCCGGCTCGGCCAAGGCCTGCAGCGCGTGCACCAGCTGGATCAGCAGCGGGAAACCGCTCTGGCCCTTCAACATTCGATTCTGGGCCCGGCCAACCTGCCCGCCGGTTTCGCGGTGCGGTACCAGCCCGCCTCGCACCCGCTGCAGGTCGGCGGCGACTGGTATGACGTGATCGCGCTGGACGACGGACGGATCGCCCTGGTCGTCGGCGACTGCGTCGGGCACGACCTGGCCGCCGCCACCGTGATGGGACAGCTGCGCAGCGCCTGTCGTGCGTTGCTGCTCGAAAAGTCCAGCCCCGCAGCCGCATTGGCCGGGCTCGACCGCTTCGCCGCACGACTGCCCGGAGCGCAGTCAACCACCGCGTTCTGCGCGATCCTGAACCCCGACACCGGCGAACTCGCCTACTCCAGCGCCGGTCATCCGCCACCGATCCTGGTCTGCGCCGACGGCACCACCCGGCTGCTCGAAGACGGACACTCCCTCGCGCTGGGGATCCGGCCGGACCGGCAACGCCCCGAAGCTCACCTGAGGGTGCCCGCCCAGGCGACCCTGCTGCTCTACACCGACGGCCTGGTCGAGCGCAGGCGCCGCTCCCTCGACGACGGAATCGACCGGGCGGTCGACCTGATCCGCGGCGACAGCGCCCTGGATCTCGACCCGCTGGCCGACCAGATCATGGGGCAGCTCGCACCGCCCGGCGGCTATCAGGACGACGTCGCCTTGCTGCTCTACCGACACCCGGCTCCGCTGGAAGTCACGATCCCCGCCGACCCGATGCACCTGGCCCCCGCGCGTGCCGCATTGCGGGACTGGCTGACCGCCGCCGGCATCGATCAAGACCAGGCCCAGGACGTGCTTGTCGCCGCGGGCGAGGCGGTGACCAACTCGATCGAACACGGCTACCGGCACATCGAGGGCGGCACGATCACGTTGCAGGCCATCTCCGAAGTCGACCAGCTGCGCCTGACGATCACCGACTCCGGCTCGTGGAAGCCCAAAGACACCGGCTACACCCACCGCGGCAGAGGCATCCAGATCATGGAAGCCCTGATGGAGGACGTTTCGATCCACCGCGACACCACCGGCACCGTGGTGCAGCTGTCGACCAGGATCCGCCGATGAGCACGCCCGTGACGTTTCGCAGCGAACGCGGACCGGACGGCGAACAGGTGCTGATCGCCACCGGGGAAATCGATGCCAGCAATGTGGCCGGCTTCTCCGCGGCGCTCGAAGCGGGTACATCCGACGGCACCGGCATCCTCACCGTCGACCTCAGCGCGGTCGACTATCTGGACAGTGCGGGCATCAACGCCCTTGTCCCACACGCCGAATCAGTGCAGATCGTCGCCAACCCGGTGTTGATGCGGGTGCTTCAGGTCAGCGGCCTGGGCGAGCTGACCAAGATTCGGCCGTCGTCGGAAACCTGAGCTTCACAGCCCGCCCGGGCTGGTCAGCGCCAGCAGCCGCGACGTCGCCCGCAGGTATTTCTTGCGGTAGCCGCCGGCCAGCATCTCCTCGGAGAAGATGGTGTCGAGTTTGGTGCCCGAGGCCACCACCGGGATGCCGGCGTCATACAGCCGGTCGGTCAGCGCCACCAGCCGCAGCGCCACATTCTGATCCTCGATCGGATGCACCCCGGTGATGTAGACGCCGCTCACCCCTTCGATGAGGGTCAGATAGCGCGACGGATGCATGGTCGCCAGGTGCGCGCACAACGCGTCGAAATCGTCGAGGGTCGCACCGGCGGCCTCAGCGGCCCGCGCGGCCACCTGGTCATCGGTCAGTGGCTCAGGGGCCGGCGGCAGGCCACGGTGGCGGTAGTCCGGTCCCTCGATCCGAACCGTGGTGAAAATACTTGCCAGCGTGTTGATTTCACGCAGGAAATCCTGAGCGGCGAAGCGCCCCTCGCCCAGCTGCTCGGGCAACGTGTTCGACGTCGCCGCGATCGACACCCCGCGCTCGACGAGCTGAGACAACAGCCGCGAGATCAGCGTGGTGTTGCCCGGATCGTCGAGCTCGAACTCGTCGATGCACACCAGCACGTAGTCGGCCAGCAGGTCGATGCACTCCACAAAGCCGAACACCCCGGCCAGTTGGGTCAGCTCGCCGAACGTCGCGAACGCCCTGGGGTGCTCGGCCGAGTCGGGCATCTCCCGGTACGACGACGCCAGCAGATGCGTCTTGCCGACGCCGAACCCGCCGTCGAGGTAGAGCCCGACGCCCGGCAGGGTTTCCCGCTTGCCGAACAGTTTCTTCTTGCCTGCCCGGCGCCGCTGGGCCTCCTCGCAGAACGCCCGGCAGGCATCCACCGCGGCGGCCTGGGTGGGCTCGGCCGGGTCGGGGCGATAGGTGTCGAAGCGGACGTCGGCGAAGGTGGGCGGCGGGACGAGTTGGGCTATCAGCCGCTCCGGAGAGACCGTCGGATGGCGATCGACGAGGCGGTCCATGACAGGCACCTTATCGCTGGGTCGTTTCCCGGGTCGCTTCGCTCCTGCCCTCCGTGCTGGAATCGTGCGCATGGCCGACCCAAGCGCGAATGACCCGAATGGGACGCACTTCACACTGTTGGGTGACGGTGGAGCGGTCGGCGACGACCGCCTCGCCGAGCTCTACGCCTACCCGAGCGCACTGACCCGGTGCGTGGTCCGCGGCAACATGATCACCAGCCTCGACGGCGGCGCCGCGACCGGCGGCACCTCGGGCGGCCTCGGCGGCGCGGGCGACCGGCGACTGTTCCGGGTGCTGCGCGAGCTCGCCGACGTCATCGTCGTCGGCGCCGGCACCGCACGCGCCGAGAACTACGCGGGTGCGCAGATGACGGTCCCGGAACGACAGGCCCGCCGCCACCGCGGCCAGAGCGAAGTCCCGCCCATCGCGCTGGTCACCCGGTCCGGGCATGTCGAGCACGACCAGCCGGTGCTGACCCGCACCGAGGTGGCGCCCCTGGTGCTCACCTGTGACGCCGCCGTCGGACAGACCCGCTCCCGGCTCGCCGGGGCCGCCGAGGTGATTGCCTGCTCGGCGGACGATCCCGCCGAGGTCGACCCAGGCGCCGTGCTGGCCGCGCTCGCCGACCGCGGGCTACTCCGGGTGCTGTGCGAGGGCGGGCCCACGCTGATGGGCACCTTCGTCGAGCACGACATGCTCGACGAGCTGTGCCTGACCACCGCACCGACGCTCGTCGGCGGATCCGCGCCGCGGATCGTGTCCGGCCCCGGCAACGTCCTGACCGCCATGCGGCGCGCGCACCTGATCGGCGACGCCGACGGCTATCTCTACGCCCGCTACACCCGCGTCGGCTGACCGGAACCGGCCTACCGTGTCGCTACTGTGGTGGGCATGCGCGATCGTCGGGTCTGGGCCTCCCAGGCCATAGTCAGCCTCGGCACCGCTGCGTTGACGGCTTTGCTGACCGGATGCGCCCCGTGGCTGGCGGCAAACCCTCAGTTCGCCAGCGACAAGGCGCACAACCAGTCGGCTCCCACGTCCACCAAATCGGCCGGCGGCCCGCCGCCGATCGCGGTGCCCAAGAACGACCTGATGTGGAAGGACTGCACGTCGCGGGTGTTCGGCGACGCCGGCACCCCGGCCGCGCCCGGGGTGACCCTGGAGTGCGCCAACTACGACGCCGACCTCGATCCGATCGCCGGTGCCACCGGCACCGTGAGTATCGGTGTGGTGCGGGCCAGGTCGGTGCAGACCCCACCCGACGCCGGCCCGGTGGTGTTCACCACCGGCACCGACATCCCGTCCTCGATGCAGCTGCCGGTGTGGCTGTCCCGCTCGGGTGCCGACATCCTCAAGAGCCATCCGATCGTGTCGGTGGATCGCCGCGGCATGGGGATGTCCAGCCCGGTGGACTGCCGCGATGCCTTCGACCGCCAGGAGATGCGCGACCAAGCCCAGTTCGAGTCCGGCGACGACCCGGTGGCCAACCTCGGCGCGATCACCATGACCGCGACCACCAGCTGCACCGACACCATCGCCCCCGGTGATTCCGCCTACGACAACTCCCGCGCCGCCGAGGATCTGGAGCGGCTGCGCAGCACCTGGGACGTCCCGGCCTTAGCGCTGATCGGGGTCGGCAACGGCGCGCAGATCGCGCTGGCCTACGCCGGTTCGCACCCGGACAAGGTGGCCCGCCTGGTGCTCGACTCCCCCGTGCCCCCGGGCGTCAACGCCGAAGCCGCCGCCGAGGAGCAGGTCAAGGGTCAACAGGCCGCGCTGGACGCGTTCGCCGCGCAGTGCATCGCGGTCAACTGTGCGCTCGGGCCCGACCCGAAGGGCGCCGTCGACTCGCTGCTGGCCGCGGCGCGCGCCGGCCGCGGGCCCGGCGGCGTGTCGGTGGCGGTCCTGGCCAATGCGATCGTCACCGCGCTGGGCTTCCCCAGCGGCGACCGCATCGGCAGCACCGTCAGCCTGGCCAATACGCTGGCCGCGGCCCGGGCCGGGGACGCCAATCAGCTCAACAGCCTGATCAACCAGGCCGAGGCGATGCGCGACACCGACGGCCAGTTCGTCAACACCTGCAGCGACGCCCTCAACCGCCCGACCCCCGACCGGGTCCGCGAACTCGTCGTCCAATGGGGCAAGCTCTACCCACAATTCGGCACGGTCGGCGCCCTCGACCTGGTGAAATGCCTGAACTGGCCCAGCGGCGCGGCCCCCAAGGAGCCCAAGAACCTCAAGGTCAATGCGCTGCTCATGGGCGTGCAGAACGACCCGATCGTCGGCAATCAGGGCGTGCCCGCCTCGGCGGCCACCATCATCAACGCCGGCGCGGCCAGCAAGCGGGTGATGTGGCAGGGCATCGGCCACGGCGCGAGCATCTACTCGGCCTGCGCCATCCCGCCGATGGTGAGTTATCTCGACAGCGGCGACATGCCGCCCACCGACACCTACTGCCCCGCCTGAGCGTCTGACGCGTCGCGCCGGTGTACGGTGCGGACGTGGCGCTAGCTGACTCTCGATCCGGCCTGCTGTCCGCATTTCGACCCCGGACGAGCCCGCCCACCACGGCGGCGGTCCTGCGGTCGGCGCTGTGGCCGATCGCGATCATGTCGATCATCCATCGCAGCTATGTGCTGTCGTCCAACGGCTACATCACCGACGACTTCGGGCCCGTCTACCGGGCGGTGTCCAACTTCCGGCGCGGGCTCGCCATCTACAACGAGCACTTCGACTACGTCGACCCGCACTACCTGTATCCCCCGGGTGGCACCCTGCTGATGGCGCCGTTCGGCTACCTGCCGGTGTTCGCCTCGCACAACTGGTTTGTGTTCTTCAACACGGTGGCCATGATCATCGCCGCCTGCCTGATCGTGCGACTGTTCAACTTCTCGTTGACGTCGGTGGCGCTGCCCGCGCTGCTGGTGGCCATGTTCTGCACCGAGTCGGTGACCAACACGCTGGTGTTCACCAACATCAACGGCTGCATCCTGCTGGCCGAGGTGCTGTTCTTCCGCTGGCTGCTCGACGGCAAGATCAGCCATCAATGGCTGGCCGGTGCGGCGATCGGGCTGTCCCTGGTGGTCAAACCGCTGCTCGGGGTGCTGCTGCTGCTGCCGCTGCTCAACCGGCAATGGCGGGCCGTGGCGGCCGCGGTCATCGTGCCGGTGATCTTCAACGTGGCGGCCTGGCCGCTGGTCGCCGACCCGATGGACTTCGTCAACCGCACGCTGCCCTACATCTTCTCCACCCGCGACTACTTCAACAGCTCGGTGCTGGGCAACGGTGTGTACTACGGGCTGCCGACCTGGCTGATCCTGGCGCTGCGGCTGGTGTTCCTGGCGCTGGCGGTGGCCAGCCTGTGGCTGCTGCATCGGTACTACAAGCACCGCGACCCGCTGTTCTGGATGCTGACCTCTTCGGGTGTGCTGCTGATCGCGTCCTGGCTCGTGCTGTCACTGGCGCAGGGCTACTACTCGATGATGCTGTTCCCGTTCCTGATGACGGTGGTGCTGCCCAACTCGGTGGTGCGTAACTGGCCGGCATGGCTGGCCACCTACGGCTTCTTGACCATGGACCGCTGGCTGATGTGGCGCTGGCCGACCACCGGGCGCTTCCTGGAGTACATGAAGATCACCTACGGCTGGTCGCTGATGCTGATCGTGGTGTTCTGCGTGCTGTACTTCCGCTACTCCGACGCCAAGGCCGACGGCCGGCTGGCCGACGGCATCGATCCGCCGTGGATGCGCGCCAGCCCGGAGCCGGCCGCACGGTAACGTGAAGCCATGAGTTCGATTCCCGCTCCGAAGCTGGAACTGACCGACGACGAGTGGCGCAAGCGGCTGAGCCCAGCTGAGTACGCGGTGCTGCGGCAAGCCGGCACCGAACGTCCGTTCACCGGCGAGTACACCGATACCAAAACCGAAGGCATCTACGCCTGCCGGGCCTGCGGTGCCGAATTGTTCCGCAGTACAGAGAAATTCGAGTCGCACTGCGGCTGGCCGTCGTTCTTCGACCCGTCGCACTCCGAGGCGGTGATCCTGCGGCCGGACGACACGCTGGGCATGCACCGGGTAGAGGTGCTGTGTGCGAACTGCCACAGCCACCTCGGGCACGTGTTCAGCGGTGAGGGCTACCCGACGCCGACCGATCAGCGCTACTGCATCAATTCGATTTCGCTGAAGCTGGTGCCGTCCGAGGAGTAGCGGTCGCCGGCGCGAAGCGGGCGAGCACCGAGTCGACGCCGACGGGGGCTCCGTAGAAGAAGCCCTGGGCGATATCGCAGCCCTGCTGGCGAAGCCACGCTGCGGTGTGGGCGTTCTCGACACCCTCGGCCACCGTGCTGATCCCCAGCGACTGCGCCAGCCCCACCACGGCCCGCACGACGGCGGCCGCGGTCGGGTCGATGAGCACCGGCGCGATGAACTGCGGATCCAGCTTCAATTCGTCATTGGGCAATTCCCGCAGATAGGCCAGTGTGGAGTACCCGGTGCCGAAGTCGTCGATGGCGATCCGGATCCCCTGGCTCCGCAGTTGCTGCAGAACGGATCGGGTCTGCTCGACGTCGCCGAGGACCAGGTGTTCGGTGATCTCGATCGTGAGGTGCTGCGGGGGCAGCCCGCTCGCGGCCAGCGCGGCGCTGATCCGGCCCGGCAGCATGGCGTCGGCCAGCAGCGGAGCGAAGACGTTCACCGACACCGACGCGTCGACGCCGGCGGCCCGCCACCGCGCGGCGTCCTGGCCGGCTCGGCGGAGGGCGAGGTCGGTCACCGCGTCCATCAGGCCGTGGCGGCGGACCAACGGCAGGAACTCGTGCGGCATGAGCACGCCGCCGTCGGGTTGCGGCCAGCGAAGCAGCGCCTCGAAACCCACCAGATCGCCGGTGTGCAGCCGGAATTGCGGCTGATACACCAGTGCCAGTTCGCCGGCGTCGACGGCGCGGCGCAGATCGCTCAGCACGGTCAGCACCGCCGAACCGTTGCGTACCGGAACATCGGTGGTGCGGTACAACGCCCGGTCGACCCGCACGGAGTCCATCTCGGCGGTGAAGACATGCATACCGCCGGATCCGGCCCACTTGGCCGAATACATCGCGGTATCAGCCTGTTTGAGTAACACGTCGGTGGACACCGCCGGGCCGCCGGCCTCGGCGACGGCCACCCCGGCGCTGGGCAGCATCGACAGCTGGTGGTCGTCGACGACGAACGGTGCCTCGAATGCACCGATCACGCGCCGCGCGACCCGGTGGGCGTCACCGGTCGGACCGGTCATCACGATGCCGAACTCGTCGCCACCCAGCCTCGCCACCGTGTCCCCCGGCCGGACCGCCCGGCTGATCCGGTCGCCGACCAGGATCAGCAGCCGGTCACCGGCGGGATGGCCGTAGCTGTCGTTGACCAGCTTGAAATCGTTGAGGTCCAACACCATCACCGCAACGGGGATCCCGTCGCGGTCCCGCCGTTGCACCGCCTCGGCCAATTGGTCGTTGAACCGCGAGTAGTTGGCCACCCCGGTGAGCGGGTCACGCTGGGCCTGATCTGCGGCCTCGGCGAGCAGACGCTGGTTGTCGCTGATGGCCAGGAACTGGCGGATGAACACTGCCAGTGCCAAACACCCCCCGAGCACCAGCACCGGTCGGGAGGTCAGGTCGACCATCGGTTCGGTCGCCGCCGCGGCCACCAACAGGACCGCGGTGAGACCGGGCAGCCACACCGACGCCCACGCCGACTCGGTTCGGACCCTGCGGGCCGGAGTGGTCGGCTGACGGGCCGACAGTGCGGCCACCGCGATCAACAGCATCCCGACGATCCAGCCGGTGTCGACGAGAGACCCGTGTTGGTAAGCGCCCTTCACCGAGACGTAGGTATAGACGCTGTCGGACAGGACGATACAGAACAAGCCCACCGTCAACAGGGCCAGCGTGACCCGCTGATCGGACGGACCGCGGATCACCAGAAGCATCGCGACCGTCAGTACGGCGATCTCCATCGCGGCGTACACCGCGGGCACGAACTGCATCACGTGGTCGACTTCGCCGGCGGCCTTGTACAACTCGTCCATCACCAGAAGCCAGAACACCAAGAAGAACGAGGCCGCCACGATGGCCGAGTCCAAGAGGAAGCGGCCCATGTACCGCTTGCTCATCCCGGTGGGAAACAGCATCAGGGCCGCGCCGAAGCCGACCGGGAAGAGGATGAAAGGCCACTTCTGCGTGGTGGCCAGCATCTGTCCGGTGTGAAACACCTCGACGTACACCAGCGCGCTCGCTCCGGCCGCCCAGCCGGTGAGCCCGCCGGCCATGCACAGCCACGCCGCCCGCGGCCGGCCGGTCGACGACCGCGCCGCCCACGCGGCACTGGCCGCAGCGAACCACGGTGCGCCGAGGAACAGCACCGAGTTCACGCTGTCGAGCACGGCAGCGGGGGTCCAATCGGCGATCAGCCACATCGCAACGGCGGCGACCGCGGCGGCGATGAACGCCGCGGCCCCACCAGCTCGCACCCTGTTGTCCACGCTGACACCCATGACAGTTTCGGCAGAAACGGCACATACCCCAGCGCAGAGGTTAGCAACGCCGGTGCAGCCCAGAGGCGGAATCAGCGGTCTCGCCGCTGGATCGGGCTAACCCGGGGGGACGCCCGCGCCGGCGGATCTGCGTTGAACCAACCGCAACAACTCGGCGGGCGGCACCGGCACGCCGTAAAAGAATCCCTGCCCGATGTCTCCGCCGAGATCGCGTACCAACGCTGCGGTGTCGGCATCCTCGACACCTTCGACCACCACCGTGAGCCCCAGCACGTGCGCAAGATCGACGACGGCGCGGACCACCGCCGCCGCACGGTCATCGACCAGGATCGGCGCGATGAAGTTGCGATCCAGTTTCACTTCGTCGATCGGCAGGTCACGCAGATAGGACAACGCCGAGTATCCGCTGCCGAAATCGTCAATGGCAATCCGGATCCCGTTGCGGCGCAGCTCTTTCAAGACATTGCACGTCCGCTCGGTGCTGTCCAGGAAGAGCTCTTCGGTGATCTCCACCGTCAATGCCGACGGCAACAAACCACGATAGGCCAACGCCTGGGTGATGACCGCGGGCAGGCCGACGTTGGCCAGCGACGGCGCGAACAAGTTCACCGCCACCGAGATGTCGACCCCGGCCCGGTGCCACGTCAACGCGTCGTCAAGGGCCTTGCCGATCACCAGCCGGGTGACCAGTCCCATCAGGCCGTGCCTGCGGACCAGGGGCAGGAACGCCTCGGGCGCCAGCACCGTCCCGTCGGGCTGCGGCCAGCGCAGCAATGCCTCGGCTCCGACGATGGCGCCGGTGCGTAGGTCGAGCTTGGGTTGATACACCAAGCTGAGCTCGGCGTGGTCGATGGCATGACGAAGCCTGCCCAGCAGCTGGGTCGTCGTGGCAGCGTCCGCACCGAAACCGCCCGGGAGCCCACCGAACAGGCGGTTGTCGCCGGCATCGTCCGCCAACTGCATCTCCGGGTGATAGCTCTGCACACCGCTGGCCCGCGACCGCTTGGCCGAGTACATCGCGACGTCGGCGCGCCTGAGCAATTCCTCGGTCGACAGACCCGGTTCGGTCGGATCGGCGATCGCCAACCCGACACTGGCCCGGATCAGCAGTTCGTGGCCGGCGATCACAAACGGCTCCTCGAACGCTGCCACCACCCGGCGTCCCACCACCTCGGCCGCCTCGGAACTGCCCTCGACCAGCACCGCGAACTCGTCGCCGCCCAGCCGCGCGACCGTGTCACCCGTGCGGACACTGTCGAGCAGCCGATGGGCCACGGCGATCAGCAGATCGTCGCCGACCGGATGGCCGAGATTGTCGTTGACGAGTTTGAAGTCGTTGAGGTCCACCGCCACGACCGCCGGTGAAAGGTACTCGCGCTCATACAGTTGCATCGCGTGTTCGAGACGCTGATTGAACAGCGCGCGGTTGGCCAGACCGGTGAGCGGATCGTGCAGCGCCTGCTCGGCGACGGTCTCCACCAGCCGCCGGTTCTCGCTCACCGCGAGGAACTGCCGAACCAGCACGGCAATCAACAGCAGGACCCCCACCGGCAGGATCGGCCCGGAGGCCAACTCGGCGGGCGGTTGGGCCGCCACCACCACCACGCCGATCATCAACGGCGCGAAGGGCACCCAGACCGCCGCCCAGCCGGGCATCTCCTGGGCGGCGCGCTCGTCGGGCGTCACGTTCTGGCCCGCCACCGCCGCCAGAGTGAGCAGGAGCAGCCCGGCCACCCAGCCGATGTCGATCGCGTTGCCGCTGAAGTATTCGTTGCGGGCAGTCAGATATGCATATCCACTGTCGGCCAACGCCATCGCCACCAGGCCCAGCGTCAGCAGCCACAGGGCCAGTCGGGCGCCCGGACCCGCGCTCAGCATCACCACACAGGCGACGGTCACCAGCACGACATCCCAGATCGGGTAGGCCATCAGCAGCGCGAACTCGAACCCGCTCGACGCACCGGCGCGATACACCCCACTCATCACCAACGCCCACGACACGGCGAACAACGACGCAGCCACGATCACGCCGTCGAAGAAGATGCGCCAGTCCGACGACCGACTGGAGTGAGTGCGGATCAGCAGCAGTCCCACACAGGCGCCGGCCGGATAGATCAAAAAGAACACATCGGCCAGCGACGGGAACGGCTTCTCGCCGGCCACGATCTCCAGATATGCCCAGACGACCTGCCCGGCAGCGTACGCCGTGAGGCCGAAACATACTGCGGCCCAGGCAGCGCGGGTCCGGCCGCGGGTCATGGTCACGGTCCGCGCCGACGCGAGCGCCGCCGCGATCGAGACGACCACCAGCATGATGTCGTCGACGGCGGTCAGCAGCGGTCCGCGGATCTGCCCACCCAGAATCACGACCAGGAACGCGACGAAATACGCGGCGGCGCCGATCGCGACGTGAGACGTCTTCAGCGTCCTGGGCATCCCCCGCCCCCTCCCCGCACCCGCCACATGGATCGTGGCGGTCGGGCGAGTATACCTAGCTCATCAGCTCGATTTGGGGAACATCGGCTTCAGACCAGCGGTAGGAACTGCCCCCGACCGGACCACCCAAGCTCTGGTAGTCACCCACGCCCTCACACCGTTTGAAGACCTCGACCAGCTTGTCCGAGGACAGCGGCGGACTGAAGTAATAGCCCTGGCCGACATGGCAGCCATGCCGGCGCAGCCAGTCGGCCGTGGCCGCCGTCTCGATACCCTCGGCCACCGTGGTCAAACCCAATTCGTCGGCCAGGTTGACCACCGCGCGCACCACGGCGGCCGCTCGCTGATCCGCGGGAATCGGCGCAACGAAGTGGCGATCCAGCTTGACCTCGTCGACGGTGAGATCGCGCATGTAGGACAGCGCCGAGTAGCCACTGCCGAAATCGTCGAGCGCGATGCGAATACCGTTCTCCTGCAATTGGTTCAGTACCGCCTTGGTGCGATCCATGTTGTCCAGGAACAGATCCTCGGTGATCTCGACGGTCAATAGCGATGCGCTCAGATTGCGCTCGGCCAGCGCTGCGGCGAACTTCGCCGGCAACCGCAAATCGGCCATCGACGGCGCGAACATGTTCACCGCGATGGGCACCTCGAGTCCCTCGGCCCGCCAACGCAACACGTCATCGAGGGCGATGTTGACCACCAGGTCGGTGATCGACCCCATCAGCCCATAGCGGCGGACCAGCGGAAGGAACTCGTCCGGCGCCAACATCCCCCGCTTGGGATGCGGCCAGCGCACCAGCGCCTCCACCCCGCTGATGGCGGCCGTGTTCAGGTCGAACTTCGGCTGATACACCAAGGTCAGCTCGAACTGGTCGATGGCCTGGCGGAGCTCGCCCAACAACCGGATCGTGCTCGCGCCACTGCGAGTGACCATCAACGGCCCGCTGGCGAACAGATCCCGCTCCGGCGTCGGCGATTCGGCCAGCAGCATCTCGGCGTTGAACGGGTGCACACCGCCCGCACGCGACCGCTTGGCCGCGTACATCGCAATGTCGGCTCGCTTCAGCAGTTCGTCGGCGGCCAGTTCCGGTTCGTCGGCCTCGGCGACCGCCAGACCGACACTGGGACGGATCACCAGATCCTGGCCGTCGACGATGAACGGCTGGTCGAAGGCCTCCACCACCCGGTGGGCGACCAGCTGCGAATTGTCCACCCGGCCCTCGATGAGCACCGCAAACTCGTCCCCGCCGAGCCGCGCCACCGTGTCGCCGGCGCGCACACACCCGACGATCCGCTCGGCCACCAGGCTGAGCAGCTCGTCGCCGACCGGATGGCCGAGCGTGTCGTTGACGACCTTGAAATCGTCGAGGTCCATCACCAGGATCCCCACCGAGAGCCCGTCCCGCTTACGCATCTCCATCGCATGGTTGAGGCGATCGCGGAACACGATCCGGTTGCCGACCCCGGTCAGCGGGTCACGCAGCGCCTGCTCGGCCACCGTCGCCAGCAACGTCCGGTTCTCGGCCATCACCAGCAGCTGGCGGGCGCTGAACGCCAGCAGCAGCACCACCCCGATCGCCGGAATCGGTCCGTCCTTGAGCTGCTCGGGCGTCTCGGTGAACACCGCCAGACTCGCCAACAACACCGGGACGAACGGCAGCCACACCGACATCAACGAGACTGGTTGCGCAACAACGGTTTCCCGGTGCACAAAGCCGCGACCGGCGATGGCCGCAGCAATGAAGAACACCAGGCCGACCAGCCATCCGACGTACAGCACCGCCACCTGCGTCGGCTGCTGCGTCGCTGTCAGGTACACAAACGCGCCGTCGGAGAGCGCGACGCTCAGCATGCCCAGCGTCAGCAGGATCAGGGTGCGCCGCTGGCCACGTTGAGCACGTGCCACCACCAGCACACCGATGGTCAGCGCAACCGCGTCCAGCACCGGGTAACTGGACGAGACGGCCACCCGAAGCCGGCCACCGGGCGCCGAGCGCCACAGTTCCTCGAGCACCATCGCCCAGCCGATGATGGCGAACGATCCGGCCACGATCAGCCCGTCGAGCAGCAACCGGGTCCGCGACGACCGGCTGAACCCCGAGGACAACAACAGCAGCGCCACCGCCACGGCGATCGGCAACACCAGATAGGCGACGTCGGCCACCGACGGGTAGGTGTCCTCGAAGTCGATCACCCGGTAGAAAAACCACAGCAACGCGCCCACCACGAACGAGACCAGCCCGATCGTCATGCTGAGCCAGGCCGTGCGCGTCCGGCCGCGACCACTTCGCGCGGTGATCGCCGCGGCAGCCGCCGCCACCATCGCGATCGCGATCATCGTGTTGTCGACGACGGTGAACAGCGAGACCGGCGTCCCGCCTCGCCAGCTGCCGACAACCAGCACCACGGTGAGGACGGCCACGGACAGGATCGGGCCCAGAACCACCGCACGCAGGTGCGTCGCGTTGAGCCCAGTCACTCGGGCCTCCCGATTGTCGCGGCCGCGTCGTCGGACCCGGTCGGGCAATGGTAGCGAAATTCGGTTTGCTCGGCCGCGAGTTTGCTCGCTAGGGCAGCTTGGCGACCAGCTCTTCGACCCCGATGCGCGGACCGGTGAAGAACGGGATCTCTTCGCGAACGTGGCGGCGGGCCTCGGTGGCGCGCAGATCCCGCATCAGGTCGACGATGCGGTACAGCTCAGGAGCCTCGAACGCCAGGATCCACTCGTAGTCACCGAGGGCGAACGCCGGCACCGTGTTGGCCCGGACGTCCTTGTACCCGCGCGCGGCCATACCGTGATCGGCCAGCATCTTGCGGCGCTCGTCGTCGGGCAGCAGATACCAGTCCAGCGAACGCACGAACGGGTAGACGCAGACGTAATTGCCCGGCTCCTCCCCGGCGAGAAACGCCGGGACGTGGCTCTTGTTGAACTCGGCCGGGCGGTGCAGCGCGACGGCGCTCCACACCGGCGAAACCGCGCGGCCCAGCGCGGTGGTGCGGCGGAAATCGCTGTAGGTGGCCTGCAGCGACTCGATCCGCTCGGCATGGGTCCAGATCATGAAATCGGCGTCGGCGCGCAGGCCGGCGACATCGTAGAGGCCCCGCACCACGACGCCGTTCTCCTCCTGCTGCTTGAGGAACGTGGCCGTTTCGTCGACGACGGCGGCGCGGGATTCTTCGTCGTAGCCCAGTTCCCCCGGCTCGGCCGCGAACACCGAGAACATCACGTAGCGGATGGTGGCGTTGAGCTCGTCGTAATCCAGTTTGGCCATGGCACCAATCGTGCCACGCGACGGTTGCGCTATCGGCGGATGGTGGCAGCCACCACAGCTTCGGCGGCCCGGCCGGCCACCGCCACGCAGGCGGGCACCCCGATACCGTCGAGATAGTTGCCCGCGAGCGCCAGCGTCGGCGGCAGATCACCGCGCAGCCCGGCGGTCTGCTCGCGATAGCCGGGGCCGTACTGCGGCATCGCCTCCAGCCAACGGTGCACCCGCACGTCCAGCGGGTCCACCGCGATGCCGAACACGGTCTGCAGGTCGGCCAGCGCCCAGGCCAGCAGATCGGCATCGGAGGTGGCGCGGGCCACCGAATCACCGAACCGGCCGAACGACAGCCGCAGCAGCTCGGCGTTGCCGCGCGCCCCCCATTTGCGGGTCGACAAGGTGATCGCCTTGGCGTGCAAGCGTTCTCCGCTGGCCACCAACACCCCGGACTGCGGCGGCAGCGGGGTGCCGCCGGGCACCGCCATGGCCAGCACGGCCGCGGAAGCGACCGGGATCCGGGCGGCC
>NZ_BEWG01000047.1:0-26812 GCF_002723835.1 Mycobacterium sp. shizuoka-1 | reverse complement strand
GCCGCGGCGGCCGCCGGCGCGACCGCGGCCAGCAGCGGGGCCAGCCGCGGTGCCGGCACGGCCACGATCACCGCGTCGGCGCCGTGCAGCGCCCCCTCGTCGTCGCGCACACTCCAGCCTGGTCCGTCCGGCGCGATCTCGGTCGCGCAGGCCTGCACCCAGCGCAGCCCACTGCGGGCCACCAACTCGTCGAGCAGCACCTGGTAGCCGCCCTCGATGGCACCGAACACCGGGCCTGCGGTGCTGCCGGGCAGCGCGCGCCGGCCGGCCTCGGTCAGGCTGGCCGCGCCGGCGTCCAGCGCGGCGGCCAGCGTCGGCGCCGCGGCACGGATGCCGATGGTGGCCGCCGATCCGGCGTAGACGCCGGAGAGCATCGGGTCCACCGACCGGGCCACCACCTGCGCACCGAACCGGTCGGCGACCACGTCGCCGACGGCCGGGTCGGCGCCCTTCTGCCACGTCAGCGCCCGGTTGGGTTCGGCCGCCATCTGCGCAATCGTCGCGTCGTCGACCAGGCCGGCCACCGAGGCCGCCGAGGTGGGGATGCCGTTGACGGTGTCCGGGGGCAGCGGGTGGATGCGGCCCTGGCTGAAGATCGTGGGCCGAACGCCGGTGGTGCTGATCTGGCGGCCGGCCAGGCCGAGCTCGGCCAGCAGCGCGGGCACCTCGGGCCTGCGCACCACGAACGCCTCGGCACCGATGTCCATCGGCTGCCCGCCGACGCGTTCGGTCCGCAGGATTCCGCCGAGCCGGTCGGCCGGGTCCAGCACCGTGATCTCGGCGTCCGGACCGGCCAGCGCCCGCAACCGGTAGGCCGCGACCAAACCCGAAATACCGCCCCCGACAACGCAATATCTCACAACGAGTGCACCAGGCCCACCAGGTCCGTCAGCAGCCCGGGATCGGTGCCCGGCAGCACGCCGTGACCGAGGTTGAAGATGTGCCCGGCGGCGCCGGCGTCGACCGCCAGCCGACCGTCGTCGACCACCGAACGCGCCGCCCGCTCGACCACCGGCCAGCCGGCCAGCAGCACGACGGGGTCCAGGTTGCCCTGCAATGCCACGTTCGGACCGACCCGCAGCGCGGCGTCGGCCAGTGAGGTCCGCCAGTCGACGCCGACGACGCTGGCACCGGCCTGCGCCATCGCGCCGAGCAGTTCGGCGGTGCCCACCCCGAAATGGGTCATCGGGACGCGGTAGTCAGCCAGCGCGGCGAACACCCGGGCGCTGTGCGGCAACACATGGGCGCGGTAGTCGGCCAGCGACAACGTGCCCGCCCAGGAGTCGAACACCTGGATGGCGTCCACCCCGGCGTCCAATTGCACCTTGAGGAAGCCGATGGTCAGGTCGGTCAGCAGCCCCATCAGCGCATGCCAGGTCGACGGGTCGGCCAGCATCATCGCCTTGGTGCGTTCGTGCAGTTTGCTCGGGCCGCCCTCGATCAGGTACGACGCCAGCGTGAACGGGGCGCCGGCGAACCCGATCAACGGCACCTCGCCCAACTCGGCCACCAGCAGCCCGACCGCGTCGGCGATCGCACTGACCCGCTGCAGCTCAAGACCTTTCATGGCGTCCACGTCGGCCGCGGTCCGCACCGGATGGTCGATCACCGGGCCCACGTCGGGCACGATGTCGAGTTCGATGCCCGCACCGCGCAGCGGGACGACGATGTCGGAGAACAGGATCGCCGCGTCCACCCCGTGCCTGCGCACCGGCTGCATGGTGATCTCGCAGACCAGCGCGGGGTCGAAGCAGGCCTGCATCATGGTGTTCTTGGCCCGCAGTTCGCGGTACTCCGGCAGGGACCGGCCGGCCTGGCGCATGAACCAGACCGGGATGCGGCTGGGTTTACGGCCACTGGCGGCGGCCAGATAGGGCGCCTCTGGCAGCTGGCGACGGGTACTCATCGCGTCCATGCTGCCACGGCCTGCTCGAACCGGCCCACGAGCCCTGAGCCGCCCGAGCGCTTGCGCTCCTACGCGCCGGATCACAGGCAAATCGGCGCGCCTGCCTCCTCGACCTCGACGATAGGGCTAGCGTCAATTGACGTGACCACTGCGGAACCGGCGCTTTTCCGCGAGGCGGTGGCGGCGATGAACACCGCCGAGGTACGGCCGGAGATCGAGCTCGGTCCGATCCGCCCACCTCAACGTCTCGCGCCGTACAGCTATGCGCTGGGCGCGGAGGTCAAGCACCCCGAAACCGAGATCGTTCCCGAGCGCTCCGAGGGCGACGCGTTCGGCCGGCTGATCCTGCTGCATGATCCCGACGGCTCGGAGGCCTGGGACGGCACCATGCGCCTGGTCGCCTACATCCAGGCTGACCTGGACTCCAGCGAGGCCGTCGACCCACTGCTGCCCGAAGTCGCCTGGAGCTGGCTGGTCGACGCCCTGGAGAGCCGAGCCGAGGCCGTCACCGCCCTGGGCGGCACCGTCACCGCCACCACTTCGGTGCGTTATGGCGACATCTCCGGCCCGCCCCGCGCCCACCAGCTGGAGCTGCGCGCGTCGTGGACGGCCACCACCATGGCACTCGACACACACGTCCAGGCCTTCTGCGAGGTGCTCGAGCACGCCGCAGGCCTGCCGCCGGTCGGAGTGACAGATCTGGGATCACGCTCCCGCGCCTGATATGACACTCGATGATGACGCCGCCACCACGGTGTCCGATGCCCCCGCCGACGACACCGGTGACGCCCCCGAGGCCACCCCGCTGCTGTGTCCCGCCGACGGCGTGCCGCCGCTGTCGGTCAGCGTCGACGAGATCGCCCGGGCAGCCGACCAGCTGGCGAAGGGCACCGGCCCGTTCGCCGTCGACGCCGAGCGGGCCTCCGGGTTCCGCTACTCCAACCGCGCCTATCTGATCCAGATCCGGCGCGCCGGGGCGGGCACCGTGCTGATCGACCCGGTCAACCACGGCAACAGCCCGATCGACGTGTTGCGACCGGTGGCCGAGGTGCTCTCCGAGGACGAATGGATCCTGCACGCCGCCGACCAGGACCTGCCGTGCCTGGCCGAGGTGGGCATGCGGCCGCCCGCGCTGTACGACACCGAGCTGGCCGGCCGGCTGGCCGGCTTCGAGCGGGTGAACCTCGCGGCGATGGTGCAGCGCTTGCTGGGGCTTGGCCTGGCCAAGGGGCACGGGGCCGCGGACTGGTCCAAACGGCCGCTGCCCGACGAGTGGCTGAACTACGCAGCACTGGACGTCGAGGTACTCATCGCACTGCGTGAGGCGATCGCCGACGTGCTGGCCGGGCAGGACAAAAGCGCTTGGGCCGCCGAGGAATTCGAATACCTGCGCTGCGCCGACGCGACACCGACCCGCCGGGACCGCTGGCGGCGAACCTCCGGGATCCACAAGGTCCGCGACCGGCGCGCGCTGGCCGCGGTGCGCGAGTTGTGGACCGTGCGCGATCAGATCGCCCGCCGCCGCGACATCGCACCGGGCCGGATCCTGCCCGACTCCGCGATCGTCGCCGCCGCGGTGGCCGACCCGAAAACGCCGGAGGACCTGACCAAGCTGCCGATCTTCGGCGGCCACAAGCAACGCCGCAGCGCCCACATCTGGCTGGCTGCGCTGGAGTCCGCCCGCACCAACCCCGAACTGCCCGACAGCGCCGAGCCGCAGAACGGCCCCCCGCCCGCGGTGCGCTGGGCCAAACGTAAACCCGAGGCCGCCGCCCGGTTGGACGCCGCCCGGGCGAAGCTCTCCGAGCTGTCCGAGCGGCTGAACGTTCCGACCGAGAACCTGGTCTCCCCCGAACTCGTCCGCCGGTTGTGCTGGGACTGGCAGGACAGCTCCGACGTCACGACCGCCGTCGACGCCTTCCTGCGCGACGGCGGGGCCAGGCAGTGGCAGCGCACGCTGGTGGTACCCGCGCTCGCGGAGGCGCTGAACCCGCCGGCCGCCGGCGAGCCCTGACCACTCGGGGTTCGCCCGCGGCACCTAGACGGTGGTCGACACGTCCCCAGATGTCTGCCCGGGCGCCGAAAGCGGCGAATCCTTGACGCTGGATTGCAGGCCTCTGCTCGGGTCCGGGCTGTCGAACGTCACGTCCGTGATCTTCCAGGTGGTGTTGCCCATCTGCACCGTGAAGTCACCATGGTCGCGGAACATGGGCTCCTGCACGCTCAGTGTCACCCTGGTGTACGGCTTGGCATCAATCGGGAACTTCTCCGAATAGGACGTCGTCCGGGTCCAGGTATGGGTGTAGGTCGCACTCAACTCGGCATTGACGATCTTGATGAGCGTCACCGACAACTTGGTTCCGACCACAAGGCTGTTCGTATGCGTCTCATCGACACTCACCAGCGTCTCGAAGTGCTGGTCAAGGCTGGTGTTGTTGGAGAACGCGGTGTACGGCGCGAAGGCGGTGTACGTCTTGTCCTCGCCGGTTGCCTTGAACGAACATGTGCCCGTCTTCTCGTCTTTACAGACGTACTCGAGCACTTCGGTCTGCGCTTGCGGGTTGTCCGGGCCGATCTCGATGACCGTGCCGGGAAGGTCGAAAAAGCGAACGGTTCTGGCGTCTTGCCAGTCGGTCGGTCCGCACGAGCCGCTCGATGACGCCAGGCACTTGACTTTCGTCACGCCGGTGAAGGCCGCGGCGGCCATCTGCGCCGCGTAATAGCCGTCCGGAGCTCCGAACCAGGCCCGAACCTCGCCGCTTTTCGCAGGGGCGTAACCGACCTCGAAGTGGGCGTATTGACCGGGTTGGATCACCGTCCCGATCGGCGGGGCGGACTTCGGGTTGTCACCGTCGGTGTGGTCAAACGTCAACGGCTTACTGCTGAGGTTGTAGATGTTGAAACCCTCTGTGGTGCCGAGGTTTCCAGGGTCTTCACCAGTGCCCTCGGTGAACACCGAAACGGTGATCCGGGTCGTGCCGTTCCCCTGGAACAGGTGCAGGTGTCGCCCGGTATCCGTCACCGCGATTACGAAACTGTCGACCCCGCCGGTGATTTGGTGTGCCGCACTCGGAGTGTAGGCATAGGAGCCATCCGGTTTCACCGTCACCGTACCGCCGGACGGACCTCCGACGACCCTGTAACTCAACGAATCACCCTCAGGATCTGTGGCATCGACCGTCCCGGTGACATCACCGTTGGACTCCGTCACCGGCTTGCCGGCCTTCACCACCGGCGATCCGTTGAACACCGTGCGCTGGATCTGCCTGACGACCGCTTCCAGCGCCACCTGCAGCGGCGCCACATCGACGGGCAACCTCGGCCACTGCACCGACGCTTTCACCCCAGCCGCCGGCGACGCGACGGGACCCCGCACCAGCGCCGGTGCCGAGCGGGCAACACTGATTCGCCGGGCCGAACCCACCGCGCCCCCACCATCGCCGGCCGCAAGCCGCACGGCAGGCCTACCGGCAGCGGGCGACACCGTCCGCCGGGGATCCGTCGCCCCCCGCTTACCGTGCCCCACACCGTGAACGGACTGCCCACCCGAACCCGTATCCGCCTGCGCCACAGCACACACCGCAGTCGACAAACCCAGCCCGACACCCCCCGCCGCGACCGCCACAGCGACCGAGCGCCCGATCCGCCTCATCACACACCCACCAGACGCACCGGTTGCGCGACAGTGGTCTTGTCGTCCGTGACTGCCGAAACGTGCGAGGAGTCGGAGAGCTCAGACTCCTCCGCGCCGACATCGAGGCCTCTGTTCGGGTCCGGGCTGTCGAAGTACACGCCGCGGATGAGCCACGTGGTGTTGCCCAGCTGCACTGTGAAGTCGCCAAAGTCTCGGAACATGGGCTCGCGAACGGTGAGTGTCACCTTCGCATCCGGCTTCACGGTGATCTTGTAGGTCTGCTGGACGGTTTCGGTGCGGGTCCAGGTATGGGTGTATGTGGCGTTCAATTCCGCGTTGATGATGCTGATGAGCTTCACCGACAACTTGGCGCCGACTGCCAGGCTGTTGGTGTGGGTTTCCACGACTTTCACCGTCACCTCCCATCTCTGCTGTTGGTCGGTCCGGTTGGAGTACGAGCCGTAGGGCGTTGTGGGGACGGTGTAGGTCTGTGTCTCACCGGTCGCCTTGAACGCGCATGTTCCCGGCTTGGCATCGCCACACAGCGACTCGAGCACCTTGGTTTGCTCGTCCGGGTTGTCAGGACCGATCTCGATCACCGTGCCGGGCAGGTCGAACAGACGGATCGTGCTGGCGTAGGTCCAATCCGTGGGTCCGCAGGTGCCACCCGACGATGCGCCACATTTGACCAACGAATCTCCGTAGACCGCTCCCACCTTCATTTGCGCGGCGTACCAGTCACCTGGCTTCGCGAACCAAGCCCTCACCTCATCCTGCGCCGCAAGGTAGTAGGTGAGCTCGAAGTGGGCATATTGTCCGGGCTGGATCACTGTGCCGGGCCGGGGGGCCTCGGCGGGTTTGTCGCCGTCATAGTGATCGAAAGTCAACGGCTCACCGCTGAGGTTGTAGACGTTGAAACCTCTTGTAGCGCCGAGGTTTCCGGGGTCTTCACCGTTGCCCTCGGTGAACACCGAGACGGTGATCCGAGTGGTGCCGTTCCCCTGGAACAGGTGCAGGTGTCGCCCGGTGTCGGTCACCGCGACTACGAAACTGTCGACCCCGCCGGTGACCTGGTGTGCCGCACTCGGAGTGTAGGAGTAGGAGCCGTCCGGATTCACCGTCACCGTACCGCCGGACGGACCTCCGACGACCTTGTAGCTCAACGGATCACCTTCGGGATCAGTCGCAATGACCGTCCCGGTGACGTCACCGTTGGACTCCGTCACCGGCTTGCCGGCCTTCACCACCGGTGACCCGTTGAACACCGTGCGCTGGATCTGCCTGACCGCCGCCTCCAGCACCGCCTGCACCGGCGCCACATCGACCGGCAGACTCGGCCACTGCACCGAGGCTTTCACCCCAGCCGCCGGCGACGCGACGGGACCCCGCACCAGCGCCGGTGCCGAGCGGGCAACACTGATTCGCCGGGCCGCACCCACCGCACCCCGCACAGCGGGCGACACCGTCCGCCGGGCATCCGTCGCCCCCCGCTTACCGTGCCCCACACCGTGAACGGACTGCCCACCCGAACCCGTATCCGCCTGCGCCACAGCACACACCGCAGTCGACAAACCCAGCCCGACACCCCCCGCCGCGACCGCCAGGGCGATCGACTGCCCGATCCGCCTCATCGCTGACCCTTCGGACGCACCGGTGATTCGTCGTCAACAAGCACGGCCAGATATTTACACACGGAACAATTAATTCCCGGGCGCGGGGACGGTGGTGGATCAAAGCTTCAGCGCGAATTCACCAACCAGACACCCGAGATGGCGCGCGACGAAGGGGTATTGGCACGGGATTGCCGCTGCACACCGCGATCAGTCGCGGACGTCCTTCTCCGACGACGCCATCACGACATCAAGTCGCTAGTCGACCTGCTCGCTCACGGTCTCTTCGAGCGTCCCCAGCGCAGCCACCCAACCGGTCACCTGACGAGCGATGTTCTGCTCGGTCAGACCCACCTCGGCGAGCACCTCGCCGCGCCCGGCATGATCCAGGAACTGTTGCGGCACACCGACATCACGGCACGGGACGTCGACCTCGGCGGCGCGCAACGCGGCCGACACCGATGAGCCCACCCCGCCGCGCAGCCCGTTGTCCTCCATCGTGACCACGAGTTTGTGCGATTTGGCCAGTGGCACAAGCGCATCGGGCACCGGGATCACCCAGCGGGGATCGACCACCGTGACGCCGATCCCCTGGTTGCGCAGCCGGTGGGCGACCTTGAGCGCCATCGACGCGAACGATCCCACCGCGACCAGCACCACATCGTTGCTCAAGCCCTCGGCCGGGCGGGCCAGGATGTCCACGCCCGAACGCCGCTCGAGTGCCGGGATATCCTCGCCCACTTCGCCTTTGGGGAAACGAATGGCAGTCGGGCCGTCGTCGACGTCGAGTGCTTCGCCGAGCTCCTCACGCAGCCGCGCGCCGTCACGCGGGGCGGCCACCCGGATACCGGGCACCACGTTGAGGATCGACAGATCCCACATGCCGTTGTGGCTGGCGCCGTCGTTTCCGGTGATCCCGGCCCGGTCCAGCACCATGGTGACCGGCAGCTTGTGCAGCGCGACGTCCATCATGACCTGGTCGAACGCCCGGTTGAGGAACGTCGAATAAATCGCCACCACCGGATGCAGGCCGCCCATCGCCAGCCCGGCGGCCGAGGTCATCGCATGCTGTTCGGCGATCCCGACGTCGAACAGCCGGTCGGGAAAGCGCTCGCCGAATGCCGACAGCCCGGTCGGGCCCGGCATGGCCGCGGTGATCGCGACGATGTCGCGCCGCTTGGCCGCGTACGAGATCAGCGCTTCGGAGAACACCGAGGTCCAGCCCGGCGCCGCGGACTTGGTGGCCAATCCGGTGTCGGGATCGATCACGCCGCAGGAGTGCATCTGCTCGGCCTCGTCGTTCTCGGCCGGCGCGTACCCCATCCCCTTGCGGGTGACCACGTGCACGATCACCGGGGCGTTGAAACCGCGGGCATGCCGCAAGGCGGTTTCCACGGCGTGTTCATCGTGGCCGTCGATCGGGCCGACGTACTTCAGCCCCAGATCGGTGAACATGACCTGCGGGGACAGCGCATCCTTGATACCGGCCTTGACGCTGTGCATGGCCTGGTAGCAGGCCTCACCGACGACCGGGACGCCGCGCACCGCGACCCGGCCGCGCTCCAGCAGCCGTTCGTACCCCGGCTGCAGCCGCAGCCCAGCAAGGTGATCGGCCAGCCCGCCGATGGTCGGGGCGTAGGAGCGGCCGTTGTCGTTGACCACGATGACCACCGGCCGGCGCGCGGCGGCGATGTTGTTCAGCGCCTCCCAGCACATGCCGCCGGTGAGGGCACCGTCACCCACCACCGCGACGACGTGGCGGTTGCGGTGCCCGGTCAGCTCGAAGGCCTTGGCCAGCCCGTCGGCGTAGGACAGGGCGGCCGACGCGTGGCTGGACTCCACCCAGTCGTGCTCGCTCTCGGCCCGCGACGGATAGCCCGACAGGCCATCCTTCTTGCGCAGCGTGTCGAAGTCGGCGGCGCGACCGGTCAGCATCTTGTGCACGTAGGCCTGGTGACCCGTGTCGAAGATGATCGGGTCGTGCGGCGAGTCGAACACCCGGTGCAGCGCCAGGGTGAGTTCGACCACGCCGAGGTTGGGACCGAGGTGACCACCCGTGGCAGCGACCTTGTGAATCAGGAACTGGCGAATCTCGACGGCCAGCTCGGTCAGCTGCGCTTGGGTCAGGTGCTGGAGATCGGCGGGGCCGCGAACCTGGTCAAGCATCAGGCAAGTCTACCCACCGGGCCTGGAATCAGTCCTGATGAGACTCGTAGATGTCGGGCACGCCGTCATGGTCTTGGTCACGGGTCTCCAGCTCCCACACCAGCCGGTAATGCCGGTTGCGCAGCCGCAGCACGATCGCGGCCAGCAGGGCCGCCAGCAAACTCCCAGCGAGCACGGCGACCTTGACGACGTCGTGGCGCGGCGACCCCGGTTCGTAGGCCAACTCGCCGATCAGCAGCGATACCGTGAACCCGATCCCGGCCAGCAGCGACATCCCGAACACGTCGATCCAGCGCAGTGCCGAGTCCAGGCTGGCCCGCGTCACCGCGGCCAGCGTCCAGGTGGTGCCGAACACCCCGACGGTCTTGCCGACCACCAGCGCGGCCACGATCCCCATCGCGATCGGATCGCGCAGAGCCGTCACCAATCCGTCATATCCACCGAAGGTCACCCCGGCGGCGAAGAACGCGAACACCGGGACCGCGAACCCCGCCGACACCGGTCGCATCAGATGCTCGAAATGTTCGGCCAGCCCAGGCCCGGCCTCCGGGCCGCCCGCCGCCGCGCTGCGCAGCACCGGGACGGTGAACCCGAGCAGCACCCCGGCGACCGTGGCGTGCACCCCCGACTCGTGGACGAAGGCCCAGGTGAGCACCGCCAGCGGGATGAGCAGCCACCAGGACCGGACCCGCCGCTGCACCAGCACCGCGAACAGCGTCAGCGGGATCAGCGCCACCAGCAGCGGTGTCAGCTTGATGGTGTCGGTGTAGAACACCGCGATCACCGAGATCGCCAGCAGGTCGTCGACCACGGCCAGGGTGAGCAGGAACGTGCGCAGGGCGGCCGGCAGGTGGGTGGACAGCACGGCCAGCACGGCCACCGCGAACGCGATGTCGGTGGCGGTGGGAATGGCCCACCCCCGGGTCGCACCGTCGCCGACGTGCTGGGTGAACGCCAGGAAGATCACCGCGGGCACCACCATGCCGCCGACGGCCGCAGCGATCGGCAGCGCAGCGCGGCCGGGATCGCGCAGGTCACCGGCGACGAACTCGCGTTTGAGTTCGAGCCCGACGACGAAGAAGAAGATCGCCAGCAGCCCGTCGGCGGCCCAGCCGCCCAGGCTGAGATCCAGATGCAGGCCCAGCCGGTCGGTGCCGACGTGGAATTCGGTGAGCTGGTGGTAGGCCTCCGACCAGGGCGAGTTGGCCCAGACGAGGGCCGCCGCGGCGGCCAGCAGCAGCAGCGCGCCGCCGACCGTCTCCTTGCGCAGGATCGTGGTGATGCGCGAGGTTTCCGACCACGAACCGCGGGCGAACAACGCACGGTGCAGCAACGGCTTACGGTCGGCCACAGTCACCTCGGGGTCACGAGCACGGAAAGGACAACGCCGACCAGACTTCCCGGCACACCGCGGGTCAGTCTAACCGGGCACGGTGACTCATCTCACTTCGTCAGCAGCGCCACGCACTCGACGTGATGGGTCAGCGGGAACGAGTCGAACACCCGGATCTGCTCGACGGTGTAACCGTGCCCCCGATAGAGCCCCACATCGCGGGAGAACGATGCCGCCTCGCAGCCGATGTGGATCACCCGCGGCACGCCGGCCGCCGCGAGCAGATCGATGATCTCGCGCCCGGCACCCGAGCGCGGCGGGTCCAGGACCGCGATGTCGGCACCGCCGCGTTGGGCGGTCAGCGCCCGGCGCACCGAATCGGTGACCACCTCGACGACCGGCAGATCCGCCAGCGCCGTGCGCGCCGCCGCGGACGCCGCCCGCGAGGTGTCCACCGTCAGCACCCGTCCGGTCTCGCCGACGGCGTCGGCCAGCGCCGCGGCGAACAGCCCCGCACCGCCGTAGAGATCCCAGGCCGTGCCCCCGGCGATGCCCTGCGCCCAGCCGGCCACCAACGCGCTGTAGGTCGTGGCGGCGTCGCGATGAGACTGCCAGAACCCGGTCACCGGCACCCGCCAGACTCGCCGGCCCACCCGCTGCACCGCATCGAGAGAACCCTCGGCGCGGTGGCCGCGGCGCTGCTGGCGGTTGGTGCACACGATGTGCCGGGTGCCGTCGTCGTCGGTGACCACGTGCACCTGGTCGCCCGGCTTCCAGCGCGAGCCCTCGAGACCGCCGATCAGGCCGTCACGCAACTGGCCGCACCGCAGATCGGTGACCAGCTCCGAGCTGTGATAGCGGTGAAATCCGGCGTGGCCCTGGGCATCCACCGACAGCCGCACCCGAGTGCGCCAGCCTTGGGCGGCGCCGTCGCCGAGCGGTTCGGCCACGCCGTCCCAGGGGAAGTCGCCGAGGCGGGCCAGTTGATTGGCCACCACCTGGCCCTTGAGCACCCGAGCCGCCTGCGGCGCGACGAAGGCCAGATCGCAGCAGCCGGCCCGGCCCACCCCGGCGATCGGGCACAGCGACTCGACCCGGTCGGGCGACGGCTCGAGAACCTCGATCGCCTCAGCGTGCCAATACGATCCGCGGTCACCGGTCACCCGGGCGCGCACCACCTCACCGGGCAGTGCATAACGCACGAATACCACCCGGCCCTCATGGCGCGCGACGCAGCTGCCCCCGTTGGCGGCCGCACCGGTGGACAGCACCAGTTCGACCGAATCCCCCTGTCCCACTATCGATTCACTCCAGGAAGCCTCGGCGCACATCGCCGGGTGCGTTCTGCGCCTCCAACTCATGCACCCGTTCAGACGAATTGAGTTGCCACGGAACCGAAGTCACCATCACGTTGGGCATGAACAGCAGACGCCCCTTGAGCCGCAGGGCGCTCTGGTTGTGCAGCACCTGCTCCCACCAGTGGCCCACGACGTATTCGGGAATGAACACCGTCACCACCGTGCGCGGCGCTTCCTTGCTGATCCGCTTCACGTAGTCCAGTACCGGCCGGGTGACCTCCCGGTACGGGGAGGCAACGACTTTCAGCGGGACGGTGATGTCGCTGTCCTCCCACTTGTGCACCAGCTGGCGGGTCTCGGAATCGTCGACGTTGACCGTGATCGCCTCCAGCACGTCGGGCCGGGTGGCCCGGGCATAGGACAGCGCGCGCAGCGTCGGCATGTGCAGCTTGGAGACCAGCACGACGGCGTGATTGCGGCTGGGCAGCACCACCTCGCCCTGCTCGGCCTCCTGCTCGGCCAGCTCGCGGGCCACCGTGTCGTAATGCTTGTGGATCGCCTTCATCAAGATGAACAGGCTGGACATCGCCAGGATCGCGATCCAGGCGCCGGCGACGAACTTGGTCACCAGCACCACGATCAGCACGGCGCCGGTGGCGATGAAGCCGATCGTGTTGATCACCCGCGAGCGCTGCATGTGGGCACGGGCGCGCGGATCGGTCTCGGTGCGCAGGTGCCGCGTCCAGTGCCGGACCATGCCGATCTGGCTGAGGGTGAACGACACGAACACACCCACGATGTAGAGCTGGATCAGCGCGGTGACCTCGGCCCGGAAGGCGACGACGAATGCGATCGCGGCCGCGGCCAGAAACAGGATGCCGTTGGAGAAGGCCAGCCGGTCGCCGCGGGTGTGCAGCTGGCGAGGCAGGTAGCGGTCCTGGGCCAGGATCGAGCCCAGCACCGGGAACCCGTTGAAGGCGGTGTTGGCGGCCAGCACCAGGATCAGCGCGGTGACGCCGGTGATCAGCCACAGACCCAACGGGAAGCCGGCGAACACCGTGTCGGCGAGCTGGGCCACCAGGGTCTTCTGGTGGTAGTCGGCGGGCGCCCCGCCCAGCTGCTCGGCCGGGCGTTCGGCGATCTTCACCCCGATCTTGGTGGCCAGCAGGATGATGCCGATCAGCAGCGCCACCGCGATCGAGCCGAGCAGCAGCAGGGTGGTGGCGGCGTTCTTGGACTTGGGCTTGCGGAACGCGGGCACGCCGTTGCTGATCGCCTCGACACCGGTGAGCGCGGCGCAGCCCGACGAGAAAGCCCGGGCCACTAGGAACACCAGCGCGAAACCCATGACGTCGCCATGCTCGGAATGCATCGTGAACTTGGCCGATTCGGCCTGCAGGTTGTCCCCCAGCACGTAGATCTGGAAGAAGCCCCAGATCAGCATGATGAACATCCCCGCGATGAAGGCGTAGGTGGGGATCGCGAACGCGGTACCCGATTCCCGGATGCCGCGCAGGTTGGCCGCGGTCAGGATCACGATCGCGGCGACGGCGAACGCCACCTTGTGCTGGGCGATGAACGGAAACGCCGAGCCGATGTTCGACATCGCCGAGGCCATCGACACCGCCACGGTCAGCACGTAGTCGACCAGCAGGGCACTGGCCACCGTCAGACCCGCCGTCGGGCCCAGGTTGGTGGTCACCACCTCGTAGTCGCCGCCACCGGACGGGTAGGCGTGCACATTCTGCCGGTAGGAGGCCACCACCACGAGCATGACCAGCGCGACCGCCACCCCGATCCACGGCGCCATCGCGTAGGCGGACAGCCCCGCCACCGAGAGCACCAGAAAGATCTCCTCCGGCGCGTAGGCCACCGACGACATGGCGTCGGAGGCGAACACCGGCAGGGCGATGCGCTTGGGCAGCAGCGTGTGACTCAGCTTGTCGCTGCGGAACGGCTGCCCCAGGACCAGCCGACGTGCGGCGGTCGAAAGCTTAGACACGAGTGCCAAGCGTAAGCCCATGACGTTTTGGCTGTAGCGTTCCCCATACGGTCAGGTCGACACGGGACCATGTCGAGAGGACGCCAGGTGCGGGTAGTGGTGATGGGGTGCGGCCGGGTCGGCGCGTCGCTGGCCGACGCGCTCTCCCGGATCGGCCACGAGGTGGCGATCATCGACCGGGACCCGACAGCGTTCCACCGGCTCTCCCCCGACTTCTCCGGCGAGCGGGTGCTGGGCATGGGTTTCGACCGAGAAGTGCTGCTGCGCGCCGGGATCCAGAACGCCGACGCGTTCGCCGCGGTGTCCTCCGGCGACAACTCGAACATCATCTCCGCGCGGGTGGCCCGCGAGACGTTCGGGGTGCACCGCGTGGTCGCGCGCATTTATGACGCCAAGCGTGCGGCGGTGTACGAGCGCCTCGGCATCCCGACGGTGGCCACCGTGCCCTGGACCACCGACCGATTGCTCAACGCCCTGGTCCGCGACACCGAGACCACCAAATGGCGCGACCCGACCGGCACGATGGCCGTCGCCGAGGTGACCCTGCACGAAGGCTGGGTCGGCCACCGGCTGACCGCCCTCGAGGAGGCCACCGGCGCCCGGGTCGCATTCGTGATCCGGTTCGGCACCGGCATCCTGCCCGAGCCCAAGACCGTCGTGCAGGCCGGTGATCAGGTCTACATCGCGGCGGTGTCCGGGCGCGCCGCCGAAGCGCTGGCCCTGGCCGCGTTGCCGCCCGGCCCGGACGTCGGAGAGGGGCACTGAGATGGGCGACAAACGGCTCAAGGTGGCGATCGCCGGGGCAGGCGCTGTCGGCCGGTCCATCGCCCGCGAACTGCTCGAGAGCGAGCACGAGGTGACGCTCATCGAGCGCAACGCCGAACATCTCGACGTCGACGCGATCCCGGCCGCGCACTGGCGACTCGGCGACGCCTGCGAGATCAGCCTGCTGGAATCGGTACACCTGCAGGACTTCGACGTGGTCGTCGCCGCGACCGGTGACGACAAGGCGAACGTCGTGCTGTCGCTGCTGGCCAAAACCGAGTTCGCGGTGTCGCGCGTGGTCGCCCGGGTCAACGATCCCCGCAACGAGTGGCTGTTCGACGACTCCTGGGGCGTGGACGTGGCGGTGTCCACCCCGCGGATGCTGGCCTCGCTGGTCGAGGAGGCGGTGGCGGTGGGCGATCTGGTCCGGCTGATGCAGTTCCGCCAGGGCCACGCCAACCTGGTCGAGATCACCCTGCCCGACGACACCCCCTGGGGCGGGCGCCCGGTGCGCAAGCTCGTCCTGCCCCGCGACGCCACCCTGGTGACGATCCTGCGCGGGCCGCGGGTGATCGTTCCCGAAGCCGACGAACCGCTCGAAGGGGGCGACGAACTGTTGTTCGTGGCCGCGCCCGAGGTCGAAGACGAGCTGCGCCAGACGGTGCTGTCGGCCTCGACCGGCTAGCGGCGGCGCGCCGGCGCAGGCGGTGGCCCGTCCCGGTCGTGACACGCCGCGACGGCTGCCGCCGACTCCGTCGACAGGGCGGGCCGATCGTCCCGGATGCCGACCGCCGAGACGACGCCGGCGATCACCAGCAGCACCGCCGAGGTCACCATGCCGTGCCGGAAACCGTCGAAAGTCATTGCACCACCGACGATCACGGCGGTGAAGGCGATCGCGATCAGGCCCGAGACGCGGGCCACCGCATTGTTGATCGCCGAGCCGATACCGCTCTGCGACGGCGGTACGGCCGCCAGGATCGCCGCCGTCAGCGGCGACACCGCGACCGACAGGCCCGCCCCGAACAGAGTCAGGCCGGGCAGCGTCTGCAGCCACACGTTGCCGGACACCAGCGCCATCCAGCCGAACCCCGCCGCGGCGATCAGGGGGCCTGCCGTCATGAACCGGCGCGGGCCGTAGCGACCCGCCAGCGCCCCGAACCGGGCGGCCAGCAGGAATGACAGGATCGGCACCGGCAGGGTCGCGAGTCCGGCCTGGGCCGGCGAGAGCCCCCCGACCTCCTGCAGGAACAACGCCACCAGAAGCTGGCCCAGCGAGATGCCCGCATAGAGGAAGACGGTGCTCAGATTGCCGACCGTGAAGTTGCGGCCGGCGAAGATGCCTGGCGGCAGCATGGGCGCGCTGGTGCGCCGCTCCCACCAGCCGAAGCCGATCAGGCACGCCGGCCCGCCTGCGAGCGCCGCGATGATCACCGGGTGGCTCCAGCCGAGGCGCTGCTGCTCGATCATCGCGAACACGGTGGCGCCCAGCCCGGCCGTGGTGAGCGCCGCACCGACGACGTCGATGCCCGGGTGTGCCTTGTTCCGCGGTTCGGCGGCCAGCCTGCCGGTGAGCACGAGCGTCACGGCCAGCGGCAGCAGGTTGACCGCGAACACCCACCGCCAGCCCAGGGTGTCGACCAGCAGCCCGCCCAGCAGCGGCCCGATCACGAACGCGGTCCCGGTCCATGCCGTCCACACCCCGATCACCCGGGACTGTTGGGTGCCGGCGAATCTGGCGTTGAGCATCGCCAGCGAGCTGGGGACCAGGAACGCCGCGCCCAGCCCCTGCAGGCAGCGGCCGATGATCAGTACCGCACCTGAGGGCGCCATCGCACACAGCAGCGAGGCCAGTCCGAACAGCAGCAGCCCGGCCTGCAACACCCGGCGCCGGCCCACCGTGTCGGAGATTGCGCCGGCGACCAGGATGAGGGCGCCGAGCGTCAACAGATACCCGTCGACCACCCACTGCTGGGTGACCAGACCGCCGCCGAGTTCGGCGCTGATGGCCGGCAGTGCCAGGTTCACCACCGAGCCGTCCAGGAAAGCGACGAAGGAAGCCAGCACTGCGACGGCGACCAACAGACGGTCGCCGCGGTCAGCCACCGGGCTCAGTCGGCGGCGGGCGCCGCGTCGGCGTCGTGGGCAGCGTGGTCGGCGTGGATGGCCCGCTGGGCGACCCGGATCGCCAGATAGGTGACCAGCGCCGCCACCGCGGTCAGCGGCCACCCCATCGCAATGCGGGCCACCCCCAGCCAGCCGGTCTGGTCCAGGTCGTAGAGGTGCCGCTGGACGACGAACCGCGACGCGAACACCAGCACCCAGGTCACGGTCGCGATGTCGAAGGCCAGCACGGCCCGCCGGCTGCCGCGCCAGGTGCGGTCATGGCTGGTGACCCAGCTCCACACGTAGCCGACGATCGGGCGGCGGATCAGCACCGACAGCGCGAACACCGTGGCCCAGATCAGCGACGTCCAGATCCCAAGCAGGAAGTAGCCTTTCGAAGCCCCGACGAGCCAGGCGATCAGTGCGCTGATCCCGACGCCGATGAAGCCGGAGACGGCCGGTTGCACGGAATCGCGGCGGACCAGGCGCCACACCAGGATCAGGGCGGCCGCCGCCAGTGCTGCGCTGATCGCCGGCACCAGGCCGAAGGCGGTGTTGACCGGCACCAGGACAGCCACCGGCAGCGCCGAATAGATCAGTCCGCTGACGCCGCCCATCTGGGCCAACAGCGCCTGCGCCGGAGTTCGCTCGGGGCCGGTCGCGTCGTCGGTGCTTGCGGATTCTTCGCTGTCGGCGGGGAGGCTCAAGTCTGGATCTCGTAGTGCGGGTTGTAGATGGCCTTGGCGCCGTTCTCCAGGGTGCCCAGCCGGCCGCGTACGCGCAGCGCCCGGCCCGACTCGATTCCCGGGATCCGGCGCTGTCCCAGCCACACCAGCGTCACGGTGTCGGTGCCGTCGAACAGTTCGGCCCGCACGCCACCGGCACATCCTTTGGCATTCATCTCCACGCTGCGCAATGTGCCCACCATGGTGACCTCCTGGCCACGCTGGCAATCGATCGCGCGCTGCGCGCCGGTGCTCGCGGCCTCGTCGGTCAGTTCCTCGACGTCTCGCTGCTCAGGGTCCTCCGTCAGCCGACGGGTGAGACGGCGGACAAAACTTTCGGCCGTAGCCATGGCCTCTCCTGATACTTCAGCGGATCACAATGCCAACGCAACGGTAGACCTCTTAGTTCCGTAATGCCACGTGGCATACCCGTGGCGCCCGTGGCTAATCCGGGGCAGGGCAGGATCATGAGATGACCATCACATTTCGCGGCGTCACGGCCGTCCTGCTGCCCGGAACGGGCTCCGACGACGACTACGTCTACCGGGCGTTCGCCGCGCCGCTGCACGGGGTCGGTGCGGTGGTCACGACACCGCGACCGCAGCCGGCTCGGCTGGTGGCCAGCTACCTCGACGCGCTCGACGACGCGGCCCGCCACGGCCCCGTCATCGTGGGCGGGGTGTCGATCGGCGCGGCGGTGGCGCTGGCCTGGGCGATAGCCCACCCCGGCCGGGCGGTGGGGGTGCTGGCCGCGCTGCCGGCGTGGACCGGGGCGGCGCAATCGGCTCCGGCCGCGCTCTCGGCCCGGCACACCGCTCACCAGCTGCGCACCGCCGGCCTGGTCGCCACGACCGCACAGATGCAGGCGTCCAGCCCGCCCTGGCTGGCCGACGAGCTCACCCGAAGCTGGCTGGGCCAGTGGCCGGAGCTGCCCGATGCGATGGAGGAAGCCGCCGACTACGTCGCCCCGAACATCGCCGACCTGGAACGGCTCAGTGTGCCAATGGGCGTGGTCGGCGCCTCCGACGACCCGATCCACCCGCTGGAGGTGGCGCTGGAATGGGTGGCCGCGGCGCCGCGGGCGGCGTTGCGGACGGTCCGGCTCGACGACTTCGGCCCCGAGCCTGCGGTGCTGGGGGCGGCGTGTCTGGCGGCGCTCGACGAAGCGGCGCAGTAGCCGCTCAGCCGCCGGTGCTGGTGCTGCGCAGCTGCTGCATGGCCGAGCCGGACGCGCTGCGCCGCTCGGTCGGCAGCTGACTCTGCGCTTGCTGCTCCTGCATCAGCGCCTGCTGGGCGGCGACCATCTGGGCCTGCTGGGCGGCGGCCTGCCGCAGCTGCTCGAGCATCGGCTCAGGCAGCTGGACCGGCAACGGGGTGCGCACCGGCAGCGGCGTATCGCCTCGGCGGACCACGGTGTCGGCCAACGCTTCTCGCGCTTCGGCGACCAGCGCGGCCATGGCCTCCGGAGCACCGTTGACCACGCAGCGGATCATCCAGCGGTAGCCGTCCACCCCGATGAAACGCACCACCCCGGCGCCGGTGCCGACCACCTCGCGGCCCCAGGGCCCGGTCTCGATGGAGACCTGGGCGTTGTCCTTGCGCAGCGAGTCGGCCAGTTCCGAGGCCACTTCCCGCCACAGGCCGGGGGATTTCGGTGCCGCGTAGGCGGCGATGGTGAACCGCCCGTTGGGTGTGACCACCCACACCGCGCTCGGCACGCCCACCTCGTTGAGTTCGACCTGAACCTGGCCGGCCGCGGGCATCGGCACCAGCACCGAGCCCAGGTCGAGCCGGGCCGCCACGGCGTCCTCGGGGTCGTCGAAATCCTCGACGTCGAAGGGACCGCCCTCATAGTCGGCGTCGCCCTCGTCGACGTCGGGTTCGGTGGCCGCAGTGTCCGCCGAATCCGGCGCCGCCTCCGCCGTGTCGTCCACAGCCTCGCTGGTGACCGGATCGTTCTTACGTCTGCCGAATGCCATCACAAACTCGCATGTCCGCCGGAGGATCCGTGGCCGCCCTCGCCACGGGTGGTGTCAGCCAGTCCGGCCTCGTCGAACGAGACCACCTCGACCAGCTCTGGGAGTTCGACCCGCTGGACCAGCAGTTGGGCGATGCGGTCACCACGCCGGATGGAGATCGGCGTGATGGGGTCGAGGTTGATCAACGACACTCTGATCTCGCCGCGATAGCCGGCGTCGATGGTGCCGGGGCTGTTGACGATCGAAAGTCCCACGCGCGCAGCCAAACCCGAGCGTGGGTGGATCAGTCCGACCATGCCGTGCGGGATCGCCACGGCGATGCCGGTACCCACCAGGGCCCGGTGGCCGGGCGCCAGCTCGACATCCTGCGCACTGAACAGATCCACGCCTGCATCGCCGTCGTGGGCGCGGCTGGGCATCGGGAGATCGCGGTCTAGGCGAACCACCGCAAGACTGGTGGGCACGATGCCACAGACTACCCTTGGCCGCGTGTCTGGTTCGCGTGTGACCTCGCAAACCGTGCGGTATCGCGAGCGGCTCTGGGTTCCGTGGTGGTGGTGGCCGATCGGCCTCGGCGTGGCGGCGCTGATCGCCAAGGAAGTCACCATGGGTGTGCGCACCTTGCCGGTCTGGCTGCCCTACACGCTGCTCGGTGCCGTCGCGGTCGGTGTGCTGTTGTGGCTGAGCCGCACCGAGGTCCGGGTGGTGACCGACGGGGCGAGCGGGGGCGTCGAACTGTGGGCCGGTCAGGCCCACCTGCCGGTGTCGGTGGTGTCCCGGTCGGCCGAGATCCCACCGACGGCGAAATCCGCGGCGCTGGGCCGCCAATTGGATCCGGCCGCCTACGTCGTGCACCGCGGCTGGGTCGGCCCGTTGGTTCTGGTGGTGCTGGACGATCCGGACGACCCCACGCCGTACTGGCTGGTCAGCGCCCGTCATCCCGATCGGGTGCTGTCAGCTCTGCGCAGCTAGGCGGCGCAGTCGGTGCAGATCATCACGCCGTTCTTGTCGCTGGCCAGCCGGCTGCGGTGGTGCACCAGAAAGCAGCTCGAGCAGGTGAATTCGTCGGCCTGCTTGGGAACGACCCGGACAGACAGTTCCTCACCGGACAAATCGGCGCCGGGCAGTTCGAAGTTCTCCGCGGAATCGGTTTCGTCGACGTCGACCACCGCCGACTGCGCCTCATTGCGGCGTGCCTTCAGCTCCTCGAGCGAATCCTCGGAGACCTCGTCGGTCTCGGTGCGCCGCGGAGCGTCGTAGTCGGTAGCCATCTTTTGTCCCCTCGTAACCTCAGCATGGCTTTGTATCAGCGTCGAACGGATCCGCCAAACAATTCGTGCCCAGATCACCGAGAACCCAGGTGTGATTTACGTCACATAGATTGATCTGGTGCGACGGGCGTGTTCGACCGGTCCTGGTCGGCTGCCTCTAGAGTGCATCCGTGGTCGCTCACATCACGGAAGGCACGGCCTTCGACAAGCACGGCCGTCCCTTCCGTCGGCGCAACTACCTGCCCGGACTGATCGCCCTCGGCGTCATGTTCGCGGTGACCGCCGTGGTGTGGGCGTTCGTGCTGACCCGCCCGGTGGACGTCCGCGAGGCGGCGGCGTGCAATCCGCCCCCGCCGGCCACCGATCCGGCTGCTCCCACACTCGGCGCACAGGTGTCACACGCGTCGATGCTCGACGTCACGCCCGCCAAGCTCGTCGACGCCAAGATCCGGGTGCTCAACGCCAGCGGGCAGGGCGGTCAGGCCGGCGAGGTCGCCGGCGAGCTGCGCGACCTCGGCTTCGCCCAGCCCACCGCGGCCAACGACCCGATCTACGCGGGGGCCCGGCTGACCTGCCAGGGCCAGATCCGCTTCGGCTCCTCAGGCCGGGCCGGTGCGGCCGCGGTGTGGCTGGTGGCGCCCTGCGTGGAGCTGTTCCAGGACGACCGCAAGGACGATTCGGTGGACCTGGCGATCGGCACCGACTTCACCACCCTGGCCCACAGCGACGACATCGACGCCGTCCTGGCCGGCCTGCGCCCGGGTGCCACCGAGCCCGCCGACTCGGCGCTGATCACCAAGATCCACAACGGCACCTGCTGAGCCGGCTACGGCAGCGGGCGCAGTCCCCCGGCCCGGTCCAGCGCCTCGATCAGCGCCCCGGCGATCCCCGGGGCGGCCACCACCGTCAGCGGGCCGTCCGCGCCCGAGTCGGTGGCCGGGGGCAGCACGGCCAGCGCGCCGGCCTCGGAGGCCACCAGCGCACCGGCTGCCCAGTCCCAGACGTTGAGGCCGTGTTCGTAGTGGGCGTCGAGGCGGCCCGCGGCCACCATGCACAGATCCAGGGCGGCCGACCCGACCCGGCGGATGTCGCGCACCTGTGGCAGCAGCTGGGCCAGCAACGCCGCCTGTTCGGCGCGCCGCCGCGGCGCATAGCCGAATCCGGTGCCGACCAAGGCCATCGACAGGTCGGTCACCGCGCTGCAGCCGAGGCTGCGACGCTGTCCGTCGCTGTAGACCTGGGCGCCCTGACCGCTGGCCGCGGAGTACACGTCGCCACTGACCACGTCGGCCACCGCGCCGGCCACCGAGACGCCGTCGATCTGCGCGGCGATCGAGATCGCGTACGCCGGAATGCCGTAGACGAAGTTGACCGTGCCGTCGATCGGGTCGATCGCCCAGCAGACCGTGCCGGCATCGCCGGCCGCCGTTCCACCGCCCTCCTCGCCCAGGATCGCGTCACCGGGCCGTAGCGTGGCCAGCCGATCCCGTAGCAGCAGTTCGGTTTCGGTATCCACCACGGTCACCGGATCGGTCGGCGTGCTCTTGGTCTGGACCGAATCCGATCCGATCGGGTCGTCGCCGTCGCCGAAGATCTCCGCGCGGCGGCTGCGGACGAAGGCGGCGGCTTCGGCGGCCAACTGCTCGGCCACCGCCCGCAATTGCTCACCCCGGTTGTCGGTCACCGGCTTATCGCAGCACAGAGGGGCGGCCAACCACTAGTGTGTGGAGCGCGCAGACCGCCCGCCTCGCCGAGGAGCAGCCCATGCCCGACACCGAATCCCCCACCTCCGGACAGAACCGCGGCTTCGGGGTCGATGTCGGCGGCAGCGGAGTCAAGGGCGGCATCGTCGATCTCGACACCGGCAAACTCATCGGCGACCGCTTCAAGCTGCTCACCCCACAACCGTCGACGCCGGACGCAGTGGCCGCGACCGTCGCCGAGGTGGTCCGCCACTTCGACTGGACCGGCCCGCTGGGGGTCACCTACCCCGGCGTCGTCGTCAACGGCGTCGTGCAGACCGCGGCCAACGTCGACAAGGGCTGGATCGGCACCAACGCCGCCGAGGTCATCAGCGGTGTCCTGGGCGGTCAACCGGTCACCGTGCTCAACGACGCCGACGCCGCCGGCCTGGCCGAGCAGCGCTATGGCGCCGGCCGCAACAAGAACGGTGTCGTCGTGCTGCTGACCTTCGGAACCGGAATCGGGTCCGCGGTGATCCACAACGGCCAGCTGCTGCCGAACACCGAGTTCGGGCACCTCGAGGTGGACGGCAAAGAAGCCGAGCACCGCGCCGCCTCATCGGTGAAGGAACGCAAGGACTGGAGCTACCCACGCTGGGCCGAGGAAGTCACGAAAGTGCTGATCAGCATCGAGAACGCGATCTGGCCCGACTTGTTCATCGCCGGTGGCGGCATCAGCCGCAAGGCCGACAAATGGATCCCGCTGCTGGAGAACCGGACCCCGGTGGTGGCTGCGGAGCTGCAGAACGAGGCCGGCATCGTGGGCGCGGCGATGGCGGCTCAAGCCGACGTGACCCGCTGATTTTTCGCCGCTCGGCGCGGTGGGGGCCGCTGTAGTCGTTACAATGGTCGACGGCGGCCGCCTACCGGATAGCGGCGAGAATCCGAACACGAGATCCACGCCAATAGTCCTCATAGCCGACGCTTTCGGTGGAGCCCCCGCGCCCGCCGAGAGCCAGCACGACCGAAAGGGTGTACGTGGCAGCGACGAAGGCAAGCCCGGCAACCGATGAGCCGGTGAAGCGCACCGCCACCAAGACTCCCGCGAAGAAGCCGGCGGCCAAGGCCGCCAACGGTTCCGCGCCGGCCAAGCGTGCCGCCAAGGCCGCGCCGCGCGCCGCCGCAGGGGAAGCCGGCGACTCGGAGATCACCGACGCCACCGCCGTCCCGACGAAGGCGCGCGCAACCAAGGCCGCCGCGAAGAAGGCGCCCGCCGCCCGCGGACGTGCCAAGAAGGACGCCGCACCCGCCGACGGCGATGCCGAGATCGGCGCCGACGAGGACCTCGACACCGATCTCGACGTCGACCCCGATCTCGACGTCGCCGACGACGACCTGGAACTCGACGACCTCGAGGACGTGGCCGACGAGGCTGAGGACGACACCGCCGAAGCGGCCGACGACGACAGCGAGGAAGGCGACGAGGCCGCCCCCACCGGCAAGGCCGCGGCCGACGGCGAGGCCGCCGACGAAGAGGACATCGCCGAACCGTCGGAGAAGGACAAGGCCTCCGGCGACTTCGTCTGGGACGAAGAGGAGTCCGAGGCATTGCGGCAGGCCCGCAAGGACGCCGAGCTCACCGCATCGGCCGACTCGGTCCGGGCTTACCTCAAGCAGATCGGCAAGGTCGCGCTGCTCAACGCCGAGGAGGAGGTCGAACTCGCCAAGCGGATCGAGGCCGGCCTCTACGCCACCCAGTTGATGGCCGAGAAGACCGACAAGGGCGAGAAGCTGCCGGTGCAGCAGCGCCGCGACATGCAATGGATCTGCCGCGACGGCGACCGCGCGAAAAACCATCTCCTCGAAGCCAACCTGCGCCTGGTGGTGTCACTGGCCAAGCGCTACACCGGCCGCGGCATGGCGTTTTTGGACCTGATCCAGGAGGGCAACCTCGGCCTGATCCGCGCGGTGGAGAAGTTCGACTACACCAAGGGCTACAAGTTCTCCACCTACGCCACCTGGTGGATCCGTCAGGCCATCACCCGCGCGATGGCCGACCAGGCCCGGACCATTCGCATCCCGGTGCACATGGTCGAGGTCATCAACAAGCTCGGCCGCATCCAGCGCGAGCTGCTTCAGGACCTGGGCCGCGAGCCCACTCCCGAAGAGCTGGCCAAGGAGATGGACATCACGCCGGAGAAGGTGCTGGAGATCCAGCAGTACGCCCGTGAGCCGATCTCGCTGGACCAGACCATCGGCGACGAGGGCGACAGCCAGCTCGGCGACTTCATCGAGGACTCCGAGGCGGTCGTGGCCGTCGACGCGGTGAGCTTCACGCTGCTGCAGGATCAGCTGCAGTCGGTGCTGGAGACGCTCTCGGAGCGCGAGGCCGGCGTGGTGCGGCTGCGGTTCGGCCTGACCGACGGTCAGCCGCGCACCCTCGACGAGATCGGCCAGGTCTACGGGGTCACCCGCGAGCGGATCCGCCAGATCGAGTCCAAGACCATGAGCAAGTTGCGCCACCCCAGCCGTTCCCAGGTGCTGCGCGACTACCTGGACTAGGTGCGCCCTAACCGCGCGGCCGGGAGAGCCAGCTGCGCCATGACGGCCGGCGAAGGGTTTTCAGCTGCCGGGCGATGCTGTCCATGAGGGCGTCGTCGCAGTCGACGGTCAGCGCCAAGGTGTGGAATTCGGTGGCGTCCGACTCTCGCCAGCCCAGGCTCGGAATGACGGCGACGAAGCCGACGAGCTGCGAGACGAATCGATCGACCCCGTCGAGCGAGGCATCGACCAGGCGCGCCATGTCGTCGATCACAGCGCGATAGCCGTCGGGCGCTTCGACGCCCCGGGTGTCGCGGGCCAGGATCAGGTTGTTGCGATAGAAATCGATGACGACCGTGGCGGCGGCGGTGACATCCTGCGGGGTGGGTTCGGCATCGTAGAGGTCCTGATCGCCGAACAGGCGTCGGAACGACGGTGCCACCATCGCGCGTTCCAGCTCCTCCTGCAGTTCGAGCAGCCTGGACAAGACGCCGTGGTAGAGGACGAGGAGATCGTCAGAGGTCTCGACGCTCCTGCGCGACGCGGACCCCAGACCGTGCCGATGCGCCTCGACGGCGGTCTGCAGTTTCTGCTTGCGCCAGACCAATTCCGAGGCGAATCCCGCCAGCTCCCAATACTTCGGGCGGTCGCGGAACAATCGTTCGAGTTGCTCGGGAGTGTGCGCGAGATCGGCGATCTCCCCATCGAACTCGTCTGACACCTGACGCCACCCCCGGCTGTTGATCGACCTTTCAGAGAGATCGAGTATCACTGGCGGCACCGACAACAACTCGCGACGTCCCCTGATACAGCGGTGCCAAAATTTGCTGCTGAACGCACATAGCGGCGTGCGGCCGTGGCCATCGTGTCATGATCAGGCTGATCAGCTCACCCCGAACCCCCAGGCCGAAGGGTTGCCATGTCCCCACACCGTGCGTGCCGACCCACCTCCCCGGTTTCCATGACGACGCTGTCGCTCGCCGTCGGAGCGACCTTCGCGGGCGCGGGGCTGTTGTTGGCCACCGCCGGCACCGCGTCGGCAGCACCCGCCGACACGAGCTCGCCCAGCGGTCTTCAGTGCCTGATGACGAACACGGGGTGCACGGCGAGCGCCGAGGTGGTCGCGAGTTCGGCAGCGGCCTCCCCGACGGTGCTGGCCGCCGCCGTCAGCGACATCTCGATCCGCGACGTACCGATCATCGGCATCTTCATCGGCAACGGCGCCGACGCCCAGCCCGGTTGCGTCGGTAGCGCCTGCGACGGCGGCAACGCCGGACTGCTGCTCGGCAACGGCGGTAACGGCCTGGACGGCGGGAGCGGCGGCGCTGGTGGCTTCTTCTTCGGCCGCGGCGGGAACGGCGGCGCCGGGATCACCGGCGCCTCGGCCACGGTTCCCGGTGACGACGGCGAACACGGCGGCAACGGTGGCGCCGGTGGCGCCGGCGGGTTCTTCTTCGGCCGCGGCGGCGACGGCGGCGCCGGCGGCGTGGGCGGGAGCGGCGGAAACGGCGCCTCCGACAGCCCGACCTTCGGCGGCAGCGGCGGCCAGGGTGGCAACGGCGGGGACGGCGGCGCTGGCGGGCGCGGGGGTTTCTTCGGCCTCTTCGGCAACAACGGCTCCACCGGCAGTGGCGGCAACGGCGGGACCGGCGGCGCCGGCGGCGGCACCTTCACGACGCAATTCGCCGGTGTCGGCGGAAACGGCGGAAACGGTGGCAACGGCGGCCAGCTCGGCGGCCAGGGCGGCACCGGCGGGACCGGCGGCCTCGGCCAGACGGGCGGCGACGGCGGCAA
>NZ_BEWG01000046.1:65345-70926 GCF_002723835.1 Mycobacterium sp. shizuoka-1 | reverse complement strand
GGTCGACATCACCCCGGAACCCTCGCCCGACACTCCGGTGTCCGAGGTCGCCTGACGACCCCCGATCCACAGGATTTGACTATTCCTCGGTCGGCAGCGGTGCGGAGAACAGCCGTCGGCCCCAATACAGCAGCACCAGCTCCACCGCCGCCACCACGGCCAGGATCGCCACCCACTCCAGCCGGAACCACCACCAGGCCGCCGTGCCGAGTTCCGGTTGCGGGAACAGTCCGGTGGGGTAGCCGGCGAGCGCGACGATCACCACCGGCACCATGTGCCACAGGTACAGGGCCATCACGTTGTCATTGGCCACGACCAGAAATCGTTGGGCGCGAACCGATGTCAGGGCCCGGTTCACCGCGGGCGCGGCGGCCAGCGCCAGGCCGGCCTGGACCCCGCCCAGCGCGAGGATCGCGAGGTTCGGCGGGCTGGTGTTGTTCAGTGTGGCGCCGGGAACGCCGATCATGCTGACCGGATACGGGCCCTGGGTGACCAGCAGGATCAGTGCGACCGCCGACGCTGCGGCCAGCGCGATCGCCGCCGGCGGCCGCAGCCGGCCGTCCTGCCAGGCGATGCCGAGCTGGTAGAGCACCGCCCACACCAGCAGATAGTTCAGCCACCCGGCGTAGGGCACCTGCGCCCCGATCGTCGCGGCGTCGAGGCCGGCGATCACCAGCGTGGTCACCGCCGGCGCCCACAGCCCCCAGCGCCGGTGTGCGGCCACCGCGATCGGCGTCAGCGCCACCACCAGCACGTAGATGCCCAAGAACCACAGGTGCATGGCGACCGCCCAGGCGCCGAAGTCGAGCTCGGATCCGGCGACCCCGATACCGCTCAGTGTTGCCACGACGAGCAATGCGAACACCACGTAGACCGCGGTCGGCCCGAGCGGGCGGACCAGCCGGCGGCGCAGCCAGGCCTGCCGGGACTCGTCGGCGCCGCGCTGGGTCCACGACACCGCGCTGGCGTACCCGGCCACCACGAAGAACACCGGCACCACCTGGAAGATCCAGGTCAGCCACTGCGTCCACGGAAGGTCGACCAGCGGGTTCTCCCGCCAGAACGCGCCGTCGGAGAAGCTCAGCGCCGCCGCGACCCAGTGCCCCACCACGACGAACAGCAGGGCGCCCACCCGATAGAGATCCATCGAGTGGTTGCGGGTCGCGGTGGTCGTCGCCGTCTCAGACATCGACCTCCATTGTGCGCGGCTGATTCTCTCGGGCGGTGATCCGCCGGCGGCTCAGGCCGGGAACGCGGCCACCGGCATGACGACGCTGCCGCGGCACGGGCCTTGGGCGATGTCGGTGTGCCAGGTGCCGCGCAGGGACCCGTCGGGCTGCGGCTCGTAGAACGCCCACGACGTCGCCGGGCTCCACTGCTTCTGATACCCGTCACCCAGGAAGCAGTCCCAGACCCAGTCGTAGGTGGTGGCCCACTCGGATCCGTTCCAGGTGTAGCGGGTCGGCTGCGGGATCGTGGGGTTGCTCGGGGCGGGGCCGTCGACGACGGTGGCCACACAGGCGCCGCCCGTGCAGGCCGTCGACACCGTGAAGGTCGCGCCGAAGTCGTTCTCCCTCTGGCGGGTCGCTGGGCTGGTGCCGGCCTTCTGCGAGGCGTAGGTGATCATCTGGTAGCGCCCGGTCCAGGCGGGCGGCGCGCCGTGTGCCGAGGCCGGCGACACCAGGCCGGCGGCGCAGATCGTCGCCGTGGCCATCAGCGTGGCACCCAAACTTCGGCGGCCGGACCCCATAACCCCTCTAACGTCAGCGTTCTGCGAACAATCAGCCTAGGCGTCAGTAATCACCGAACCGGGTCTGCGCCAAGGGGTGTCAGACCCGATCGTGATCCAACCCTGACCGGACCGTTACCGGCCCTCGGCGAGCAGCAACTGCGCGTACGCCGCGATCGACTGGGCGTCGGTGACCACCCCGGTCCGGATCATCTCTTCGAATCGGCTGCGCTCGAACCACGCGAAATGCATGTCCTGCTCTTCGGGCTCGCGCTCCGGTTCGCCCTGCGTAAGGTCGGTGGCCAGAAACACCCAGCCACGCTGGCTCATGATGCCGGGAGCCACGTCCAGGCGGCCGAGGACGACCAGCGACCCGGCCGTCAGGCCGGTCTCCTCGCGTAGTTCGCGGGCCGCAAGCTCAGCCGGCTCGATGGCGTGCCCGCCCGGCACGGTGCCCATCGGGAACTCCCAGCGCCGCGCATCGAGGGGATAGCGAAACTGCTCCACCAGCGCCAGCCGGTCGCCGTCCACGGCGATGATCACCGCATAGTCCGGCCGATCGACCACGCCGTAGATGCCGGTCGAGCCGTCTGGTCGCGCGATGGTGTCCTCACGCACCGACATCCAGTTGTTGCGATACACCTCGCTCGACGAGATCTGGGCGATGGGCTTCACCGTCCCAGTATCGCGGTAGCGTCGACGGCGTGCTGTTGGCCTCCTTGAATCCGGCCGCCGTCGCCGCCGGAGCGGACATCGGCGACGCCGTGCGCATCGACGGCGCCGTGCTCTCGCGTAGCGATCTCGTCGGCGCCGCCACCTCGGTGGCCGAGCGGGTCGGGGGCGCGCACCGGGTGGCGGTGCTGGCCACTCCGAGTGCTGCCACGGTGCTCGCGGTGACCGGCTGTCTGATCGCCGGCGTGCCGTTCGTGCCGGTCCCCGCCGACGTCGGGGTCGCCGAGCGGGCGCACATCCTGACTGATTCAGGTGCCCAGGCCTGGCTCGGCGAGCAGCCCGCCGACCTCGGCGGCCTGCCGCACGTCCCGGTCCGGCTGCACGCCCGGTCCTGGCATCGCTACCCCGAGCCGGCGCCGGACTCCACCGCGATGGTGATGTACACCTCGGGCACCACCGGGCTGCCCAAGGGCGTGCTGATCAGCAGGCGGGCCATCGCCGCCGACATCGACGCCCTGGCCGACGCCTGGCAGTGGAACGCCGAGGACACCCTGGTGCACGGGCTGCCGCTGTTCCACGTCCACGGCCTCGTCCTCGGGCTGCTGGGCTCGCTGCGGGTGGGAAACCGCTTCGTGCACACCGGGAAACCGACGCCGGCCGGCTATGCCGCCGCGGGCGGCACGCTGTACTTCGGGGTCCCGACGGTGTGGTCGCGGGTGGTGGCCGACACTGCCGCCGCCACCGCCCTGGCCTCGGCCCGGCTGCTGGTGTCGGGTAGCGCGCCGCTGCCGGTACCGGTGTTCACCGGCCTGGCCGAACTGACTGGCCACCCGCCGGTCGAGCGGTACGGCAGCACCGAGTCGCTGATCACCCTGAGTACCAGGGCTGACGGCGAACGCCGACCGGGATGGGTCGGCCTGCCGCTGTCCGGGGTGCGGACCCGGCTGGTGGGTGAGGACGGTTCCATCGCCGAGCACGACGGAGCGACCATCGGCAGCCTCCAGGTCATGGCGCCCACGCTGTTCGACGGCTACCTGAACCGGCCGGAGGCCACCGCCGAGGCATTCGAGCCCGACGGCTGGTATCGGACCGGGGACGCCGCGGTGATCGACGATGCCGGCATGCACCGCATCGTCGGGCGCGAATCGGTGGACCTGATCAAGTCCGGCGGCTTCCGGGTCGGTGCCGGTGAGGTCGAGACGGTGCTGTTGGGCCATCCGGGGGTCGACGAGGTCGCCGTGGTCGGTCTGCCCGACGCGGACCTCGGGCAGCGCATCGTCGCGTTCGTGGTCGGCGACGCCAACCCGGAGGAACTGATCTCCTATGTGGCCGAACAACTTTCGATTCACAAGCGTCCTCGCGAAGTGCGGCTGGTCGATGCGCTACCACGCAACGCGATGGGCAAGGTGGTCAAGAAGGAGCTGATGACATGGGGATGAGGTTCAGCGAGGTCTGCATCGACGCGCACGACATCCACGCGTTGTCCGCGTGGTGGTCGACGGTGCTGGGCTGGCCGGCCGAGCCGACCGACGACGGGGACGTCGCGCTGCGGGCTCCCGTCGGCGCCGGACCCGACTGGCTGTTCCTGGAGGTCCCCGACACCAAGGTGGTCAAGAACCGCATCCACTTCGACTTCACCCCGGACGATCAGCAGGCCGAGATCGACCGGGTCCTCGCACTGGGTGCCCGCCGGGTCGACATCGGTCAGGGCGAGCAGAGCTGGGTGGTGCTCGCCGACCCGGAGGGCAACGAGTTCTGCATCCTGGCGGCCGAATAGCACCGGCGGTCGGCTCTCACCGCCCGAAGGCGGCGGTGATCTCGGCGACGCGCGGGTCGGTGCGCAACTGGTCCAGGCTGGTCGCCAGCGGCAACCGCCAGTTGGGGTATTCGTCGATCGTTCCCGGCAGGTTCGGCTGGCGGATCTCACCGATCACGTCGTAGGGCGAGATCAACTTCAGCCGGCTGGGGGTGGCGGCCAGGAAGCGGTGCATCGCGACGATGATCGCCGCCTCGTCGGGTTCTGCGGTGTCCAGCAGTCCCTCGGCGCGAAGGAGCGCCAGCCACTCGGCGCGGTCGCGCTCCGCGGTCGCCCGTTCGGCGGGTATGTCGTCGAGCAGTCCCAGCTCGGCGCGCACCCGGACATGCTCACCGCGGAGAAACCCTGCGGCGGTGGGCAGATCGTGGGTCGACAGGCTCGCGGCGGCACGTTCCGGCCATCGCGCGGCAGGCAACAACGGCTGGTCGGGGTCGGACTCGTCGCGGGTGAACCAGGAGACGGCTGAGCCCAGCATCTCGTTGGCCGCCAGCGCCTGGGTGACCTCCGGCTCGACGGTGCCGAGGTCCTCGCCGACCACGACCGCGCCGGCGCGGTGTGCCTCCAACGCCAGCACCGCCAGCATGACGTCGGGGTCGTAGTGGACATAGGTGCCGCGGTCCGGGCTGTCACCCGGCGGGATCCACCACAGCCGCCACAACCCGGCGACGTGGTCGATCCGCAACCCGTCGGCGTGGGACAGTATGGCGCGCAACATGTCCCGCAACGCCGCGTAGCCGGTGGCGGCCAGCCGGTCCGGTCGCCACGGCGGCAGGCCCCAGTCTTGACCCGGGGGAGTGAAGTTGTCCGGCGGCGCGCCCACGCTCACCCCGGCCGCGAGCACGTCGGCCAGTGCCCACGCGTCGGCGCCGTCGGCGTCCACCCCGACCGGCAGGTCGTGCAGGACGCCGAGCCGCATCCCGGCAGCCCGGGCGGCCGCGCGCACCGCAGCCAACTGGTCGATGCATTGCTGCTGCACCCACGCGTGGAAATGGACTCGGGGCAACAACTCTGCGCGTGCGGCGGCCACGGCGGCACTGTCGACGACCCGGAGCGACTGCGGCCATCGGCTCCACCGTCCGCCGTGCCGCTCGGCGAGCGCGCAGTAGGTCGCCCATTCGGTCAGGCCGCTGAGCGCCGGTGACCCGTCGAGCGGTGTCCGACGTCCACTGCTGCGCCAGAGTGTCTCCAGCGCAGACCGTTTGGCCGCCCAGACCAGGTCATGATCGATGCGATCGGTGTCCGGCGAGACGGCGAGTGCGTCGACCTCGGCCCTGGTGTCGGGATCGGCGCTGCGGTAGGCATCGAGGTCCTCGATGCGCAGCGCCAGCGGGTTGGCGAAGCGGCGGCTCGACGGCGTGTACGGG